>JAKACQ010000032.1:0-32546 GCA_021821285.1 Pseudomonadota bacterium
TTTGCTTCGTATGGCGCGACAGCAACGCCTGGGACGTGGAGATCGTGGATTATCACTGATGGATGGAGGTATATCGTGAGCATTCGTGTGGAAGAGATCGAAAAGATGGATTTTTCCGATGTGGCGAATCTGCGCGCAGGTCGGTCTGTCCCCATTCACCCCGGCGAAATCTTGCTGGAAGACTTTCTGAAGCCGATGGGCATCACCCAGTACCGTCTAGCCAAGGAACTCGGCGTCCCGCAGCGCCGTATCGGGGAGATCGTGATGGGAAAGCGGGCCGTTACCCCGGATACCGGGCTGCGGCTGTCCCGGTTTTTCGGGATGAGCGACGGTTTTTGGGTGGGCCTGCAAACCGATTACGATCTCGCCGTGACGCGCCACGCCATGCAGGCAGTTCTCAATAAGATTCAACGATACGACGTTCATACGGCGTAACGACCAGTATCCGCTGGTAACGACTCCGGCAGGTTGCGTTTGCCACACTCTGGGCAGGTGGACTGAAGGGCTATATTGCAGTGTTACCAGTCATCGAGACTGATTGGCCTAACCGATTGTACACGGATCACTGGAGGGGCCGGAGGATGTGGAAAAGATGAAAATACCATATACTATCGACCGGTTATATTGAGGATCGGAGAGATGCTATGCGCCCATCGCTCGCGTTTGAACTTCATCGCAATGCTGTGCGCGAAGCCGTAAGCCGCTTTCCCACAACGAATCCGCGTGTGTTTGGCTCAGCAATACGTGGTACCGATAAAGACGGCAGCGACCTCGATCTACTGGTTGATGCGCTGCCAGGTGCAACGCTGTTCGATCTAGGCGGCTTACAATGCGAACTTGAGTCTTTGCTTGGCGTCCACGTCGATCTGCTGACCCCCGCAGACTTGCCGCTGAAGTTCCGCGCTAAAGTGCTTGAGGAAGCGCGACCGGTATGAGCGAGAACCGACTTCCTGACTACCTTGATCATATAAAACAAGCGGCGACTGATGCTTGTAGTTTTGTGGAAGGTTTGGGCAAAATCGATTTCATAAATGACAAGCGCACTCAGCAAGCCGTTATTATGAATCTCATCATCATCGGTGAGGCCGCAACTAAAGTGATGGACATATACCCAGAGTTTGCGGAAGACCACTCAGAAATACCTGGGCGAAGCATGCGCGGAATGCGCAACCGCATCGCCCATGGTTACTTCGACATCAATCTCGACGTGGTTTGGGATACCGTACAGACGGCGCTGCCGGAATTGGCGGCACAAATATCCGGTGTTGTTCGCTGATAATGAATTATCATCCCGGGCGCATGTTCCCAAAAGGCCCCTTTACTTAACCGGACATTCCCGCCTGCCTGCGGGAGGAGTAATATTGGCCATCACCCGACGTTGGTGATCGGCGGCTCTGGGACTCCTCAAAGTAGCCTGACAATAGTGGACATGTGCGGAAGCCGCTGCGCGGCGGCCGCTAGCCTTTTCGCAGTTCCTGCAGGTCTCGCTCCAGTTTTTCCAGGCGGGTGAGGATGGAGTCGGGGTAGGTCGGCTGCTTGGCGTTGAGGATGGCGGCGAGGTCCTGAAAGAACAAGCATACTTGCCGCGTAAGGAACAGTATTCTTCACAAAAAAGGAGTCGCCATGCACGAACGAGTCACCCTCACCTTCGGCATACCATTCGCCCCTCCACCAACGTATATCGCACCTGCCCGCGCAACTCCCACTGTCCGTAAGGCAGATTCCGCCCGCGACTCCACTGAAGCGCGGGTTCCACGATGCAATAGGCCTCGGGATCAAAGATACAGAGGTCGGCGGGGGCGCCGGCCATCAGGGATGGCGCGGGCAGGCCGATAGCGCGGGCAGGGCCGACACTCAACAGACCCAGCACCGTCATCATGTCCACCACCCCTTCATCCACCAGACGCAGTGCAAGGGGCAGGAGCCATTCGACCGCGGCGATACCGAAGGGCGCCTGGGTAAAGGTCATGCCCGCGCGATCCACGCCCCAGGGGCTGTGGTCGCTACTGATGGCCGTGATGGCACCGGTGGCTGCGGCGAGACGCAGGGCATCGCGCTCTGCCGCAGGACGCAAAGGCGGCAGGGTCTTGGCGTGAAGATTGAAGAAACCGACATCCTGCTCGGTGAGCAGCAGGTGGTGGATGCTCACCCCACAACTCACCGGCTCACCCCGCTGACGCGCCGCCGCGACCTCGGCAACCGCGGCGACCGTACTCAAGTGCGGAAAATGAATGGGACAGCCGCTGAGTGCGGCGATGGCGATATCCCGCTGCACGCCGATCTGCTCCGCCGCCGCCGGACGTCCGGGCAAACCCAAGCGGATGCTCGAATGGCCCTCGTGCATCACCCCCTGGGCCGCCAGTTCCGCTTCTTCGCCATGGAGCCATACCGGCAGGCCGAGATCCGCCGCGTAGCTCAGGGCCAGTCGCAACAAGGCCGCACTGGCCACGGGCGCCTTGGCCTGGCTGAAAACGATAGCGCCCGCTTCCGCCAAACCCGCCATCTCGGTCAACGCCGCACCCTGAAGCTGGGTCGTAAGGGCACCGGACAGATGCACCTTGGCCAAGCCCAGGCGATCCGCCAGTGTGCGCTGCGCTTGCAGGACGGCTGGGGTATCCGCCACGGGCTGGGTGTCCGGGCGCAATACGACCTGGGTCACCCCACCCGCCACCGCCGCGCGCAGTTCGCTGGCGAGATCGCCATCCCGCCCGTGACCGGGCGTGTGCCCCTGAAAAGCGGTCTCGATGAAGCCGGGGCAGGCGATCAGCCCGCTGCCATCCAGCGTCTCTTCCGCCGTAAAGCCGACAGGCAGCGTGCCCCGCGCGACGATTCGGCCATCCGCCATGGCCAGATCCGTGATCGCGTCAAACCCGTCATAGGGGTCCATCACCCGAATGTTGCGTATCACCCTGCGCATGGTCTTCACTCCCCGCCCGCCGCGCCCGCGAGGATGGCGAGCACCGCCATCCGCACCGCCAGGCCATGGGCCACCTGTTGGAGAATCACCGCCTGCGCGCCATCGGCCACCTCCGAGGCGATTTCCACCCCGCGATTCATGGGACCCGGATGCAGCACCAGCGCGCCTGGTTCCGCCCACCGCAGCCGCTCCGGCGTCAGTCCGAACCGACTGTGGAACTCATCCAGACTAGGCAGACGGTGCGACACCATGCGCTCCCGTTGCAGGCGCAGGGCGCAAATCACATCCACGCCGCGCAAACCGGCCCGCAGATCGTGGTAGACATGCACCCCCAGCGCCGAGAGCGCCTCGGGCACCAGGGTACTTGGGCCGATGACGCGAATTTCCGGGCAGCCGAGAATGGACAAGGCATGTATCTGCGAGCGCGCCACCCGCGAATGCAGCACATCGCCGACAATGGCCACCACCCGGTCTTCGATGGGCCCCGCCAGACGGCGGATGGTGAACACGTCCAGCAAAGCCTGCGTCGGGTGGGCATGTTGGCCATCGCCGGCGTTCACCACCAGCACCGAGTCGCCGAGATGGCGGACGACCAGATGGGCCGCCCCCGCCTCCGGATGGCGAATGACGAAACCATCCACCTGCATGGCCACCAGATTATCGACCGTATCCATGAGGGATTCGCCTTTGCTGGCGCTACTGGTGCCGACGGCGATATTCAGCACATCCGCCGAGAGGCGTTTGGCGGCCAGTTCAAAGGTGCTGCGGGTGCGCGTGCTGTTCTCAAAGAAGAGATTGACGATGGTGCGCCCGCGCAGGGTGGGGGTCTTTTTGACGCTGCGGTTCGCGATACTGAGGAAAGACTCCGCCGTATCCAGTATCTGGAGCAGTTCCCGCTCCCGCAGACCTTCGATACTCAGCAGGTGGCGGAGTCGGCCCTGTGCATCGTATTGCAGGTTACCTTCACCAAAGCGCAGGGTGGCACTCATGGTTGCGGCCCCCGCTGCTCCAGTTCCAAACGGAGCGGATCGGGGCCGTGCAGTTTGATATGTTCGCCCGCGTTGGCGTTCAAACGCAACGCGGCGACGTCGGCGGTCACCGGTAATTCGTGCCCGCCGCGATCCACCAGCACGGCCAGACGGATGCGGGCAGGCCGTCCATAGTCGAAAATTTCGTTCATCGCGGCGCGCACCGTGCGACCGGTGTACAGGACATCGTCGATCAGGATGAGGTCGCGGCCCTCCACGTCGAAGGGGATATCCGAGGCGCGCACCTGGGGGTGCAGACCGATCTGGCTGAAGTCGTCGCGATAAAAGGAGATGTCCACCTGCCCCAGGGGTTGCTGCAAACCGAGCGCGGCGTGCAGGGTGCGCGCCAACCAGACGCCGCCGGTAAAAATGCCGATCATCGCCGTTCGCTCAGGGTCGATGAGGGGGCGCAGATCACGCGCCATGCCCTCCAACAGCGCGGTCACGTCCCAGTTCGTCGTCATGTGTGTCTCCCGGCACGATGAAACGTCCACAAAATTTCGCAGGCTGCGGCCTGATCCCGCAAACGATTCCGCTTTTTCTCGGAAAAGGTGCGATCTTTCAGGAGCAATTCGGCGGCATGGCTACTCAGACGCTCATCCACCCAATGGATAGGCAACGGGAAACGCCGCTGCAACCGTTCGGCAAAATTGCGCACCCGGTCCACCATGAATCCCTCACGGCCATCCATGTGCAGGGGCAAACCCAGGACCAGCGCGCGGGGTTGCCATTCTCTGAGGATGCGCGCGAAGCCCTCCCAATCCGGACCACGCTCGCCATTGCGCAGGGTGGCGATCCCTTGCGGCGCCAGACCGGATTCTCCCAGAATCGCGATTCCGATACGGCGCTCCCCGAAGTCTATCCCGAGTAGCGGCCCATCCCGCTCAGGCATGACCCGCCGCACCGCTGAGCAGACGCATGTCTACCCCCAACAGGCGCGCCGCGGCCTGCCAGCGCTCACTGGCGGGCAGATCGAAGATCACCGCCATGTCCAGGGGGCCGTGCAACCAGGCGTTCTCTTTCAGTTCCTCTTCCAGTTGCTGCGCGCCCCAGCCGGCATAACCCAGCGCCAGCAGGTAGCGCTGCGGCTCCTCATGCTGGGCAATGGCCTGCAGGATGTCCGACGAACTGGTCAGGGCCAGATCATCATTCACTTCCAGACTGGAGAGCCATTCACCCCGCGGAGCGTGCAGAATGAATCCGTGCTGAGGCTGCACCGGCCCGCCCCAGTATACCGGGCGATGAATCATTTCCTCGGACGGCTGGATATCCACCGCGCGCAGGGCATCGGACATATTGATGTCCACCAGGCGATTGATGACCACGCCCATGGCGCCTTCGACACTGTGCTCGCAGACCACGATCACGGTGCGATCAAAAACGCCGTCGTGCAGGCCCGGCATGGCAATGAGCAGATGATTTTTGAGAGAAGAAAAGGTGGTCATAAGTCCCATGATACGTGTTTTAACGCAAAAACGGCAGACGCCGTGATCGATCGCCACGGAGCAGGCGCATCACCGTCCTCGTTCCAGACGTTGCCAGAGCAGATCTGCCGCGTCGATCCCGAAGAAGCGCCTGATCTCCCGCGCCCCGGTAGGGCTGGTGACATTGATCTCCGTCACATACCCGCCAATCACATCCAGACCGACAAAGAGCAGACCCGCGGCGCGCAAGGCCGGCCCTATCGCCGCGCAGATCTCCTGATCGCGGTCATTCAGCGGCGCCGCCACCCCGGTCGCCCCCGCCACCAGATTGCCGCGAAAATCCGCGGCCGAAGGCACCCGCAGCAGGGCTCCCGGCACGGCCACACCATCCACCATGAGAATCCGTTTGTCGCCCTCGCGGATGGCGGGCAGATAACGCTGCGCCATCACGTAACGCTGGCCCCAGCCCGTCACCGTCTCCAGGATGCTGCCCACATTCCGGTCCCGCCGGTGCAGATAGAATACCCCCTCCCCCCCCCGCGCCGAGAGCGGTTTGACGACGATCTCGCCATGCTCGACGAGAAAGGCCCGTAAATCCCCAAGATCGCGGCTGACCAGCAAGGGTGGCAGAAACTCCGGGAAATGCAGGGCGTAGAGTTTTTCGTTGGCGTTACGCAGACTGACCGGATCGTTGATCACCCAAGTCCCCGCGTGCTCCAGCAGATAACAGGCGGTGAGATACTCCAGATCCACGGGCGGGTCCTTGCGCATCAGCACGACATCCATATCGGCGAGGGGCCGTTCCTCGGGTTCACCCAGCGTGCTGTAATCTTCCACGCCGTCACGCGCAACGACGGTCCGCAATCGTCCCCAGGAACGTCCATCGCGCAAAAAGAGATCCGCCGGGGTAAAGACCCAACACGCATGCCCGCGCGCCTGTGCCGCCAGCAACATGGCGAAGGTGGTATCCTTGGCGGGCTTGATCCCGGCGATGGGGTCCATGAGCACAGCGGCTTTGAGCACGCTCACAGCGCAGACTCCCGTACCACGTCCTGCACTCGCCAGTCCGCCATCTCCCGCGCCGCAGCCACCAACGCCAGACGGGCGATCACCCCATAGGCGTAATAACGGTTCACCGGCGCATCGGGAGGCGATTTCCGGCAAGGGGCCACACAAGTCTGGCCGAAGGCCATGGGCTCGAAGTGCGCGCCCGGCGCATTGAGATTCTCGTCCCGCCCACGCTCCGTATGCACTCGATAGAAGCCACCCAGTACCTGCTGGCCGATCATGTATACCACCGGTTCCGCCACCGCCTCCCGGGCCGTCTGCTCGAAGGTATAAACGCCCTCCTGGATGAAGACATCGCTGACTGGCAGTCCTTCCTTGCTCTTGGCCATACGGCTGCGCTCCTTCCGGTTGAGATCGAGAAACTCCTCGCCCGAATACGCCGTCATGATGCCCATGCCGTAAGTGCCGGCGTCGGCCTTGACGATGACAAAGGGCCGTTGACGGATACCGTAATGCGCATAACGCTCGCGGGTGATCTCCAGGACCGCATCCACATTGGCGACCAGACACTCACGGCCCTCTGAACGCATAAAATCGATGCCCTGGCAGCGGCGGAAAATCGGGTCGATCAGCCAGGGGTCGATGCCGATCACCTCCGCCAACTCCTGCGCCGCAGAGCGATAATGGGTGAAATGCTGGGATTTTCGGCGGCTACGCCAGCCCGCCGCCAGAGGAGGCAGAATAGGCTGCTCCAGATCCGCCAATATTTCCGGTACGCCGCCAGACAAATCGTTATTCAGCAAAATCAGCTGCGCATCGAAGCCGGCTATCGAGATACGCCCGCCCTCCCGTCGCAGTGACTCCAGGATCAACCGGTTACCCGAGGGCAACGCATAGACCGAGCGATCCTCCAAAGTCAGTGAGCCCACCCGTACTTCCAAACCGGACAGTTCCAGCAGCTCGCGCAGCCGTGCCACGTTCTCCAGGTAAAAGAGGTTACGGGTGTGGTTTTCCGGGATCAGCAGTATCCGCTCCAGACCCGGATGATACTGATTGAGAAAGTGCTGGATCGCGGTCACATAGAGCGCGGAAAAGTCTGGATTGAGATTGTTGAATCCCGCCGAAAACAAGTTGGTATCCACGGGCGCCAGTTTGAAACCCGCATTGCGTAGGTCCACGGAAGCATAAAAAGGCGGCGGCGTCCGTTGCCATTGCCCGCGGAACCAGCGCTCGATCGCACACTGTTCGGCGATCAGGTGCCGCTCGATATCCAGCAGAGCCTCCACCCGGTCCGTGGCCAGGAAAGGGATGTCCCGCAACACTTCTGTCATATGTTTATCCTAGAATCGTTGAGCAACAGGAACATAGCTCTTCGGCTGTTCTCCTATATACACCTGCGTGGGCCGGAAAATCCGGTTATCCGCCAGTTGCTCCCGCCAGTGCGCCAACCAGCCGGCGGAGCGCGCCATCGCAAAAATGGGCGTAAAAAGATCCGCCTTGATACCCATCTCGTGGTATAGCACCCCCGAATAGAAGTCCACGTTCGCGTGGACACCCTTGGGACCGAGGCGCTCGGTCGCCTGACGTTCCACTTCCATCGCGATCTCGAAAAGCCGGCTGTGACGCAGGTTGCCATGACTGGCGAGATCCTCCATCATCCCCTTGAGCAGGGCGGCACGCGGGTCACGCGTCTTGTAGACGCGGTGCCCGAACCCCCAGATTTTTTCCTTGTTCGCCATTTTACCATCGAGATAAGCGCCCACGCGCTGGACGGTGCCGATATCCTCCAGCATCTCCACCACCTTCTGATTGGCACCGCCGTGCAACGGGCCAGCCAGGGTTCCGATGGCACCGCCGATGACATGGTAGGGGTTGGTCAGCGTAGAACCGGTCACCAGCACCGAGAAGGTGCTGGCATTGATGGTGTGTTCGGCATGCAGAATCAGGCAGGAATCGAGAATATCGACAAAAGCCGGATCCGGCTCATGACCGGACAGCATATACAGGAAATTGGCCGCATGACTCAGATCGGAACGCGGCGGGATGGGATCGTTACCAAAACGCATCTGTTCCCACATGGCGACGATGGTGGGTATGCGGGCGATGATCCGCATCGCCATCGCATCGAGGTGGGGCGTATTTTCGCGCTCGGCGTCAGAAAGTTCTTGCTGCGGATAGAACATGCCCAGACTCGCCACGGCACAGTGCAGCATATCCATGGGGTGTCCGGTCACTGGCATGAACTTCATGATTTCCCGGACATTATACTTGACTTGCCGGTGCGCGCGCAGACCGCGATCGAATTGATCCAGCGCCTTGGCGCTCGGCAACGCGCCGTCGAGGAGCAACAACGCCACTTCTTCATAAGTGCTGTGTTCTACCAGATCGGCAATGGTGTAACCACGATACGTCAAGAAGCCCGCGGCCCCATCAATATGAGAAACACTAGAGTGGGTTGCAGGGACACCTTCCAAACCTGGAGCAAAGTGCGTATCCGCCATGCGGAACTCCTTCTATCATGGTAGCGATGATCGAACCGAGGCGGGAAGCGCTCAGAAATCATTCCCGTGGCATGATAACCCGCCCACAAAATAAAAGGGAGGCCATCGAGCCTCCCATCGGGGCGCCGCTATACCAACGCCAAAGATCAGGCCGAGAAGGAAGATCCACACCCGCAGGTGGTCGTGGCGTTGGGATTCTTGATGACGAACTGCGCACCTTCCAGTCCCTCGCTGTAATCAATCTCCGCGCCCGCCAGATACTGATAGCTCATGGGATCGATCAGGAGACTTACGCCAAACTGCTGCACTTCCGTATCCCCTTCGTTCATGTTTTCATCGAAGGTGAAACCGTACTGAAAGCCAGAACAGCCACCCCCGGTCACAAAGACGCGAAGCTTCAGGGCGTCGGACCCTTCCTCTTCAATCAGCGACTTGATCTTTTCCGCCGCATTATCGGTCAATGTCATGACCGGGGGGATGGCATCCAGATTCGTCATGGTCTCTGTTGCTGTGCTCATTATGCGTCACTCCCTGCGCCGCAGCGCTTCATCCAGTGGATAGCCGAGTATTTTGCTCGCATTTACGCGGGGCCGTCAAGTCGAGACAAGGACCAGTTGAAGACCGGATCAACCCCTCCACGACGAGAATCGATCCCTCCGGAGCCGTTCGGCCAAAAAATCAGCCCGCCGCCTTGGTCGAGCGCCGCAAACGCGACAGGAGACGGCGCGCCATTTCGCCAAAGAGTTCCGTCTGCGTCGGATGCGGATGAATGGCACCGGCCACCTGCTCCAACGTCAGGCCGGCGCTGACCATCAGTACCGCCTCACCCACCAGGGTATCGGCGTGGTCCGCAAGAAAATGCACGCCAACAATACCGTGACTCACCCTGTCAGCCACCATTTTGATGAGTCCATCGGTCTCACCGGTCATCATGGCCTTGGCATCGATGCTCAGCGGTGCCTTGACCTCAACCGCATCAATCCCCGCCGCCTTGGCCTGCTCCAGGGAATGTCCGACAAAAGCGCACTGCGGACGGGTGAAGGTGACGCCACTGTCTTTGGCGGCATCATAGCGGGCGTCATGACCCAGCAGATGGGCGGCAGCCACGCGTCCCTGCTGACCGGCCGTGTGGGCCAGCATGTAACCACCGATCACGTCGCCCACGGCATAGATATGGGGCACACTGCTCCGTCCGCTGGCATCGACCGCGATGGCGCCGCGCTCGCCCAAGGCCACCCCCGCTGCGGCAAGATTCAGACCGTGTGTGTCCGGGCGCTTTCCCGTCGCGACCAACAGGAGATCGCAGGCGTAACTCGCCGCCTCCTCGCCCACCTGATAGCGGATCTCCAACTGGCCGGGCTGTCCAGTAACCTCCGCCACCTTGACCCCGGTCAGCACCTGCAAGCGCGGACTATTGCGGGTCAATACCTGCATCAACTGCTCCGCGATTTCTTTCTCCATTTCCGCCACTGGCCGAGGCAGGGCTTCCAACACCCGCACCTCGGCACCGAAATCATGGAACATCTGCGCCATTTCCATACCGATGGCCCCCGCGCCGATGACACAGAGACGCTTGGGAGGCTGGGACAGATTCCAGACCGTATCGGAAGTCACCGCGGCACCACTCTTCAGCGCCTCCTGAATACCGGGAATCGGCGGCACAAAAGCCGGTGCGCCCGTAGCGATGACGCAGGCGCCAAAACTCAGCGTGCGCGCATCCTTTCCGGTGATTTCGACGCTATGGTCACTGATAAAGCGGGCATAGCCCTCCAGCACCTGAATCTTCATGCCCCGATCGGTTTTCAGAGCCATTTCCCCGCGGGTCTGGAGGATGCCGCGCCGGTGCCGCTCCAGTTGCGCCCAATCCAAGCTGGGCGCGCCCAGCGTCAGCCCCATGGCCGCATCATGCTCGCGGTCACGGATACGGTCCGCAGCGGCACGCCAGGCCTTGGAGGGGATACAACCCCGCCAGAGGCATTCGCCGCCCGGCAACGGGGCGTCATTGACCATGGCGACCTGGATACCGCGTTCCGCCAGCTCGCGGGCGCAATCCTCACCGCCTGGGCCAGCGCCGATAACCAGCACCTGCACGTCGTGCTCGCCTTCGGGAATCCTTGGACCGCCGTTACCCAGCCACGCCTCCGGATACTCTACGGCCTGCTTCAGATCCTGGAGGAACAGGGCGGCTTCGGCGCCATTCACCACCCGATGATCGGCGGTGATGGTGATGGGCATGCCTTCGGGACCATTACCGGCAATGGCGATAATGGCCGCCGTACCGGGAGTGACGATGGCATCGAACTGGGTGATGCCATACATACCCATGTTGGAGATGGTAAAGGTCGGATGGGTGTATTCGGGTGGGCTGAGACGGCGTTTGCGCGCCTTCTCCACCAGCGGGGTCCATTCGGTCTGCAGTTGGTCGAGTCCTTTGCGCTCGACGCCCCGCAGAACGGGCACCACCAGACCGCCGTCTTCCGTGGTCGCAGCGATGCCGATATCATGCTGATGCCGCTCAACAATATGGTCCGTCGGCTGATACGCGGCATTGACCAGCGGATGCTGGGCAAGGGCTTGAGAGGCAGCCTTGGCAAGGGCCACGGTGAGGGAGGCCTTATGCGCCTTGGCGGCGCGGATCAGCGCCTCGGGCTTGACCTTGACCGTGACATGGAAGACCGGAATGCTCAAAGCAGCCACCATCGCCTGACTAATGGCCTTTTCGATGGCCGTCATGGGGCGACCATGACCGGGTACCGCCGGTTCGGCAGGGCGCGCGGAAGGCCCCGATGCCAAACTGCCCGCGCCGACCGCCAGCACATCGGCCGCCACAATCACCCCCGCAGGACCGCTGCCCCGCAAACCATCGAGATCGACCCCCTGTTGCCCGGCCAACCGACGGGCAAAGGGGCTGGCCGCTCCCTGCCGGGGACGCGCCGCCGGGTGCGCCCCCGGTATCAGGGCGGGCGCGATCGGAGTGTCTGCCGCAAACGCGGGTGCCGGGGCTGGCGCCGTACCGGTTTTGTTTACCGCTCCGGCGGTGCCGATGGTAGCGCTTTCATGACGCACCCGCTCCGGCGACTCTACCAGCCAGGCGAGAACCTCACCCACTGGCACCACGGTATCCACCGCTACCCGTGGACCCGAGAGGTATCCCGCGCGAAAAACCTCGACATCCATGATCGCCTTGTCGGTTTCCACCGTCGCCACCACATCGCCGCGCTGAATCTTGTCGCCGAGAGATTTTTCCCAGGACACCAGCACACCCTCGGTCATGGTATCGGAGAGCTGCGGCATCTTGACGGCATAACCCTCAGGGGCGGGTGGGGCGGCAGGGGCGGGCTCTGGCACAGCACTTGGCGCAGCGCTCGCCGCGGCGGATGATGCTGCCTGCGCGGGAGTCACCACCGCCGCCTCCGCGCTTTCCGCCAGATAGCCGATCGCTCCACCCACCGGGATGACACTATTCACTTCAACCAACGGTCCCGCCAGATAGCCGGAACGAAAAACCTCAACGTCCATGATGGCTTTGTCGGTTTCCACCGTCGCCACCACGTCACCGCGCTCCACCCGTGCACCCACGGGCTTTTCCCAAGAGACGAGGACCCCTTCCGTCATGGTGTCGGAAAGTTGCGGCATCTTGATGACGTAAGGTTCAGCCATGTTTCACCATTATTATTGAATCAAACCGAGATTGAGAGGGAGACCGCGGCGTTGTCCCCCGGGGGTGGCCACGACCGGCCCCCGGACAGACCGCCAATCGCTATCGGCCCAGCATTTTCCGCACAGCGGCGACGACATCCGCCGCGTTGGGGATGGCGGCCTTTTCCAGGCGGCGATTGTAGGGGATCGGCACATCCAGGGCATGCACACGCACCGGTGCCGCATCCAGATCGAAGAAGCACTCTTCATTGATGATCGCCATCACTTCGGAACCCACTCCCACCGGGGCTTCATCTTCTTCGACAACCAGGGCGCGATGGGTCTTGCGCACGCTGGCCGCGATACCCGCCCGATCCATGGGCCTGAGCGCCCGAAGATCAATGACCTCGGCATCGATGCCGTACTCCTCGGCCAATTTCTGCGCCGCGTCCAGCGCCCAATGCACACTGATGTTGTAAGCGAAAAGGCTGATGTCCTTACCCGGTCGCATCACTTCAACCCCTTCCAACGGGGTGAAAAATTCCGTGTCCGGTATTTCACCCTTGAGATTGTACATGGCCTCGTGCTCAAGAATGACTACCGGATCATCACAGCGCACGGCGCTTTTCAGCAACCCATAGGCATCGCGCGGCGTTGCCGGGGTCACCACCCGCAAACCAGAAATGCCCATGAAAACCCTTTCCATGCGTGCCGAATGCTGGGCACCCAACTGGTGCGCCGTGCCGCCCGGTACTCGCATGACAAAGGGACAACGGATGCGGCCACCAGACATGTAGTGGATTTTTGCCGCGTTGTTCATGAGCTGATCCATCGCCAACCAAGCGAAGTTGACACTCATGATCTCGACGATGGGACGGGCGCCAACCATGGCGGCGCCCACCCCAATGCCGGTATAACTGTTTTCGGAGATTGGGGTATCGATCACCCGCTGATCGCCATACTTGGCAAAAAGGCCGCTGGTCGCCTTGTAGGTCCCACCGGCGACGCCGATATCTTCTCCCATGGCGAAAACCAGCGGATCCCGCGCCATTTCCTCATCGTGGGCACGCAGGATACCCTGCCAATACATCATTTCAGCCATGGCTGTTTGCCTCCTTCCACGTACACATAACGGGCGACATCCTCCACGCGCGGCTCCGGGCTCTCCACGGCGAAGCGCACGATCCCGTTCTCGATCTCGTCCTGTATGGCCTGATCCATGGCATGAAACTCCTCCCCGCTGATGACGTTGGCGTCCATCAGGCGGCGCTGGTAAATACCGATGGGATCGCGCTGCGCCCATTCCTCCACCTCTTCCCTGGAACGGTAGGCACCGGAATCGGACATGGAATGCCCGCGCAGGCGATAGGTCATCAATTCCAAAAAGTAGGGTTTGCGCTTTTCACGCACATGTTGTATCGCCCTTTCGGCGTGAGCCATGACCACATCGATATCCTGGCCATCGCATTGCGCCGCCTCGATACCGTAGGGGGCCACGCGCTTGTACTGATTGATCTCCACCGTAGAGCGCTCGATGGCGGTACCAATGCCGTAGAGATTGTTTTCGCAAACGAACAGCACGGGCAGATTCCACAGGCTCGCCATGTTCATGGTCTCGTGGAAAGTGCCCTGATTGTTGGCGCCGTCGCCCAGAAAACAGATGGAGATTTCATCGCCACCACGCAACTGAATGGCTTTGGCGAAGCCTGCGGCCAACGGAAAAGGGCCGCCGACCAAGGCGTAGCCGCCCATGAAGCGCACATCGGGATCGAAGAGATGCATGGAACCGCCGCGGCCCTTGGAGCAACCCGCCTCTTTACCGAAGAGCTCAGCCATCAACGCCTTGGGATCCATTCCCGACTTCAGCGCGTGAATGTGGTCGCGATAACCAGTCACCACGTAGTCCGAACCGGGACGTGCCTTCTCCAGCACGCCGATGGCGCAGGCTTCCTCACCAGGATACAGGTGCAAAAAACCGCCGATCTGGCGTTCGTGATAAGCCTCCGCGCAGCGCTCCTCGAAACGGCGGGCAAAAAGCATTTCACGCAACAGGCGCTTCTGGTCCGTAGCGTCCATGGTCCTCCCAGGCAAAAATATATGGACCGCATCGCCGGGATGCAGGTCACGGGTGAATGTTGATGAGAGCTAAATCTTGAGAATGATGGCCTAGGCCACGGCAAAGCGTCAAGAGTGCTTGCCTATGGGCACCCGCGTTCCGCAGGCCCGCAAGGACGTTTCCAACCAGAAACGGGAGACCAGATAACGCCGGAGAAAATATTTGTCCTCATTCGGGACGCAGCAAAAAAGGGCGGGAGGGCCGCCCATAAACCTGCCAGAGGAGGCACTAGTCACAACCGTTCACAACACCACAATTATGTGGAGCAAAATACATGCCAGCATAGACACCCGCAAAATCCATGGTTATTCACCGCTCTCGGCAATAATTGCCCCAACATGGGGCAGCCGCGTATTGAACTGGTGCATTATTCACCGGCATATTTGCTGCAACGGCTGTCGATGTGCAATCCCGACAGCGTTACACGGAACAGCCCCGGAAACTCGGGGCTGTTGGAAGGATACGGATTAGAACATGAAACCGGTTTCTAGCATGCCACGGAGCTGCGTAGTATTGGTGAGGCCAGACAGTCCATATCCCATAGGGGCAGAGGCCGTGACATAAGAGAGATCCGCCCGCGCGAAAAAACCGCCATTCTGATAGGTGGGGGTCAGCGTAAGGGACCAGGCATGTGAATCCGCAGGCAAATCCGTCAAGGTAGACGCCACGCCGGTGCTATTGAGCCCTTCCCCAGGTTTTCCGCCAACGCCCAAATATTCCACCCGGCCGGCCAAAGAGATGGTATTGGTGAAACTGTAATCGGCCAGCACGGAAGCCCCGTAATTGGAAAAAGCGTGTGGAATGGACAATCGGACCGATCCGGGGGTGTGCATATATTGTACATAGGGCTCAATCATCCACGGTCCGGAATTGTAGACATACTCCACGCCATAGATATCGCTGGACGTCCCATACGATGAATAAGCCACTTGCGGGGAGCTTGTACGTACATTACCGAGCGGCCCCTGCGCATAGAAACTCACGGTATTGGAACCATCGATGGCATAGCTCAGCAACCCACTCATGACATTGTAGCGATTGGAGTAATACCCATCGTTCAAAGAAATGGAGGCGCTGACAGGGCCTTGACTGGCGTTAAACTGAATGCCACGGCTGACGATCGGCTCAACATCCCACAGCAAACCGCGTTCGATATTGATATTCTGGTAGGTAAAGCCGCCCTCGGCGCCAAGAAGCGTGGGAAGTTTGCCTATCTCTACAGAGTAATTCGAAGAAGGGGCATACTTTAGGTAGGCGACGGGCATGGCCCCGAAATCATTGATGTTACCCTCGGAGGAAGGAATAGCGGCCGCCAGCGTGGGGAAGCTGTAAGCGCCCGCCTGGATATAAAACTGCAGCAGGCCGGTATTCTTTTGAATGATGACCATTCCATTGGTGATATCCGCGCCGACATGCTTGGCCCCTAGAGTGCCCGCCGCTCCCTGTGGGAAATCCTGGTAAAAAGCCATACCGCTGGCGACACCCTGCACATCCAGCTTACCGAGAGGACCGGCGCTGAAGGTCAAGGGGGCAGGCATGGACAGGGGGCTGGCCTCGGCTACCCCGACGATCATGGGCAGACTCAAGGCAACGGCAGCAAGCACTGACCGGCGCCCGGAACGGGAAGCGGGGATGATGTTGTGATACGACATGGCGACTCCTTGGTTTGTATAAAAAAATTGACTGCTGTTGCTAATTAGCAAATGTCATGCCACCAGCAATCCACCAAAGAGTAATCATGCTCCTCGTGCAAAACAAGGGATTCGTGATGCTTCCCAACGGGGCAAGCCGGTCGAAATGCACCATGATGGTGCTATAAGCACCATCATGGTGCACACTCGGCTTTTCGTCTCAGGCATTCGACCCTAAGACGACTCCCCATCACCGCTAACGTCGTCAGTCGTCATCATGCCGCCAGCGCCCCGCCCAAGGTGGAGGTCCCCGACGTTCCCATGGCCGGGGGCCGTAGACCCTCGCCGGCCTCGCTGTCACATAGTAACCCGGTGGCGGCGGTGGCGGCGCGTAGTAGACCGGTGGAGGGGGCGGCGCGTAGTAACCTGGTGCATCACCGAGAAATACGCTCAATCCCGGAATAGCAATCCCCAGAGACGGCCCATCATCTGCCCATGCGCCGGGCGCGCAAGTCAGGCCGCAAGCGAATATCACACCGCCGGCAAACGCCAGCCAGCGTGGACGAACAGCGAATGCCTTTGGCTTAATCATCAGAAAACTCCTTGTTTCGGTTAAGGAAACACCTGGGGAACAAGCACCGAGCCAAAAATCGTATGCCGCCTTCCAGATGGGACGCTCCTGTAGTAAAGCACAAATAATGCCAGGATTATTATATATATTTTTCAACTGGTTATAAAAAAGCCTGTGGAAAAACGGCTACAACTCCGTACGCATATCAGACATCTCTATTATTTTCAGCGCGTTACACTGTCGCTCCGCCTCACGAGACCGTGCCCCTGGCAGAAGGGGCCGGCAGCGCGCCGATCCACACGGAGGGCCCTTCATGGCAATAACGCAATATGCGCCAGCCCCATCTCCTCCGGTAGCGAGCACATGCGGTTCATGTTTTGCACAGCCTGCCCAGCAGCCCCTTTCACCAGATTATCGATGACCGAGAGAATAACCACCCGCCCTGGCCGCGGCTGATGCAAAGCTATGCGGCAGACGTTGGCGCCCCGCACGGAACGGGTGGCGGGATGACTGCCGAAGGGCATCACATCCACAAAGGGCTCGCCGGCATAGCGACGTGCGAAGAGATCCTGCAATGCCGCGTCACTCAGGGGTCGACGCAGTTGACCGTAGAGGGTGGCATGGATACCGCGAACCATGGGCATAAGGTGCGGCGTGAACTGCAACTCCAGCCCGCTGCCACGGATATCGGAAAGCACCGCCTCTATTTCTGGCCGGTGCCGGTGGCCGCTCACCCCGTAGGCATTGACGCTGTCCGCCACCTCGGGAAGGATGAGGTCAACCCGGGCAGCGCGGCCCGCGCCACTGACACCCGACTTACAGTCCGCGATCAGCCCACCGTCTTCCAGCAAGCCTTCCGCCAGAAGCGGAGCAAAGCCGAGAATGACCGCCGTCGGGTAACAACCCGGGTTGGCCACCAGTCGCGCTTCCCCAACCTGCTTCCGGTAGTATTCCGGCAAGCCGTACCGGGCCTCGGCTAGAGCCTCTGGCGCGCGATGCGCCATACCGTACCACCGGGCAAAAAGCCCGGCGTCGGCCAAGCGAAAATCGGCTCCCAAGTCAATGACTCGCACCCCTTTGGCCAAGAGCCCCGGGGCATGATCCATGGCCACCCCATGGGGCGTCGCGAAAAACACCACATCGAGCGTATCCAGCTCCGCAAGATCCGGAGGGGTGTAGCAAAGATCACCATAACCACGCAGATTGGGGAAATGCGCATCCACGCGCTGCCCGGCTTCGGCGCGGGACGTAATGACCGCCACCTCGACCTCCGGGTGCGGCAGCAGCAAACGGAGCAACTCCACCCCGGTATAACCCGTACCACCGACAATACCCGCGCGAATCATACGTTCCTCCATAATTATCAGCCGTAACGGAAAAAGCCGCCCGAGGGCGGCCTGCTTTCCAATCCGAAACGTGCGCGACTAACGCTTGGAGAACTGGTGGCTCCGCCGGGCCTTATGCTTGCCGACCTTCTTGCGCTCCACTTCGCGGGCGTCACGGGTGACGAAGCCAGCGCTGCGCAACGGCCGCCGCAGGGTTTCATCATAGACCATGAGGGCGCGGGTGATACCATGGCGGATCGCACCGGCCTGACCACTGGCCCCTCCGCCACTGACATTGACCAGAATGTCGAACTGGCCGCCATGACCCGTCAGCTCCAGGGGCTGCATGACCACCATGCGCGAAGTCTCACGACCAAAGTAGTCTTCCAGGGTGCGCTTGTTGATGACGATCTTGCCTGAGCCCCGACGCAAGTACACGCGGGCTGTTGCACTTTTACGCCGACCGGTACCGTAATATTGTTCCATGGAGTCTTCGCCTTAAACGTTCAGGGGTTGTGGCTGCTGCGCCGAATGGGGATGCTCGGAACCAGTATAGACCTTGAGCTTCTTGAACATCGCCCGACCCAGGGGATTCTTGGGCAACATGCCCTTGACCGCGAGTTCGATGATCCGTTCCGGGTGCGTCTCCATCATCTTCTCGAAGGAGGCACGCTTCAGATTGCCGACGTAGCCGGTGTGATGATAATATATTTTATCCTTGGCCTTGTTGCCGGTGACCGTGATCTTGTCGGCATTGATGACGACCAGATAATCGCCGGTATCGGCATGGGGCGTGTACTCGGGCTTATGCTTGCCACGCAGACGCCTGGCCAACTCTGAAGAGAGGCGGCCCAGGACTTTATCGGTGGCATCCACCACGAACCAGTCCCCCTGCACTTCATGAGACTTGGCAGAATAGGTCTTCATCACACGACTCCCGCTCCGGGTTTTTCAATAAGGGGCGGAAGAATAGCGGTGACAGGGGCGGATGTCAAGGCGTTGGCGCGTTCGCAGGCGGCAAAAGCAGGCCGCGCGCACCGCCAACGTCCAGCGTTTCTCCAACGTGCCCATGCACACATCGGGATTTGCGCACCGGCCCACGGCAATACACGAAATTCGGTGGCGCTTCAGACGGGTTTATTTTATGCTTTGGGTTACTGGTGACTCGCCGCGTCTGGGTTGCCGTCGGGATTCCGGACACCGGGCGCGAAGCACACGCCGGCTTGGCTGGTCCGGCAGCGACCCTGAAATCCTCGACGTTTGCGCGCCATTGAAACACTGAAGCTCATTAGGATCTCTCATGGAAGGTGTTCACGTTCGGCTTGAGGGTTTGCACAAGAGTCCTCTGGTTTCCGTCGTATTGATGGCGTACAAACGACCCGAGTATTTAAGGATCACCATGGCCTCGGTTCTCGAACAGACCATGAGCGACTTTGAACTGATCGTTGCGGACAACTCCAACTCGCCGGAAATCGCCCGGATGTGTACGGAGTTCAACGACGAACGCATTCGTTACATCGGCAATGAAATCACCCTCCCGATGGTGTCGAACGCCAAGCTCGGCATGCGGCTGGCCCAAGGTAAATACATTGCAAACATCCATGATGATGATGTAATAGATGCCAAATTTCTGGAAACCCTCATTCTCCCCATGGAGCGGGACGAGCACGTTGGTCTCGTGTTTTGTGACCACACAATCATCGATGCGGATGGTACGGAGAATATGGCGGTATCCGATTACAACTCGAAAGCATGGGGACGAGCGCATTTAACCGAGGGGGTGCTCATTGACCGGGTGGGCGCCCTTTTCAACCAGGTAATACCGGCACCCTCCGGACGAGTGTTCAGGGCGGGGTCCATAGATCTGGACGAAATATATGAGGAGGTGGGCTATGCATACGACTGGTGGATGTCCTTCCTGCATTGCAAATCCGCATTCGATTGTTATTACGTGCCCGCGAGGTTGATGTCCTACCGGGTACATGGAGGTTCTGCGTCCTCTTCAGGAACCTTGAAGCAAAATGAAAACCTCATGTTTATACTCGGTTATTTCTTGACGCACCAATCCTTTCCGGAAAAAAAACGCCTTATCCAGAAAAAACTCGTCAAGTCCAGCCTGTCCGTGGCAAAATGTCACCTGCTGCTGGGCGACAATGCCGCGGCTCGGGGCGTCGCCATGGAGGCCTTTCGCCTGACCGAAAACTTGCGTTGTCTCATGGCATACCTGCTTGCATGCCTGCCTTCCCACCTGACCGGCATCACCCTAAAAATGGCGTTGCCTTTTCTAAGAAAACGGTGAAAGTCGCGTCTTAATTCCGGCGCTTCGTCAAAAACCGTTCCGATCATCGCCGCGGGAAAGATATAAAAATCTCTGGCAGAAGGGGGGTGGGGCATGGTCTACAAAAAAATCATGGACTTTTTAAGGGCGCCACTATGGGCGAAACAGGGTAAGTTGAGGAGACATTACTACCTCCTGATGGGCAGAATCTACTATAGAAGATTCTTTAAGTGCTTCGGAGATGGATCGCTGCTCTGTTCGCCCCTGAACCTGGCCAATCCTGAATGTGTTTGCATTGGGAACCATGTTCACATTGGTCATGGCGCGAGAATCGAAGCCTTGACGGGTTGGCATGGAGGACAGCGGTTTTCGCCGGAATTGGAGATTCAGGATGACGTCGGTATTGGACAGAACGGCACCATCGGCTGCGCCAATAAAGTGGTCATTGGTCGGCACACCATCATTTCCTACGATGTGACCATAACAGACAACGACCACGCTTACGAGGAAATTGGCGTTCCGGTGATGTTGCAACCCCTCATTGTGAAAAAAACAATTATCGGGGAAAACTGTTTTATCGGTTCGGGCGCAAAACTGCTGGCTGGCACCGTGCTGGGCACCCAGTGCATAGTGGGTGCCAATTCCGTGGTCAGGGGAGAATTCCCGGACTACTGCGTCATCGTTGGAGCGCCAGCACGCGCGATCAGACGTTATAGCGCACAAAGTGGAAGCTGGGAGCGGATATAAAGGGCCATCGGGGGCCGGGCGGGAAGCACACCGGGCGGCGGATGACCGCGCGCTTCAACGCAGGGATTACCCGCGATTTCAAGCCGTTCGTTCACACATGACGAGGAACCCATGGATTACGATTTTTGCGTGATTGGCGGCGGTATCGTCGGATTTGCGACGGCGCGGCAACTACTTCGACAGTATCCTGACGCAAATCTGCTCCTCCTTGAAAAAGAAAGCGGCCCGGGAGTGCACCAAACCGGACATAACAGTGGCGTCATTCATGCGGGTATCTACTACGCGCCCGGAAGCCTGAAGGCACAATTGTGTCGTGATGGCTTGGAGGCCAGCACGGCCTTCTGCCGCGATCACGCCCTGCCCTTTGAAGCGTGCGGCAAGCTCATCGTGGCTACCAATGCTATGGAGCGTGAACGCATCGATGCCCTGTATGCGCGGGCGCGCGCCAACGGCCTGATGCTCGAGCGCATGGATGGGGAGGAATTGAACCGCAGGGAACCGCATATCCGCGGGGTGGCCGCGCTGTACAGTCCGGCCACCGCCATCACCGACTTCGCGGCGATGTGCCGCAAGATGGCCGACCTCGTCATGGGGGCAGGCGGAGAAGTTCACTATCACACGGCGGTCGATCATCTTCTGGAAAAGGATTCGCATGTCGAGATTGGGGCGGGTGGAAATTCCTGGCGGGCCAAGAAACTTATCGTCTGTGCCGGACTGCAATCGGATCGACTGGCCACGCTCGCCGGTTTGCAGGTTGATTTTCGCATCGTTCCCTTCCGCGGAGAGTATTTTCAGCTTCCCGCGGAAAAAAGCGGCCTCATCAAACATCTGATTTATCCTGCGCCGGATCCTGCATTGCCCTTTCTGGGCATTCATCTCACCCGCATGATTGATGGCAGCGTCACGGTGGGGCCGAATGCCGTCATTGGCTTCGCCCGAGAGGGTTACCAAAAGCTCTCCATGAATCTTCGGGACACGCTCGATTTCGCCGCGTATCCGGGTTTTTGGAAACTCATCCTGCAATATCGCCGGCATGTGTTGCATGAACTGCGCGGTTCAATGCATAAGCATGCCTACCTGGCAGAGTGCCGCAAATACTGCGCCTCTTTGGAAGTGGACGATTTACGGCCTTATCGCACGGGCATCAGAGCGCAGGCCGTTTCCAGGGACGGGGTCGCCATTCACGATTTCCTGTTCAAACAGACGCGGCGCATGCTCCACGTGTGCAATGCGCCCTCGCCGGCCGCGACGTCCGCGATCCCGATTGGCGCCATGATTGCCCAGAAATGCGGAGAATTGCCGGAATAGCTAGCTTCCGCCATGGGGCAGATGAAAAAATTCCGCCTGTTCGCGGCGCAGACGCTCGATCAAGCGTCCGAACGGCAGTTCGACGTCATCGTAGGTGAGCACCTGATCCTTGGGTACCGCGCGCTTGATCCGACAGTCTTCGGCCACGCCCAGGGGCAATAGGCGATCACGAGCGACGACATCCGCGTTCTCGGCCAGGCCGTAGCTCAGGAAACCGCCGAATCCGTCCAGCACTTCACCGGGTACCAGGTCGCGCTTCGCGGTGGTGATCACCTCGACCCGTGGCTCCCCCTGCGGCGCCATGGTGGCGTCGTTGAACAGCGCGGCGCGGGCGATGCTGTGGTGCGCCTCGAAATGACAGAGGTGATACGGACGATAGAAGACGTAATAAGGTCCATCGCCGAGTTTGTACAGCTTGAGGTATTCGCGCTGCACCGGATGTTCGTGGCGAGCGATGACGAAAACCCCCGGTCCCGGCTCGGCCTGAACCACGTAATCGACAACCCCACCAGATACTTCCAGCGCTTCAGGGGGATACCAGTTCGGAGATTCCTGCACGTGAGTGCCCACCGGCACGGTCGGTCCGTACATGCCGCGGCGGGCCACGCGCAAGCCAAAGGCGTTGGCCGACACCGCCATCTCGTAAGAGATTTTGGTGCCATCGGCAAAAGAAGTCACCATGGGCGCGCGTTGATGGGTGCGTCGCGCAAATTCAGCCTGCGTGTCGGGATTGCGGTAGGGATCGTGCAACCCCTTGATATTGCCAACGAGCACCGGCTCGGCGCCAATGGAGCGCACGAAACGATAGAGATTGGCGATGACGCCGGGCTGGTCGCCGTCGGATTGCGTCAAACATACGCCAGCGCGGTCGGCATACACCTTGAGGATCGGCCCGACGGTGCCGTCGAGTTCGGCGTTCATCATGACCACATGCTTACCGTGGTCGATGGCGCGTAAAATCAGATCGGCGGCATAATCGATGCTGCCTGTGATCTCGAGAATCACATCGATCTG
Organism: Pseudomonadota bacterium; assembly: GCA_021821285.1. Taxonomy (GTDB): domain Bacteria; phylum Pseudomonadota; class Gammaproteobacteria; order Acidithiobacillales; family Acidithiobacillaceae; genus Acidithiobacillus. The sequence continues at coordinate 23,508 of JAKACQ010000032.1, forward strand.
CGGACAGTCGGTGAGTAAGGTGGCATCCTCGGTAACCGCGTAGTGTGCATCGGCAATGGCCCGTGCGAGAGCGGCCGGGCTATCCACAGCGATCGCGTCCCCAGCCCCCGCTTGCGCGTAGGCCTGACGGGCCGCGGCGAGATGATGGTTGGCGATGGCCACCAGCCGTAGCCCCGGCGCCAGGCGCGCAACGAGTTGCAGGGCGACCCCGCGCCCCTGAAAGCCCGCACCGATCATGCCGACGCGGATGGGATGACCCTGGACCTCACGCTCGGCAAGGAATTTGTCGATGACCATCATGCGTGGTACTCCTTGAACAATGGCGCGGTGGCGTCCTTGGGTGAAATACGGGCAGGCGGGGTGATGGGCCAGTCGATGGCAAGCTGGGGATCATCCCAGCGCATCCCGGCCTCGGCACCCGGCGCGTAGAAAGCGGAGACCAGATAAGACGCCTCGGTATCATCCACGAGCGTCTCGAAACCATGAGCGCAACCTTCGGGCACGTAAAGCGCGCGGCGATTGTCCGCGCTCAACTCCGCCCCCGCCCAGCGCCCGTAGCTTGGGGAGCCGGGACGCAGGTCCACGACCACATCGAAGAGCGCCCCGCGCGTACAGCGCACCAGCTTCACCTCTGCATGAGGCGCACGCTGATAGTGCAACCCGCGCAAGGTGCCGCGATGTGGATTATGACTGAGGTTGGCCTGCACGAAGGTGCCTTTGAGCCCATGCTCGGCGAATTCGTGCGCGCAAAACGATCGGGCGAAGAAACCGCGATCATCGTTGCGCGGCTCGAGGCCGACAAGATAAGCGCCTGCCACCCCCAACGCGTCGAAAATCATGCCGTCCCCCCCTGCCAGGGCGCACGGCTTTGCCGCGCCCGAATCCAGCGCAGATCCGCATCCAGCCAGCCGCCCTCGCGCAACTGTGCGAGGGTCTTGAGGCGCATGAAGGCGCCTTCGCGGAAAGCCGCGTCGCGGAAACCAATGGCCTCGAGTCCGATTTTAAGGTCGGCCACCGCACGTTCCAGCGTCCATTGCGGCTGATGCTCGGGCGCGAGTTCACGAAAGTGGCTGAAATCGACACGATAGGAGCGTTTGTCGGAAGCCGCCTCGGCATTGATGGAGACACCCACACCGCCAACCGCTGCCGCGGCCGCTTTGGCGAGGTCACGAATCTGGTAATTCCAGGAATCAGAGCCGGTATTCATGACCTCAAAGTCTTCGCCGACCCGGCGATCGAGTGCCCAGTCCATGGCACGGCACATGTCCTCCACATGAATCAACGGGCGCCAAGGGCTGCCATCGGAAAGCACCTCGATGCTCCCTTTGGCGAGCGCGGTGGCGACGAAGTCGTTAATGACCAGATCCAGACGCAAGCGCTCACTCATGCCGCAAGCCGTACCGAAACGCAACGCGGTCACACGAAAACTGGGGCTGGCCAGGGTCTTGAGGGCTTGCTCACTCCCTACCTTGGATCGGGCATAGGCGGTCAACGGAGCGAGGGTATCCTGCTCGCGGCGTGGCGCATCCGATCCCGCACCATAGACACTGCAACTGGAGGCGAAGACAAAGTGCTTGACTCCGGCATCGCGGGCCAGTCGTGCGACACGCAGCGTGGCGGTCTGGTTGATCTCCTCGGTCAGTGCCTCAAAGGCCTTGCCGATAGGATCGTTGGACAACGCCGCGAGATGCACCACCGCATCCACACCCGAAAACAGGCTCGGGCTGCAGTCCCGCACATCCGCATAATGCTGGACATCCAGGGCGCTTTCCGGCCACGGACCGCGGGTGGTCAACGCGCCGGCGAAAAACGCCGGGTCGAGACCTTCGATCCACGCCCCGTGGCGGGTCTTACGCAGGTGGCGGATAAGCACCGGGCCGATGTAGCCGAGATTGCCGGTAATGAGAATTTTCATGGTCGCTCCTGATGTTCCAGAGAAAAAGTGTAATGCTTCCCCGATGACTACGATGCTTCGGTCCAGGTGCGCCAGGGGGCTTGCCCTTTGGCCCAGAGCGATTCGAGATACTGCTTGTCCCGCAGCGTATCCATCGGTTGCCAGAAGCCACTGTGGCGGTAGGCCATCAGTTCGCTCTCGCGCACCAGGCGTTCCATGGGTCCCTTCTCCCATACGGTCTCGTCGCCCTCGATGTAGTCCAGGGTCTCGGGATCCAGAACGAAAAACCCGCCGTTCACCCAGGCCCCGTCGCCCTCCGGTTTTTCGCAGAAATTGGGGACATGATCGTCGTGGGGAGAGAGCTCGAAAGCGCCGAAACGGCCTGGCGGCTGAGCGGCCAGCAGGGTGGCCTTGCGCCCATGTCGTCGGTGAAAAGCGATCTCGGCGCCGATATCGACATCGCAGACCCCATCGCCATAGGTCATGCAAAAGGGCTCATCCACATTCAGATACTCACGTACCCGGCGTAGACGTCCGCCAGTCATGGTCTGTGCCCCGGTGTCAATCAGATGCACGCGCCAAGGTTCGGCACAGGGGCGCTGATATTGCAGATGGCTGCTGGCGAGATCGATGGTGACATCGGCTCTGCGCAACAGGTAGCTAGTGAAGAACTCCTTGATCATGAAGCCCTTGTAGCCCAGGCAGATGATGAACTCCTGAACGCCATGGGTCGAATAGTGCTTCATGATGTGCCACAAAATGGGCATGCCGCCGATTTCGACCATCGGCTTGGGGCGTACCCCCGTTTCTTCCGCCAGCCGGGTTCCGAACCCCCCGGCTAAGATGACCGCTTTCATGCAAGAGCCCCCCTCCATCCGACTATGCTGCTGCTGAAGATTCACCGTTGATTTACAGAAAACGACCGATGGCTCGGCAAAAAATGCCACCACACAGAATCTGAATCTTGTGTATAGACGGATGCGGGCGCGTCCCAACCTGCTCTCCATAAGCGCGGTGTGAGGCCCTGTTTGACGATCATGTTACGTGATTCGCGCGCCTCATTCCACACCATTTTTTCTAATATTCCACCGAGCGGTGAAGGCGCATGCTACTGATTATCCATACCCGACTAGCGGTCATCGCGCCTTTGCGTGGTCTTCCGGAGACGGGTCCGATGCGCTCCGTGTTTTGCCTGCCCGGGAGTGCGGCATGCACATGCGTACCGTGCCTTGAAAGCCGGCCACCCGTAAGGGTCGGTTCACCCCATCCCGTAAGGCACCAGCACCCATCCCAGCGCCAGCATCAGAATCCCCAACGCGGCGAAGCCTTCCCAGCCGCGGCGGCACAGCAGGCGATCGGGGTTGCTGAGGGTGGCGGGCTTCCACAGGGCGCTGAGGTAATAGACAAAGGAGAAGGCGCTGCCGAAGGCGACGAGGAGGGCGAGCCAGAGTATCTGGCCGTGAATGTCGACGATGATCACGAAGAGCTTGGCGAAAAAGCCGATGCTCGGCGGCATGCCGGCCAGCGACAGCAAGGTGACGCCCAACAGGCCGGCAAGTACCGGCTGACGCGCGCGCAGGACCGCCCACGGGATGGCGACACTGTTCTCGGGCAGACTGGACAGGCCCATGAAGGTACCGACACTCATGATGCCGTAGACCAGGGCATAGGCGCTGGCGGCGATGGTACCCAACGGACCCGGCGCCAATGCCGCGAGAAAATAACCGGCGTGGGCGATGGCGGAATGGCCGAGCATGCGCCGCAGGTGCCCGGCGCGGTAAGCGAGGAGATTACCAATCAGGATGCTGACGGCGGCGATGACGGCGACGGGGAGTTGCAGGCGCGGTGTGGCACTGACCAGGGTGATCAGCGCCCCCATCACGGCCACTTTACCCACCCCGCTGAGGAAAATCAGCATGGGCGCCGGGGCGCCCTGATAAATGTCGGCGACCCAGGCGTGGAAGGGGGCGGCAGCGATTTCGAAACTCAAGGCGGCCAGCAGGGCGAGCACCCCGATCAGACCATAGATGGTGCCGGCCATGCCGCTGAAAGGCGGAATCACCGCGAGGCTGCCATCCCCGAGATAGATCAAGGCGATGCCGATGGCGAACTGGGCCGAGGCCAGGGCCGCCAACAGTGCGTATTTGAAAGCGGCCTCCAGCGCGCCTCGCCCACTACCCGGCCAGGCCAGCAACGCAAAGAAGGGCAAAACCTGCAGCTCCAGGCCGACAAAGAGAAAGAGCAGATTCTGTCCGCCGACCAGAATCAGACTGCCGGTCAGCGCCGTCAGGATGAGACCGGTAAAACTGCCGGGCAGTTTCCGTGGCAGGGGGTGGAAAGCCACAAAGGTGAGCCCCGCCGCTGTCGCCAGGCTCAGATAGACCCCGAGCAGGGTCGCGCTGCTGTCCCAGTAGAGAAAATCCCCGAGGGTGAGTTTTTCAACACCGATGCTGATGGCGGCGGCGATGGCGGCGAGCCCGCCCCACCAGGGCATGATCTTGCCGATGCGCAGGGCATCGCCGAGGAAGGCGATCACGGCGGCACCCGCAACGATAAGCAGGGGCAGTAGCGCCGGGCTATACACCATGGCCGCCTCCGCCGAGGGCCTCGCTGCCATGCGCGGAAAGCAGCGTGCCGAGGTGCGCGAGGACGGTCTGCGGGTCCAACCCCATCCAGAGCGTGAGCAAACCCAAGACCCAGAACAGTAACCACTCGCCTTGCCGCAAGTCCGCCAGGGCATCCGGCAAGACGGCGTTCAGGGGCCCCAGCATCACCCGCTCATAAATGCGCAGGAAGTAGATCACTCCGGCGAGAATACCGAGTGTCGCCAGCCCCGCCGCCCAGGGCAACACCTGAAAAGCCCCCGCCAGGCTGAGGAACTCGCCGGGGAAGTTGGCGAGGCCCGGCAGGCCCATACCCGCCAGAAAGAAGAACAGCATCCACGCCCCCAGGCGTGGTGCGCGGCGAAAGAGTCCGCCGAGACCGGCCCATTCACCGGTCAGTCCGCGTGCTTCCATCACGGCCACCACACCGAAAAGCCCCGCCGAAACGAGACCGTGGGCGATGAGCAGAAAGATGCCGCCACGCATCGCCTGGGCTTGCAGGGCAAAGAGACCGAGACCCGCCAGATTCATGTGGCTGACACTGGCATAAGCGGCAAAGTGGCGCAGATTATCGGCATTGAGGGCGAGAAAGGCGCCATAGAGCGTGCCGATGGCACCCAGGGTGATGCCGACGGGGGCGAATTGCAGAGCGGCTTGCGGGAGCATCGGCATGGCAAAATGAATCAGGCCGTAAGCCCCCGCGGTCACCGCCGCGCCGGAGAGGAAAATACTGCCCGCCGGCGCGGCGGCGCCATAGCTGGAACCCGCCCAGCTATGCAGGGGAAAAAGCGGCATCTTCACGGCCAGCCCGGCGACCATGCCGAGAAACATCCAGAGACCCGCTGTCGCCGGAATCCGCGTATCCGCCAGGATCAGAACCGAAAAATCATAAACGCCCGTCTGAGCGCCATGAAGCACATAAACCCCTACCAGCGCCACCAGAAAGAGCAGGGAGCCGACCACGGTGTAGAGCAGAAACAGCAGCGCGGCAGTGCGGCTTTTATGACCGGTGCGCAGGATCAGAAAGGCCCCGGCCAGTGCCAGAATCTCGTAAAAGATGTAGAACATCAATACATTCTCGGCGAGAAAAAGACCGAACAAGGCACCTTCCATGACCAGCGCAGCCAGCGCCAGGGCGCGAAATTCCGGCAATCGCCAGGCGAAAGCCAGACTGATCGGCAACAGCAGGGCGGTCAGCACGGCCAGAGTGCTGCCGAGAAGGCCATCGTGGAGGGTCCAGAGCGCGCCAAGCATGGGAATGAAGAGCGCGTGACTGGTGTCGTGGAGCATGCCGGGCGCGAGACGCAGGACAAGCGCCAGTACCAGTTCGACCAGAGCAACGGCCATGGCGAAGTAATGCCCCCCCGCCTTACGGGTCGCGAGCCAGGGGGCGGCCAACCAGGGGAGCAGGATGAACACGCTGCCGAGGTTCACCTCCACCCCCAGGCGATCACGAGCAGAATCAGCAAACCGAGTACCATGCCACTGGCATAGCGGTTGAGCAGGCCATTTTCACCCATCCCCAGGAGTTGACTGCCCACCCCGAAACCGTCACGCAAACCGCCGAGAAACGCCCATCGAAAACCCGTACGCTCCACACCCCGGTCGAGAAAGCGGGCAAAAGCATATACGGCGGGAGGAAAAACGCGCAGGAAGGCCGCATCGAAAAACCAAGCGCCGGACAGAAAAGCAAGGCGGCTGAACCCATGCCCCTGCCGCTCCCATTGAGCGGCCTTGATGCCTATCCCGATGCCCAGCAAGGTAGCCACGGAACCCGTGATCTGCAGGAAGACGTTCACCGCGCCGCTCGGCATCGGTGGCATGCCCAACACCGGCGCCAGCCAGGGCAACCAGAGATCGGGGCCAGACCAGTCGGGCGGGAATTGCAGCCAGCCCATCCCGATGCTGGCGGCGGCCAGGAGCGCGAGGGGAATCTTCATACCCCAGCCCATCCGGTAGGGTTCTCCGGGCGTTACCGGTCCCTCAAAAATCAGAAAGTAGAGGCGGAAGGCATAGGCCGCGGTAAGCACCGCGCCGAGCAGCGCCAGCGCCCAGAGCAGTTTGCCACCAGGCACGATAAAGGCCGTGGCGATGATGGCATCCTTGCTGTAGAACGCCGCGGAGACCACCGGCACGGCGGCCAGCGCAAAGACCCCCGCCAGAAACATCCAACGCAGGAAAGGCTGCTGCCGCTTGAGACCCCCCATGTGGCGGATGTCGTGGTCTTCGCTGTAGACCTGGATCACCACCCCGGCACCCATGAAAAGCAGGGCCTTGAAGCAGGCATGCACCAGCAGATGAAAGAGCCCGAGCGAGGGGGCGCCGATGCCGACGCCGAGAAACATATACCCCAACTGGCTGATGGTGGAATAAGCCAGCACCCGCTTGATATCCACTTGGGCGACAGCGCAACTGGCCGCATAAAAGGCCGTGAATGCACCACTGAGGCCAATGACCCAGAGCATGCCCGGCACCGCGACAAAAATCGGGTACAGGCGAATGCAGAGATATACTCCGGCGGTCACCATGGTCGCCGCATGGATCAGGGCGGAGACGGTACTGGGTCCGGCCATGGAATCGGGCAACCAGATATGCAGGGGGAACTGCGCCGACTTGGCGATGGCGCCGATGAGGATCAGGGCACCGGCAATGGTCAGCACCAGCACGTCCGGGTGCGTCGCCACGGCAACGAAGAGCTGCTGATCATTGAGGGTATGGTATTCCGCGAAGAGCATGAAGATGGCCAGCGCCAGCGCCGTATCACCGATCCGGGTCACGACGAAGGCCTTGCGCCCCGCCCAGGCGTTCTCCTGCTTGCGGTACCAATGGGCCACCAGCGCGTAAGAGCAGAGGCCGACGGTTTCCCAGCCCAGGTAGAGCAAAAGCAGGTTGTCGGCCATGGTCAGCACCAGCATTCCGCCGACAAAAAGATTCAGGTAAAAATAGTAGCGCCGCTCACCATAGTCTCCCGCCAGAAATTGCTGCGAAAATAGATGAATGAGAAAGCCGACGAAGGACGCAATGCTGATCATGATCAGGGTGACCTGATCCACCTGGAACGCGATATCCGCGTGGAACCGGCCTACGGCCATCCAGGTCCAGACGAGATCATGGAGATGGGGATCGCGACCGTGGGTGATCCAGAGGGCAAGCACCACCAACGCTGCCAAAAAGGGCATGGTCGCGGCCATGCGGCCCATGCTGCGCGGCGCAAACCGCTCTCCGAAAATGGCATTGAGGAGCGCCCCCAGCAGCGGGAAACCGGGTATTAACCAAAGCCATTCACTCATCGGCTTCTTCCCGCAGGTGGCGCAGAGCATCGACGGTATCACCGCCCAGCTCCTGTTTCACCCGCAAAAGCAGGGCCAGGGTCAGGGCCAGCGCGGCACCACTCAGGGCCATGATGAAGACCACCAGTACCTGTCCGGTGGACGAGTGCCAGCGCGCCCCGCCCACCAGCGCGATGACCATGGCGGCATTAAAGAGCAGCTCCATGCCGAGCAACAGAAAGATCAGATTCCGCCGCAGCAGGATCAGCGCGATGCCCGCGAGAAAGAGCAGCGCCGCGATGACCAGAGCCAGTTCAAGCGTCATGGTCTTCCCTCCGCTGGATGGCAAGGACCGCGCCGATCACCGCAAAGAGTAGCAGGGCCACCGCTTCCGTCAGCCACAAATAGGGTCCGAAGAGCGCGCGGCCGATCATCGCCGGGCCAATCTCCCGAATCACCGCCAGGAACAGCGGACGACGGGTAAAGAGGATGATCAGGACTGCCGCCAGCAGCACCACCAGCATGCCCGGCCACCAGAAACCCGGCCGCCAGCGTGCCTCCGGCTCCGGCTGGACAGGGGTGCGCAGGAGCATAATGGCAAAGAGAAAGAGCACCAGAATGGCACCGACATAGAGCATCACTTCCAGCGCCGCGACGAAGGGCGCACCCAGCACCAGAAAAAGAATGCTGAGGGCGAGCAGGCTGATCCCCAGGTTGACCGCGCCATGCATAGGGTCGCGCACCACCAGCAGGGCGGCGCTGGTCATCAGCACGATAAGGGCGAGCAGGAGCACCAGCAGCACGATCATGGCAGGTTGCTCCGACCATTCACCGGAGGTGATTCGTTGCTGCCCTGCCCCTTGTCCTTGTCGTGCAAAGCCACACCGGCGTGGCGGTAAAAATTGTAGTGGGGATGCTTACCAGTGCCGTCGATGAGCAGGGCTTCTTTCTCGTAGATGAAGTCCTGATGGTGCTCCGTGCTGAAGGCGAACTCGTCAAGGAGCTGGATGGCCAGGGTCGGACAGGCCTCTTCACAGAAGCCGCAGTAGATGCAGCGCGAGAAATTGATGCGGAAGCTGACCGGATAGCGGCGCTCGTCCTCGCGCTCCCCGGCCTGCAGTTCGATACAGCGGGTGGGGCAGACCGCCGAGCAGAGCTGGCAGGCCACACAGCGCTCATCGCCATCGGGATCGCGGGTCAGCGCCGGACGACCGCGCCAGCGCGGTGGCAGCTTCAGCGCCTCTTCGGGGTAGCTGATCGTGGACGCGCCGCG
>JAKACQ010000083.1:0-7010 GCA_021821285.1 Pseudomonadota bacterium
AGTTCCGCCGCAAAGCCATGGGATTCGGCCCAGTGCAGATACATGCGCAGAATCATTTCCGCCCAATCCTGTGCCTCGGTACCGCCCGCGCCGGCCTGAATATCCACAAAGCAGTTTGCCGCATCCTGCGCGCCGGAGAACATGCGCTGAAATTCCAGCTTCTCGACCATGGCCAGGGCGGTGTCGAGATCCGCCTCGACAGCGGCGAGGAGTTCTTCGTCCTGCTCGCTCAGGGCCAACTCCAGCATCTCGCCGCCATCGGCGAGGCTCGCGGTGAGCTTGTCCAAGGGCGTGATAATGGCTTCCAGGGCAGACCGTTCGCGACCCAGTTCCTGGGCCTTTTCGGCGTTGTTCCAGATGGTCGGGTCTTCCAGCTCCCGTTGAACTTCCTCTAAACGACCGCGCTTTTCTTCGAGGTCAAAGATACCCCCTCAGGCCCACGACACGGACCTGGAGATCTTCGTGCAGCGCACGCATCTCATTCACTTCTCTCATGATACTTCCTTTTCCATCAAGTTGCATCAGGGCCATACCAGCGCGCACCCGGTTGCCCTGCACGCAAAGGCCGTAATTATGCGCAGTTTCGGCGCTGATCTCCAGTGTTTCGACTTCGCCGCAAGCGGCTGCGCGCGCTAAAACCCTTACAGACACGGCCCCGCCCGCCCCCGCCCGGCACGGTAGAGCATCGGATGCTCCAGCAGATTTGCGGCCTTGGCCTCAATGTCGTCTTTCAGGCGTTGGGCAGCGTCCGGGTTGTCATCCGAAATATAATCGACAATCGCCAGCAGATCGGCGCTGGCCGCTTCCCGCCACTCAAGTACGAGCACGACGCTTCCTATCAATCAGCGATTGCACCTCATCCATAACCTGGCGATGCGGCACAGTCGGTCGCGTATCATCCAATGCCTTATGCACCCTTTCCCGGAACCATGCGTCATAGGCATCCGGGTCAGCTACCAGACCCACAGGCAAGCCGCCTTCCTTGGTAACGCGAGTGAGCAGGATGCGCACGGCATCCGAAATGGTCAGGCCAACGTTAGCGAGTTTCTCCGCCGCGTCGGCTTTCAGCTTGTCGTCCACGCGAACATGCAGCATTGAGGTTTGAGTCATCGGAATTCCTCCAGGTACTATCCATGATAGTGTATCTCATTAGAGAGACAAGCAACAGTTCTCCGAGAAGCGGTGATATGTTCGCCCTCGGCTTTGAGCGAGAAATAAGCGACGGGTCTGCCAAAGGACTCCGCCAGTCTTGCAGCGCAAATACCATGACGCTACAGACGTTCTTCTATGAAGGTGATCTCGGTGCGCCTCTTGGTTTTCTCAGAGGAATATTCCTGTACCGGTCGCCATTCTGGCTCTGAGTCGCTTTGTCCAGCCGTGGTTCCCAGCTGGGTATGTATTCACCCTGGAGCCTGGGCGGCCTGGCCATGCCGCAAACACAAGCGTGGAAACCACTGGTCCGCACCGACAAGCAGTGCAACGCCGAAGATCAATTTATTCCAGAAATCGCCCAAACAGCTTATACTTGGGGCGAGCGGCCCCGATGAGGACTACGTCATGACGGCAACACCGAAAACCTGGTACTGGGGCGTTTGCGCCACATCAGCGGGCGCGTGGACCAAATCGTCGAGGATATGAGCGATCTCAAGCACCGCATGTCCAGCTTAGAACATGCCATGAATTTCGTGAAACGTGAGGTCAACTTGTAGTCAAGAAACCGACGCCCATCGTCCCGGAGAAAGATAATTTGGTAGCCTTCCAATCGGTGACAACCTTCCCAGAAGGACGGAGATGCTGGTCAGGGCTATCGTGGCAGATCAAAACCAACCCATGCTCGCCCAAGCAAGGTGAGCCAGTATTGGAGGGGGCTATGAAGGTACACTACGACCCAGAAACCGACACCCTGACCATGCGACCAGTGAGCATCCTGTCATGGAAAGTGACGAGGCCAGCCCTGCAGACCATTGAGTACGCCTACGGCTCCCAATGAACACAGGACACAATGATATAAAAGGTCTTGTCACTAGAAATCAAGCAACTAGATCGGCTTCAAGTTGGGCATCATAGATATGGCGGATAAAAGGGAGGTTCTAGCATTTGATTGGGGAATAAATATTATAGGAATATTGGATTTAAGAAAAAATGATTAAGGGAGCAAATAGGATTGTTTCATGTACAGGAACGATCGTTAGCTTCAACGGAAAAATACGAGATATTATGGAGATTTATAAAATACTCGGTTTCTCGTCAGAAACAGATTTTCATATTGATTGTGAACACAATGACATACTGGAAATTACATCTGATATCAGATGGCCGCCAAGACCTGGTGGAGGTTCGATTTTAGGGCCTGGACTGAAAGAAGCTTACAAGCATTACTTTCCTGATAAAGAGATTAGTCCTCCTTCGTATCTTAAAAACAAGGACAGAGAGGCTGATTTTGAATATATATTAAGTAATTGGCGTGATTGCTATATGACTGCTGAACTATGGATTAAATGGAAAAATGAAGAGCTTATGCCGTGAACGTAGTGTCAATCGGGAGTAGCGGTCTAGCAATGGTTGGCGTGGCCAGCTTATTGGAGCATGAAATATGTTGATAGCAATTTTTGCCATACTAGGCGGATGTGTAGGGTATCTTCTCCGTCCAGCAATCCCATTCATAGGGCAACTACCTTTCTATATTGTTATAACTGACGGACAAAATCTTCACGGTATTGAGCGTCTCGCACAACCTTATGCACAGCAATCATTAGAGTATTTGATCGCTGGCGTCGTAATTGGCGGCATGATCGGACTAATTGCTTCATACCTCTATTCTCTGACACAAGACAATGGGTATGATGATGACAAGCCTCATCGCACTCCACCAAGGCTATAATTAATGGTATACAAAAAGAAGGTTTGTGACACTTCAGTTTCTGGACACTTTTGGGGCCTGATTCAACCCTGAAAGTGTCCACCAACCCGTCTACCTTTCAATGTTCGCTAAACCTCTCCGGTGGGCCGCCTCCCGCTGGTGTCGGACCGCAACGATCAGCGCGGTCTCTCCATCATACCGGTACAGCGCGACATACCCGCTGCCCCAGAATCGATCAGCCACTCGCGGTATTCCGGTTCCATGTCTTCTGCCGGACGACCGGCCTCCGGGTGTACCGCCAGAATTTTTACCCCGGCCCGGATGGTTTTAACGGCACGTTGTGCGGCGCCTTTATTCCGCTCCGCCAGAAACCGGTACAGCCGCCGCACATCCAGCAGCGCAGGCGGGGACCAGATCAGACGTGGCAATGTGGTGGTTCTACGTCTTCACCGGCTTCCAGGCGGGACAACCAGGCATCAGCCTCTTCCAGCGTCGCGTGCAGTCCGTTGGACTGATAGGCTTCCCACGCCCGAATGCCATCCTGCCTGAACGCTTCCCGCTGTTCTTCCCGCTCCACAAACTGGCGGATCGCTTCTTTCATCATCCAGTGCACGGAACGGTGGCGCGCGTCGCCCAGACGCTTGATTCGTCTTGCATCTCCAGATCCATCTTGACTGCCATGGGGACGGTGGGCGGGGCTGATGGGGGCATGATCGGGATCTCCGCAGTATTAATTTGTATTAACTTAGCATACCAGTCCTATTATCACCCATACCCACCCGGATCCATAGATCCAAAGTGTCATCAACCTCCTTCGCTCACCAATGCAGCATGCCGAATACGCAACTGCAAGGTAATTGTATCCCGGAACGTATTCACATCCAGTTCATAAGCCATGAGTACGGTCTGCCCCACTCCCACCGGGCAGATGCCATTTTCCACGGCACCGAACCAGATGGCGTCATAGTCCATCGCATCCATTTTCACGATCAGTTTCAAGTGGCTGCCGTCGCCTACCGGGAGGACCTGTTCAATCCGGCCGTGGCTTCTGAAAACGGGGTGCTCCCATTGGCGACCAAAGGGTTCTAAAGCGGCCAGCTCTTCCACAACGGCGAAGCTGGGAATCACCTCCAGCGGACCATCGGTGACAATTTCCGGGCCAACCCTGTGGTCACGCAAAGCGCTCGCCGCGACAGATTCCCATGCTGCTGCAAAGCGCTGCAGACCATCGCGCTTCAAGGTCACCCCGCCAGCGCCCGCATGGCCGCCCCAGGCGACAAAATCATCGGGATAACGGTCGGCAATCTCCGCCAAGGCATTCCGTACATGAAAACCGTGCACGGTCCTGAGCGATGCCGTGATATGTTCCGCGTCATTTTTTGGCGAGAAATAAGCGACTGGCCTGCCGAAAGACTCCGCCAGTCGCGCCGCACAAATGCCGTGGACACCCGGGTGGCCTTCCGGGTCGAATATCGTAATGGCCGCCGCGCCATCCCGAACCTGCTGTGCCGCCTGTTTTGTGCTTCTTTGCAGCATGTTCGACTGAACCGCCTTACGTTCGGTGTTGTGCTCCACGAAATGCTGCGCCAGTTCTTCCGCGGCCGGAGCGTTATCACTCATCAACAGATCAACACTGCCCAGTGCCGAATCCAAACGTCCGCGGGCGTTGATGACGGGCGCAAAATTAAATGCCAGGGTAGCGGCGGTGATGGGGCCTTTGCCGTTCGTAGCAACATACAAGGCCTGCCAAGCGGGCCGCGCCACCGGCGAGTTCATGATCGCTAGGCCGCGGGCGATAATCGCCTTGTTGTTGGTCGATCGCGCCAGATTGACGCAATCGGCCATGGTGCCCAGGGCGACGAGATCTAGAAGGCCACCGAGTTTTGGCGCAGTGGCGGGAAGGTCGCCATCCCGAATCAGCCGCTGGCGAACCGCACAGCACAGCAACCACGCCACATGCACGCCGGCGATGTAAGGATCGGGAAACGCCGAATCCTCGCGCACCGGGTTTACACAAGCCATGGCCGCAGGTGGCGGCCCGGACGCGGGCACGCCGTGATGATCCGTGACGACGACGATAAAACCATGATCCCGCAGCCGGGCGATCCGCTCATGATCCGTGCTCCCCTGATCCGCGGTAATGATCAGGGCGGGACGGGGGGCCTCCGCAATAATGCGGTCCGTCAGGGTTTCGGTGACGCCGTAGCCGTCCCGCAGACGATGTCCGATATAGCTGTGAATCCGCGCTTTTGGGACGCCGAAATAATCCCGGAATGCAAACTTCAGCACCGCATGGGCCGAGGCGCCATCACAGTCGAAGTCGGAAATCAGGAGGATGGGCAATCCTTGTTTTATGGCGGAGACGATACATTCAGAAGCGATGTCGATATCGGGCAGTCTATCCGGGGGCGTCAGAGCACTCAACTGCAGACTCAACAATGCCGGCAACTTCGCCACATCCGCATCACTTAATCTACCGGCAATGATCCGGGCCTGGAGCGGGGTATATCCGAGCTCCAAAGCCGCGCGCAATATCGCCGGCGCCACAGGACGGTCGACAATACGAACGGCTTCCGCAGCCATCTACCAAACGCCCGGCAGCGCATGGCCCGGCCGGGCTGGGCTGCGCCAGAAGCGCCAGCGATCTGCACGCCGAACCGTTAGGCGCTCTATACCACCGCTGGCGAGCACACCCGTCAAACACTCCAGGCGCCCGCCGCTCCGCCACAATGATTGCAGGGCCGGGACCAGCGCCGCGAAAGACTTTGCCGCATCGGGATAGAGCCAGGCCCCGGACCAGACCCAGAGCAGGTCATCGGGGAGTTTTACTGCGGCCTGCAGCGCTTTGGGATAAGACAGAGGCAAACCCAGCCAACGAGCTGCGGCCTGCAGGTAGTCCGCCTCCGCCGCCACGGTCTGCCACTTCGGAATGAGCCGCACAGAGGGCAAACGCCCCTCCCCCCAGGCCCAGAACAGACACCAGGGTTCCTGACCGCTGGCATCGACATCCTGATTGACGGGATGCGCGGCGAGGAGCATCTGCAACTCATTGAGGAAGGCATTCCAACGCCGGGCATCGGCACCGGTGGCTTGCAGCGCCAGCGGCTCGCGGCCCCAGACTTGTTCGGGATCGGGACAGTGCAGGTCGGGCGTGTCGGTGGCCAGCACATACCAGCGCCGGGCGCCGCGCCGCAGAGTCCAGGGGGTATCCGCCATGTGCTCAACAGCAGACGTAAACAGTGCCGCAGCGGCGGCTTCCTCCAGGCCGGGCATGGGCTGTAGCACCGCCCGCCCCGCCTGTCCGCGAAACGCCACCGGCTCCAGGGCGATGACCCAGTGCCCTTCGGTCGCTATACCTTCAGACTCCGCCAATAGTGCCGCCGCCGGCAGCAAGCCGTTGAAACCCAGCAAACGCCCTGCCACCTCCAGAGAGGAAGCAGCCGTTAACCGCTCCGCCCGCCCACGCCCCCAGTAACGCGGCAGCACCGCTCCCAGGTCGTCCTCCGGCACGCCGCGCAACCCCGACAGCCAGAGGCAGAGATCAGCCATCAGCGGTCCAGGATGGCGCGCTGCACGGCCTCCAGACTGGCATCCACGGTGAGCACTTCGCCACCCTGGGCGATAGCGGTATCGGGATCTTTGAGGCCATGCCCGGTGAGGGTACAGACCACCGTCGCGCCCGCTTCAATTTTTCCAGCGCGAGCCGCGGCCACCACCCCCGCCACCGAAGTCGCCGAGGCCGGTTCGCAGAAAACGCCCTCGTATTGCGCCAGCCAGCGCTGCGCCTCCAGAATCTCGACATCGCTATGACCGCCAAACCAGCCGCCGCTTTCCGCCTGCACCTTGTGCGCCTGATCCCAGGACATGGGATGACCGATACGGATGGCCGTGGCGATGGTCTCGGGGTCTTTCACATAGTGGCCGACGATGAAGGGGGCACTGCCTGCCGCCTGAAAGCCCAGCATCTTCGGTCGTTTGCCCGCCTTACCGTGACCATAGGTGCAGACGCCATTACAGAACTTGCAGGAAGCGGTCAGAGGCTGGGACTTGTCAGTCCGCCCGTCGGTGGCTTCGCAGTAACCCATCCAGTGGGCGGTGATATTGCCGGCATTGCCCACGGGCAGGGCGTGATAATCGGGCGCCTCGCCCA
>JAKACQ010000033.1:0-32318 GCA_021821285.1 Pseudomonadota bacterium
GATCAACGGTCCGGTGTTCCCGGGGGCGCCTGGATAACTTGACAGATTCGCTCAGCTTCCCGTACCTTGCTCAATGAATCGTTATAAACGCTAGGGGCGTCCCGTCGTGGACTGAGAGGTACCCTTGGAACCTGATCCGGGTTGTGCCGGCGTAGGGAAGCGCGACCGCAGCACGCCTGTCCGCACCTTCCTCCCGCCTCCTGATTCTGTTCCGCGGCGATCGGATAAATTTTTAGGAGGAGTGACTATGGCTACCCGTCCCACGGATATGGTGAATACTATGCAGGACGCAGCGGTAACCTGCGGCCCGATTCCCGGCTCACACAAGCGGTATCTCAGTGGCGCGCGTTTCCCGGAATTGCGCATCCCCTTGCGGGAGATTCGGCAGAGCGACTCCCGGCAGCGGGACGGCAGCCTCGAAGTCAATCCTGCCATCCCGGTTTACGATTGCAGCGGTCCCTATACCGATCCCGACGCGTCCATAGACATCCATGCGGGTCTGCCGCCCCTGCGCTGGCAATGGTCGCCGGTCGAAGCCGCCATCGAGAGCCGTCCCGAGCCCAGCTCCGCCTATGGCCGCGCCCGTCTGGCCGATGCGCGCACGGCGGATCTGCGGTTTCATCATCGCCGCGAAATCCGCCGGGCGGCCAACGGCGGCAACGTCTCCCAGATGCACTATGCGCGGCGCGGCATCATCACCCCCGAGATGGAATTCGCCGCCATCCGCGAAAATCAGGGTCTGGAGCGTCTGCGCGCCAGCCACCCGGCGTTGTTCCGCGCCCATCGCGGCGAGTCCTTCGGCGCGCAGATCCCCGACACCATTACCCCGGAGTTCGTGCGCGACGAAATCGCCCGGGGCCGCGCCATCATCCCCGCCAACATCAACCACCCGGAACTGGAGCCGATGATCATCGGCCGCAACTTTCTGGTGAAGATCAACGCCAACATCGGCAATTCCGCCGTGACCTCCTCCATCGCCGAAGAAGTGGAAAAAATGGTCTGGTCGATCCGCTGGGGCGCCGATACGGTCATGGACCTCTCCACCGGCAAGCATATTCACGAGACCCGCGAATGGATTATCCGCAACAGCCCCGTGCCCATCGGCACCGTGCCCATTTATCAGGCGCTGGAAAAGGTGGACGGCAAGGCCGAAGACCTCACCTGGGATCTCTACCGTGACACCCTCATCGAACAGGCGGAGCAAGGGGTGGACTACTTCACCATCCACGCCGGCGTGCTGCTGCGTTACATCCCGCTGACGGCCCACCGCCTCACCGGCATCGTGTCGCGCGGTGGTTCCATCATGGCCAAATGGTGTCTGGCCCATCACCGGGAGAGCTTCCTCTACACCCATTTCGAGGAAATCTGCGAGATCATGAAGGCCTATGACGTGAGCTTCTCCCTGGGGGATGGCCTGCGGCCGGGGTCGCTGGCCGACGCCAATGACGAGGCCCAGTTTGCCGAGCTGCATACCCTGGGCGAACTCACCCGGATCGCCTGGAAGCACGACGTGCAGGTCATGATCGAAGGCCCCGGCCACGTGCCCATGCAACTCATCAAGGCCAATATGGACGAGGAGTTGCAGCACTGTTTCGAGGCCCCGTTCTATACGCTGGGACCGCTGACCACGGACATCGCCCCCGGCTATGACCATATCACCAGCGCCATCGGCGCCGCGCAGATCGGCTGGTACGGCACCGCCATGCTCTGCTACGTCACGCCCAAGGAACACCTCGGCCTGCCGGACAAAAATGACGTGCGGGAAGGGGTGATCACCTACAAGATCGCCGCCCACGCCGCCGACCTCGCCAAGGGGCATCCCGGCGCGCAGGTGCGGGACAACGCGCTGTCCAAGGCCCGTTTTGAATTCCGCTGGGAAGACCAGTTTCATCTCGGGCTGGACCCGGAAAAGGCGCGGGAATATCACGACGAGACCTTACCGCAGGAGGGCGCCAAGGCGGCGCATTTCTGCTCCATGTGCGGGCCCCATTTCTGTTCGATGAAAATCTCCCAGGATTTGCAGGAGTATGCGCGATCCAAGGGGGAAGACATCGAGAGCGCCCGGCTGGACGGTCTGCGGGAGAAAGCGGAGGATTTCAAACGTCTGGGGAAGCATATCTATCTGCGCTGACGCCCGCTCCCTTCCCGGTCCCGTCTCCGGCAGTCCGGCCAGAGACGGTCTATACGAATCGGCGGAGGCTGCTATAATCGGCCTGCGCGAGGTGGCGGAGAGGGAGCATGACGGATTCATCGAGACAGTGGCGACCGGAAATGACATCACTGCTGGATTGCTTCGGCACCCCCGCGGTGCTGCTGTGCGCGGACCAAACGGTGCTCGCCGCCAATCAGGCGTACCGGCGGACCTACGGCGACGGGAAACCCCTTCAGGGCAGGCGCTGTTCCGAAGTGATGGCGGAAGCGGGCCACGACTGTCGTCAGAGGGGCAATCACTGCCCGTTGGACGCGTGTCGGCGCTCCGGTACGGAGCAGCATGTGGTGCATGACGGCGTATCGGGCAGTGCCCAGGTGGATTTGTACCCCATTCGCGACGACAACGCCGAAGTGGCCTATTTTCTGGAGCTCCTGCTCCCCATGCGACCGGAGGCGGCGCAGGCCGCGCGGGTCATGGTGGGCAACGCTCCGGCCTGGCGGAACGTGGTCGCCCTTATCCGGCGGGTGGCGCCGAGTGACGCGGCCGTGCTGCTTCTGGGCGAGTCTGGCACGGGCAAGGAACTGGCCGCCGCCGCGGTGCATCAGGGCAGTCACTGTCGCAATGGGCCGTTTGTGCCGGTGGATTGTTCGGGACTCCCCGAAACCCTCTTCGAGAGCGAGCTTTTTGGCCATGAAAAAGGCGCGTTCACGGGCGCCCACTCCCGCAAAATCGGACTGGTGGAAGCCGCCAACGGAGGCACCCTCTTTCTGGACGAGGTCGGCGACATTCCCCTGAGCCTGCAGGTGAAGCTTCTGCGTCTGCTGGAAACGGGTCAATTTCGCCGGGTGGGCGGCGTGGAGCCGATCCGCTCGCAATTCCGTTTGGTCTCGGCCACCCATCGCCCCCTGGAAAGAATGGTGGCGGACGAACGTTTCCGGCAGGATCTGTACTATCGTCTGAATACCTTCCCCATTGCGTTGCCCCCTCTGCGGGAACGCCGGGAAGACATTCCCCTGCTGGCGGAGGCCATGCTCGAACGATTGCCGGCGGCCCGGGGTCTGCGCCTGCATGAGGACAGCCTCGCCCTGTTGCAGGGGGAATATGCCTATCCGGGTAATGTTCGGGAGTTGCGTAATATCTTGGAGCGCGCGGCGTTGCTGGCGGATGGCGTCTGGATACTGCCCGAGCACTTGCCGGACGGTCTGCGACGGGCACCGGCAGGGGAATCCGCGGCCGCCGTGTCCGTGGCCCGGCCGCCTGTGCCCGGCGTGGATGCCATCATTCCGTTGGCCGATCTGGAAGCGCAATATTTGCGCTGGGCGCGGGGCAGCCACGAGGGGGACCGGCGCAGCCTGGCGCAGTGCCTGGGGGTGAGTGAGCGCACCCTGTACCGTAAACTGGACGCGCTGAGAAGCCATGCGCAACACATTGTCGAATCCTGACGTCTGGCCGGAAGGTCTGCTGACGCGCCCCGCCCGGGAGCCCACGGCGCCCGGCATCGTGATCCTGCACGGCCTCGGCGCGTCCATGGAGGACCTGGCCGGGATGGCGGACTTCGTGGATCCGGATGGCCGCTTCCGCTGGTTTTTTCCCAATGCGCCGATGCGCCCGGTACGCCTCCATGCGGGCGGGATGATGCGCGCCTGGTACGATATCCATGGCCTCGACGCCCAAGCCAGCGAAGATGCGGAAGGGTTGCGTGATATGGCCGCACGGCTCACCGTGCTGCTGGACCACGCGGCGGATCGTGGCGCGCCGCTCATTCTCGGCGGGTTTTCACAGGGCGGGGCGATGTCCCTGTACAGCGCGCTGCATGCGGGTTACCCCGTGGCGGCGGTGCTGGCGCTCAGCGCCTATCTGCCGCTACGCGCGCAAGTCCCCGGGGCGACGGCCAAATCTCCGCCGATTTTCTGGGCGCACGGACAGCGGGATACCGTGCTGCCGCCGCAGTATATGGATATCGCGGAGCAAATCCTCACGCCGCTCGGTTATTCGGTGGCGCGGCATCGGTATGCCATGGCGCATTCCCTGTGTGAAGAAGAACTCCTGGAGATGCGCGCATTTCTTCGGACCATCACCGATTTACGAGAGGCGGAAGCAACGCGATGAATACGTTATGGATTGGGCAGTTCGTGCATATTGCCGGGGTCGTCATCTGGATCGGCGGCCTCTTTTTCACCACCGTCGTGCTGGCCCCGGTGTTGCAAGCGGAGATCGCCCAGGCGAGTGCGCGCATACCCTTGCTGCACGCGATCCTGCGGCGGTTTTTTCTCTGGGTCTGGATCGCCGGTGCCGCCCTGCTGATCAGCGGCTATACCATGGTGCCCCTGTTCTACGGGGGGTTCGCGGCCCTCAGCGTGCCGATCCAGATGATGATGGGACTGGGCACCCTGATGGTGATGCTGGCGCTGCACGTCTACTTCGCGCCCCTGAAGCGCTTGCGGCGCGCCGTCCGGGATCAGGACTGGAAGGCGGGCGGGCGCGCGCTCGATCAGGTCCGCTTGCTTTCCGGCATCAACCTGCTGTTGTCGCTGGTCGTGATTCTGATGGGCGTCTGGGGGATGACGGGCACCCCCTGGTAGTCGCCGGGCGGGGCGTCCGCTACTCCGGTGTCCCGAAAATCTGCGCCTCCAGACTCCAGCGGGCGGCCAGGGTTTCGGTGGCGTTCACCAGTTCCTCGCTGCGGGAAGGGTGATTGACACGGAGTTCGGCCATGTTGCGCAGGACGGTATCGCGGTCGCCGCTGGCGGACAAGAGGTGGATGAGTTCCCCGGCGTCCCTGCCGACAATCTCCCCGCCCAAGAGCGCGCCGCTGTCCATGTCCGCCAGCAGCCGCACGAAACCGGCGCTGTCGTCCTGTCCCAGCGCGCGCGGTGAGGCCGCAAAAGCGGCGAAACCCACGGCGGGCTCGAACCCCTCCTCCTCGGCGGTGGCGTCGTCCCTCCCGATCCGGGCCAGTTCCACGGCGGAGTACACCAGTTCAGGCACCCAGAGGGGATCGCGCTCCCGCTTTTCCGCGCTGAGCAGGTTGTGGATGACCAACTGGGCGTCGCTGAGGGCCTGATTGGCATTCATGAGCGGGCCGACGACGTCGCCGATGGCGTAAATGCCGTGCTGCGCGGTTTCCAGGGTGGCGTCGGTTTGCACAAACCCGCGCGCATCCAGGGCCACGCCGGTATGCTCCAGACCCAGGCCATCGGTAAAGGGGCGCCGCCCGGTGGCCAGCAGGACCCAGTCTCCGTGGACGGACTCCCCCCGCGCGTCGAACACGGTCACCCCGTCCACCCCCACCGTGGCGCGGGCGACTTGGAAACCGGTCCGCGGGTGGATGTCCAGCGCCGCCAGGGCGCCCTTGAGGGTTTCCTTGGCTTGCGGCGAATACAAGGTGCGGGCGAGGGCGGGAGAGTGCGCCAGCCATTCCACCTGCTTGCCGAGCTGGGTGAAGATATAGGCGAACTCCGTGCCGATCACCCCCCCACCCACCAGGATCACCCGATCGCCGCTGGGCACACCCTCGTCATACAGCATGTCGCTGGTCAGGATCTTTCCGGGCACCGGGTCGATCCCCGCGGGGAGCAAGGGTGTCGAACCGGTGGCGATGATGCTGTATTCCGTATGGATTTCGTGCCGTCCCTCTTTCCCGTCGATGTCGATGCGCCGCGCGTCCAGGAAGCGGCCGGTCCCCGCATACATCCGCACGCCGAGACGCTTCAGATAATCGACATAGCTGGCGCGCACGGTTTCCACGACGCGGCGCTGATGCCGCCAGGCTTGCGCCATGTCCCCCTTCAAGACCGGCCCCAGCACGCCGCGCTCCCGAAAGTGGCGGCTCTGCTCGATCCACTTGGCCGTTTCGTGCCAATCCTTTTTGGGGACGCAACCGCGGTTCAGGCAGGTGCCCCCCCAGGTCTGCTTCTCGATGATGGCGACTTTCCGGCCGCGCAGGGTCGCCAGAACCGCCGCGCGATAACCGCCCGGACCGCTGCCGACAATGGTGATGTCATAACTGTTTTTGCGCATGGGTATCCTGGATGACTTTGTTGTTTATCAGCGACGATGGCCCCCGGAGACGGCTCATGACTGAACGGCGTGAGACATGGCCCCGATTTACCATTGCCTGATGATAATGCAGTGCTTTCAGCAGGCTGGAGGAATAAGTAAAGCTGGTATGCGCGTCGCTGGTTCTTTCCGCCGGTGAGGGCATCGTCCACTCCTGGGAATACGTCGGGTAAAGGCGACAATATTCGACAAAACACGATTAAAAACGTAATGATAACAAAAAGGTAATGATATGGCACAAATACTGCTTTCTATCGTCCCATGACTCTTTACCGGCATGATCACCATTTCCCGCAGTCACTGAAACCCTTCTCCGCAGCCCTGCTGGGGCTGGCCGGGTGGGCCTTGTCCGTGCCCGCGCCTGCCGGCGATTTTAGCATGAATACGGTGGAGACCAAGGCCAAAGCGCTCGCGCAGCGCCCCTATGCGGCGCGTCCGCTCCCCATCCCGGCCTTTCTGAAGGATCTGAGCCCCGAGCAATATGCCCAGATTCAGGATGTTTCACCGCTGTGGCGGGGAGAGAAGCGGCCTTTCCAGGCGCAGTTCTATCTGCCCGGTTCCTGGTTTCGCCGGCCGGTGGTCATTCGTCGTGTCGTGGACGGCGTGGTGCGGCCGATACCCTTCACGCTGAAACATTTCACCTTCGGTGATCTCAAGGTACCCAAGGCGTTGCCCGGCGATCTCGGCTACGCGGGCTTCCGCTTGCTGGCCCCGTTGAATACGCCGCCCCATTACAACGAGTTCATCTCCTTTCTCGGCGCCACTTATTTTCGCGCGGTGGGCAAGGGCGCCATCTATGGGACATCGGCGCGCGGTCTGGGGATCGACACCGCGCAGCCTTCCGGTGAAATCTTTCCGTATTTCAAGGAATTTTGGCTGGAGCAGCCCAAGGCGGGCGCCCGGCGGATGGTGGTGTATGCGCTCCTCGACAGCCCCGTCGCCACGGGCGCCTATCGTTTCAGCATCCGCCAGGGCGACAGCACCACGGTGCATGTCGATGCGACCCTCTACTTGCGCAAGCCCGTGCAGGTCCTGGAGCTCGCGCCCCTGACCAGCATGTACTGGCACGGGCATGGCCGCGGCGCCGTCGCCGGGGACTGGCATCCCGCGCAGCACGATGCCAGTGATCTGGTCATGGCCAACGGCAATGGCGAATGGATCACCCGGCCCATCAACAATCCCCGGCACATCCAGACCACGACCTACACGATGGACCATCCCGTCGGTTTCGGGATGATTCAGCAGGATCGCCGCTTCTCCGCGTATGAGGGCATCGAGACCCAATATCAGCGGCGTCCCAGCGTGTGGGTGCGGATGGAGGGCGACTGGGGCCAGGGGCAGGTGCGCCTGGTGGAACTGCCGACCAACAACCGGAACCTGGACAACATCAACGCCTTCTGGGTGCCGGCGCGGGCCCCGGCCCCCATGACCCCCCTGCATTTCGCCTACAGCGTGCGTTTCTTCCTGGATAACCACGGTCTGATTCCCTTGGCGCATCCGGTGAGCACCTATCTCGGCGAAGACCATCGGGTGGCGGGCGCGCGCACGGTGGTCATCGATTTCGCGGGCGGCGCCTTGACGGAGCAGCCGGAAGGCGCGCCGGTGCGGGTGCACCTCGATGCGGCGGAGGGGGCCAGGATTCTGAGCCAGCGGCTGGAATGGGACAAGGACGCCCGCTTCTGGCGGGTGATCGCGGTGATCCGGCCGCAGCCGGGCACACCCAGCAACGTGCGGTGTTTTTTGACTCTGAATCACCAGGTTATCAGTGATACCTGGACTTATCTCTTACATGCGGCGAAGGAGTAGGTGTCATGTTTAAAGATGAATCGAGCTACAGCGTCAATCCCGCGGCTGAGCCGTCGGCGGGTTGGGCAGCGGAAGCGATGGTCGTCGCAAACAATGCCCCGGTATTGGCCCGTGTGGAGCGGTATATGGCGCGTTTATCCCTGACGGATGCCCAGCGGTTGTGGATTCGCGGGCAAGTGGTGGCGCAACTGCGCGGGGCCAAAATGGAAGGCGAAGCCCTCTATGCGCGCGCTTTCGCGTGCATGCACATGGCGCTGGCGACGCTGACGGACGGGGACGAACTGGATGCGCGGCTGGACCTGTCCCTCGACCTGCCCGTGGGGGAAGCCCATGATGGCCGGTCCAGCCGCTGGTTGCAGCAGCGGATGCAGCCCGCCATGGCCCGCACGAGCATGGCTTCGCGGCCGTTGAATCGTTCCTGGGGCGCGGCGTTTTCACGCCGGTTCCAGTCGCTGCTGAACCGCCGCGCCATCGGCGCTTCCCATCGCGCACTGCCCGGAGAAGCCTGAGGATGGGGCGTGGTGGTATCCGGCCATGGGAAGCCATCGGCCGGTACCGGCGCTACTGGCTGAGCACTTTCATCCTCTTACCCGCTTGCGGCGCCGCGCTGGTGCTCCACCGGGTGCTGGCGGACCGCCTGCCTCCAGGGTTGGAAATCCCGACGCTGGTGATCTTCGCGTTGCTGTTCGCATGGATCTCCGCGGGCTTCTGGACGGCCCTGGTGGGCTTCGTGCTGCTGATCCGGGGGACGACCGATACCGCGCCGGGCAGCCCCGAAAAGCGTCTGGCCGAGCCGCGTCCGCGCAGCCGTGTGGCGATCCTCATGCCGATTTACAACGAAGAGGTGGAGCGGGTGGCGGCGGGGCTGCAGGCCACCTATAAGTCGCTGCAACAGGCCGGTGCCTTGGCCCACTTTGAATTCTTCCTGCTCAGTGACACCCGCGATCCCGCCATCTGGCTCCGGGAAGAACTGGTCTGGTCGGCGCTGTGCCAGGCGCTGGATGCTTTCGGACGGATCCATTATCGGCGGCGGCCCATCAACAACAAAGCCAAGAGCGGCAATGTCGCCGACTTCTGCCGCCGCTGGGGCAGGGATTACGAATACATGGTGGTGCTCGACGCCGACAGCGTGATGAATGGAGAGACCCTGTATCGGATGCTGGAGATGATGGAAGGCAATCCGCAGGTAGGCATCATCCAGACGCAGCCCCTGGCCGTCAACCGCGAAACCCTGTATGCCCGCCTGCAGCAGTTCGCGCAGCATGTGTATGGCCCCATCTTCAGCGCCGGTCTCCGCTTCTGGCAGTTGGGCGATGGCCATTACATCGGCCACAACGCCATTCTGCGCACCGCCCCCTTCACGGAATACTGCGCCCTGCCGGTGTTGCCGGGCCGCGCCCCTCTGGGCGGGCCGCTGCTCAGCCACGACTTCGTGGAGGCCGCGCTCATGGCCAAGAGCGGTTGGGAGGTCTGGTTCGTGCCGAGCCTGCCGGGGAGCTATGAGGAAGTGCCGCCCACGCTGATCGACGATCTCAAACGGGACCGTCGCTGGGCCCAGGGCAACTTGCAGCATCTGCGCCTGCTGGCGGGGGAGGGGCTGCGGTCCGCCCATCGCTTTCTGTTCATCAATGGCGCCATGTCCTTTCTGGCCGCCCCCTTGTGGGGATTGTTCCTGATTCTCGGCGCCCTGGGCTCGCTGCACTGGGCCAATGCCAGCGGCGATGGCCGCATGGGGTTGTTTGACTGGCATGGGCTGGCCGACCCCGTGCCCTTCTGGCTGGTCGGGATAACGGCCACCCTGCTGCTGTCGCCCAAACTCA
Source organism: Pseudomonadota bacterium (assembly GCA_021821285.1). Taxonomy (GTDB): domain Bacteria; phylum Pseudomonadota; class Gammaproteobacteria; order Acidithiobacillales; family Acidithiobacillaceae; genus Acidithiobacillus. Next base: position 9,838 of record JAKACQ010000033.1, read on the forward strand.
TGGCGGTGCTCTGGGTGCTGTACCAGCGCAATCAGAGAGAACGCTTCGGCGGTATGTTGCACCTGACGATCAGCATGTTTTTCGAGAGCCTCTTCTCGATTCTCATGGCGCCCATCCGCATGGCGTTTCATAGCCAGTTCGTGCTGCAAACCCTGATGGGGAGCGGGGTGCGCTGGGGAGGACAGGTGCGCGGTGATCAGGAAACCTCCTGGCGGGAGGCCATGCGCACTTTCGGCTGGTGTTCCGCGCTGGGTCTGGTGCTGACGGGGATACTCTATCCCCTGCTGGGCATCTGGCATTTCGTCTGGTTGATCCCTATACTCGGCGGCCTGACCGCGGCGGTCCCCATCGCCGCGTGGACGAGCCGTCCATCGCTGGGGCGCTGGGCGCGGCGGCATCGCCTCTTCGTCATCCCCGAAGAAGTGCAGGTTCCCCCGGAATTGCGCGCGCTGGCGGCGGACAGCGTGGCCTACCTGCCCCATATCGACGGTGATCCGTTCGTCCAGGTCGTGGTGGATCCGCGCTTCAATGCCATCCACACCGCCCTGCAGCGGAACCGCACCAGCGCCTGGCCGCGCGCGGCGAGCCTGTGCCACAAAGCCTTGGAAAAAGGTCCGCAGGAGCTGAACAGCCGTGAGCGGAATATCCTGCTGAGTGACCGGCAGTCCATGCTCGCGCTGCATCGCGCGGTCTGGTCCATGGCGGACCGGGAGCGGCTCGCGGCCTGGGGCTTGGCGGACGAGACGGACTGAGACGACAGGAGGACGGATGATGGCGGATGGCGGAGAATCCCTCGACTTGATGACGCTGGCGGGTATCCGGACGCCGCGCGACTTGCGGGAACGGGCGCAGGCGGGCGACCCGGTGGCGCAGTTCAACATGGCCGTGAGATACGCGGAGGGGATCGGCGTCCAGCGGGATTACCTGGAAGCCGCCAAATGGTACGGCGCGGCGGCGGATCAGGGCGACGCCCCCGCCCAGTTCAACCTGGGGCTGATGTTCTATCAAGGCACGGGGCTGCCCAAGAACCTGGACTATGCCTACGCGCTGTTCAGCCTCGCCGCCGCGCAGGGAGACGCCCGCGCGCAGGCGGGCATGACGGCGATTCTCGCTGAGGTGTCGGAACGGGAAGCGGCGGAATTGGTCGCGGCCCATGGGCGCGGAGACGCGACCGCTTCCACGCACTGACGTCGAAGGACGCGCTACCGCCGGTTGCGGATCTCCGCCAACCGGCCCGCGCGCGCGCCCTTCTTGCCCAGATAGCCGGGCACCACGCTTTCGATGGCGGCGGCCTGGATGTGAAAGACCTCGGCCAGATCGTTTCGGGTGCAGACATTCTCCACGGACAGCGAGAGCAGATTGTCGCGGGTGAGCATCTTGCCCGGTAGTTTTTCCATCACGCCGGCCTGCAGGTTGGCCACGAAACGGCCGAGTGGCAGGATGGCGCGGTGGGTGCCGATCAGGCTTTGGGTATAGGCCACCAGTTCGCCCAGGGTGTAGACCTTGGGGCCGCAGAGATCGTAGGCCTGATTGTAGGTCTGTTTGTCATCGATGGACTGCACGTAGGCGCTCACCACGTCCTCCACCCAGACCGGTTGCATTTTGGCCCCGGCGGCCGCCAGGGGGATGAAGAAGGGGATGCTGCGCAACAACTGGGCGAAGCGATTGAAAAAATGGTCCCCCTCGCCAAAAATCACGGAAGGCCGGAAAGCGGTCACCTTGACGCCACGGCCCCAAAGCAGTTTCGGGCCGTTGAGGTAATTGAAGTGGCCCATTTCCGCGCTGTTTTCACTGGCCTGCCGGACGATCTCCTCGCCAATGCCCTTGGAGCGCAGATAGGCGCTGGGACCGACGGGGTTGGCGCCCAGGGCGCTCATGTGGAGCAGGCGTGGAATGCCCAGGCGACCGCAGGTGTTGGCGACCAGACGCGGCAGTTCGATGTGATTCTTCTCGAAATCCCCATGCCGTTTGGGCGGATAGTCTTTGCGGCCGGGACGGTTTTCGTTGAGGATGCCGACGAGGTTGATCACCACCTCCTGCCCCGCGAACTGTTTTTCCAGGGCGATGGGGTCATGCACATCGGCTTCCACGATCTCGATACCGGGGAGCACCAGGAGGTTTTCGCGGTGGCGCTCGCGGTTGCGGGTCAGAATACGCACGGAATGCCCCTCCTGACTGAGCCGTTCCGCCAGATGCTGTCCCACGAAGCCGGTCCCGCCGAGCAGGCAAATTTTATGTGTGGTCATGAAGTCTCCTCATATTATGCGTTCAATCATAGCACAGGCTTATGCGCTGTCGTGCGATTGGCCCCCGTTTGAACTGGGCCCCGCTCATGCGCTATAAACGCGGAACGTGCACAAGGAGCGGGATATGGCGGAAGGTTCGGCGGGGCGGGACGGTGAGGGGCGCGCGGGAGGACGATTCGCGGCGCTGGGGGCCCTGGTAATGGCGCTGGCGGTGATTGTCGGCGCGATGGGGGATCATCTGGTCGCCGGACGGGTGGGCGCGGAGGGCATGCACATCTATGACATCGCCGAGCGTTTTCAATTCTACCACGGGCTCGGTCTGCTGCTCGTCGGGGTATTGATCCGCCAATACGGCAAACGGCGCCTGCTGTATGCGGCGGGCGGATTGATGGCCCTGGGTATTCTGCTGTTCTGTGGGGGGCTTTACCTGTTGGTGCTGTCCGGGGATGGCTTCTGGGCTTTTTTCGCCCCGCTGGGCGGGACGTCGCTGATCGCCGCATGGCTGTCGCTCGCCCTCGGCCTGTGGCGGGCGTCGGCAACCTGAGGGGGTGATCATGCTGCTGGCGACAGGGGACGCTTACGGAAAATATCTGGATTTCGCCGATGCCGAGCTGGGCGATCAGTTTTGGCGCGTGGAACATGCGCCGTACAGTGGGACGGTCACGGCGCTACGGGAGTACACCGTGGCGGAGGTCCAGGCGAAAACCGTCCGGTGTACCGCCGAAGAAGGGAAGCCGCTCAAACTGAAGCGCGCTTTGCCCCAAGAAAACTGCTATCTCGATGCCGACCCGTATTTTCAGAACATCTCGCGCAGCTTTCAGATCAGTACGCAGGTCCAGAGGGTCAAACAGTGGGTGAAAGAATACGAAACCATGGATTTTGATCAGGAAGTCATCGACGCGATCCTGGCGTGGCGGGAGAGGGTGTTGGCGCGGAAGATTGCAGCGCAAGGATAGCCGTTGGCGTCCTTTTGTTTCACCGTCAATCGAACCAGTTCACCACGGATAAATGGGGCACCCGCCCAAACTCACGCAGATCAACAATCGCCGGAATAGCAATGTCCGACGGCGCAGTGTTCAACAACCGGTCAGCAACCTGACCACTTTCTTTAAAAAAAATAGGGCTATTTGCAAAATAAGGTTGGAATCAATATCAGTGGGTGTCCACGTTCGGCAGGCCAGCGATTGTCGCTGCCTTCGCCAGATCGGCATCAAGTGTTGCCAAAGGCAGGCCATTGCGCAAAGCCAGTTCCAAATAGGCGGCATCGTAGGACGACAGCTTGAAGCGTCTGGCTAGATTTAAAGTGTCGCCCAAGGCGTGTGTCGCCATCGCTTGATCTGTCACGATGTTGAGCCGCCCTATGATGGCAATGAAACGTTGCGAGTCCGCTTCGGTCACGATGCCCTTGGACTCTACCTTGGCGATGACGTTGGCTACTTCAAGTGACCACAGCGGTGGTACCAGAGCTTGTGATTCCTTCAGCTTCTTTAGAACCGCACTGGCATAGCCAACACCTGCCGCATTGGTTTCAGGCACCAACCAGAGTATTGCGACAGAAGCGTCCAGAATAAAACTCACTCACGGCCCTCGTTGATGAGCGCTTTGAGATCGATGACGCCGACCGGGTTGTTGCGGGTCTGCATAAAGGCCAGCATATCATCGACAGCAGCCACGGTATCCTTGTGTATGTTGCATTCCGCTGGTACAAGATCGGCCACGGCCTCGCCCCGCAAAGTAATGGTGTAGCGGTTGCCAGCCTGGACACCGCGCAGCAACTCCGGCAGCTTCGTCTTGGCTTCATACGATCCGACTTCGATGCTCATGAGAAACCTCCTAAGTATGTAGACTAGTATAATAGACTGGTCTTGCACAATTCAAGTTTCAGCCGTGAGAATAATCTGTGTCCCGTAATGCTCATAGCCGTTTATTTATGGTTCCTAAGAGACTGAGTGAAGGGTGAGGACCACCTCGCTGAATTGGTCGTAGGGCAGCCCAGTCGGTAGTGGGAAAGGCGCCGCTTTCTTCACGGCCTCCACGGCGGCGTTGTCAAACGAATCGGAGCCGCTGGGCTGTTCGATCATGGGACTACCCCGGAGTGTTCCATCCGGATTGAGGTTTATCAGCAGGCGGCATCGCAGCTTTTGCGTGAAGTGCGCAGGCCAGGTGGCGTAAATTTTTCGCATGATTTCCGCCGTGTATTGGGCGGCCAAGCCGCCATCCGTCGATGGTGCGCTTGGCGTGGTGCCGACGGGAACCACCAGAAGATCCGGGGTATACCTGCAAGCAAAGCGATGAGAGGCGTGCGCACCAGCCACATCCGCTTCCTGACCAATCCGGACCGTCATACCGGCGGGCACGACTACCATGAGACGCATCGCCGGGTTCGCCCCGTCAGGGTGGACGAGTACGCGCTGGTCTGCCATGTACTCCGGGCTCAAAAATCCGTGGACGGCGCGCTGTGTCCTGAATACCGTGGATACGGCCATGCGCCTTGGGACAAAGGCGGTGACCGTGCCGGAATGCAGCCCTGCGGGATGCTGTGGCAGCGCCATAGGAAGCCCGCCGATGCAATGCTGATCCACGGTTGCCAGCGATCGCGGTGGCATCGCCTGGGGGGTATGCGGCTCTTGAAGGACCGGCGCGTCAGGGGAAAACGTCTCAGAGAATCGACCCGTCGGGGCCGGGGGACGAACCGCGGTGGCTGGTGTAACGGCCTGGTGCCTTGCGGGGAATGGTTCCGCATGTTTTTTCGCCGCTTGGTCATAGTTGCGGATTTGCCCCAATATGATTGCCAGCGCAATGCCCAGAGCGGCAATGATGATCAATGGAGCGAATACAAAACGCCAAAGATAAAACCGCTTGGGGATTTTGTATAAAGCGGTTAAGGCCATTAGCGTATATACAGTGCCAACTGCGCCGGATACACCGGCTATGTTCAACCCCAACCTGAAGTGAAGCAAAAGCCATAGAACGGCGCCCAAAACCAAGAGAACGGTCTGATACAACATGCCGACCGTTAGCCCCGCCCAGACCCCTGGCCGAAATAACCAGGTATTTTCCTCATCGGGTAACGGAACCCCCCAGGATTTTTTCTGTGTCTGACGACGTAGCCCCCAAGAGGCCATGCCACCTAGGTATAGAATGCCGGCAAGTGACGCAACCCAGGCTATGACCATCAGCACCCACACCGACACGTGTTTTGCATTGGGCGCGTAAGCGCTGAAATAACCCGTAGGTATCGCCAGCGTGCTGAGCGCCAGGGTAATCCACATGAAGGCGTATGGTGACGTCCGGGATTTATCCCGGAGATCCTCAATGTGTCGACGGAAGTTAAGCAGCAGGAAGAGCATCAGCGTTTATCCTTGGCGGTACGGTTTTGTATTTTCTGGCCGATAATATCGTTCCGGCTTGCCAGCCCCCGCCATCAATTGATCAGCTTCCACCCCGCGGGGCCGCCCAGGGGCAGTCCGGCGCCAAAGCCCGTGGGGAACACCCCGGATGGACCGGTATTGTTGGCCGCGCTCTGCAGGAGCGCGCGACCGTTGAAGCTGGTGATGGTCGGCGTGAAAGCGATTCCGTGGCCCACGAAAAGTTTGTCGGTAAGGACCGTTCCGGCGCTATCGGTGAAAGTGCCACTGGGGAAGACCCCGTTGTCGAGCGCATAGAGATAGTAGTAGGCATCGTTATCTCCACAGGTGCCCGCGGGGGGCGGCACGGTAACGGGCAGGATGACGGCGCCGCTATTGATGAGGGCGGGGGCGGAGATGACGGCGTTCGCCGGTAAAGGCGTGATGGGCGGATTGACGCCCGTGCTGGGGGTCGTATAGGTGCCGCCGCTCCAATTGCCGGTGCCGCCCGTATAGGTGGTCCAAGCCGGAGACCAGGTGCCATTCAGTTGTGAAAAGATCGTGATGCCATGGGGTCCCTGTACCCGCAGATAGTTTTTACCTTGATAGTAAGTGCCGCCGATGTACTGCACCTGGCCCGGATTGGTGCCACTCATGCCGGTCGACCATGGCGACGAATAATTGCCAATGGCCGCTTTGGTCACAAAGTCCTTGGCCAGCGTGAGCGTCTTGTTGCCGGGCGCCAGCAGGGTGGGCAATGTGGTGGAGGATATTTCGTACAGGTTACCGGCGTAGTCGCCCAGATAGAGATTTCCGCTGGCGTCGATGTAGGGGGTGGCGGTGTCATCGAAAGGGAGGGTATCCTGAAAACTCTGTCCGGTGCCGACGTTGACCCCGATCAAGTAGCTGGTCGTGGTGCCGTTGACGACACTGTTGTCGACCCAGAGCGCCCAGGTCTGGCCGAAATTCGTGGCGCCGACGGTCTGATACTGATAGAAAACGGGGTTACTGGGTAGCGGTTGGCTATAATTGCCACCCAGATCATCCTCCCATACGGTCTGTTTCAGATTGGGGGTGGTGGTCCCGGTCAATTGGAGGTCGTAGAGGATGCCGCCATTGGCCGCGCTGCCGACCACATAAGTATGCCATTGCGCCGGATTCGCGCCATTCGTGGCATCGATCGTCTGGAAGCCGCCCTGCATATTCGTGCCCTGCCAGAAAGTGCTGTAATTCTGGAGTTGCGGTAGCAGCGCCTGGGGCATCCAGCCCCAGAGCAGGGTGGGGCTGCCCGTATTGTTGTACCCCATGGCGTACAGAAAACCGTCATTGTCGCTGAAGAGCACCGCATTTTGGCGGTTGGAATGGCCGCTCGCGAACGTGAGGTAACTGTTGGTGACGCCGCCCGCGCCCAGCAATTGCCCGTTGTTGGGCGGCGGGAGCACTTGCGGCGGGGTGGAGGTGGGCAGACCCATGTACCAGCCTTGGTAACGCCCGCCGAGATAGGCGCCGTTGCTGTAAGACGGGTCGATGGTGTAGTGGGCAATGATGTTGGCCGTCAGGCTCGTGGGCAGTGTGCCGAAGGCGCTGGGCTTGTTCGTTGCGACGCTGGTCAGCAGGCTTTCCGCCCCCGCGCCATTGGCGCCGCCGGGCGTGGTGGTGTATAGGGCGCCGCTGCGATTGCTGGTGCTCATGTTGCTGTTGGCATCCCAGGATGCGCTGGTGCTCAGCGTGCCGTTGTTCTGCACCGCGTAGGCGTAGAGATCGCCTTGGCCCGCGACCGGGTTGACGTTCTTGAGCAGAAACTCCAAAGACCCCACGGTTGCGGACGGCGGAGCGCCGTAAGACGCGGATACGCTTTTGCCGAGAATGTTGGCGATGATGCTGTTCATGGCGGATTGCACGTCGGCGGCGGACGTGGCGGCATAGAAGTTGTTGGTGCCCCCCGCCTGGGCCATGGCGGTGAGCACGGCCTGTCCCTGCAGGGCCACCGTCTGATCGGCGGCGGACGCGCCCGGCACGTTGGGATTGACGGCGGAACCCACGCCCAGCACATAGGTTTTGATGCCCTTCTGGGCGAGTTTCTGGATTTCCGTGATGGTTTCCACCACCGCGTTGTTGTTGGTCGAACTCCAGGTGCTGGCGGTGATGGAGGTGACGCCGAACATTTGCGCCGAAGCGCTGCCCAGGGGCGGATATACATACCCGTTATTCATGCCTTGGGTGGGCTGCCCGTCGGTGATGAGGATGACATATTTCTTGCCGCAGGTCGTTGGCGGCGCATTTGACGAGTCTCCCTCGTTTCCCTCGTAATAGCTCAGCGCGGTGCTGAAGGCGCCCGCCATGGGGGAGTAACCCGCGGAGGCGGTTATCGGGCCTTTTGTGGCATAATTGATGGATTTGTCGGTTCGGAACACTTCGGGGAGAATGGCGTTGGCGATATTGGCCGCATTGGTGCTATTGGTTGCGGATATGGGGCTGACGATATTGCCCTTGTTGTAGGCGGTGCTGGCATTGAAAGCGTAACCGCGCTGCGACTCCCATATTTGCTGGGACAGTGGGAAATAACCGGCGCTGGTGGGGGTCATCCCACTGCCGAGTGGATTGCTGGCGTTCTGATAATTGACGCCGGATTGCTGCCGTTCATAATGGTACAGGCTCAAGTTGTACGGATTTGGGCCGCCGGAGGCGATATTGGTGGCACCCGGCTGGAATTGTGCCGCATAGGCGTAGAGCACGTCATTGATGACCGGGGCATCGCTGCTGGCGTTGACGTAAAGATATTTGTCGCTATAAAGTCCGGGTACGGATAGATTATTATAGCCAAGACTATAAATGTCGTAGCAGGAGTTGTTGGTAAAATATCCGTTGCTGACCGATCCGTAACACGGGTTGTTGACCGCGATATCTCCGGACGGCGCCCCCTTCGCGCTGTTGCCGAAGGAGAATCCATTATTATCGCTCATGTAATACACCCAGGTGTTATAGAGCGATATCCCTTTATCTTCGATGTTTTTCCCGACGTAATCCATCAGGCCGAACTGCATATTATCGTTATATTCCGGTGTATTGATAATCGTGCCGATGGCTTGCTCCGCCACGTTGAGCATGGACTGTGAATTGTCTATGTAGGCACTGGGGGACCCGGAGGCCCCCACGGAGGCGCAGGCGCTTTGGGCGGCGGCGGTAATGCCGGAGGTATTGCAGGGAACGGAGTAGGGCACACTGGTTCCGGACGACCCCAGCGCCGGGGGCGTGAAGCCGCTGGCGGTATAGCTTGCGGGCGAGGAAGAGTTGGCGTCTTCGGGCACGGTGCCGGAACCGGTCATGATGGCCCCGGAGAGCCCCGTGGGGCCTTGCAGGACGCCCGCCATGCCTTGGGAGTTGTCCAGCAGGATCATGACCTGCGGCTGATTGGCGGAGGGAATGTTGATGAAGTTGCCGGCCTGGGCGAAGCCGCTCCAACCGGCCAGGGGGGTCACGGCCATGGACAGGCAGAGCATGCTGACAATGAATTTTTGACGCGCGTTCTTTTTCATTGCACTTTCCTCAAAATGGCCTGCACGGTGACGCCGAGCCCACCGCCGTTGGTTCTGGATGTATGCACATAGACGACGTAATAACGCATGCTTTGCACGCCGGGGCCGGTGCCGGTCTGGTTTTGCTCATTGCCGCCCACCTGGGTGGCGAGGGCGCCGGCGGGATACATCACATACTGCACGTTGAAATCGAAGCTGCCGTACTTCACCGGAATGGCGGCGCAGGTTGTCCCGGTGCAGCCGGACCAAAAACTGGCCGGAGGCACGGTGGGGCGCGTGATGGCGCCGCCGCTGGTCGGCAGTGGCTGATACCAGGTGCCCGGAGACGTGATTTCCGGCCAGTTCGGCAGGGCCTGCAAGCTGGTATTCGCCGCGCTGAACCCCTGATCCGCCGCTTCCTGCGCGGCGCTTTGCACCGCCATGTTGGAAGCGATGAGGACATCGTTGCGGGTCAGATAGATGAGCGCCAGCACCGCGAGGGTGATCACCAGCACGAGGACGAGGGTGATCACCAGTATCGCCCCGCGCTCGTCGCCGCGTGCCGGTTCGGGGGGGGATGGCGCCTGCTGCGTGTGCTGGATCATGGTCCACTCCAGATGCTGTTCCGCACCGGCACCACGCTTTCGAAGAGGTGGTAGGCATAATGGCGGCAATTCCCCTGCAGGCAGCCGGGACCGTTATTTTGGGGCACGATGTAGTTTTGTGGCGTTTGTCCGGAGGGCACGGGCATGGCGAAGCTGGCCGGGCTGGTTTCATTGGGCATGTAGCGGGTGCTGCGGACCAGCATGGCGATCCGCACGGCGAGGATTTGCTGCGTGGCGGAGGGGGCATATTTTTTCGGCAGCACCCACTGCGTGATGGCCCCATTGCTGCCCAGGCCGTACTCCAGTTGCAGGTCCACCACGCCGCGCGCCAGCGCCTGGCGGGTGGATGGGGTGCCCGCGCTCTGGTTGGCGGTGTACTGGGTTAGGTACAGGGTGGGCGTCGCCGTGCCGCCGTTGTCGCCGATGGTGAATTGATTGATGGTGAAGTGGTTGCTGCCCAGATCGATCAGGTTGGCGCCGGCGAAGGCGGTGGCGCTGAGGCCGGGATAAATACCGTTGGCCAGTGCCTGAAAACCGCCGGAGGGGTTGAAGCTGGACAACCCGGAATTATGGACGATGCCGAGCCCGTTGCCATTGGGCAGCAGACTGGTGGCCTGCGCCATCAGACAGGCCTGTCCGGGAATTTGTACAATAAACATATCCCCCGAGTTGACGAATGCCGTCGTGGTCAGAAACACCCGCTGGGAGCTCATGCTGGGAATGGAGCTGATTTGCGCCGCGGGGGCATTGCCGAAAGAAGCCCCTCCCGTCACGGTCATCAAGGAGTACGTGTCGATCTGGCTGAGGGCCGTGGGGTCGTAGGCGCTGCCGCTTTGCACGGAGGCGGTGATGGCCGTCATGGAAAAAGGGTTGACCGTCTGATTGGCATTATACGCCGCGATGCCGTTGGGACAGTTGGCCGCCTGCGGCAATCCGAATCCCGCCGACTCCACGGCCTGACGCACCAGGGCCAGCGCGTTGCGTCCGCGTTGCCACATGTCCGTTGTCGTGCCTTGATTGGTGATGATCTGGCTGCTGTGCAGGAAGAACGAAAATACCGCGATCGCCAGCAGGGTGCCGATGACCAGTGCCACCAGCAGTTCGGTGAGGGTAAAGCCGTGTTCAGCGGGATGGATGGTGCGGCGCATGGTCAGTACCCCACGATGGTTTGCACGGTGTAGGTTTCCGGAATGCCGTTGGACGACAGCCAGCCGACGGAAATCGTGGCGGCGCAGGGGCACATGCCGCTGCCTTGCAGGGGAACGATCGCGATCTGGCCGCTGGCGGCGGGAAGGAGGGGAGGCAAGGCGGCGGGGTGCAGCATGTTTTTCCAGCTATTGATCGCTTGGACAACCACGGTATTGGCACTACCGGGCATGGTGACGCTGCCGGTTTTGGAGACGACCGCGCCGTTGAATTGCAGCGCGTTGCCGCCGTTGGCGCGGATCATGCCGATGGCGTTCTGGGCCATCTCATAGCCGCCCGTGAGGTTGTTGCTCTCGGCCGTGGTACCGAAACCGTTCGTGAGGATGGCCAGGATACCCATCGAGCCGATGGCGAAAATCGCCAGGGCGATCATGGTCTCGATGAGGGTGAAGCCTTGCTCCGGTGCGTGTGGCGCGTGCATGACGAGGGTCCTCACTGGAGGTTGCACTGGGTGCTGGTGGCGGAGGCGGTGGCGCAGGAGCGCACATCCCCGGCGCCGCTCACCTCCACCTGCCAGTAGCCATAGGTGGCCGGATGCGCGCTGGTCGCCTGAAAGGTGATGGCCGCGCTGGTGACGGCGCCGGTGGCGTCGTACACCATTCCGGTGGGGGTCACGCTGAACGCGGTGGCCGTGGGGGGGGTGGCGCCGACCACGACGGCACAGGGGGTGTTCGGGTATTGATTGGCGTATTGCGGGGCGGACATTTGCGGAACGTTTTGCAGCACCGTGCTGAGCGTCTGCGGGCTGATGGTCCAGGCGCAGGCGTTGCCGCCGCCCTGAATGCTGATGCTCACCGGGTAGCCGCTGCGGATGGCGTAACCCTTGGCCCAGAGAATATCCTGCTGCAGATGGCCCGCGGCGGCCTGTATGCGCGCCCGCACCAGCCACAGGGAAACATTGGGAATCGCGATGGCGAGAAGGATGGCGAGCACGGCGATCGCGATCATCAGCTCGATCAGGGTGAACCCCGGTCCGTCCGCCTCACCCCCCATGCGTCACCACCGCGCCCATCTTGAAGATCGGCATGTACATGGCGACGACCAGGGTGCCGACGATGATGCCGAGCACCACCATGATCATGGGCTCCATGAGGGTGGAGAGGCGGTTGACCGATTCTTCGACCTCATTTTCGTAAAAGTCGGCGACCTTGCCGGCCATGGTTTCGATGGCGCCGGTTTCCTCGCCGATGGCGAGCATCTGCGTGGCCATGACCGGGAAGACCCCATCGGCCTTGAACTGGGTGGTGATGCGGCCGCCGCCGGCGACCTCCTGGCGGGCGGCGAGCACGCTGCGCTCGATGATGACGTTGCCGGACACCCGGGACAAGGTTTCCAGCGCCTCCAGGATGGGCACCCCCGCGCCCTGCATGGTGGACAGGGTCCGCATGAAGCGGGCGACCGCGCCCTTGAGCAGGATGTCGCCCAGCACCGGGATTTTCAGGGCGTAGCGGTCGACGACGGTTCTGAACCGCAGGTTGCGCCGGTACGCCCAGATGAAGCCCCAGACCAGGGCGATGGGCGTCAGGACGATGATGTACCAGTGGCTCTTCATCCAGTTGGAAATGTTGATCACCACTTGCGTCAGCAGCGGCAGCGTCGCGCCGAAGCTGCTGAAGAGCTGCGAGAATACCGGGATCACGAAGACCATCAGGATGACCACGACGACGAGCATGACGGTGATGATGGCCGCCGGATAGAACATCGCGGACTTCACCTTCTTGTTCAGCGCCAGACTCTTTTCGCGGTATTCGGCCAGACGCAGGAGGATGGTGTCGAGGATGCCGCCCTGCTCGCCGGCGGCCACCAGCGAGACGAACAGGCGGTCAAAATACTTGGGGAAATGGGCCATGGACTGCGACAGCGACTCGCCTTCCCGAAGGTGTTTGAGAATACCCTTGAGCAGTTTTTTCATGCCCGCGGCGGAGGTGGCGGAGACCAGCAGCTCAAAGGCCTGCACGATGGGCACCCCGGCGTTGATCATGGTGGAGAGCTGGCGGACCATGACCACGAGCTGGGCTTCTTTGATGCCGCGGTCGCCAAACAGGGGCTGCGGCACCTTGCGCACCACGGTGGGCACCAGGCCCTCGCGGCGGAGGGAGGAGCGCACGGCGTTGGCGGAGACGGCATTGAGTTCGCCCTTTTTCTTCTCCGTCCCGCCGGGCGTGGTCGCCTCCCAGACAAAGTCGTAGGTCTTTACCTCGCGGGCCGCGGCTTGCTTCTTTTTCCTCAGGGTCGTCGCCATGTGCTCACCTGACCTTGTGATTATCGGTACGCGCAGACATATAGAACAATCGCGCCAATTTGCAATCCGCCCGCGCCATGTTCATTCCTCCGGCAAAGGGGGGCCGTGGCGCAACTGTGGATATTTGTGGCACAGAAAGAGATATTCCAGCTTTTTCCGCTGCGCCTGGGTGAGGAGCAGCTTCACCGCCACCAGATGCTTCAGACGCGCGTCGCGCGCCTCTTTCCGCAAGACCGTCACCACGGTTTCGCAACGCCCGCATTCCACCACGTTGAAATCGATGAGGATGGCCTCACCCAGCGCGAGCGTGTCGGTGTCGGTAAAAAAGCTCGCCCCGGTCAGGCTGAAATCGTGGAGCATGCCGGCGTGCCGGTGCCCGTTTTTGCGGAGCAGGGTCAGGGGGCCTTGCATCCGCATCCGCTTGGCCAGCCGGGTGGGGCGTTGATAGAGAATCGGCGGCGGGCTGAAGAGCAGGTGTTCCCCGCGCTGCGCGCGGAAGTCGGTGAAAAACGAATACATCCCCTCCGGCACTTCCAGGAATATCAGATGCTTGCCCGGATGCGCCTGCAACGGCAGGGTTCCGCCGCTGAAGCGGATGCCCTCCGGACTGCAGCCGACGAAGACCGCCGATTGACCGGCATCCGTCGTGTCCGCGGAGAAGAGCACCGCGGCGGCGGGCGCCGCCGCGCAGAGCTGTTCCGGCAGGCTCTCCAGGATGATGCGCTGAAAATCATCCATCAGCAGCGCGTGATAGTCGGCGATCTGCAGGCCCGAGCGCAGCGGCAGGAAATCCCGGAGACTGGCGTCCTCCAGGGTCGGGTCGTCGCGGTCTGTCTGCGGGCGGGTCATGTGGGCGCTCCGTCAAAAATGATCCAATAGCGTTCGCGTCGGCCCTTTTGGGCCTTGCTCTGGTACAGCGCCTGATCCGCGGCCTGGAGGAGGGTGGTGAAATCCGGCTGATAGGGCGGGTGATATAGGCTGACCCCCATGCTCAGATGCACGCCCACCCGCTCGCCCGTCTTCAGGTAAATGGGTCCGGTCACCGCCACCTCGATCTTGGTGAGGATCATCTCCAGTTCTTGCCGGGTATTATAGCCCTCGATGAGCAGCACGAACTCGTCGCCGCCGATGCGCGCCACATAATCGGTGCGGCGCAGCTTTTCCTGGAGGCGCCGGGCGATGACCCGCAGCACATGATCCCCGGCATCGTGCCCGTAAAAATCGTTGATGGGCTTGAAATGATCCAGATCGATCATGCATACGGCAAGCAGGCTCTGCTGCCGCTGGGTGCGCAGCATGGATATCTCCACCTGGTCTTCGAGAGAGCGGCGGTTGCCGATGCCGGTGAGGCGGTCGTGGTAGGCGTCATACTCCAGCTGGTGCAGCGCCTGGCGCTCTTCCGTCACGTCGCGCATCATCCCCACGTAATGGGTCAGCGCCCCCGCGTCACTGTGGATGGGGATGAGACTCAGATGGTTCCAGAAGGTGCGGCCATCGCGCCGGTAATTGAGGAGGGTGCCGTTGTAGAAGGTCTGCGCGTCGAGGGCGGTGTCGAGTTCCCGGAGGGCCTCGGGGTCGGTAAGGGGCCCCTGCAGCACATGCATCCCCAGGCGCATGATCTCCGCCTGGGAGTAGCCGGTCAGCACGGAAAAACTGGGATTGGTGTAGAGCACGTGGCGTTCGGCATCGGTGAGGATGACGCCTTCGTCGGACGCCTTGAGCGCGGCCCCGAGAATGCTCTGCTGCCGGGCCTGCTCGCGCTCCTGCAGGATGTTGCCCCAATCCTCCAGGGCCTCCGTCACATGGCGGAGGATCCCCTGCAGGACGATCTGGCAGTCGCTGGGGAAGGCCCGCGCGGTCGGATCGTAGAGCGCGAAAAGGGCCCAGGGTTTGCAGTCCCGGGGGATGGGCAGCACGGCGATGGAGCGGAACGGAAACCGGCGGGCGTGTTCCTCCCAGGCCCGGCGCAGCGGCCCCTCCGGGAACGGGGCGTTGAAGAGTGGAGTCTGCTCGCGCCAGACCCGGTTCAGGGGACCCTGATCGACGGGCAGGCCCGACTGGGGGTGGTGCGCGAATTCATCCAGGTAATCCACCCGGCCCGCTTCCGCCAGGGTGACGAAGCGCCCTTGGGCATCAGGCCGGCAGACCCAGGCGAGGGTGGCCGTGGTCGTCTGCAGGGCCAGGGTGCAGAGGGCGTCCAGCAGCACCTGTTCCTGTTCGGTGTGGGCCGTGACCTGCGCCACGGCGTCCCGGAACGCGAGGAAGCGGCCGAGGCGCGCCTGCCCGGCGTGGGGTGGCGGATTCTGCGCGAAGAGCGCGCTTCCCAGCCGCTTGCCGAAGCGGCGCAGGGTGCCCCAGCGGGGGCGCGGAGAATCCGGGATGTCGGCCATGGCGGACCTTGCGGTGCGGCAGGGGGGCAACGGAGCCGGACGGGTGCCGGAGTACGTCATCCACGGTGCCGGTGACCGCCGCGCTCAGGCGAACTGCGGCGCGGCGGCGCTGCTGGCGGCGTGATACGGCGGCTGCAGCCGCCGGGTTTCGTAGAGCGCCAGCAACTCGCTGCGCACCACGTTGAGTTCCATCTCGATGGTGCCGATGCAGGCGCCCCGGCTATCGCGCGCCTGCAGCAGGGCGTGGCGATGGTTCTGGAGCTGATTGATGCGGGTCTGGTGATGGTATTCATTCATGCGAATTCTCCTGTGTGCATGGGACTGGGATACTCCGCGGCGGCGCTGCAAACACTCGCAACCTCCCCTGCCGCGCTGTGCATGTGGCACGGTGCTTTGTGTCGGGTTGTTTCGAGGAATTACCGGCGCGGCGTGATGGTTTTATGTCTTCGGTGACGCATAAGCATATCTACCGCATGCAAGACTGTCGGAATATATGCCTATAAATCATCAGGTTTTTATGGGGTTGCATGCCCTGTAATGGCCATGCAACCGTGGTCTGTATTTAGTTGTACGCAACCCCCCCGTCTGGGGTAACAGTCGCAGTACAAGTACCAGAGGTTGAACCAATGCCAGTACAAGTACTTATCCCGGCGGCGGTTAGGGCGGCAGATACCGCTGTTGCCACGCTGTTACTGGCGTTCGCGTTGGTCAAAATAACAGAAACTGTACCAGTTGTTGGAGAAATAGTTACCGCTGTTGCGGTTCCAGCAGTACCGCCTGGTGTGACATTGACGCTGGCACCACTGTTAGCAATGTTGGCATTAGTAGTTACAGTGGTGCTTTGCCCAGCCTGTGCAGCCGCCTGCGCGGCCGTAGCTTGGGTCACCATCTGATGAAAATCTTGAGTGATAGTGGTCGCCTTAGAGGTGGCAACATACTGCTCATACTGCGGGATGGCGATGGCCGCCAGGATGCCGATGATGGCGATGACGATCATCAGTTCGATGAGGGTGAAACCGGCTTCGGCGCTGGCCTGTGCCTTCTCTGCGAATGTGCTCATGCGTAAATCTCCCAAAAGTAAGGTTGCCCTTGGTGGGGCGGATAACACCCTGAGCCGATGGCTGAGGTTGAAGCTCTATTAGCAATCCTTATGCCAGATTAGGCCGGACTGGGGGGCGTGTCCGGGAGGCTAGGCTAACCATGCGATCTGCCACGCTTTTTTCCGGATCTGGGCGATGTTCGCGCCGCGCCGCGCCCGGCCTTTCCGGGCGTCGGCGGTCAAGGCGCCGCCCCTGTCCGGCCGCAGCCGCGACAGCCCCCGGCACTGTCGCCAAAACGCCCCGCCAGGGGGGCCTTGTCGCGCCCCGCGCCGGACAAACCCGGATCTGCCATGGAAAACCCGCGCCGGACCGGCCCATGTCGCGGAAATGTCCCGCCATCCCGGGGCGTGTCGCCGCAAAACGGTGACAGCCCCGCCGGGGTCGGGTATGATCGGGCGCATGACGCTGCCGAGTGGGTGGGAGAGGGATGGATAGCAGCCGTTTTCTGATCAGCACGCAGACCGCCGCGCTTTTGACCGGCAAGAGCATGCGGACCATCCAGCGCTGGCGCGAAGACGGCAGCATCGAGAGCGCCGCGCCCGAGGGGGAGCAGCGCCGGGCGGGCGACGCCAAATTCCTCATCTACCTGCCCGGCCTGGCCGGCCACTGCCCTGTGGCGCTCGACGCCGAATTGATGACCCAGGTGGTGGCCGCCGATCACGGCGACCCGGACGCCATGAACGCCGTCGCCCTCCGCTTTTTCGGCGCCGGGCTCCACGAGCAGGCGGTCAAGTGGTTTGAATGTGCCGCCGTCAAGGGCCACGCCGACGCCATGGACTGGCTGGGGCTCTGCTACCTGCGGGGCTTCGGCGTCGCCCAGAGCCGCATCCTGTGGCTCCGCTGGCTCGCCGACGCCGCCGCCCACGGCCACCGCCTCGCCGCGCAGAAGATCGCCGCCATCCAGATTGCCGAGGACTGAGGGCGCGCGCGTCACGCCGTGTCCTCTCTCCAGCGAACAGGCCGCGACCGGCGTATGCCGGGATGACCAGGATACGAAGAACAACGGTCAGGGTAGGGGGTTCAGGATTTTTTCTGCGGCGGCTCCAGGATGCGGATAAACTCCTTGGGCTGAAGGATGCGGCATGGCCCCATCTCCTCTTTCAGCGCTTGCAAATCGTTATCCCCGCTCACCAGATAATCCGCATGTCCGACCATTGCGAGCGTGAGAAACGGAACATCCAATGGGTCGCGACACGATGGAAGATCCGCCTGGAAGGCTGCGGTCCGTACTATCTCGCCATAGGGTAAGTAGTCCGCCAAAAGCTCCTCTACTTCATCCGCCGTCAAATGAAACTTCGGATAAGCCAACACCTGCATCAATTCGGAAGTTGTGCGACGGCTCACCAGGGGAACGAATATGCGATGCCACCACGCCTCACGGATAAAAACAAGGTGCCCACGGCTAAACAACAAAGCCGACAGTACGACATTCGTATCCAGAACCACACGGTATGGATGGGACTCCGCCATCAGCGGGGCTTACCGGACAAAACGGTGTTTTGCTCGGCGGCCCAGGCAACGGCATCCTGGATGTCTTTTTCTCCTATACCCAAATCCGCTAATTTCGCCCGAACCGCATCCGCGCGCTGGACACGAACCGGGGTCAGCACGATTTGCCCATTACGCACCTCCACATCGAAGTATTCGGCTTTCGGAACCGCGTCTACCGTCGCCTTGGGGAGGGTCAGCTGATTTTTAGAGGTAAGCTTGGCAAGCATGTTCATTCCTTGAACAGAAGGCAGGAAGTAAGGAATCATTACTTTAATACCGTGAAACGATCCGTGCAACCATTGGGATGCACCGGCATGGTCCGCAGATCACCGCATTCGCCAGTCTTGGTCAGTGGGCGGGAACAAGCCCCATTGCCAAGACGGGAAATGCTCTGCTGCGCAAGGCGCTCTATCTTCCGGCGGTGGTAGCCAAGCGGCACAATCCAGTTATTGCGGCCTTTTGCGATCGGCTATTGGCTAGAGGTAAACGACCCATGCAGGTGGTGATAGCAGCCATGCGCTCCTCCATCTGGCTTTCGGAGTGCTTAAATCCGGGCAACCATTCGACCCCAACTTTGGGGTTGCATAGCAGATCTCAAGACGGTATCTGAAAGCGGACGTTTGAATAGGCTAAAGTTGCTTCAAATTTACTGGGGGGTGAAAAAGGCCCAGTTTTATGTGGCTTTTGCCATATTCGGAATCATCGCCCCCGAGCCTACCCCAGGGCCGGCAAACCTCATTCCATCCGCGTTCCCTGACCCAACCCCTTGGCGATGAGCGTCAAAACCATCGCGTTGAGCGATACCCCCTCCATTCTGGCCCGTGCGGTAAGTTGAGCATGGATGGATTTGGGGACCCTGGCAATGAATCTGCCAGAAGCCACACCCCCACTATTCGGGGCCGGTACCGGCATCCCCTGCTCCTGCAAAGCCCCTATCACTGCCTGCAATGCTTCCCGGCCATTCTGTAAGGCTTCTTCCACCGTTTCTCCATCCGCAATGCATTCCGTGAAGTCCGGGTAGGAAATCAGATACCCACCCCCTTCTGAGGGCTTCAGCGGGCGCATCTCGAACGGGTAATCTTCCAGGGCATACATGGTCATTCTCCTGCCACCAGGCGCAAAAACTTTTTGATGTAGACCGGCTTGATCGGTCGATGGGCGGGCACTGGCAGCGTCCGCCCATCGTGCCGGATAAATACGCAATGACTGCCGCCATCGTGTCGCCAGGTGATTCCGTGCTGACGGGCAACCACCTGAAGATCATCAATCTGCCACCCCATGGGATGGTTTTTCATGGCCTCACGCAGCTTGATCGCTTTATTCATCCACGAATGATACTACTTGTAACATCATTTAGCATCATATAACCGTCTCACAAATGGCCGTTTTTGAGAACCCAGCGGCACCCGTTACGATAACACGCACAATCAACGGCTTCCGGTTCTCATAACCCACTCTTGATTCAGATTCTCGATTCCATGCGCCTAATCACGGGTTTTGAAAACATGATGGGATGGTCGGTCCTCTGAACGATCGCTTCCGCTGCTTAGCCGCCGTTCGTAAGCACTGGTCTAATGTGTGATAGGCGGGCTGGCTAAAGCATCTGATTCTCGTGCCCAGGCTGCTTGCTCAACCCTGCTTTGCACAAAACGGCACATGTTGAGAATGACCCGGATCAACAAGTTCTTGCACGCGACAGGCATTTCTCCCGCCGCCCCCTCGCAATCTCTGGTCAACCTCTTTTTTGCATATAGCCCGAAAATTATACCTGCGCGGAGTAATCAAGCTTTGACGGTACTCAGGCGCAGCATCAACGTCATCGGATGTTGTGGTGATTCCTGAAAGCCGTAGTGCTCATAGAACTGTTTGGCGCGTTCGTGGAGCGTATGAACCAGCAAAGCGCGAACTCCGGTGTTCTGCGATACGGTGATGGCCCGATTCACCGCGTCTTGCAGCATGGCTGCCCCCAGTTTGATGCCTTGTGCCCGTCGATCTACCGCCAGCCTGCCAAGCACCATGACGGGAACCGGATCGGGCATATTGCGACGAACCGAGCCGGTCGCCAGTTGATGAGAGGCCGCACCAGCTGACATGGAGTAGAAGCCACGCACACGATTTTCTTCATCAACAACCACAAAGCTCCTGCTGGCGCCAGTGAACTGGTTGTTCATCGCCCGGCGTTTGAGCCACTCATCCAGAGCAGTCTCTCCGCACTCAAAGTCGCCCAACAGATGCGTCGCGGCAAGTGGCTGCGGCGCGGATAGCTTCAAGCTTGGTTGATTTTCCACGGCGCCTTGACCGCCATCAGCCGCTCAAGACCCTCATTGGCACGTGGTGGCGCGTCGAGCATGGCGGTGAACTGCTGGAATTTTTCCGCATCCAGCCCAAAGAACACCTGATCGAGCAGCACCGATTGCGCACGCTCGCAGGCGGCTTCCAGCATGAAATCGGAACGGTTTTTGCCCAGCAGGTGGGCGGCGTGGTCAATGAGATCACGTTGCTCCGGCAAGGCACGTAAATTGATGGCGGCAGCGCGCATGGTAGTCTCCTCATGAAACACAGCAGATATACAAATGGTAGAGCGGTGTATAGCTATTGTCAACACATGGCTAACAGCAAGTCATACGGCATAGGCATAAGTGACGATCGACTTAATGGCATACCGCATCCCGATGATCTGCGGGAGGTGCCGATCCATGATGAGCGGAAAGTCAAACTCGGTTCCCGGTTGAAAAAAGGGCTGTCGTTCAGTTGTCTCTATGATTTCGTGGACAATTTTAACCGCCTCATCGGCGGCAACAAGTACCGCTTGCTGGCCCACGTTCGCTACAACACGCAACGGCTATAGGGGGTGCAGGAACCGGCCTTGTCATGAATGGCGTGGTTCGCTGAATTGCATTATGATTTCTGCATCGCGGCACACCAGCAAGAGATGGCGCCATGGCAACGGCACGACAGGCAGGACAGCCAGCAAATGCAGGCGGGATTGCTTTTAAATTATGCCGTCTGGAAACAGGCGTTTGATTGGTCGAAGAACTTATCGGGATGACAAAGCGATACGGTGAACACTTGCTGACTAAGTATAATCGCATGGAAATCCCCAAAGTTTCGAAACGGCTCCAACCGCGCAGGTCCTCACAGAGCTTCACACCAATAAACAGATCATGCAATCTCTGGGGCTTAACGGGACGCCGGCGTCCATCCCCATGCGGCGATTCGTGCCCTACGAAATGTCCTAACTTGCCCCCAAAACAAGAAATATGCGGTTTTATGGGGTTCGGTGCTGTTTTTCTGAAACAATATTATCTATAATAAACAGGTACTTGTCGTTTTTAGCGGTTCTATGCCGTCCTGAATCACAAGGAATCGAAAGGCGTCACCCAGATTTATCAGCGGTATGACTACGCAAAAGAGATGGCCGATGCTTGGGCAAAATGGGGACGGCATCTGACCAACCTACCAGAGACGCCCTAACTGGCATCGCCACAGAAGCAATCACGATCCGCGTTATCGCTGGTGCTCTGCAACGCGGCGAACACCTCAACGAATCTGCAGTACAACGGCTTGCTCAGGCAGAAGAACGTATCAGCAACGCATTGAGTGCCGCAGGGGGTGCAAAATGCTGACTGAAACCCCAGTGTGTGTGTCAG
The DNA here is from genome assembly GCA_021821285.1 of Pseudomonadota bacterium. Lineage (GTDB taxonomy): Bacteria > Pseudomonadota > Gammaproteobacteria > Acidithiobacillales > Acidithiobacillaceae > Acidithiobacillus. The sequence goes on from JAKACQ010000033.1 coordinate 31,630, forward strand.
TTTTAAATCGCCGTTGACATCTGTCGTGTAGCGGTCGATACGCTCGATGGCTTTCAGGATGTGTCCAAGGTAGTCCGGGAGCGCAGTGCTTTGGAGGGCACTTTGTCACAATAGCCCACGAAATCAAACCGACAGGGCCTCCGATAAAACTGGCAGAGCGGTTTCATGTCAGTCCGCTGATATTTTTTGATGCTCGCCAAAACAACCTGGGAAGGTTAATCTTTAGCAACCATGCTGTTCGCAGACAGAAAGGGAGACCACCATAAGGGTGGTTGGCGAATGGATCGAGACGGCAACGGAGCTGGGGCGCCCCATACCAGAGCCACGCGGGCGGTTGCTCTACGCATGAAGCCCATGTCTCATATCGAGCACCCGTCGTTTCCCGGATGGGCACGGTGGGACAGAATGATGCACAACATATCTCTCTAACGAACAATGAATGGGATAACTAGCTTATGACAAAGGAAATGCATGGTGGATGCCTCTGTGGAAATGTTCGATATGAGGCTATAGGGAGTGCGGTTTTCTTGGGGAACTGCCACTGCCGTGATTGCCAGAAAACATCTGGCGGAGCATTTACGCCAGCGATATTTATGCCGGAGGGTTCCGTAAAAATATCCGGGGAAGCCAAATACTACGAATCAATTGCCGACAGCGGTAAGAAAGTTAGTCGCGAGTTCTGCCCTAAA
>JAKACQ010000034.1:0-31387 GCA_021821285.1 Pseudomonadota bacterium
AAGCGGCTCATTGCAAAACCTCCTTGGCGCGTTGCCGTGCCGTCTCTATGGCCCGCTTGGGCGTCTTCTGCGCTTTCTTGACGAAAGCATGCAGGATGACCAGCCGTCTCCCTGTTGCAGTGACATATATTGCTCTGGCAATCCCATCCGGCGCCTTGGCGCGTATTTCCCAGAGCTTGTCTTCCAGGTGCTTGATGTGTGGCTCGTGGACCTGCTCCAGCCCCACCTGCTCAATGAGCTCCACTATCCGCAACAGTCGCGCGCGCAACGCGGACGGCAGGGCGTTGAGTTCATCATCAACACACTTGTCGAGGGTCTCTGCGCTCCACTTCATACTATAGCGTTTTTGCGATGGGCAGGCAATTTTTGCGTCGGCGTGACCTCGACAGGTTTTTTGACTCCGGCAGCCACCAGAATAGCATCGGTGCCTTTCTGCCAAGCATCGGCAACGGGGTCTTGCGCCAACCTTGCATAGACGGCAGTGGTTTGCTGCGAGTGGTGTCCCAGCCCCTTGCCGATGACGGCCAGAGATACCCCGGCATCGATCTGAAAGGATGCGAGCGAACGGCGCAAGTCATGGATGCGTAGGTCATCAATGCCTGCTCGCTGCAATAGACGTTGCCAGCCTTTTTTGGGTTCTACGAGATGGCCTGTCCTGCCCGGTCCGGGGAATACCCACCCCTGCGCCCCGGATGTCTCTGCGCGGGACTGCAACACCTCTATGGCGGCGTCGGTGAGAGGTACGGCGATGCTGTCTCCAGCCTTGGCCTTTGAGCCAGGAATGGTCCACGTTTTGCGCTCTAGATTGATTTCCTGCCAATGCATCGCCAGCACGTTGGACCGACGTGCCCCGGTCAGCAGCGACAGCATGACATAATCGCGCACGTCCGGATTTTCCTCGGCGGCCAGTGCCTCAAAGAATCTTGGCATTTCATCGGCGTGCAGGCGACGATCCCGGCTTTCCTCTCGGTTCATCTTGAGGCCAGCAGCCGGATTGGCTAGTCGCGGAACATCCAGTGTGTTGATTCCGAAATTGAACACGGCACGGACCAAGGCCAAGACACGGTTGCCCTGATAGATCCCGGCTCCCGTGCTGACCTTCCGATGCAGCGCGCGAACATGCTGACGTTCGATTTCGGACAGTTTCTTCTTGGCGATCTCTTGCAGGTGTAGACGAAAGTTGCGCTCGTCGTTGCCCAGGCTTTTTTTACCCTTGGCGCGGCAATCCTTCACCCATTCGCTGAACAGATCGGAGAACGTCATCTCTGCCTTCTTGATGCGCCTCTGCTCAGCCGGGTTAGTCCCTGCGGCAATCTGGTTGATGATCCCAGCAGCGGTTGTGCGAGCTGTCTCAATGGTCACGGTAGCGGCATCGCCTATGCGAATTTCCTCCACCCTGCCGTCTACCTTGCGAATGCAGTAGAAGGTCTTGGTCCCGGCTGGGGAAACATACACGGCCAAGCCCTTCTGTTTTTCGTCATAGACGCGGCGCCGCTTGCCAAGGATTGGTTCCAGCGCCGAAAGACTGGCCTTGGTGAAGTTCACTTTTTCAGTCATCGTGGTCTCCTTTCAAAATCTGGAACCAGTGATTTTCAGTCATTCGATCGCGCATCCAGTCTATCATTATAAAAAACATTATGTTACGAGCACGATCAACAGAACGATCAGACCTACTGATTCCGGTTGGATCATCCAACCTATATCCAACCAAATTACGGTAAATACGTCAAATTTGGTAAGGGTAGTATTCTTATAACTATCTGATAAATAACGATACATGAGAGTCGATAAACCGTCATAAATGCCAGACCGCAAGACTCTTAATCAGCGGGTCGTGGGTTCGATCCCCTCACAACCCACCAAATAAAATAGGCAGTTAGAGCGACTTTCTAGGTGCCTTCTTTCTTTATTCGCACAAGATATGCTGCAACCGTCCCATTAAGATATGCAGCGGGAGAGCGGCGCGATAGCGAGCATCAGCCCGCGACGGTGTCACCATCAACTAACAGGCGCAGGCGCAGGCCCGGGCATCCGGTATGTAGTGAACCTTACCGGGTATTCTGCGGAACATAACCACACGTCTCATAAATGGAATGCCGGGCAAGGCTTCTTTCACGTTGATTGCTTGCTGCTGCGTATTAACGTAGGCACCCATGACGCTTTTCAGGCCGGCATAAGCCGGCCAAACCACCAGCATCTCGACATCCGGCAGTGTTTTCCGGTCGCTGGGCGCATGTCTACGACATTCGGACTGAATGTTCACGTGCGACAGAATCTTTTTTCGCGGCCAGATCCTGCCCCGTGGCAAACCGCCGAGCTTGTACTAATTCATTGTACGTACGTCGGCGCCCCGGCTTACAGTATGTGCCCTGATCACCGATCGGCGCGCATTGCCGGGGCTGTGCCGATCCCACACACTGAAATCTTTAATATTGTGTTCAGCCTACAGGGGTCTATATGGAGTTTCTGAGCATCACCAGTACCGGGAGCACATCGGCCAACGCCACTCCTCGCGTCCGGAATCTATGCCAATCTCTCGCCGGGCACACTTGTACCACGCACCCGCTGGAGATAAGCGGTATTTTTCCGAACCTCGACCAGATCGCTTTGTGACGGTGTGATATGCCCACTGAATTCCCCGAAATATCCGCTCCCAGAGACACGCAAGAACTCATCGCCAGGCAGGCCATCCTTGGCCGCCAGGGTGAAATTATTGGCTACGAACTCTTTGCCCGGGAAGAAGACTACGGCCCCTTGGCCGATCCCTTCCTTTCCTCGGCCAGAGTCCTGGTCAAAACCTTCAGCGTATTTAATGTAGAACAATTATTGGGCGGAAAACTGGCCTTCATAAATTTTACCGACAGTTACTTTGATGAGAAGAGTCTGGCATTATTCCCCCCCCAACAAGTCATTCCAGAGTTTACTATTACCGAAGCGCCCAACCGGGATTTCATTGGAAATCTGATAAATTTACAAAAAATCGGTTTCCGCTTGGCACTGGATCGCTTTGAAGGTGCCCCCTGGCAAGTGGCATTACTGAAAGTCATGAGTTTCATTAAAATAGATACTCATGCTAATACGCCTGCGGTATGGGAGACATGGATCCATATGATCCGTAATGCCAATTTGCCCAACACCCCAGCACTCATTGCCACGCGCGTAGAAACTCAGGCCATGGCGCGGCGCTGCTTTGAAATGGGTGTTGACTATAGCCAAGGTTATTATTTTATGCGCCCAGAGATCATCACGGGAAGGACTCTTGCCACAGATCAGCGCACGATTTTCAACTTGTTAAACCTGCTTGCCGAAGAGAATCCTGTCAGCGATATCGAAGAAACGTTTCGTAAGGACCCAGGTCTATCCTATCAACTCCTCCGCTACCTGAATTCAGCCGGTCTGACCCGCGGCCAGGAGATCGATAGCATTCGCCGCGCACTTATTCTGCTCGGTCGACAACCCTTACAGCGCTGGTTGACTCTCTTGCTCTTCGCCAGCCAGGGTAACCACAAAAGTCCATTACTGGTGGTTGCGGCGACTCGCGCCCGCCTCGCTGAAATGTTACGTGAACATTCACCACTACTGGAATCCCACCCCCTCGCACTGCACCGGTCTTTTCTGGTCGGGATGCTGTCATTGCTGGACGTCTGCCTGGGACAACCGATGGCGGGATTATTAGAGGAGTTGCGGCTTTGCCCAGAGATGCGTGCGGCCATCATGCATCATCAGGGCGAAGACGGCATTTTGCTGCAAGTCGTTGAGGCCGCGGAGCGCGGCGATATCGATGCGGTGCGTGACGGTGCCGCCCCCTTGGGTCTCACCGCCGCCGACATCACCCGGATGTCTCTGGAATCCATGGCCTGGGCCGCCAGTCTGAGGTAACAACCTGGTTGTTTCCATTCATAATTCGAGGACGGCCTCCGGAGTTAAGTGAGCATCATGCACATTGAAACATTACTCCTCAGTTTGGATAAAGGGGATTGCCCCTCGCCATTTCGGACCACCCTGGCACTGATGGAACTCCTGCAGCGCGAAAACGCGGGATTGGCGGAGGCCGCGGAACTGATCCGGCTTGATCCGGTCCTTACGGCAAAAATCATCCAGCTAGCCAATTCCATTCTGTATCGGGGCTCGCGGCCAGCGGTGGCCATTGACGCCGCGCTCCTGCGCATCGGACTCAAGGTGGTCGTCCGCCTTGCGCTCGGACTGTCCCTCGCCCATGAAAAAGTCTCGGTAGCCGCACATTTCGACCTACACCGCTTCTGGGCGACGGCGGTGCTACGTGCCATTGCCATGCAATCACTGGCAAACCGCATCGGTGGATGGTCTGCGGCTGAAATCTTTACCCTGGGACTGTTATGCGACATCGGAAGCCTTTTGATGGCTTGCGCGGCACCGGAAGACACCGCCACCATCGCGCGGGAAAACTTGTCGCCGGAAATCTTGCGGCAACGGGAAACAGCCTGTTTTGGCTTCGACCATCGCCAACTGAGCGCAGCGTTGCTACGCCAATGGTGGCTTCCCGATCCCATGGTTCTGGCTGTTGAGTCCGAATACAGTCCTTCCGACCCCACCGCCCCCCTGGAACAAGCCAACCGTCCTCATGCGCTCCGGGCCATTATCGAAACGGGGCAGTATATCGCGGACTGGATCATCGCCGGACAACCCAGCGATGCCACGTCCAAACTGTACTCTCAGATACAAAGCTGGTGGTTCTCCGACACCATTTTCGAGGCGGTTGTCGAGGAAATTACCGCGGAGTGGGCCGCAATAGCGGATATATTTGATCAAACCGTACCAGATTCGGCATTCATAAAATTGGAACACTTTCGCCAGATCCTCATGACGGCGCGTCTCCATGCCGCGCAGAACACCCCCGGTCCACTGCTCTTGGTCGACGCCGAGCGCAGTGATCGCATGCTCCTCACCCACCTGCTCGAACCGGCGGGATATACCGTTATTCAGGCAGCCAGTGCAGAAGAGGCCATCGGCCTCGTCTATCAATCCACTCCGCGCATCATCCTCATGAACTGGGTTTTACCGGGTATGGACGGACTGGATCTCTGTCGACGACTGCGCCGTGAGTTTGGTCCACGCCTTTACATCCTCATACACACCACACACGATGACATCGCTCGTGCGGTCGCCGCTCTTGAAGCGGGCGCTAACGATGTATTGCGCTGGCCTTTTCACTCCAAAGAGGTGGTCGCAAAAATAGCCGCCGCGACCCAGATGATGGCCTTCGTGACCACGCTGGAAGCGTCGTGCGACGATCTGGCCCAAAAAAACCAGACCCTGCAAATCTTGGCCTGCAAGGACGCCCTCACAGGCTTGGGCAATCGCCGCGCGGCAGATGATTTTCTGGCTGAATCATGGCGTCAGGCCGTCCGTCACCAACATCCCCTGAGTTGCATCATCCTGGACATCGATTATTTCAAGCAGATAAATGACACGCACGGACACGATGTTGGCGACCGGGTTTTATTGGCGCTGGGTCAGATGCTCGCGCATAACTCACGTGCGGGCGATCTTACCACGCGTATCGGTGGTGAAGAGTTTTTGATCATATGCCCGCACGCCGACTTGCGGAGCGCCTTCCAACTGGCGGATAGAATTCGTCGCGAAACGCAGCATCTGGCGGGAGACCTCCCTCCGATCACGCTCAGTGCGGGCATTGCACAAATGCATGCGGGGATGAGAGACGTGGAAGCCATGCTACGCGCGGCCGACCAAGCACTGCTGATCGCCAAGCGGCAGGGTAGGAATCGGGTGGTTTGCGCTACGCAGACATATAATACGTGCGCTCCTGGCGAGGGAGACTGCGTTACAGCGACGCCGTGTGAATAGCCCGCAGAGCCGCACCGGTGTTCGTCACGCTATTCTCCGCCTGCTGGTTATGTATGATGCGCGCGGCTGCTTCCTGGCTGAGAACCACGATGCTGACCCGGCGATTCAAGGGGGAATCCGGTTTTTTAGGCACAAACAATACGGATGAGCCCATGCCAACGACCCGTAAAATTTTGGACTCCCCCAATCCGCTCCGCACCAGCACCTGACGCACCGCATTGGCACGACCCGCTGACAAATTGTAATTACTATAACCTTTACCGTCATTCAGATAGCGCAAGGCATCTGTATGCCCGGTAATACTGATTTGATTGGGCAGCGCGTTCAGAGTCGGGGCGATGGCCCGAAAAATGGCCTGCGCGTAAGGTTCGAGTGTGGTACTGCCGTTAGAGAACATGGGACGTTTCGCGCTATCCACCACCTGAATACGCAGACCCTCCGGAGTGATGTCAATAAGTAACTGCCTACGAAATGTCTCGAGCGCCGGATTGCTGGCAATTTGCGCGTTAAGCGTCTTCTCAAGGCGTTCGAGATTGTGCCGGTCCACGCGCTCGGAAGCACTGACGGGCGCTTCCGAGCGCGCGATGACCTGTTTTTTCTGCCCTCGTTGCGGCTCGCCCACCGTTTTATTCAGATTACTGCCACCACCCGGCAGAATGGAGTTGGAAGATCCACTGCCCGGCCCACCCATGAGCGACACCCGCTCCGGATTCTTGAACCACTGGGCGATGCCTTGCAGTTGTGCTTTGGTGGTCGACCCCAACAACCACATCAGCAGAAAGAATGCCATCATCGCCGTGATAAAATCCGCATAGGCGATTTTCCAGGCGCCGCCGTGGTCGCCACCACCATGCTTCTTGACACGTCTGATGACTATCGGCGCGTTTTTATCACCACCGGCCATGGCGTCTTATCTTCCCTTCAGATCACGCAAGTGAGCATCTAGCTCCTGAAAACTGGGGCGCTCCGTAGAAAATAGCACCTTGCGCCCAAATTCGACGGCCACTTGTGGTGGATACGCATTCATCGTGGCCAGCAGTGCTACCTTGATACATTCGAATATTTTGCTGCTCTCACCCGCACGATCCCCAAGACGGGCCGCCAAAGGCGATACCACCGCATAACCGAGCAAAATGCCTAAAAAAGTGCCTACCAACGCCGCCGCGATCAGTGCGCCCAGTATCGCAGGCGGCTTATCCACCGATCCCATGGTATTCACCACCCCCATCACCGCCGCCACGATACCGAAGGCCGGCATACCATCGGCGGTTCGTGCCAGGGCGTGGATGGGAATTTCCTGTTCCCGATGATGGGTATCGATATCCACGTCCATGAGGTTTTCCATTTCAAAGGCGCCCAGGTTTCCGCCGATCATCAACCGCAAGTAATCGGTGAGGAATTCAAGCACATGATGATCCATCAGGATACGGGGATATTTTTTGAACAGTTCACTGGATTGCGGGTCATCCACGTCACCCTCTATCGACATCAGACCACCCTGACGGATACGGGAAAATAACTCACTGAGCAAACCGAGTAGCTCCATGTAGACCGCTTTGGTATATTTCGAACCTTTGAAGGCCAGAGGCAATGATTTGAGAACCGATTTGAATGTGCGCGGGAATGTGGCCGAAAAAAAGGCACCAAAAGCGCCGCCAGCGATCATCAACAACTCATAGGGCTGAATAAGCGCGGCGATGCTTCCACCCTCGAGAGCAAACCCCCCAAAAATGGCACCCAAGGCGATGACGTAACCCAATATCAAGAACATAACATTATCCCTTATGGATTACATGGAAATATCTTTGCCCAATACCTCGTTTATTCATTGCACCACAAAACTCGCAAAGTAGACTGCCGCTATGGGTGGATGAGCTCCAGGCTTTGCTGCTTTTAATGCACCGCCATCTGTTTCAAGAATGGTGTTCACCTGTTGTTTTATCTGTTGAAGCAATTGATCACGAACGGCAGGCTCGCTTACTTTATCGGCATGTTGGGCGCTCAGCAACATGAGAATACCATTCCTGATTTCCGGCATAAACGACCTTACCGAGGCCGCGATCGTTGGATCGTAGGTCTTCAACTGAATTTGCACCTGGATGTAATGCGTGCTCCCATCAGCGCTCTGCAAATTGGTGACCAGAGAACCCAGATCAATGAATTTGGTGTTTTTCAGCTTTTCTTTGGCGATCTGCGCCGGCGTCGGTGCGGCCACCGGGCGCACGACAAACCACCATACAACGCTCGCCACCACGGTAAGCAGCACAACGACTGTCCCCATGAGGAGGATGAACCTGCCCCTACCCGACTTCTTTTCTTCTGTCATGGCTTCCCTGCCCTTGTCTACCCCAATGCATACCTGCCGGCACCGATCGCGGATCGACAACACGCGACTTCGGCGTCAATGCGTCTATCTTTCTCCATTCAGCCAGCCAACATGCGCTCAAAATCAACCTGGCCGGAAAAGCTCCCGGAAAGCTCGCTGGAGGAACTCAAAATCACCGTCCATAACCCGCGCAAATCATCGATGATCGGCCGACAGGCGAGAATCGCCTGCGCTTCATTGAAAAGATTGGCGTGTGCCAGCTTGAGCAGCAGGTATCGATACAAACTGTCCAGCCGTAGCAGTTGCTCCGTGGGCAAATCTTCATCCAGATTCACTAATAGATGCTGCACAATCTGCTGCGCGCGCTCCATGGCCGACTTCTTTGCCGCCGCATCCCGCCGTTCAATGGCCACCCGGATACGGCGCATATACTCCACTATCCCTTCCAGACCAAGCAGAATCAATCCATCAGTCGTATCGCCGGGAAGCCCTCGTATGGGATCCACTGTCAACATGAGGGGCAACTGTTGCATTGACACACTCCTCGCCTCTTCCATTGGAAAAGATAACGGCACAGGTCGGCAAATCCTGAAGCAGTTTGCCAAACCAAGAAATGGCAATCCCTTGCCGGACTGCGACGCTGCGCTACGTGACCATCCCTGCTATAATCCCCAAGGTTCCTGAAGAGGTATTGGCATGGCGTTTGCTTCACCTCTTTCAACAGGAGGTTGTCCCATGAAAGCTCAATTGCTGGACCATGCCCTACCCCATCACGATGCCTACTCCCTGGTGGCGGAAGATAGCTATCTCGCCAGTCTGCTCGCTCTCCATTCCGCCTGGAAAGGATTCTGGCAGGCTTGGTTACGGGAATACTTCCGGGGCAACAAGCTGCCGAGGCAGGCGGAACAAGGTCTTTTGCAGGCGTTGCATGGCCCTGAAACACAGATCCCAGAGACCCAAAGAGCGCACTGGCAAGCCTTGCAGTTGAACTACCACGAGATTCTCCATCAACTGCAGAGCGATTCGGCGAGAACGTCAAAAGATTTTCCCTGCCCGACCCTGGTACCCACCATCGATGCCGCGCTGGCTCTGGAACAGCAATGTTTCGAAGAGATCGTGGCCTACAGTAAAAATCTCGGCGAGATAGATATGCTCACGGGATTACCGAATCGTCGGCGCATGGAGCAGGATCTGATCCGCGAGCAAGCGCTGGTCGAGCGCAAAACAACCAGTTTCATCGCGATGATCGATGTCGATCATTTCAAATCACTCAACGACACCCACGGCCATGCCGCTGGTGACGCCGTGCTGCGGGCTATTGCCCAGAGCCTGCGCTCGGCCTTGCGGCACTACGATGGCCTGTACCGTTACGGGGGTGAGGAGTTTTTAGCGATCTTACCTGGGCTCAGCGAGGAGAGTGCCTTGCTCACGGCGGAAAGACTATGTCGGCACGTTGCAGCCACGCCGCTTCAAACGGTGGACGGTTACCCGCTGCATGTCACCGTTTCCATTGGCATCACTCCGCTGCTTCCCGGGGGGGCGCCCCATGAACGGATGGCCATGGCGGACACCGCGCTGTACCAGGCAAAGCAGGGAGGACGGAATCAGGCGCGCTTGGTATCCTGAAGGTCCGTTCCTTCACCCGCACCTACGTGATTCAGGCAAACTCGTCGATCTGATGCCCCGATTCGTCCCCTCTTTTCTCCCGCTTCGGGCGCGGCTTGGGGCGGGGCGCTTTATCGCGTGCCTCATCGGAGAGGGGGCGCAAAGGTTCCACAGGCTGCGTGCTGTTCCCAGCGGGAGGGATGGGGAATTCTGCCATGGCGTAGAGGCTCCCTGCGCATCATAACCACAATACGGGGTAGACTACCCCAACATCTGCCGGTTTTCTATAAGCGGGTGTTCAGCGGGCGTAGAAGCTTTGCAAACGACTTTCGATCATCTTGGGATTTTCGCCCTCAGCGATGCCCACCAGACCCTCGATGACCATCTCACGCAAATAGCTTTGCCGATGGACCACCCCCTTCAGTTTATTGGAAATGGGCAGGAAAAGCAGATTGGCAGCACCCACCCCATAGATGGTCGCCACAAAAGCCGTGGCGATACCCGCTCCCAGTTTGGCCGGGTCGGCGAGATTCTCCATGACGTGAATCAAACCCAGCACAGCGCCGAGGATGCCAATCGTGGGGGAGTACCCCCCCGCCGACTCGAAAACCTTGGCGGCCTGGCGTTCCATCTCCGAACGGGAGTCCAAATCCACTTCCAAGGTGCTCCGAATTCTGCCGGGCTCAGCGCCATCGACCAGCATCTGTAAGCCTTTTTGCAAAAAAGGGTCACTGACCGTGTCCATCAAACTTTCCAGCGCCAGTAGCCCGCCTTTGCGGGCGGTATTGCTCCACTCCAGGATTTGGGTGATGACGGGTTGAGGATCGGTCTTGGGGGGCAGCACCACCCAAGGAATCATTTTCAGGGATCGAACGAACACAGGCATGGTATATTGCACCATCACCGCGCCGGTGGTGCCGCCGATGACGATGATAAAGGCGGTGAGTTGAAGAATGGAGCTGAGCTTACCGCCTTCCAGAAGCTGCCCGACAAAAACGCCCCCAAACGCCACCACCAAACCAATCACGGTCAGGAAATCCACATCGACTCCCCCGCCCCGAAACAGATTGAAAAGAGGACGTCAGACTCCCGCATCGCACCACTCCCCCAAGGTGGCGCGCAAACGCAGAATCGCCTGCCGCATGATCTGACTGACCCGGGATTCACTGACCTCTAACACATTGCCGATCTCTTTCAGGGTGAGCTCCTCCTGATAGTAGAGCGCCAGGACCAACTGCTCTTTCTCCGGCAACGTGCCGATACCGCGTTGGAGGTCCCGGGTAAACTCCTCAGAAGCCAGCACCGCCTGCATGTCCTCCGTGGCGTCGCGGAGGTAGCGACCGACAAAGGCGTCATTGTCCGTTGCCAGATCCTCGAGATAAAGGATCTGCCCCCCGCTTTCACGCAAAGCGGTCTGATAGGCACTCAAGGTCCAGCCCAATTCCTGGGCGATTTCCTCATCACTAGGGGGATGTCCGAGGGACTGTTCCAGCCGGGCCATGGCCTTGCCGATGGATTGCTCTTTGGCGCGCGCGCGCCGGGGAAGCCAGTCCTGGGCGCGCAACTCGTCAAGGATACTGCCACGAATCCGCATGCTGGCATAATGGATGAATGCCTCGCCCTCCTCTCCGGATTGACTATCGAGGGCATCCATCAACCCCAGCAAACCGGCCTGCATCAGGTCGGCCACATCGATGTTCGCGGGTAAACGCGCACGAATACGCTGGGCGATACGCTGTACCAAAGGCGTATAGCGCGCCACCTGCGCGCTGCGCAATACCCTTCTGTCCACCGCCATGCCAGTGCTCATAGGTCTTGCAGTGCCTTCTCTGCCGATAACAGACGCTCCATGAAGAATTCGATATGGCCGGTGGACCCCGCAGGCAAAGGCCAAGCGCGCACCATTGTCGCAAGGGCGCGCAGGGCTCGGGCGGCAGGACTGTCCGGGTAGAGTTCGACAACGGCGCGCTGCGCACGTACGGCGCTGCGCAGCGCGGGGTCCAGAGGAATAGTGCCGACCATCTCCAGACTCACATCGAGGTAACGGTCCGCCACGGTGGCAACACGTTGAAAGAGCGACTGTCCCTCGTGCTGGTCACGGACCATGTTGGGCAGCACGCGGAAACGTCGCACCCCGTGATCGCGGCTGAGGACCTTGATGAGCGCGTAGGCATCGGTGATGGAAGCGGGCTCATTGGAGACCACAACGATGACCTCCTGGGCGGCACGGCTGAAGGTCAGCACATCACCGGCAATACCCGCGGCAAGGTCGATGAGTAGATAATCGACATCGATATCCAGATGACTCACCGCCTGAATCAAACCCGCCTGCGCCTGACTCCCCAGAACCGCCATGTGGGCGATGCCGCTCGCCGCGGGTAGCACCCGGATCCCTTGAGGGCCATCGACCAGGACTTGCTCCATGGTTTTTTCACCGGAAATCACATGGGAAAGATTATAGCGCGGACTCAGACCAAGCAGGATATCCACATTGCCAAGACCAAGATCGGCGTCAAGCAATAGCGGTTTGGCGCCCTTCTGGGCGAGGGCGACAGCCAGGTTCACGGCGATATTGGTCTTGCCCACACCACCTTTGCCACTGGCGACAGCGATCACCTTGACCGGTTTTCGCGCACGCATCCTTCTGAGTCCCTCCGCCTGATCCAGCGAGGTCTCCATCCGTGCCGACCCCCGCATTTCAGGCGCCATGATAGCGATTTTGGGTGGCACTGGCCATCGCGCCCCCCTCTGAAGCCGATTGCAAGATACGCAACAACGCTTCCCATCGGGCCTCGTGGAGATCTTCCGGAACCTTCTGTCCATTACTGTAATAGGCGATGGGCAGATGATGTTGCGCCAACCACTCCAGGGCTCCACCGAAAGCCGGGGTTTCATCGATTTTGGAAAGAATGGCTCCGGCCAGGGGAAGATCCACATAAGGCGCCAGGACCGTCGGCAAACTTTTGCCGCTCGACCCGGCCGGGATGAGGAGAAAACGGTGCGCTTCCGGACCCAGAGCCGCGAGCCAGTGCAATTGTTCCCCCAGACGGGGATCACGCGGGCTCATGCCGATGGTATCGATGAAGATCCAGGGCCGCCGGCTATGCTTCTCCAAGGCATGGAGGAGATCTTCCGGACCCCGGACGACCTCCAGCGGGACGCCGAGAATCCGCGCATAAATCCCCAGTTGTTCAACGCCGGCGATGCGGTAGGTATCCGTGGTGAGCAAGGCAACAGCGTGAGGTCCGTGGCGCAGCACCTGGGCGGCGGCGAGTTTCGCGATGCTGGTGGTCTTCCCCGATCCCGTAGGTCCCAGAATCGCGAAGACTCCGCCTTTCCCCAAGGGGGCGTCGCTCAAACCGATCCGTTCTTCCAACATCGACCGCAAAGGTTCCTCCCAAGCCTCGTCGATGGCCTGCTCGGCGACTTTCGTAGCCCAGTCTGCCGAGAACCCCATATCCGTCAATATCTCGCGGGCGGACTTGCTGGCGCGCGAGTTTCCCCAGCGCTTCTCCACCAATTGTCGCAAGGCCTGAAGTTCATTGCGGAGCGGGGCGGTTTCCGGGACTGCGCCGCCCGCCGCGACGGAGGCCACCGGTTCGGGAGCCGAATCAGGGGCCTTGGGGTTTGCCCCGCGCAAGGCTTCAGGCCAATTCGGCGTCGGCGCGGCATCAGCCCATTGCTTCTCGTCGAAATCAATGGCCGCGACAATCTCGACACCGCCGTCCACATCCCGGTTGGAAAGAATGACCGCGTCGGTACCCAAGGCGGTGCGGATCTGCTGCAATACGTCGCGGGTACTCGCCCCACTAAATCGTCTGATCTTCATCTGTGTCTCTTTCTCCCTAAAGGGTGAACGCTTGGCCATTTAAGCACCGAGCGTGGCCACTACCCTGATCCGTTTACTCTCCGGGACCTCCGCGTAAGAGAGTACCCGCATCCGCGGCGCGGTCCGAGCCAGGAAGCGGGCGAGGAAAGCGCGCATGGGGGCCATGGCCAGCAATACCGGCTGCATACCACCCGCCTCCATCTGCTGCATCAACTCCCCTGCCCTTTCCAGCACCCGCTGCGCCAACCCCGGCTCCAAAGCCTCGCCATTACTGTTGCGCAAACTCTCCTGCAATAAGTGTTCCAACTGTCCGTCCAGCACCGCGACCGGCAACTCTCCCTGCCCGGGAAAGAGTCCCTGCACAATATAAGGACCGAGTGCGGTACGTACGGCCGCGGTGAGGTCGTCAACATCCTGGCTCTGCGGCGCTTGCTCCGCCAAAATTTCGACGATGGTGCGCATGTCGCGGATAGGCACACCTTCATTCAGCAGGTTCTGTAAGACCTTCTTGAGCTTATCGGGGGAGAGCAGCTTCGGGATGACATCTTCCACCAGCTTGGGTGAACGGCTGGCGAGATGGGACAAGAGCCCCTCCACCTCTTCGCGGCCCAGCAGTTCAGCACCATGGGACTGCAGGATTTGATGCAGGTGGGTGGCGACCACTGTTGCCGGATCGACCACGGTGTAACCGAAGGCAACCGCCTTGTCGCGCTGCTCCTTGTTGATCCACAGGGCCGGAAGGCCGAAAGACGGGTCGGTGGTCGGGGTTCCTTCAAGCGTACCGAGGACATTGCCTGGATCTATCGCCAACAGCAAATCCGGGAAGGTTTCGCCGCCAGCCACTTCAACCCCTTTAACGGTGATCCGGTAGGCCGTTGGCCGCAATTCGAGATTGTCGCGGACATGCACGGCAGGCACCAGAAAACCAAAATCCTGCGCAAACTTTTTACGCACCCCGCGAATCCGCGCCAACAGTTCACCGCCCTGCCCCTTGTCGACCAGCGGAATCAACCGGTAACCGACCTCCAGCCCGAGGGGATCCAGCGGTTCGACACTGGCCCAGGTGACCTCCTCCGGCTCGACGGGTGACAGGGATGCTCCGGTTTCGGCCTCGACCTTGGGTTGCTGGCGCTGGCGATACCACACGATACCACCCAGCACGGCCGCCGCCCCCAAAAACGGCAGATGGGGCATCCCTGGAATCAATCCGAGAATAGCGAGGATCACCGCGACAATCACCAGCACGTCCCGGTTCTGGAAAATCTGGCCCACCAATTGTTTCCCCAAATCCTGCCCCGTATTGACCGAAGTGACCACAATGCCGGCGGCAATGGAAATGACCAGCGCGGGAATCTGCGCCACCAACGCGTCACCGATACTGAGCAGGGTATAATCATGGGCTGCCGTGCCAAGACTGAGACCGTGTTGCCAGATACCAATGACCAGGCCGCCGATCAGGTTGATGAACAGAATCAGGATCGCGGCGATGGCGTCACCGCGCACGAACTTGCTGGCACCATCCATGGAACCGAAAAAATCGGCTTCTTGCGCGATTTCGCTGCGGCGCCGATGGGCCTCTTCCTGATCGATGATGCCGGCATTCATATCGGCATCGATGGCCATCTGTTTGCCGGGCATGGCGTCGAGGGTAAAACGGGCGCTCACTTCCGCGATACGCCCCGCGCCCTTGGTGATCACCACAAAATTGATAATCACCAGAATCGCAAAGACGATAATGCCTACCGTATAGTCACCGCCCACCACAAACTCGCCAAAAGACTCTATCACCCGCCCGGCCGCACCCGGTCCGTTCTGACCGTGCAGCAGGATGATCCTTGCCGCCGCCACATTCAGGGAGAGGCGCAACAAAGTGGTCAGCAGCAAGGCCGTCGGGAAAGCGGCGAATTCCAGCGGCCGCACCATGTAGAGGCTGACCAGCAGAATGATCAGGCCCAGCGTGATATTGAAGGTGAAGAAGATATCCAGGAGGAAAGTCGGCAGCGGAATAATGAGCATGGCGAGCACCATGATCACCAGGATCGGGGCCGCCAAAGTATGCCAGTTGAGGCGTTGCAGTATCCGGTTCAGGGCATTCACCGTCTATCCTCGTTCGTCCATTTCCGGAGGCACTGACCAGTGCACAGGCACTGGTGGCTGCTGCTGCGGGGCCGCCAACCGGAGTTGGTATAAATAGGCGAGAAGTTCCGCCACCGCCCGATAGAGGGCGACGGGAATTTCCTGCTCCAACTCCACATGATGGTAGAGCGCCCGCGCCAAGGACGGCGCTTCCACCATCGGTATGCGATGTTCCGCCGCCAACGCGCGGATCTTGGCGGCCACCAAATCCGCGCCCTTGGCCAACAGCACGGGGGCCCGCGTTTCCCCTTCGGCATAACGCAGCGCCACCGCGTAGTGGGTCGGGTTGGTGACGATGACGTCGGCCTTGGGCACCGCCGCCATCATTCGCCGGCGCGCCATCTCTCGCTGCATGGCGCGAACCTTGGCCTTGATCTCAGGGTTACCGTTCAGTTCTTTCATTTCATCTTTCTGCTCCTGGCGCGACATTTTCAACTTCCCGTCGAGGGTCCAGATCTGGAAGGGCACATCGAAGAGCGCGATCAGCAGGGTAGATCCCGCGAGCAAGAGCAGGACCACACCGCTCATGTGCATAAGGTGCAGCATGGCCCGTTCAGGCGATTCCTGAATCAGACCGAAGAGGGCGTTGCGTTGGGCCCAGAGCAGCGTGATGCCAATCCCACCCAGCACCACCGCCTTCAGGATCGCTTTCACCAGCTCCAGCGCGCCCTGCCTGGAAATAATTTTTTGCAGCCCACTCACGGGATTCATGCGCGAGAGGTCCGGTATCAACGACTGAATGCTGAAGACCCAGCCGCCCACCATCAACCCGGCCGCTATCACGGCCATCAGCAGCAGCACGAAAAAGGGCAGCACCAGTTCCACCGCGGCGTCGCACATCGTCGCCAAATGACGGAGCAGGTCTTGAGGATCGGTCATGACCGGGGCCGACAGATGCAGACCCGTGTAGAGGAATCCGGTGATACTTCGATAGATATGGTCCGACAAGCCCAAAAACATACTGGCCGAGACCATCAGCAAGACGCTGGTGGACAGTTCCTTGGAGCGTGCGACCTGGCCTTTCTTGCGTGCGTCGTCGCGGCGTTTGGGCGTCGCCGCTTCGGTACGCTCCTGGGCATTTTCTTCGGCCATGGTATCTTACGCGCTTGCCGAGGAATTCATGGATGCGCCGCCGACAGCATCACCTGTCCCGCGGTTTCCATGGACAGGTTCAGCAGGTGTTGAACGATCATGGTCATCGCTGGCATGAATACATAGAGCGCGAGGATGCCCAACCCCAGAAGCACCGGAAAACCGACCACGAAAATATTGAGTTGAGGCGCTGATTTGCCCAGCACACCCAAAGCAATGTTCACCAGCACCAGCGTGCCCAAAACGGGCGCGGAGATCGCCAAACCCAAAGAGAAGATGGTCGCGCCCTCCTCCACCAGCAGATGCCAGGCCGAGGGATCGAGGCGGAGCGTCGTCGTCACCGGCAACAGGACGAAACTGCGTGTGAGCGTCGCCAATACCAGCAACTGACCATTCATGGTCATGAACAGAAGCAGGACGATCAGGTTGAGGAAATTGGAAAGCGTCGGGACCTGTACGCCCGTGACCGGGTCAAAAAAACTGCTGAATCCCAATCCCATCTGCAAGCTGATGACCGATCCCGCAAATTGCACCACGCTAAAAATCACCGCCACGGCAAAACCCAGCGCCGTGCCTATGAGAATCTGTTGGATCAGCAGCACAAAACCCGCTCCCGACAAAAAATGCACGGCGGGCATCGTGGGTAGAGCGGGCGCAATAGCCACACTGATCAGCAACGCCAGTCCCACCCGCACCTGAATCGGTATTTGAGTGGCGCTAAACACCGGCGCCGTGGACAACAGTGCAAGGATACGGAGGAAAGGCCAGAAGATCCGGCCGATCCAGTGCTCCAATTGCAACGTCGTCAAGTGAATCATTGGTTGATCAAATGCGGAATGTCGTGGAACAGATGGATGGTGAAATCCATGATCAGATGCAGCATCCACGGGCCGGCGAACACCAGCACCAAGGCCATTGCCAAGATCTTGGGCACGAAACTCAGCGTCATTTCATTGAGTTGGGTGGCGGCCTGGAAGACGCTCACCAGCAGTCCCACGACCAGTGCGATCCCCAGCAGCGGAGCCGACAGCAAGAGCGTCGTCCACACCGCTTGCTGACCGACCGTGATGATGTTCTCTGGAGTCATGCTTTCCCCTCAGTGGATGAAACTTTGTACCAGTGAACCGATGACCAGATCCCAGCCATTGACCAGCACGAAGAGCATGAGCTTGAAAGGAAAGGACACCGTCACGGGCGATAGCATCATCATGCCCATGGACATCAGAACGGCAGCCACCACCAGATCGATGATCACGAAGGGGATAAAGATCAGAAAACCGATCTGAAAACCGGTCTTCAACTCCGAAGTGACAAAGGCCGGGATCAGCAAAGTCATGGGCGTATCCGCCGGAGCCTGCAACTGCGGGTGCCCGGAAAGCTTGACGAAAAGCGCGAGATCATCCGGCCGCGTCTGAGAGAGCATGAAAGTGCGCAACGGCCCTTCAGCGCGCGACATGGCCTGGGTGATATTGATCTGGTTTTGGGTCAGGGGCTGCAGGGCCTCCGTGTTCAGTTTCTGAAACACGGGCGCCATCACAAAGAAGGTGAGAAAGAGCGACAGGCCAACGATGACCTGGCTGGGCGGCATCTGAGTCGAGCCCAGAGCCTGCTTGAGCAGGGAGAGGACGATGATGATCCGGGTGAAAGCCGTCATCATCAGCAGCATGGCGGGCAAGAAGACCAATGCCGTCATGAAGATGAGCGTCTGAATACTCAGACTGTACTCGGTGCCGCCGCCCGCCACGGGAGTGCTGGTGAAGGCGGGAAGCCCGCCAGCGATAGCCGCTCCCGGAATACCGAGAGTGATCAGGCCGAAGGTGGCGGTCCTGGCACGGAAGCGGACGAGGGTTCTCCCGCCGCCCCGGTGGGGGTCTTTATATGCTGGTTCCATGGCCCTTGTTTGCGCCTCTCCGTTGCAGTGCGCAACCAACCGGCGAAAGTGGCCGGCGAATTGCTGATGGTGTCGGGCAACGCCGTCTCCAGGGTGTGCAGCAGGGTAATCCCCGCCGGACTCACACCGAGAAGCAGCTGCTGCTCTCCCATCTGCACTAGCAAAAGGCGTTCCCGTGTGCCGAGAGACAAGGACGACACGACCCGCATGCCCCCGGCCTGCCCGCTGGCCAGGCCGGGTTGCAAGCGCTTGAGCAACCACACCACCCCGAAAAATATCAGCAGGACCAACACCAAGGCGGAAAACAGCTGGAAAATGGAGGACCACGAAAAAACACCGCCCGCCGCCGCGCCAGCGGAGGTGTCCGCCCACACCGACGGACTCCACAGGGCGAAAGCCATGCTCAGCAGTCGGATTTTTGACGCGCGCGGCGCGGTAACTTTGACACCGGAGTCAGGACGAGAATGCTTTTTCAACGGAGTTTCTTGGCCCGTTCCGCCGGGCTGATGATATCCGTGAGGCGAATGCCAAACTTGTCGTTCACCAGAACGACCTCACCCTGCGCGATGAGATAGCCATTCACGAGCACGTCCATCGGCTCGCCGGCGAGGCGCTCCAATTCGACCACCGACCCCTGCGCCAACTGTAGGAGGTTGCGAATTTGGATCTTCGTACGGCCCAACTCCACCGAGAGCGTCACCGGAATATCGAGAATCATGTCCAGGTTCTGCGTCTGCGTGCCGCCACCAGCGGCGGCGTGCAGCTCGGGAATGGGGGCGGGAGCCGCCTGGGGGGCCTGCGGGCGCGTGCCGGCATCGTCCTGCTCCGCCATCGCCGCCGCCCAGTCCGCCATAATATCGTCGGCCGCGCTGTGATCCGCCACGGGAGATTCCACGTTCACCGGTTTTTGCTCTTCAGCCATGATTCAGCTCTCCAATGCCGCCATGGCGGCTTGCCCTGCAGTGATTTCCGGACAGAGATGCTCCGTCACTTGAACAGCGTATTTACCGTTGAACGTGCCATAGCGCCCGGAAAATACCGGAATGCCATCAATGCGCGCAATCGTGCTTTCCGGCATCTCGATGGGAATGACGTCGCCGTCGCGCAGCGCCAGCAATTGCCGCAGCGTCAGATGCGTTTGCACGAACTGCACCTCCAGATCCAACTCGGCCTCCTGCATTTCCTGTTGCAAAGACTGCACCCAACGCCGATCCACCTCGGAACGATCCGCTGTCGTGCCCGCCGTGAGTTGATCGCGTACCGGTTCGACCATGCCATAAGGGAGGCAGATGTGGAAAGTGCCCGTCCCCGACTCCAGTTCCACGGTGAACGTGGTGGTGATCACGACTTCCGTCGGCGTCGCAATATTGACGAACTGCGGATTTACCTCCGAGCGTGTCAACTCCGGATTCAGCGACGCCACCGGGGCCCAGGCCGATTTGAAATCTTTGAACGCCATATCCAGGAGC
Source organism: Pseudomonadota bacterium (assembly GCA_021821285.1). Lineage (GTDB taxonomy): Bacteria > Pseudomonadota > Gammaproteobacteria > Acidithiobacillales > Acidithiobacillaceae > Acidithiobacillus. Next base: position 20,193 of record JAKACQ010000034.1, read on the forward strand.
CGCTTGATGATGCGCTGCTCCAGCGGAGTGAACTCACGTCCCTCGATACGCGCGTGAAAACGGCCGTCACCGCCGAAATAATTGTCCACCACGGCAAAGATCAGGCGGGGATCGAAGACGAACAATGCGGTGCCGCGCAACGGCTTGACCTGTACCATATTGATATTGCTGGGTACCACCAGGCTGCGGATGAACTCGCTATATTTGATCAATCGCACCGGCCCCACGGAGATCTCCGCCGTGCGCCGCAAAAAATTGAACAGACTGACCCGCCATAGACGAGCAAAACGCTCGTTGACCACCTCCAGGGTAGGCATGCGCCCGCGCACAATACGATCCTGGTTGGCGAGGTCATAAGGGCGCACGCCACCTGGATCGGGCATGGCGTCAGATTCGGCATCGACATCACCGCCCGCCATCCCTTTGAAAAGGGCGTCTACTTCATCCTGAGAAAGAATATCCTGTGCCATGCGGTCACCGTATCGTTATCGGCACTGTTCTGCAAGAATCATGCAAACGTGTTCACCAATCCCAATCGGATACGCACCGGCACCGGGAGCATGGCACCCGCAGTAGCCGCCGCAACCACCGCGACACGGGAAGCGGACGCGGATGGGTTGCGGGCAAAAGGCCGCCCTCCCCCCCCCGCTCCCACGCTCGCCTGACCCAGGCTCATCCCCGCCGCCGCAAAACTCTCCTGCAGTTGCGGCATGGCCGTGGCGATGGCCTCCCGCACTTCCGGGTGGGGTGAACTAAAAAAAGCGTTGGTCTGACCATTTTGCTGCAGATCCAGGTGCACCTCCAGCGGACCAAGGTGCGGCGGATTGAGCTGCAGGGTAGCCTGCTGTATCCCTTGACCCAGTAAAAACTGGACCTGCTGCCCCAGCGCCTGACCCCATTGTGGATGGTTGCTCACCGGGGGGGCTACCAGAAGCCCTCCGGAAGCGGGCCCAGCGGTCGGGGCAATCCCACTGAACACGGGCATGCTTGACAGATTGGCGCCGGATGGACCAACCCCATGGCTCGCTGTCAAGCCCTTGGTGGAAACCACCGCCGACGCCACATCCGAAAGGCTGTTCGGGGTAACCACGCCAATACCCTGCGTCGGCAAAGGACGCGGTGCTTGCAGGCTTGCCCCCCCGCTCTCCGGATTCTGCCCATTGGGTTTTTCCGAGGCGCCGGCGGCATGATCCGCGCCGGCTCTGGGCGGCACCGCCACAGCATTGTGGCCGGACACATCGACCACCCCTAAAGGCGTCGTTTTCCCAGGGGCACCACCGTGAAGGAGGGTCACCGCGGTGATTGCTTCCTCGTCCGTACGCGCGGGCTTCGCGAGCGGGGGGGCGGCGGCTAAGGGGAGCATCGGCGAAAAGAGCAGGGCGGCCATCGGGGGAACGGCCGTCGTATCCGTATTCGCGGGCGCCTGACCGGAACGCTTCCGGGAGGGTTCCACGGTAGCGGCCGTTTTCGTCTGGGCGGGCATGGTCGCCGCTGTCTGGGCCGTCAAGGCCACCGGCAAAGTCTTGCCGCTGCCTTCCCCCGCCGGAAGCCCATGTGGCGGAATTTTTTCCGGTATTTCCGATGGTGTTGCCCCGCGCTTCTCAGACGTGCCCGCCTTATCCTGAGCGCTCACCGGTACCGTCGTCACCCGCTGTCCCGCCATCACCTGAGCGAAATCAGGCGCCGATCCCGGGCTGTTTGTGGATTGCGCCGGGATCGGAGCATCCGCCGGCGCGGGCGCCGCTATGGGATTGGCGATTGCGTGCATGATTCCTGCGGCCATTCCGGCGCCTCCTCAGAAAGAGATTTGCCCTATCATAGGCAAGAAACATACCCAGTCCACAGGGTGGAGGAACGCGTCGCCCATTCATCCAACTCTTTTTGCATGTTGCGTAATACCAGACTGCGTTGCTCATTTTCCAGGCGCTGAGCAAGGGAGGCCAACCCCTTACCTCGACCTCGGGCCGCCACCCATTCGCTTTGCAAGCGACTCACCTGCTGCTGCTGGTGTTGAAGGTTTTCCCGTTGCAGCTCAAGCACCTGTTCAAGCTGTGCGATGAAACTGCGCATTTCCATCGCTTGCGCGCTGAGGAGACCAACCCGCTCCGCGGCGGTCGCCTGTTCACGATACTGCGTCAGATAATTTTCCAGCAGCCGCAGCTTGCTCTGCACTTCACCCAGCAGCGCGCGCTGTCTGCCCAGCGTCCGGGCCAGATCTTTCTGCCGGTTATCGGCATCTTCACGCAGGTAAAGGATGGTGTCCTGGCGGCTCATCATTTATCCGGGGTGACGCCTGCGCTATCGCTCAGATAATGGGCCATGATTTCTGCCAATTGCGCCTGACTGGCGGCGAGCGACACGGATTCCCGCTGATCCTGGCGCAAAAAGGCGAGAATACCGGGATAGGCGCGCACCGCCTGGTCGAGCAGCGGTTCCATGCCGGGCGTATATGCACCGACCGTGATCAGATCCTGCTGGTCACGATAGCGACCATAGAGGCGCTTGAGCAAATGCAAGCGGCTCAGCTGTGATGGCGGCACAATATTCGGCATCACCCGGCTGATGGAGGCTTCCAGGTCGATAGCCGGATACTGCCCTTGCTCGGCGAGACTGCGGGACAGCAGCAGGTGCCCGTCAAGCACGGCCCTGGCGCTATCGGCAATGGGATCCTGCTGGTCGTCGCCTTCCATGAGCACGGTATAGAAAGCCGTAATGCTGCCCCCCCCCTCGGGGCCATTGCCAGCGCGCTCCACCAAGGCCGGCAAGCGCGCGAACACCGAGGGCGGATATCCCCGCACGGCGGGTGGCTCACCCACGGCCAGGGCGATCTCCCGCTGCGCCATGGCATAACGGGTGAGTGAATCCATCAGGAGTAACACATGCTGACCCTGACTCCGATAGTATTCGGCGATGGCGGTCGCCAGGTGCGCACCACGAATGCGCGTCAAGGCGGGCACGTCGGCGGGCGCCGCCACCACCACGGCACGGCGCAGGCCGGACTCGCCGAGAATATCCTCAATAAATTCTTTGACCTCGCGGCCCCGCTCGCCAATCAACCCAACGACGATGACATCCGCTTCCGTATTGCGCGCCATCATGCCCAGGAGAACGCTTTTGCCCACACCGCTGCCGGCAAACAGTCCCATGCGCGCGCCGCGGCCAATGGTGAACAACGCATTGATGCTGCGCACCCCCACGTCGAGCGGCGCCCGCACCGGCGCGCGGCGCATGGGATTGATGGCCGTGCCCAGCAGAGGGACGCGTTCCTGATCAAGAATGGGGCCGCCCCCGTCCAGCACTTGGCCTTGCCCATCAATGACCCGGCCCAGCATGCGCGGGCTCACCCCCGCCTGAGCTTCTCCCGCCAAAGGTTGCACCCGGGCGCCGGGCGCCACCCCGTGCAGATCTCCCGCCGCCATGAGTTGTAAGCGTCCAGCCTGAAAACCAACGACCTCCGCGTCGATGCCGCGTTGATGCGCCGCCGCCACCCGGCAGCGCGTGCCGATGCTGGCATCAAAGCCTTCCGCCTCCAAAACCAGACCCACCATACGCACCAGCCGGCCACTGGGTAACAGCGCGGGAGGTTGCCGCTGTATCCGCGACTGTATGTTTCGCAAATATTCGCCCCAACGGGGTTGGCGGTCGGCAAAGATCCCGATCATGTGGAAATTTCACCAAAAAGCTGATCCAAAGTTTCTCGCCAGCGCGTCTCCAGACGAAGATCCAGTTGCGTAGCCGCATGATCAAATTCGCGCCCCTGCCAGCGGCGATCGGGACGCGCCCCATCGACATCCAGGCTGGCGGCCATCAATACCCCCCCCCGTTCCAGTTCCGCATCCGCCTGCAAGATCACACCCTGCTCCGTCAATTCCGGCATCAACCGCTCCACCAATGCGAGATCGTCGGGATGCAGGCGGATACTGGGTGGCTTGCTCCGTATCGGCACCACGCGCAGCGCTTCCCGCAGCAACGGCAACAGCGACTCCGGCCGCAGAGTGAGTTCGTGGCGGATGACCTGCCGAGCGATTTCCAGGGCCAGCGCCAGCAAGGATTGTTCCACGCTCACATCCAGCGCCCGCAGCGGCAGGCTGAAATCGTGTAAAATCTGCTGTAATGCCTGTCGATCCTGGACCGCTGCGGCCATACCCTCGGCATAACCCGCCGCGTGCCCCTCCCGCTGCCCTTGTTCCCGTCCTTCCCGCTCGGCTTGTCCATAAATGGCTTGCAATTCCTCCGCCGTCGGCAAGGCCACGGATTGCGCGGTAATGGACTCCCCCGATGCTTCCATGGGCTGGGCACGCGCGGCAACCACGGTCATATCTGGCAACCGCCAGCGCTGCAGGTCGACAATCGCATCCCGAGAAATCACTTCCTGGGGCATTTTCATGGACACGCTCCGGTCTTCAAACCATGGCCTCACCGCTACCGCCACCGAGACTGATTTGCCCGGCGGCATCCAAGCGGGTGGCAATCTGCAGGATGGCCTTCTGTGCACTTTCCACCTCACTGACCCGCACCGGCCCTTTAGCCTCCAGATCATCGCGCATCATCTCCGCAGCGCGTTTTGACATGTTCGTGAAGAATTTTTCGCGCAGTCCCGGACTGGCGCCCTTCAAGGCGGTCACAAACCCCTCGGAAGGAACCTCCCGCAGCAACACCTGCAGACTGCGGTCATCCAGCTTGATCAGGTCATCAAAGACAAACATCTTCTCCTGCACCTTTTCCGCCAGTTCACTATCGTTTTCCCGCATCTTCTCGAGAATGCTACCGGAAAGACTGGTTTCCAGACGATTGAGCACTTCCGCCGCCGCCTTCGGCCCACCGAGACTGGCCACCTGCAGGCTTTGCGATTCTCCCGACAACTGCTCTTCCAGGATCTCGTTCAACTCCCGGATCGCCGCGGGCTGCACCGTCTCCAGACTCGCCAGCCGCATCATGGCCTCGCTGACCAGCCGCTCCGGCAGATGATGAATCACCTCCCCCGCCTGCTCAGGCTCCATGTAGGCGAGGATCATGGCCAGCACTTGCGGGTGCTCGAGCTTGATCAAATCGGCGATGGAACGGGCATCCATCCATTTGAGGTTCTCCAATCCACTGGTGTCACCACCGTGGAGAATACGATCGATGAGGGTGCCCGCCTTATCCGCACCCAGCGCCTTGTTCAGCATCGCCCGGATGTACTGATCGCTCCCGACCCCCAGGGAGGTTTGACGTTCCAGACGCGAGCGGAAATCCGCCAAGACCATTTGTGCCTGATCGGTGGAGACATGGGACAGGCGCGCCATGGCGGCGCCCAGCTTCTGGACCTCGCGCGGCCCTAGATGGCGCATCACTTCCGCAGCCTCGTCCTCCCCCAGACTCAGCAGGAGGATGGCGCTGCGATCGATGCCGTCAAGATCTTGCTTCACGCTCATTGGCGAGCCATTCCTTCACTACCTGCGCGGCGCGTGCCGGGTCCTGCATGACCAGTTGGCGCGCCACATAGAGATCGGTTTCCAGAGGATTCGCAGGGACGGTCACCGGTCCATGCCCCCCTCCAGCGGAGGCTGATGACACGTTGGCTCCCGATGCCATCGGCTTGGTACCCTCTGTTGCGGCGGTTTCCCCTTCGGATCCCTCGGCGCGCATCACCGGTTCCCGCCGCTCGCGGCGGCGCAGCAGGGGGCGCACCACCCCGGCATAAAGCAGGAGGGCCAGCATCAACAGCGCCAGGTAACGCAAACCACTATTCATCAACGTCAGGAACCAGGACTGCTGCCACCACGGAAGGGCAGACACCGCCGACTGCGTGGTAAAGGGCATGTTGACCACTTTCACCGTATCACCGCGCTGCGCATTATAGCCAATGGCGTCTTCCACCAGTTGCTGCACCTGCGCCAGTTGAGCGGTCGTCAAGGGTTTGGCGTGGACGGCACCCAGACCGCTTTCGCTCACCCGGTCATCCACCAGAACCGCGACCGACAGGCGCTTGACGCTGCCCACGGGCTGCACCGTATGCACGATGGTCTTGTCCACATCGTAGTTGGTGGTGCTGTCGCTGCTGCTCTCCGTAGGAGCCAGCATCTTGAGCGTGGGCGCGACCGCAATCAACGCGGCAGGCGACATCGTCGAGGCCACCGGCGCCGCCAGCGGCGCGATGGCCACCCCCGGTGGCTGGTTGGAAAGTGCGCCCGGCACCCCGTAGGGTCCGGCACCCCCCGTACCACTGCTGACATGCGTCTGCTCGCTCAGAATCTGTTTCTTGCCGTAACGCACCGAACTGCTTTCGCTCTTGGCGAAATCAATATCTGCGGAAACGGCAACCCGCACCCCATTGCGGCCCACGATGGGCGTCAGAATCTCCTGGATACGTTTTTCATACCGCTGGTCTACCGCACGCTGATAAGCCAGTTGTGATGGCTGTAAACCGGTGCCAGCGTTGGCATGAACATTGAGTAAGTCACCGTGCTGATCGACCACGGTAACATTCTTGTCCTGCAAACCGGGCACGCTGGCCGCCACCAGATGCACCACTCCCGCCACTTGTGCCGCGCTCAGCACCCGCCCCGGATAAACCTCCAACATCACCGATGCCGTGGGTTTTTCTTGTTCGCTGAGAAACACCGAAGGTTTGGGAATAGCGAGATGCACCTTGGCGTTTTCCACTGCCGAAAGGGAAGCGATCGTCCGCTCCAGGGAACCTTCCAGCGCCCGCTGGTAATTGATGTGCTCGACAAATGCGCTGGTACCCATGGGTTCGTGGTCAAGCAGATCAAAACCGACGCCGGCCCCCTTGGGCAGCCCTGCCGCCGCGAGCTTCATCCGGGTCCCGTAAACATGGCTTTCCGGCACCGAGATAACCGCACCACCGTCACTGATGCGATAGGGAATGTTCAACTTTTGCAGTTCGGCAATAACCTGACCACCATCCCGATTGGAAAGATTGGTATAGAGCACTTTATAAGGTGGCTTACCATTCCAGACGAAGGCGACGATCAGCACCGCCAGTACGGCGGCGAGCACCGCCAACACCGTGAAACGGCGATTGGGCGGCATTTCCTGCCAGCGGCGCTGCACTGCCGCAGCGCCTCCGGAGAGCGTGGTGGATGCTGCCGTTTCAGTGGCCATGTATCAGTCCTTGCTGGTCGCCAATCGTACCGATCAGGCCTGAATATTCATGATGTCCTGGTATGCGGATACCAGTTTGTTGCGCACCTGAAGCATCGCCTGAAAAGAGAGACCCGCTTTTTGCGAGGCCACCATCACCTGGCTGAGGCTCACCGCCTTGTCCCCGCTGGAAAATTGCGATTGCAACACATTGGACTTGGCCTGCAGGTCGTTCACGGAATTCACCATCCCTTTCAGGGTATGGGCAAAATCACCCTCACCGCCTGGGGATGGGGCGGGGGCCTTCATCCCCTGCGCCTGATCGGCAAGGGCTCGCAACTGCGTCAAAAGGGAATCCAGGGAATCTACACTGCTCATGGCCGTACCCACCCGTTCTATCCATTGTTGGAGACTGAATAAGCAAAATCCGCGCCATCACTGGCCCAGCGCATACCCGGCCTCACGAAAACGCTGCAATTTATGCCGCAGGGTACGTGGACTGATTCCCAGGGACTGGGCCGCCAGCGTCCGCGAACCCTGACTCTGGGTCAATGCCAGGACGATGGCTTCCCGTTCGTGATGGGCCCGCAAATCGTCCAGCGGCAAACACGCGTCCATGGCGGCGGCCCTGGATGCTCCCTCGCCGGAGAGGCCCTCCGCGTGGGGAAGGGAGCGATCCGCGACCCCTTCCACGACGGCGATCCCCAGGTCTGCCGCTCGGATGTCTTCCGCCATGGCCAGGATGGCCGCGCGTTGCAACGCATTCTCCAGTTCGCGGACATTGCCCGGCCACGGATAGCTCCGAAGCGCCTGAATGGCAACGGCATCCAGCCTTTTCGGCGGCAATCCCATCTGCTGACAATGCCGCGTCAAAAAATGCTCTGCCAGGGGCAGGACATCTGCCGGCCGCTCCCGCAAGGGCGGAATCCGTATGGGAAACACCTGTAGTCGATAATACAGATCCTCACGGAAATGCCCGGTGGCCACGGCGGTCTGAAGGTCGCGATTGCTGGTCGCTATCACCCGAATGTCCAGCGCAATGCTCTGTTTGCCGCCCACCCGTTCCATCTCCCGCTCCTGCAACACCCGTAGCAGTTTTGCCTGCAACGCCAGTGGCATTTCCGTGACTTCATCCAGGAGCAGCGTACCCCCTTGGGCCTGTTCAAACTTCCCGGCACTGGCCTGGCTGGCGCCGGTAAACGCGCCTTTTTCGTGACCGAACAGCGTCGCCTCCAGCAGCATATCGGGTATCGCCGCGCAGTTCACCGCAATGAAAGGTCCCCGTTGACGCTTGCTTTGCCGATGCAGATAGCGGGCGAGCACTTCCTTGCCCACTCCACTCTCACCCGTCAGCAAAACCGTCGCATCGGTTACCGCTACTCGCCGTGCCATCCCCAAGGTGGTCCGCATCGCAACAGACTCAGCAACGCATCCCTCCTCCGCCCGCCGCACCTGGCGGACATGGCGGCGGATTCTTTCCAGCAACACATCCATGGTAAAGGGTTTGACGAGATAATCCACGGCCCCGTTCTGCAAGGCCTGTACCGCCTCGGCAATGCTGCCCCAGGCAGTCATCATCAGTACCGGGGGGCTTTCCGGACGGTTCTCCAGGGATTTGAGCAGGGCATAGCCATTCATGGGGCGCATCTGCACGTCACTCAGAATCAGATCGAAGGATGCCGCTCCCAGGGCGGACAAGGCTGCCGTACCCTCCTCTGCGCGCTGCACCCGATAATCATGCTCCTCCAGTCCTTCCTGGAGCGCTTCAGCCAGATGATCATCATCTTCTACCAACAATATCCGCGGCCGGTAACCGTTCGTCATGATCTCTCCTGCATCATTGCCCCGCTGGGCAGTGGTTGTGGCGGTTGCCAAAGGGGCAACCGCAGCACAAAACATGCCCCCCCGCTCAGGGCGGTCTCGATCTCTATCGTGCCCCCCATGGCCGCCACAAAATTGCGGGTGATCGCCAGACCGAGACCCGTACCATCACGGCGGCTGGTATAAAAAGGGGTAAACACCTTCTCCCGATCGGCCTCGGCAATCCCTGGTCCCGCATCGGCGATGGCCAGAATCAGGTCACCCTCCTCGGCCAGCCGCAAGTCAAGCAGCACGGCGCTCGCGGGAGGGCTGTAGAACAACGCGTTGTGCAGCAGGTTGGCCAGCACACTCACCCAGGCGGCTCGGCTTCCCGTCAAAAACCAGTCAGGCACGCGCTGCGGCATGTGTAACGTGACATTTTTTTGACGGAAAAGCAGGTCGAACTCCCGCCGCAGGCCTTCCAGGATCTCCGCCATCGCCACCGCGCCCTCTTCCTGCTCGGCGCCGCGCAAAAAACGCAGCATGGCATCGATGGTGGCTTCCAGGTGCCGCAGACGCTCCAAGGCGCGCTGCCGCTGCCGGTGAAAACGCGCTTCGCCATGATCACAGGATAATTGCGACACCGACAGGAGCGTCGTGGCCAGCGGAGTGCGCAACTGATGGGCCAGGCCCGCCATGGTCTCACCCATCGCCGCGAGACGTTCGCGGCGTTGCGCCGCTTCCTCCCGTGCTCGCGCCACCGTCACATCCTGAAGCAGAATGATCTGTCCGCCCTCCCCCGGTAGCGCATTGACCGCCACCGTCACGCGCAAATCCGTCTGTCCGGATCCCTGCAGAATCCATTCATTGGTACCCGGTTGCCACTGTAGCGCCTGTACCTCACGCCAGTCGGTTCCGCGCAGATCCGCTCCGAGAATACGTTGCGCCTCGGGGTTCATTTCCATGATGGCGCCCGCGTGATCCACGACCAATACCGCCCCTGGCAGCATTTCCAGGAGCATGGCCAGGCGTTCGCGCATACGCTCCTTCGCTTCCAGTTCCTGCCGCAGACGGCTATTCGCCTCGGCCAGTTCCGCGCTGAGGCGCTGTACTTCCAGTTGGAGGGCGCCATAGGCTTCGGTCAGATCCTTGGAGGCCTGATTGAACAGCGAAAAAGCCTCCATGAGGCTGGCGGCATCCGGGATCTGTTGGTCAGCCGCCATGATCAACTGCTGTACTCCCGCAGATTGATCATGGCGTACTTCTTGAGTTTCTCCACCAGCGTGGTGCGACGCAGTCCCAGACGTTGCGCCGCATGGGCCACCACTTGGTTACAGGCGACCATGGCCTGGAGCAGCAGATCCTTCTCGATCTCCTCCAGATGCAGCTTGAGGTCGAAAGGGCCATCCGGCAAGAGGGACACCGGCGCGGTCCAGATGGCGGCGAGGCTTTGCCGCTCATTCTCCACATCGTCCTTGACACCACTCCGAAAGCGAGCGGGCAGATCACCGACCTCTATCTGTTCACCGCCGTGGAGAATCATCAGCCGCTCCGCAAAATTCTGCAATTCACGCACGTTACCGGGCCACGGATACGCCTCGAGCGCGGCCATACAGGCATCCGACAGGGTGACCGGCGCATACCCATCGCTTTCCAGGCGATCCAGAAAATGATTGAGTAGCAGGGGAATGTCACCGGATCGCTCCCGCAAGGGAGGCACCTCAAAGGGAAACACATTGAGCCGATAGTACAGATCCTCGCGGAAGGAACCCGCGCGAATGCGTTCTTCCAGGTTGCGATGGGTGGCCGCCAGTACGCGCACATCCGCCTGAAATTCCCGTGTGCCGCCCACCCGCTCAAAACGCCTTTCCTGCAAGACGCGCAGCAGCTTCACCTGCATCTGCGGACTCATCTCACCAATTTCATCCAGGAAGATCGTGCCGCCCTGGGCCAGCTCAAAACGTCCCTTGCGGGTGGCCAGCGCGCCGGTGAAGGCCCCTTTTTCATGTCCGAAGAGCTCACTTTCCATCAACTCCGAAGGGATAGCCCCACAGTTGATGGCCACAAAAGGCCCGTCCCGGCGGGGGGAGTGCCGGTGCAGGCACCGGGCGATCACTTCCTTACCCGTGCCTGACTCACCGAGGATGAGTACCGTGCTGTCCGTGCGCGCCACCTTGCCCAGCATCATCGTCATCCGGCGTATGACCGGGCTGCTGCCTATCAACCCGCAATCCTGCCTCGACAAACTCCGCCTTTCTGGTTCAGAAACAGTTTGCTCAATCAATTCAACGCACATGAAATGGCCCGTC
>JAKACQ010000084.1:0-6650 GCA_021821285.1 Pseudomonadota bacterium
TTTCCTCACAAAGTTGGATATGGGTTGGATGGTAAAAATGAAGGCACCTAGAAAATCTCTCTAAGTGCCTTATTCTTTTGGCTCCCCGGGACAGGCTCGAACTGCCGACCTAGTGATTAACAGTCATATCTAACCATATTCAGATTCAACCACTTGCAGCGCAACTATTTGTTATTTAATCAGTTTCATACACGCCCGTACACGGCCATACACGGCCAACCACGGAGCATTTGCAGCGTATTTGCAGCGCAATGCAGCGCCCAATTGAACCATAACATCATGGTTGTGCTCGTGTTTTTCAGGTATCCGCTTGCAACTTTTCCGGGAATATGGTGTCATAGTCTTCGTGGGATAGCTCCGGCGCCAGCCGAAGCGACAAGCCTCTTCTCCAGGGGGTTTCCCTCGCCCCATTACCGATGCGGCGTAACGGAGGGGCGACAGACGACGACTGGCAATGACTGGAGATTCCATATGAACACATCGAATACCATACCGGCAGACGGCAAGAACACATCGCCGCCTTCCATTTGGGCATTTATCATTGAGTTTATGGTCAGCCTGCTAACGTCTTATTTCTTGATAGCTACGCTCGGCCCACTGGAGGAGTTCGGCCTCATCCCATCGAAACATTGCGATCAGCGCAACGCCAAGACCCGTGCGAAGGGCAGTCAGCTACGGGACCTCACTGTGGAGACTTGCCGCGCCACGCGCTTTTGGGATATCGCCAAAATCGCCAAACTGGCCCATTCGTGCCGCGAGCACGCACCCGCCAGCACCATAATGCCCCATGCCGCAGGCCGCCAGTCCGGCCAGCGCCGGACGCCGCGCCGTGGTGGTCAGGCCAAAAAGGCATCGAACGACCCCGACGGCGGCGACGGAGAACCGCCCCAACCGCCTCACGGCCTTTTTTCTTCCCGTCACCCATTACTACCGCTTCGCCATAACCTCACCCGCCCCGTGATCGCCGGGGGTGCCCAATGAGCGCCCTCAACCAGCGGAACGCAACCGGCACGGAGGATGCGTCCATGGACGCATCGGCGCCGATCCCGCCAGCCCATTCCCGGTTCGAGATGCCGGGCATGCGCTACCCGGCGACACCCCGATCCGGCCCCATTCCCGAAATCCTGCCCATTAAAACCGCACGGGCGGCGACGGTCGCGGCGGTAAGCGATGCGCTCGCGGCGGCGGATCGCTGGCGCGCGGAGGCCTACGCCACCTGTCTCAACGAAGATGGCGAGGTGGTCCCCGACCAGCAGCGGCGGGATGCGGCCGGTCCGGCTCCGCGCGCGTTGATCCAGATCACGCCCGGATGCGGCAAAACGCGGGCGATAAAAGACCTTCTCACACAGCACAGCCACCTTGCCGTGCTGGTGACGCCTCTGTCGGCGGAGGCGGACGGGTACGCGAGCGGCATCCCCGGCGCCGTCCGGCGGCGCCCGCGCACGGGGACCGAGCCCGGCCAGAATCACCAGTGCATGATGCAGGCGGGCTACGTGACGATGCCGGACGGCAGGCGCGTCCCGATCAAAGGCGTGGACTCGCCGCTGGGCGGGAACGTGACCAGAGATACCCCGGAGCAGGAGCATCCCACATCCCACATCTGCCACTCCGGCAATTGCCCGAAGGCCGCACATCATCAGATTGGGGACCCGAACAGCCGGATCACGCCCTACGAGAAAGAGCGTCTCCAGGAAAAACTGGAGACACAGTACGAGCCGGATGTTCTGCGGGCGATAGCCGATGAGCCGTGCTTCATATACGACGAGGTACCGAACGCGCTTCGCATACCCGTCACCACGGTAACGGCGCAGGGGTTTTCGGATTCGGACGCCTTGTACAAGGAGAACCCGGAAGAGAAAACACTGTGCAACAAGACCATCGTCTGCGACGAATCGCAGACGGGCGCTCTGGGTCACCTTCGCGTGATCTCCGCGGCCGGCCTCACGAAAGCCATGGAAGACATCCGCTCCTGGCAAACCCGCATGGAACTGGAGATTGCCGATCTGCATTCCCCCCGCGCCATCAAGAGCGCGGGCAAAAGCGAAAAGTTCGCGGAATACAGGGAGAAGAGGCTACAGGAAATCGCGGATGATCTGCTGGCCGCCGCCAACTGTGTCCCCATACTGATCGCCATTCGCGACGACGTGGAAGACCTCGCCCGGAAAGGCGGGTTCGCGCGGCCACCACTGGAGCGCACGGTCGCATGCATCCGGCAGGAAGAGATAAAAATCACGCAGATGCGTGCCACCAACAAATGGGAGGTGCCCTTCTGGAAGCGTCTGGAGCAAATGATCCGGCTGCCGCTGCGCCTGCTGACCCCCCTGATACAAGGCATCCTGGAAGGCAGCGCCGTGGTGACCCCCGACGGAATACAGGTGCTTTATGAACGCCCGCTGCTGACGCACATCCTGGACCGGCGGCATCCGGTCATCATCTCCGACGGCAACCCGACGCCAACCATCGAGGCCATTTTCCGCCACGGCCAGGATGCCGCCACGACCATAAACAAAATCGTCGCCGAACAGCATCTGTCCATACATATCGACCCCAGGTTCACCCATGGAATCCCGGCGCCGGAACAGCGGAGCGCGGCGGCGGACCAGAAAGAGGGGCGGGAGATCGCGGACACCGCCGACCGGCTGGCCGGAGACCGGCCCATGCTCATCCTCGCCAACAAATATCGCGCCGATGCCGTCATCGCGGTACGCCAAAACGCCCCCAAAACCGGCGAGGCCGTGGGCTGGTGGGAACGCCACAACCGGGCCACCAACGAATTCATCAGCCACAACATCATGATCTGGGATGACCCCGCGCGGCCGCGTGAAGCACAGATGGCCGACTGGCGGCTGCACCGGGCCATTCTGATCCGGGCGGGGGTTCGCAAGCCCGATGAGATCCCCATCGGCGACTTCTCCGACATCGCATACCGGGAACGCTTGTTTTACCCCGTAGGCGATGCCGACATACAAAACTCCGCACGGGAGCACGGCGCCCCGGAAATCCGCGCGTTTTCGCGGAGGCTGCAATTCAACGAGAAATGGCAGGGCATGTGCCGGGCACGCGGCGCCAACGCGGCCCCGGAAGCGCCGATCCGCATATACCTCTGCGGCGGCATGGCGATGGACCAGCTCCATGAGCAGGGGATCAGGGACGAGCAGATCACCTTCCGGCGCCTGGTGGACAAAAAATCCCACGGGGAGCGCTGCCGGGAGCGGATGGCGGTGGCGGACGCGCGCGCATGGGCCGCCGCCGAAGAGATCGGGGCCGCGGGCAACACCATCACTCGCGACGCCATCAATAACCACCTGCGCGCCACCGGGGAGTCCGGGATATCCAACACCGTCTATCGACGGGTGACGGGCGACCTGGCGTGGACGGAGCGCTTCTCCGAGCAGGCCGCTAGCGTCGGGCGCGGCGCTGCGGCGACAAAAGCACGGCGGATACTCGTCGACACCAGCCGCACCGCCGGGCGCCCGGATCTGGTCGAAGCGGCGGCAAAAGAAGCCTTCGAGGCCGCCGCGCGCTGCGGCGGCGACACCTCCCGCATCATCGAGTACGCACACCGGGTCATGGCTCCAGGCAATGAGAACCTCCAGCACAACCTGGCGGGCTGGCTGCTGATCGACACGTATGGCACAACGGACACCGACCGTCACCCGCCAGCCTTTCCCCAAGCACCGCCAGCGGCGGCCTGACCGCCCCTCCCCCGAAAAAACAACACCGAATGCCGCCCCGGCAGGGAACCTCGTGTCCGCAACGCAAAAAACCCGGCGCGCGGGCATGAAAAACGCGGCGGGCAGCCCCTCCGGCAGGGAAAATACCGCCCGGAAAGCACTCACCGCCGCGCCGCCGCCCCCGCCGCGCGGGTCAGGCACCCGTCATCCGCCAGCACCACGCCCGCGCGCCGGGATTTGTGCGGGCACTGCGAGATAAAGTCTTTATACATGCCCGCACAAACAGGTGGTGGTGGGTGAAGGGAAAAGAGAAAGTCACGCACCCCCTTTCTTTCCCACCACCCCCACCACCGTTGCCGCTGAACCGTGGTAGTGCCGCTGTCACATTGACAAGGCTCCCCAAAAAACCCGCATCAGGTCCGGCGCGTCCGAACAGGTGATGTCGGAGGCGTGCCTATGAATCCGCATGGTTCTCGCGCTTCGATACCCGCAAAGGCATTTGAAAAGTGCGATCCGCAGTGCGCCGGAGCAGGCCGCGGCAAATCGCGATCAGGTCCGGCGTGTCCGTATACATGATGCAGTACCCGATTCATCGACTCAGGAGGTTGATATGAACAAGCTCGAAGAACTGACAGCGGCAGGCATGAACCCCCGCTATGTCACCCAGAAACTCATCGTGGATCACTATCACGACATTCTGGTGGCCCGTGGCTACCGGCGCACCTGGCAGGAAATCGCGGAGGCGCTGGAGGTACCGCACGGCAAGGTCGCCCTGGCATCGGCCTGGTCGCGCACCCGCAAGGCGGTGGCTTCCGGGAAGCTGAAGATCCCGTCGAAAAAGGATGCCGCGAAACCTGCGGCAGCGTCATCGTGGCGCAGCAGTACATGGCCAGAACGGCAACCGTCCGATGACGAGAACCGGGAGAAGGGAAGTCGTTTGGAAGTTATTTGCTAAAGGAGATTTGCAATGAACAAGACAATGTTTATCAGTCATGGTGACAAGGGCGGCGTCGGCAAGTCGGTAACGGCGGCGGCCATGGTCGAGCGTTTGTTGATGGCGGGTGTCGGGAAGTTGGCGCTGATCGAGGGTGACAGCAATAACAAGGATGTGGGAGAGCGGTATCAGGACGTTGCGGAAATCCGTTCCGTCATTTTGCCACTCAACCGTCCGGGCGCGGAGGCCGCCCATGCCGTTACCCTTCTGGCGTCATGGATCGAAACCGAAGACCCTGATGCACTGGTGATCAACTTGCCCAGCAACGCTGGGGAAACGCTCGATAGCCTGAGCGGTATTCTTCGCGGTGTCTGCGATGGTCTGGGCATACGGATGGTGGCGACGTACTCACTGGGCATGAGGGATGCCCTGACTGCGGGCATGGTGAAGTCCTTGCGGACCGGCCTGCTCTCCGTTGTCGATCCGGCGAATCGCGCTGCGGTCTACCCGCTGTTCTCAGGCCCCAAGGAGTTCTTTCTTTGGGCACGGTCACCGGATCGCATGCGCTACCCGATGCGAGAAATCGAAATGCCCAGGTTTGGTGCCGTCACTTCGCTGGTAAAGATGGAGAACACGCCGGGGCGCATTGTGGAGCTTGGAGAGCGCGGCGCTCCGGGCTGGTTGATTGTGGACCGGATCAATGTGGCCGAGTGGATTCATGCCGCCATGCGGTCGCTGGACCCCATCATGCAGGAGAATGACCATGAAGAACGGTAACGGCAGTACCCCACGCGATATAGCTATTGCTGCAGTGCCGGAACAGCGGCGGGCGGCCCTTCTGGTCAAGGCCGCTGATCTGGGCGTCCAGAGTCCACAGGATGCTGTCTGGATACTCCTCGCCATGACGCTGGACGCCAGGGAACAGGTGGACAGCGTGGCGGGGCAAGTCCAGGGCTTGCGGGAGGTTTTGGGCGAAGGCCTGGCCGCATCGCAACAGCATAACGACCGCTTCCGCAAGGTCGCCGGGGAGGCTGCGGCGCAGGCGGCGCAGCGCATCTCCGAAGCGGGGGGTAACGCGGCCAATGCCACCGGCAAATCCATCGCCGATGCATTGACCGGCGCGCAAGGAACCCTCTCGAACACCGTCAAAGGTGCCGGGGATCAAGCGGTCAGCAACCTCACCAAGGCGGCGGACAGCATGAAGGCCGACTTTGAACGGGCTATCCAGCAGGAGCGGTCCGCCATCGTCCAGCGCTTTTCCGATGCAGGGACGGCGGCGGTCAAGGACGCGGTCGCCAGCGACAAGCTCCACAACTTCTGGATGGTGGCGGGTATTCTGATCTTCTGCGTGTTTTGCGGCGCGGGTGGTCTGGACATCTGGCTGCAAAATGCCGATCTCATTGCTCCTGAGCCGCTGCTGCTTACTAGCCATGGCAATTTCATTTGTAACACTTACGACCTGAAACAGGGGGGCGAAACTTACATGTGCGAGATGCAGTCACCACCTCCTTCCGTGGATCTGGCCGGAGCCTGAACGCAAGGGATAGCTCTGACTACTTGCCGCCACTGCACTCTGCTGGCGGCTTTTTTCCGTCCGTGCCGCCGGTTCCTTTTCTCTTTCCATCCACCACATACCACCGGGAAATAAAAATCCCCGCAGCAAGCTGCGGGGTATTCCCCCGCTACCATAGCGTCAGTTGGTCGTCGTTACGCTTTTGCTTGTGAAGCCTCTTGTAGGCGTTTTCTTCTTGGCCTTGATTCCTGACGTAGCGACTTATCATCCTAAATTCGGCAGTTACCGCTGCTGATTTGGCATGATTCCTTTGATAGGATTGGTTTTTCCCCTGTAATGGAGGCTCACCCTGTGGGTGATGATGAAAATCGGCCGCAAAAGGCCATTCCTGCGGCAGTAAAAGCCATGGTCGTGGACACACTGGGCGGTCGCGTTCAGGTATCCTGGGATCCGGAATCGGCAGCTACTCCCTTTGGCCAGTTGGTGTTCTTTGCTGAGTTTCTGGAGGTCAGCGGCCTGTTTGATGCCT
>JAKACQ010000035.1:0-29119 GCA_021821285.1 Pseudomonadota bacterium
TGGCCACATCCGCCTGCGCCGCCGCCACCTTCAGCTCCGCCGTCGCCGCCTGAATGTCCGGGCGCTGCGCGGCCAAAGCCGAAGGCAGGCTGGTGGGCAGGCTGGCCGGCAATTGCAGGCTGGCGAGCGTCGGCATCGACAGATCGGCATCGGGAGTCTGGCCCAGCAAGGCCGCCAGGCCATGGCGCGCCGCTGCCACATCCGCCTGCAAGGGGGCAATGCGCGCTTGCGCCGCGGCGGTGATGGCCGCTTGCTGATCCACACTTTGCAGGTTCTGATAACCCAACTGATACTCCTGCCGCAGCAGGTGCAGCAGATGGGCATCGGCAGCGGCAATCCGTTGTGCGGCATGGAGCTGCGCCTGCGCCGCCGCACCGCTGATCACCGCCCGGCTCACCGCCGCCGCCAAAAAGATTTCACTCTGATGCAGACCGGCGCGGCTGACCGCCGCCCGGGCCTCGGCGGCATGGACCAGATCGGCCTGCCGCCCGAACACATCGGGGTTGTAGTGGACGTCGATGGTGCCTAGCAGCAGACTGTAGAGGTTACCGGGAATGCGGTAGCTTGCCCCGCCGTTCGCGCCGGTCCGTTGTGCCCGCCCGCGACCGACTCCGGCACCGGCGCCCACGCCGGGCAGCAGTCCGCCCTGGGCCACCGCGATCAAGGACCGCTCGCGCGCCAGCGCCGCCCGCGCCGCCTGTACATCCGGGTTGGCCCGCATGGCCTGGCGGATATAGTCATTCAACGGCGTCGAACGGAAGAGCGACCACCAGGCCTGTGCCTCTTGCGTGGTCCACTGGACCCGCTGCGGAGCACCGCGCAAATTGATGGGATGGGCGTTATAGGTCTTGGGCGCCGGGACGGCAGGTGCACTAAGCTGCGGCCCGACAGCGCAACCCGCCGCGGCGGCAACCCCGAGCAGAACCACCAGCCGGGCCATACCCGGAGCGGAACGCCCCGCTTTCCGCCGCTCCCGGCCGTGCGGATACCTGGCGTTTTTCATGCAAAACCCTCACTCAGTCGATATACGGGGAATAAGCGGCACTATCCGCAAGCACCGAGAGGGCGACTCCCTGCGCCGCCGTCGCAACAGGGAAAAATGGTAGCGGGAATGCCTGTAACAATCTTTGCCGCAGGCCGGTTAAAACGTAACAGATTGTCACTTCGGCGGCGGCCGGGAGGCTTTGTTACATTTGGCCTTGGCCCACCCGGGAACGACGGGTTAGAGTGTGCGCATGGACACACAGAAACAGATTTTGGTAGTCGATGATGACCTGCGCCTGCGCAGCCTGGTGGAGTCGCACCTGCAGGGTTTTGGCTTTGCGGTGCGTGGCATCAACGACGGCCGGCAGATCGACAGTCTGCTTGCCGAAACACCGGTTGATCTGATCGTCCTCGATCTGGGGCTGCCCCATGAAGACGGCCTGCAAATCTGCCGACGGCTGCGCCAGCATCATGAGGTCCCCATCCTCATGCTCACCGCGCGCGGCGATGAAATAGACCGCATCCTGGGTCTGGAGATGGGCGCCGACGACTACCTCGCCAAACCTTTTCACCCCCGCGAACTGGTGGCCCGCATCCAGGCGATCCTGCGCCGCACCCGCGCCATCGTACCCCACCCCGAAACGGGGATGCCCCCCTTCCAATGCGGCCCGTTCACCGTGGACACGAGTCGGCAGGAAATCCAACTGGACGGGCAGGCATTGTCTCTCACCAGTGCCGAGTTCCAAACCTTGGCGACGCTCATTCAACACGAAGGCCAGCCCCTGACTCGCGAAAAACTCATGTGGCTCACCCGGGGCCGGCAGCTCGAAAGCGATGACCGCAGTATTGACATGCAGATTTCCCGCCTGCGCCGCCTGCTTGACAGCACCCCCGGCCGCCCCCGGCATATCCGCACGGTCTGGGGTCATGGCTACCTGTTCGTCGCAGAGCCCTGATGGACCTGCGGGGTTTCTGGCCGCGCAGCACCCTGGGGCGGACCGTGCTCCTGCTGGCGGTTCTGCTGCTGGGGGCCCAGGGCGCCGTCTATGTCCTGTTCCATCAGTACGTGCTGAATCCCGCCGCCGCACGCTTCGCGGAATTTCTCTGGCAGACCGACCACGCCCTGATTATCGCCGGTGCCGATCACACCCCCACGGGTACACTGCAATGGCGGCCGTCCCGTGACCTGCCGGGCGCACCCGCCAGCAACTATTTTTTGCGTCAAAGCGCCCATTATCTCGCCAAAATCGCTCCCGGCGCGGCGTTGCGGGTCGGCGACGCCGATGCCACCTGGATGTGGATTCGCGGAGATCGCCATCAGCCCTGGCTGGGCATACACGTCTCCCCCATGCACTTCGGCGGGCAAGGCTTCATGTTTATGCGCCTCGGCGTCATCGCCCTCTGTACCCTGCTCGGCGCCTGGCTCATCGTCCGCCAGATCAATCGCCCCCTGGCCCGGCTGGCGGCGGAAGCCCCGCGCATTGGTCGGGGCGATATGCCGGAGTCCCTCAAACCCATAGGCGGCCCCCTGGAGGTGCGCCATCTGGAACAAGCCATCACCAGCATGGCTGGCGATCTGCACCGTCTGCACGAAGAGCGCACCCTACTGCTTACCGGTATTTCCCATGAACTGCGCACCCCCCTGTCGCGCCTGTTGCTGACCCTGCATCTCCAGGATCACGATCTGCTGGCCGAAAAAACCGCCATGCTGGTGGACGTCAGCGAAATGGACGAGACCATCGACAAGTTTCTGACCCTGGTGCGCAGCGGGGACCAGGAAAAAATCATCCCGGTGCAGGTGAACGACTGGGTGGCCGCAATGGCCGAAACGGCCCGGGAACGCTACGGTCTGGAGGTACGGGTAGAGCATCCTGGCGAGGCCGCCGTCTTGCCGCCCCTGCACTGCCGCCCGTTGGCGCTGGAGAGGGTGTTCCGCAATCTTTTTGACAACACCCGGCGTTACGGTGGCGGACGCCTGGATATGCGGATCATCCGCCATCCCGCCAGCACCGAAATCTGTCTGCGCGACCATGGCCCCGGGGTGCCCGAACGGGACATCGGACCGATGAACAGCGGCACCCTGCCCCGCCAATCCGGGCATGGCTCCGGCATCGGCTTGCGGATTTGCCGGCGTATCATGGCCTTGCACGGCGGCACCCTCCACTTCGCCCATGCCGGAACGGGCGGTTTGATCGCCCATCTCTCGTTCCCCGATCAGGGAGACTAGCGGCAGGCGATGTTTAGCGGTATTTTCGGATAAGGAGATGCTTGACAAAGCGTCCATAAAACAGGAATCATTCGCGTTTAAATAAGATCACATATGGACGCTGTGCATGTCATCGACACCCGCCTTTTGCAAAACCAGCGTACCGGGCCATCATTCGCGCTGGAACATTTTCCTGGCGGTGCTGGGGCCCGGCCTGGTGGTCATGCTCGCCGACACCGATGTCGGCAGCATCATCACCGCCGCCCAGAGCGGCGCGCAATGGGGTTTCAAGCTCCTGCTCATGCAATTCGTCCTTATGCCGATTCTTTATATCGTGCAGGAACTGACGGTGCGTTTGGGCATCTTCACCGGTAAAGGCCACGGCGAACTGATCAGCGAAACCTTCGGAAAAGGTTGGGCCTATCTCTCCGTCGCCGGTCTCAGTGTCGCTACCACGGGTGCGCTGTTGACGGAATTCTCCGGAGTCGCCGGTGTGAGTCGCCTCTATGGCTTGCCGCGCTCTGTCGGGGTTGCCCTGGCGGCGGCCACCCTGCTGACCATCGTCTGGACCGGTTCGTACCGGCGTGTGGAACGCATTGCCCTGATCATGGGT
Organism: Pseudomonadota bacterium; assembly: GCA_021821285.1. Taxonomy (GTDB): domain Bacteria; phylum Pseudomonadota; class Gammaproteobacteria; order Acidithiobacillales; family Acidithiobacillaceae; genus Acidithiobacillus. Next base: position 3,804 of record JAKACQ010000035.1, read on the forward strand.
CTCTTTGAGCTGGTCTTTTTTGGTATCGCCTGGGCCAGCCATCCGAGCATCCACGAAATGCTGGATGGCCTGCTGCACGCGCCCATCACCAACGACGACTATATGATGCTGGTGGCGGCCAACATCGGTGCCGTCATCATGCCGTGGATGGTGTTCTACCAACAATCCGCCGTGGCGGATAAGGGTTTGCACCCCGAACATTACCCCCACGCACGCTGGGACACCGCCTTTGGGGCGGTGCTTACCCAGTTGATCATGGCCGCCGTGCTGATCGCGACAGCCGCCACCATTGGCCGTCTGAACCCCAACGCTCCCCTCAATACGGTGCATCAGCTTTCAGAGGCTATCATTCCTTATCTCGGCAACACCTGGGGACGCATCGTGTTTTCCGTGGGTATCCTCGGGGCGGGCATGGTAGCGGCCATTGTTGCCTCCCTTGCCGGAGCCTGGGGTTGGGGGGAAGTCACCGGCTTCCGCCACTCGCTGGAGCATCACCCCAAGGATGCGCCTTGGTTTTACGGGATTTACACCGTCATCATCGCAGCCGGCGCCGTGACGGTGATCACCATTCCTGATCTCGTCCGCCTCGACATCGGCGTGGAGGTGATGAATGCGCTGCTCCTGCCCCTGGTGCTGGGCTTTCTGGTCGCCTTGTCCATCAAAGCGCTGCCTGCGGCACACCGCTTGCGGGGCCCCTACCTCTGGCTGGTGCTGTTTGTGGTGATCCTGACGGCCGGACTGGGGATTTATGGAGGCGTGACCAGCATCCCGGGGCAGTCAGGATAAATGGGGGAAATCTATACGGACAGGCACTTGCAGGGGATGGAATCTGTGCTATACCTAGGGGCGTCCACGTTGACACAGGCGGTAGCCGCCTGATGCACGCCGGTTTTGCCGCACCACGACCATCGCGCCCTACAGGAGCTTTTCATGTCCATTTTCAAGCACGCCGCAGATATTCTCGAAGCCAAGGTCAGCAAACTGCTCAGTAAGGCCGAAGACCCCGCAGAAACGCTAGAACTCTCGTATGAAAAGATGATCACGAGTCTGCAAGACGCCAAACGTCACCTCGCCGACGTGATCACCGAGCGGGTATCCCTGGAAAACCAGATCGCACAGGCGCAAACACTGGCCGCCAAAGCGGAAGAGGATGCCCGCATGGCCCTCAACGCCGGCCGCGAAGATCTGGCGCGTAGCGCACTGGCAGAAAAACAGGCCGGGGCGCAGAAAATTGCCGCCCTGCAGGAAGCCCACGACCGCGTCGCCGCCCAGGCCCAGAAACTCATGGAATATGAGCAAGCCCTCCAGGATCGCATCGAACAGTTCCGTACCCAGAAAGAAGTGATGAAAAGCCAGATGGCGGCGGCGCAGGCGCAGGTGAAAGTTACCGCCTCCCTCACCGGCCTGGGTCATGGCCTGGATGACGCCGGGGATGCGTTGCGCCGGATGCAGGACCGCACCGCGCACGAGCAGGCCAAGGCACAAGCCATGGATGGCCTGCTGGCGTCGGGAATCATCGATGACCCTTTAGATCATCGCACCCAGACGGAACGGGAAATGGACAAACTCCGTGCCACCAGCGGTGTGGACGACGACCTCGCCCGCCTCAAGGCGGATCTGGCGGCGAAGCAGGGCTGACACATGCCCGAAACCCCGGACGACCGCCGCCCAGACCATCCACCCAGTCATCGGATGCCGGTCAGGAACGCGTTGACGATGCTAGCCGCCATCGCCTGGAACGTCACTACGATTCCAGTCGCATGCGGAACCCCCATTTATCGGTGGATTTCGCCGAATGGCGTGGTGAACTACGGGGATCAAGCGCCCCGCGGAGCGCGGGAGGTTCAAATCATTCCAGCGCCACCGCCGGCGCCACCGCCGAAAGCACGTGCCCCAACAAATTCGGGGCCGCCTGCAGAAGAAGGGGCTCCGGCCCCCGCGTCCAAGGCACGAACGGCCATTGATCGACTGAATCTGCTGGCTGCCCTCAATAACTATCGGAACAGCCTGCAAGCCGCGCGGACTCCCCCGCCACAGAACGTTTATCTACCCGGTTTTATTGGGCCTCAATTTTCTTATGGTCCGCACCGGTTTCACGAAAGGCACCGGCAGTATTACCACCGGCAGACGTTTCCTCCCTCGCGCAGGCCACCCATGGTGCTGCTCCCGCCCCCCGCACCCAATTCCGCCTATTCTTCGCCCACGATCCTCCCGTAGCGACCCGTTTTCACCCAACGAAATTGATACAGCATAAAGGTAGCGGCGTGTCATTCGGTCTTTTAGCGACTCACGCCACCGGACTGACATCTTTTCTCTCTTCACGCATCATCTTATCGCCGTGCTTCCATAAGAAATAGATTACAACAACCCCCATGGGGATCAACAAACTGGAAATGAAGGAAATAAGGAATGTCGTCACCTTCAAATACCGTCCCCGGCGCGTGTGCGCAGCGGCTATCGCCAGAAAAAAGTTTCTTATTTCTCTACCATCCGTGTTTTCTCTGCCCATCAAACTCTCGCCACTCGATAATTGGGTACGCTCTTAATATTGCCCCCACCGATAAAACAGTGTTTACTGGGTTTCCGCGACTCTTCCAGAGAAGAATACATATATTTGTTATATATTAAATTTTTTGTTCATTGAGGAGCACGGAGTACAGAATCACCCATACCGCGCCTGGATAATCTGCGTAAGCAGTCCAGGATTATGGACGTGGTGACGAGGGTCGTCAAGAAAGCGGCTCTGCCCGAAAAGCATGGGCACCCTCACGCATTCGATCATATGCCTTGCCACGCCACGCAAGCTCATCTCGGCGATCAGCAATTCGCGCCAACGCACCGCCGACTTCGATAGATTTCCATTAAAAGCCGCTATTTTTGCACCTTGATCCCGCATATACGCGGGTTTCCGCTATTTTTCCAAAACCCATGGCGGCATGCCTCGTTGGCAGCGGTCCTGGATTGAAAAGGACCGCCTATGTGATAGAGTAGGGGAGTCGACGCCATTTTCATACACAACGAAATAGCGTGACCACAGGAGGAACGGTCGGATTCACGCATACTGTCGCATCGGACGCGGGCGGAGAGGCGCAACGCTCACGCCACCGCCGTCCGGGCTCGATGGGAGCAGTTCATCTGCCCGCGGCGGCTGCACACGTAGACACATCAAGGAGGTCACTCATGCCGAGTCGCTCTTATGTTGAATTGCCAGGCAGCCACCGACTGGAACCGGCCGCCACCCGTATCGCCGATGTGGCACCGGACGAACCGATCGAGGTCAGCATTTACCTCAAACCCCGCCCTGACGATATCGATCTCTCGCGCCACCACACCCGTGCGGAATTGAACGCACGCCGCGCCACGGCATATCAAAACGATATTCAGTGTGTGACCGACTTTGCGCAACGAACCGGGTTGAGCGTGGTTTCCGTCGAGCCCGGGCGGCGTCTGCTCAAGTTGCGGGGACCGGCGGCACGGGTCGAAGCCGCCTTCAGCACCAAGCTCGGCCATTACCATGATGGCAAGCGCCACTTCCGTGGCCGCGTGGGCCCGGTGCAGTTGCCAGAGGACGTCGCCGCCGTCGTCGAAGCCGTCCTCGGACTCGACACCCGGCCAGTGGCCGAGAGCCGCGTCGTCCAACTGCGCGACGCCGCGGCCATGCCGGGTTATCTTCCGAACCAGGTCGGCGCCCTTTACGACTTTCCCACGGCGGCATCCGGTGTCGGCCAGTGCATCGCCCTCATCGAGCTGGGCGGCGGTTATCTGGACTCCGATACGCAAGCCGCATTCCAGGCCATGGGCCTCCCCCCGCCGCGCGTGGTCGCCGTCTCCGTCGATCATGGCGTGAACCAGCCCAGCCCCTATAGCGGCGCCGATGGCGAAGTGGCGCTGGACATCCAGGTGGCGGGCGGTGTCGCGCCCGGCGCCAAGATCGCGGTCTACTTCACCCCCAACACCGACGCCGGGTTCGTCAATGCGGTGACCGCCGCCGCCCACGACACGACACACGAACCCGGCGTCATTTCGATCAGTTGGGGAAGCGCCGAGATGAACTGGACGCCGCAGGCGCTGCGGACGATGAACAGCGCCCTCCGAGACGCCGCCGCGCTCGGCGTCTCGGTGTTCGTGGCCGCCGGCGACAATCTCGCGACAGACGGCATCAACGATGGCAAAGCCCACGTCGACTTTCCGGCATCGAGCCCCTGGGCGATCGGATGTGGTGGCACGGCCATCACCGTGGCGCACCATGCCATTACCGACGAAAGCGTCTGGAATGACGGCACCAGCGGCACCGGCGGCGGAATCAGCGACGTTTTCACGGTGCCGGATTTCCAGAAAACCGTTTCGCTGCCACCCAGCGTCAATGGTGGTCGCCATGGACGCGGTGTTCCCGACGTGGCCGCCGATGCCGCCCCGGCGAGTGGCTACATCATCATCGTCCACGGTCATATGACCACGGTGGGCGGTACGAGCGCGGTCGCCCCGCTGTGGGCGGGCCTGACCACATTGATCAACGAAAAAGCCGCGCAGCCACTGGGGTTTTTCTTGCCAACCCTGTATCGGCAGCCCCATCTTCTCCGCGAGATCACCGTCGGGAACAACCGTCCCGCGGGCTCGAACATCGGTTATAGCGCCGGTCCAGGGTGGAACGCCTGCACCGGCCTCGGCGTACCACAAGGCCAAGCCCTGTTTCAAGCGCTGACCGCATCCGGCGCGGCCGCCGCGTTGCGGAACGACCCGCTCGATCCGATCCGGCATACCGTCGTCCTGATGCTGGAAAACCGGTCGTTCGACCACATGCTCGGATTCCTCTACGCCGACCAGAACAACGTGTCGCCCGCCGGCCATCCATTCGATGGCCTCACCGGCCGGGAGTCCAACCCCGACGCCCATGATAAAGCGGTCCGGGTCTTCCCGATCAAGGCGTCCCAGGCCTACGCCTACTTCATGCCCGGGGCCGATCCCGGAGAGGGCTATGCGGCGACCAATTCGCAACTCTTCGGCACCATCAGGGCGCCCGTACCACCCGCGGCCACCAACCAGGGCTTTGTCAAGGACTACGCTTACACCCTCGGCTGGGAGAAGAAGGCCGGCTGGTCGATCCTGCCCGGCACCAAGGCCACCGGGATCATGGGGATGTTCACACCGGATATGTTACCGGTGCTGTCCGGCCTGGCGCGCGGCTACGCCGTTTGCGACCGCTGGTTCAGTTCGGTGCCCACGGAAACCCTGCCCAATCGCGCCTTCGCCTGCGCGGCCACTTCGCAGGGACACATGAACGACAAGGCGAAATGGTTCACCTGCCCCACTATTTTCGGTTCGCTTTCCCGGAGCGGCGTCGATTGGGCCGTTTACGGCTACGACACCGATCCCCTGACCCGGTACACCTTCTCCGACATTACCCACGCCGCGGATAGCCATTTCGGCCGGTTTTCCGATTTCAAAGCCGCGGCGGCGGACGGATCACTGCCGGCCTTTACTTTCCTGGAGCCCAGTTGGGATAGCGCCGGTAACAGCCAGCACCCCAATTACGACGTCGCGCTCGGCGAGCAGTTCATCCATGACGTCTACTACGCCCTGCGCAACGGACCAGCGTGGAACGAGACACTGCTGATCATCACCTACGACGAACATGGCGGCTGCTACGACCACGTGCCGCCGCCGGAGGGAGCGGTGCCGCCGGACCACTCGGTCGGCGAATACGGATTCGACTTCACCCGCTTCGGCGTGCGCGTTCCCACCGTGCTGGTCTCGCCCCGCATCCAGGCCGGGACGGTTTTTCGGGTGCCCGATGGCTCCATGCCATTGGATCACACCGCGATCCTCAAAACCGTCGAGCGCCGCTGGAATCTCCCGCCGTTGACCCAGCGCGACGCCGCCGCCCCGGATGTCGGCGCGGTACTCACCCTCGCCGTGCCCCGCACCGACGACCCGTTGGCGGGTGTCCGGGTGCCCGCCGCGAAAGAGAAGAATCCCGCCGCGGACATGCCCTCCCACCTCCAGCAGGTGTATGCGGAGCTCGTCGCGCAGCTTCCCGTTCCCGATGCGCAGGGCGGCGCCCATCATGCGCCGCCGCCGTTACGGAGCAATCAGGATTGCAAGGCGTATATCCAGAAACGAACAGCGGCATGGAAGGCTTCCAGAAAAGTCCGCTGAAGCGGACCGCTTCAAGATCAGGCGTGTGCCTCACCCGATCACGCCGGGGTATGAAAAAGACCAAATGGTGCCAGATCAAGTTTGATCCGGACTGGCCTATCCATGTTCGCCCAAGGTTTGTTCGTTGGGGATTCCCCCGATCGGACACTCAGCCGTACCCGGTGTCGACCGGGTAATCTTCTCGACGTTCGCGCGCGCCAGGGCCGGATTGGAAATCCAGGTCTTGTAAAACTCGTACGGGCAATCGCCGGCACCGTTCAAATCGTCACCCGAGGCGATCATGCCGGTATAGCCCCGATGTAGCAGCTTATACAGATGGTTTTCGGACTGGCCGTGCTTGCGTGAGTCACGAATCTGGGAGACGGACAGCTCGGCGTACTGGATGCCGTACTCTTCCTCTCCGCACTCGCCCAGGGTGCGGCCGTCAAAGCCGATAATGGCGGAATGACCAAAGTAGGAATAGACCCCGTCGAAGCCGGTGGCGTTGGCCACGGCAACGTAGCAATCGTTCATCCAGGCCATGGCCTTGGCGACGATGACCTGCTGCTCCTTGGAAGGGTACATGTACCCCTGGCAGCGGACGATCAATTCAGCACCCTTCATGGCGCAATCACGCCAGATTTCGGGATAGTTACCGTCATCACAGATGATCAGGCTTATTTTCAAGCCCTTGGGGCCGTCAGACACATAGGTCGCATTTCCCGGGTACCAGCCTTCGATCGGACACCACGGCATGATCTTGCGGTACTTTTGCACGATCTCGCCCTCGTCGTTGATCAGGATCAAGGTGTTGTATGGCGCTTTGTTGGGATGCGCTTCATGCTGTTCACCGGTCAGCGAAAACACGCCCCAGGTCTTGGCATTGCGGCAGGCTTCGGCAAATATCTCGGTCTCGGCACCGGGAATGGTCGAGGCGGTCTGGTACATTTCCTTGGCGTCGTACATGATCCCGTGGGTGCTATACTCCGGGAAGATCACCATATCCATTCCCGGAAGGCCCTGTTTCATACCGATGACCATATTGGCGATATGCTGCGCATTCGCCAGAACCTCAGCCGTCGTATGGAGACGAGGCATTTTATAGTTTACTACAGCAACGCCAACCGTATCCCTGCTAGACGAAATATCACCATGACGCATACCAACCACTCCTTGTCATCACGTATCGAGATCCAATCCCATTTTCCAGCCCCAACAATATCAATGACTAAGCATCCATGGCCGTCTCTGAGAGAACGGCAGGGCGTAGCCCTGATGTTTTTCACGTCCGTGCGAACTGCCACAGCCACAAGATGGTTTCGTCTTTACAGACGGATTGTCAGCGCTCCGTTCATTCACTTGGTGGGCCATCCTCAGATTTGAGGAAACACGCGACAAGCGGCATGGACTGATCACTCTTGCCGCCGACTGGTCACATTGCGGACAAACCGCCGGATCACCAGACTGTGCCAGCGGTCTGTTTTCGGTAAATTTTCCGCAATGATTGCATTCATATTCATAACTAGGCATCCTATCCCTCCCACGAAAGGGTATGGCATAAAAACTACGACCAACCATAGAGCACTGCCAATTCACGCTATTCTTCCCGCCACTCTCCTAGATCGGCTTAGCCAGATCTACGGCCCTATCTACCAATACCTTAGGACCCGCACTATCTGGCATGATATTGAATTCGAATATCTCTGTTGGAATATATAATGTAGCGCATGCGTTAGGTATATCGACAATACCGCTTATCCGGCCCTCGACGGGCGCTGTACCTAGAATAACATAGGCCTGCTCGCCGGAATATCCGAATTTTTTAAGATATTCTATGGCATTTAAAGCTGCTTGTTTATAGGCAACGTGAGCGTCCAGGTAATGCTGCTTTCCTCTCTCGTCCACGGATATCCCCTCAAAAACCAGGAAGTCATTATAATTTGGACCGGATGTTCCGGTTTTGAAAATAGGATTCTTTATCCCATATTTTTCCATCCCACCCTTTATAAGATCCACATGCAGATCTATCCAGCCTGCCATTTCAATGGCTCCGCAGAATGTTATTTCCCCGTCGCCCTGAGAGAAATGCAAATCTCCCACGGAAAGGCCTCCCCCGTCCACATATACCGGGAAATAGATACGAGAACCTCTCGTAAGGTTTTTGATATCAACATTACCGCCATGCTCACGTGGAGGAACAGTCCGTGCCCCGACTTTCGCCGCTTCTTTCGCTTGCTGTGGCGGCATATGGCCCAGAAGGGCGGTATCTGCGTAAGGAGGCGCCGCCAGAGGCGGGATTCGGTCTGGGTCAGTAGCGATCAGTTCCGCCTCTCTGGCATTCCATTCATTTAAAAGCTCACGAGAAGGCAAGCAACCGATCAGACCCGGATGGCTCATTCCATGTATGCGCACTCCAGGGACATGACGCGAAGTGGCGTATATTCCATGAAAACCCCAACACGCTTTTCTTGCTTCCGGATAGTGATCCACAAGAAATCCACCGCCATTTTCACGAGCAAATATACCTGTAAAACCCCATTCACTTTCCTGAAACGCGCCGATATCCAGTATATCGACCACCAAAAGATCCCCCGGCTCTGCACCCGCAATCTCCACAGGGCCACTGAGATAGTGCACTTTAGTAAGATCAACATCGCGCATATCAGTGGCATCATTGTCGTCAACTATCTGGCCACCGGTCCAATCTAGGCATTCGATTCTAAAGTCCTCACCAGGTTTCACCGATGCTACGAAAGGGATATCAGGGTGCCACCTGTTATGTGGTAGCATGTCCTGTTTTTCAGCAGATTTATTGATGTCCACCTTAATCAAGGTTTTTGGCATAAAAACTCTCCTAACATTGGTCAGATAATTATCGGTTTATAATAACCGTCTTCAAAATTACCAATGGCGAATAAACACCTCTCGGCAGGCGCATGTGAATCAAATGCTCAATAACCAAACCAGTCACCAGCACCAACAAAAAGCGTCCGATCGAGACCACTAGGCACACTTCACCGGAATACTATTCACCGTGCCAACGGTCTTACATTTGTCATGACATTCGCTCTCTAAAGAACAGCACAGTGAGCAAATGGGCCCCTCATGAAAAGGACAACAGGCCATGTCCTCTTTTTCGTATTCAAAACCGCAAGATGTACAATCTATGACATCATGATGGGTTCCGGCATGATAATGCGCCTGGCGTGCGATATAATACTTGCCCTTGGTCAGAATCGCGATAACAGGAGAAGATATAAACGCTACAAGCAATGCGATGAACGCACTAAAAGCCGAGCCATATGGACCAAATGCGCCGAAAAAAGCAGCAACAGAAACAACTGATGCGATCAACATGGCCCCGAAGCCCACCGGATTGAAGTTATACAAGTGGGCACGCTTGAACTCCAGGTATGAAGGGCTCAATTTGAGGATGGGCTTGTTTATAACGAGATCGGCAACTACCGCGCCAATCCAGGCTACCGCAACGTTGGAATAGAACCCCAGGATCGTACCCAAGATGGAAAACATGTTGGCTTCCATGAGTGCAAGAGCGATTCCGACATTGAAAAAAATATAAATCACTCGGCCTGGATGCACATGCAGCAGACGAGAAAAGAAGTTTGACCATGATAAAGATCCAGAATAAGCATTGGTCACGTTTATCTTAATTTGAGACAGGAAGATAAACAGAGCGGCCACCGTCAAGGCAATGCCTGCTGATGGAAACACATATCCGAACGCTGCAATATACATGTGTACAGGTTGATTTGCATCAGCCAGAGCAGTCCCGTGCGACACGGCCAGAGAAGAAAAGAACGAACCCATCAACTGCTTACTCGCACCTAAGATCACCCATCCCGGACCAGCGGCCATAACTGCCAGCCACCACATCCATTCTCTACCTATTTTCTTCGCCGGCATGAATCGTAAGTAATCGGCCTGTTCCCCAATTTGAGCAATAAGGGAAAGCGCGATACCCGCGGCCGTGCCATAGAGGAGCGGATTGAAGCCCGAACCACTAGGCGACTTTCCGGTAAAACTCGTCCAGGCGGCGACTGATGACGGATCCTTGATCAATACCGCGACGACAGGCACAACCAGGAGGGTGATCCAGATGGGCTGGGTCCATTTTTGTAAAACTGACAGGAGCGTCATTCCAAAAACTACCAGTGGAATGATAATTAGCGTTGAGATTGCGTATGCCGCCGCCAATGGGACGCCAAAAAATATGTTCATGGCCTGCGACATCACCGAGCCCTCAAGGGCGAAAAATATAAAAGTGAATGATGCGTAAATGACTGACGTGATGGTAGATCCCAGATATCCGAAGCCAGCACCGCGCGTCAACAAATCAACGTCCACGTTGTATTTTGCCGAGTAATAAGCGATCGGAATTCCTGTTAGGAAAATGATTATAGCTGCCGTAAGAATACCCCAAAAAGCGTTCGTAAATCCGAACTGAATTGCGAGAGAGCCACCGATGGCCTGGTCAGCCATGTAAGCAATGCCGCCCAGAGCGGCCATAGCAACCGCATACTCGGACCATCGTCGAAAACTTGAAGGGGCATAGCGCAACGAGTAATCCTCAAGAACCGGATTATTGACTAGCCCTCCAAATATTCTCATTGAGCGTGTTGATTTCACGTTAGCTACCATGGACTGTCTCCAGTGCTGAATGTTCCGCCGACAAGCCAATGCAATAGACATGCCACAGCTCTGCCACGCCATTCGTCATCATTTTATGGAAGGGAACGGTCACCAAGGACGGACTTCTGCGCTGTTATGGTGCAACACATGCCTAAGCACACCCGATTTGTGCAGAATCAGGACCGGCCGCTTAGTGCGGTATAGCGAAGTAAAGATGGCCATGATCTGGCACAAAAAGTGCTTTCTCAGACGGACGGTTGTCACCCCCTCATTGGAGCAGAAATATGGTCAAACTACAGATCAAATCCCTTGCGGCAGTCGGGTTGCTGGTATCCACTGCCAGCTTGGCATCCGCGGATGGCTTTTCCATTCCACCACCACTCCAGGTAGACGCAGGCCCAATCGGGAAAATCAATGTACAAGGTGTGGTATCAGCGATGGGTTTCGCACAAACCAACCCCGCTGGTTCAGGACTGAATGGAAAGAACTTCGGCGCGGCAATCACAAACGGGCTGGTGATGATCAACAAATCGCACGGGCTGGTACAGTTCAACCTCATCGCAGGGGCCTATAATTTCCCCAATCTGGGACAACCATTCCACTCTGCTAACACCGCCATGCAAGATTTTACCGCATTACCAGAGGCTTACGTATCCATTGTGCCAACCGGCAATTTTTCGCTGAGCGCCGGGCAACTTCCAACATTGCTTGGGTACACGGGCACGCTGGATTTCAATCGCATGAATATCGAAGGCGGATTCCCGTGGACCATACAGCCATCTTATAGCCGAGGAATTCAGGCAAACTACTCGATAGGTCCCGTATCTGCGTCTTTATCATGGAACGACGGATATTTTTCAACCCGTTATAATGTCATATCCGGACTGTTGACATATACAATAAATCATGAAAACTCTCTCTCATTTTACGCTGCCGGGAATACGGGTCATACGGGTAATGTGAGCGATCTATCCTCGTTGGCATTCTCAAAAAACGGTTATGTCGATAGCTCCTTGGTTTATGATAACAGCAATCTCTACGGGCTTTACTATACCTACAGCGGGTCAAATTTTACTGTCACGCCAGAAATCCAGTACATGTATACACCGGTCAACACCGCTTTCGGTGTCACTCACAGTTCCAGTGATATCAGCGCCATGATACATGCGGATTATTACATCAGTGACAACTGGTCTATCGCTGGTGGCATCGACTATGAAAAGTCGAGTTCAACGGGTGAAGGCACGAATGCCACTGGAGGTTATTTTGGTTACGGCCCAGGATCCAGCGCGCTCGGTGTCATGATCACTCCGACCTATACAGATGGAGGCTATTTCATTCGCGATGAGCTATCTTTCGTCCGCCTGACCCACTACACCAATGGCTTCGGATCTAATAACAGCCCTGACCAATTCCGCGATATTCTCGAAACCGGCTTCTGGTTCTGACGCGACCATCAAAGGTATTGAGGGTTCCGGAAATCCGGGGAGTCCCTTTTTACGTTAAAGACTCCACTACAAAATCTTCTACGCTGCTGAGCCCCTCTCCCGTTTTCAAATTGGTAAACACAAAGGGGCGTTCACCCCGCATGCGGCGGGTATCTTCTTCCATCACCATCAGGCTGGCTCCGACATACGGAGCCAGATCAATTTTGTTGATGACCAACAAATCGGAGCGCGTGATTCCCGGTCCGCCTTTGCGCGGTATTTTGTCGCCGGCCGCGACGTCGATGACGTAAATGCTCAAATCCACCAGCTCCGGACTGAACATGGCGGCCAGGTTATCGCCACCGCTTTCCACGAACAGCAGTTGCACCATGGGGAAGCGAATCTCTAGATCTTCCAGGGCGGCGAGATTCATGGAGGCATCTTCGCGGATGGCCGTATGAGGGCAACCGCCCGTTTCCACGCCAACGATGCGCTCGGCTTCCAGAGCACCGTGGCGCACCAGAAACTCCGCGTCCTCCCGGGTATAAATATCGTTGGTGACCACCGCAATCTCATAACGCCCCCGCAGGGCTTTGCAGAGGGATTCCACCAACGCCGTTTTCCCTGAGCCCACCGGCCCGGCGATGCCTACCCGTAACGCCTCCATACTCATCTCCTTGCCCCATCAACTGCGAAAAAGCCGACTGTACAAGGTCTCGTGCCCCATACTCGCCAAGGCCTGCCCCGTATTCCAGCTGTATAAATCCTCAGGCGATGCCCTCATCGCGAATTCCGTGACCTCCTGGACCACCCCATGCAGACTCCAGAGGAGTTGTTGTCCTGCCGTCTGTCCCAAGGGAATCAGCTTGACTCCGGCACTGATCAGATTGGCCAGCCAGCTATGGACATAGGCGTAAATACTTGCCTCGGCCGGCAATTGCCACCGCACGGCGACCAAAGCGTATATGCTCACGAAGTGTTCCGGGGTCCGATCAGCGGCGAGACCATCGCCAAGCTGTTCCGCGAGGCGCCACAAAGCCCGTGCCATGTTTTTGCTCTGGGCACGCAATTCCTCGCTCTCCCGGGTCGCGCCCAGCCAGGCGTCCCAGTAGCACAACTGTTCTGCATTCCCTTCAGCCGCAGCCGCCATCGCTCGATACAGGATGGCGGCGTCCACCTGAATCGGTCCATACGCCAGGGCATCGCTTAGCCACCGCCGTAAACCCACGGCATTCTGAATCCGCCCTTGAGCAACCAGATATTCCAGGCACTCGGAATAGGCAAAAGCCCCTACTGGCAGAGCGGCACTGCTGAGTTGCAGCAGACGACCTAGCGTCACCGGATCGACGGGGATCATCAAGGGGCGTAGTGGTGGGCCATGTAGGCGCCCTTTTCCGGAACGAAGGCCGCAGATTCATCGATGATCCGCAGACCGCCCAGATGTCCGATCAGGTGCGCCAGGACATGGTCGGGCTTGATGCGCAGGTAATCCGGCGCCAGCTCCATGGCCACATGGCGATTGCCGAGATGGTAGGCAGCGCGCAAGAGGGCGAAGGGATCATCGGCACGCAGGGTATATACAGGTTCAGGCTCGGCGCGTATCCGCGCGACCGGCTCTCCGGTATCGGACAACAACACATCACCCGGCCGCAGCACCGATCCCCGGGGCAGATGCAGACGCACAGTGTGGCCATCCGCCATTTCGACCAGCTGGCGGGCCTTTTCGCGCTGCTCGGCGGTCATGGGCAGGTCGATCAGGGAACACGCGTCACTACTTCCCGGCTCTGCCCGTGTCGTGAGGATCACCATGGTCAGAACAGGAAGTAACGCTGGGCGAGGGGGAGGGAAGAAGCCGGCTCACAGGTCAACAGGACGCCATCTGCACGCACCTGGTAGCTTTGCGGATCGACTTCGATTCCGGGGAGGGCGCTGTTGTTTTTCATATCCTTCTTTCCGATATGACGGGTGTGGGAGACAGGCAGGACCAGACGCTGCAATCCGAGATCGGTGGCGACGCCATGCTCCCAGGCATGCCGGGACACGAAAGTCACGGACGTCTGATAACGTGCGGCGCCGAAAGCGGCGAACATGGGGCGGCCATAAACCGGCTGGGGGGTCGGAATACTGGCATTGGCATCCCCCATCTGCGCCCAGGCAATCATGCCACCCTTGAGCACCAGATCAGGCTTGACCCCGAAAAAGGCAGGACGCCAGAGCACCAGGTCGGCAAGTTTGCCCACTTCCACCGAACCGACCTGATCCGCCACCCCATGGGTGATGGCGGGGTTGATGCCGTACTTGGCGATATAGCGTTTGACCCGGGTGTTGTCGTGCTCGGGAGGATCCTCCGGCAAACTGCCGCGCTGGACTTTCATTTTATGTGCCGTCTGCCAGGTACGCAGGATGACTTCGCCGACCCGGCCCATGGCCTGGGAGTCGGAAGCCATCATGGAAATAGCGCCCATGTCATGGAGAATATCCTCCGCAGCGATGGTCTCGCGACGAATGCGCGATTCGGCAAAAGCCAGGTCCTCCGCAATGGCGGCATCCAGATGGTGACAGACCATCAGCATGTCCAGATGTTCTTCGATGGTGTTCACGGTATAAGGGCGGGTGGGATTGGTGGAGGAAGGCAGCACGTTGGCTTCTCCGCAAACTTTGATGATGTCCGGAGCATGGCCGCCCCCGGCGCCCTCAGTATGGTAACTGTGGATACTCCGCCCCTTGAAGGCGCGGATGGTGTTCTCGACAAAACCCGCCTCATTGAGGGTATCGGTATGGATAGCCACTTGCACGTCATAGACCTCGGCCACTCCAAGGCAACAATCGATGGCCGCCGGCGTCGTGCCCCAGTCCTCATGCAATTTGAGGCCGATGGCCCCCGCCTCCACCTGCTCCCGGAGTCCTGCGGGACGGCCGGAGTTCCCCTTGCCGAGAAAGCCCAGATTCATGGGGAAGGCTTCGGCACTCCGCAGCATCTGCTGTATATACCAAGGACCGGGTGTGCAGGTGGTAGCGTTCGTACCCGCCGCGGGACCGGTCCCGCCTCCAAGCATCGTGGTAACCCCGGAAGCCAGCGCGGTCTCGATGAGTTGCGGGCAGATAAAATGAATATGCGAATCAACACCTCCGGCGGTGAGGATCATCCCCTCGCCGGCGATGATCTCCGTTCCGGGGCCAATGATGATATCCACACCCGCCTGGGTATAAGGGTTGCCCGCTTTGCCGATGGCGGCGATACGCCCCAGACGGATGCCCACGTCCGCCTTGACGATGCCCCACCAGTCGACGATCACCGCATTGGTGATGACGAGGTCCATGGCGCCCTCGGCCTGGGTGAGGGGGGATTGCCCCATACCATCGCGGATGACCTTGCCGCCGCCGAATTTGACTTCATCTCCGTACCGGGTGTGGTCCCGCTCGATCTGAATCCAGAGCTCCGTATCGGCCAGGCGGACGCGATCCCCTGTCGTCGGGCCGTAATGTTCGGCGTACGCCGTTCTGTCCATTTGTGCCATGGGTTTACTCTATGCGCCTCCATCCAGAGCGCCTTCCACGAGGCCATTGAAACCGAATACCCGCCGCTCCCCCGCGAAGGGAATCAGGGTGACCTCCCGACTGTCTCCCGGTTCGAAGCGGGTCGCCGTCCCTGCCGGGATATCGAGACGCATACCACGGGCCTTTTCCCGGTCAAACGCCAAGGCGACGTTTGTCTCGAAAAAATGATAGTGGGAGCCCACCTGGATGGGGCGGTCCCCGGTGTTGGTGACCGTCAACTCAATGGGGTCGCGGCCCGCATTCAGGACCAGGCTACCCGTGGTGGGACATATTTCTCCGGGAATCATCGTCATCGCTCCTTGCCCTGCTGTTCAACGAATGGGCTGATGTACCGTCACCAGTTTGGTGCCGTCCGGAAAGGTCGCTTCGACCTGCACTTCCGGAAGCATTTCTGCCACCCCCTCCATCACCTCGTCGCGATGGAGAATCTGACTGCCTTCGCTCATCAGTTCGCTCACCGACTTGCCGTCCCGCGCACCCTCCAGAATGGCGGCGGAAATATACGCTACCGCCTCGGGATAATTGAGTTTCAATCCCCGATCCCTGCGCCGTTCGGCCACCAGGGCGGCAGTAAAAATCAGGAGCTTGTCCTTTTCTTGCGGGGTGAGATTCATGGGCGCCTCATCAGGTATTCCACACACGGGGCGGACAAAGCGGGCGATGGAACATGACCTCCCGCAGGATACGCCATATTGCCACGAAACATCTACGCGCATTGGCCGTGGAAGCACCAAGATAACGTGCGACCAGGCCTTGCTCCAAGCGCGTCACGGCAAACTCCGCTTCGGCATGGCCATACGTCCCGCACTGACGGCAACGATCCAGGGTGTCCTGATTGACAGCCTTTCCGATCCAGACCAAAGTCCCCATGACAGACTGTCCTTTCAAGCCGAAAGCCGTCTCCAGCAAGGGACTTCCCCCGGCGAGCAACTGCCGGTCTATCCAGAGGGGGCGGCCGTTCTGCCAGATTTCTGTGGCGGATTTCCAGTGCCCGGCCGCAAAACGCTCTCCCGCCCCGCTGCGACCGAAGCGCAGGACGTCCCAGCTCAACCAGGAGGTATTCCGCTCCAGAAAAACCCGCAATTCTGACCGAATCTTCGCACCATCGAAAACAATGGTTTCCTGGGGCAACCACTCCATGGCCGCGCCTTCGGCAAGAGACACTCGCACCGTTTGGATGGCGCCCTCCGCACTCCCATATACCTTGTTCGCCCCCGGGGTGGTCAGCAATACCCGGGCATCGTTTTCCAGAGCGATGCCCATCACCAACCGGTCGTCATTGGCGATACCCCCCGGCGGGTGGAGGATGGTGCCATGACAGATTTCCCCGCCCTCGGGATAAAACGGTTTCTGGAAGGCCAGTGGCATGCGGGCCTCTTGCCGCGCCAGTCGCGTTCTCCCCTTTTTCCAATCGAAGGTCAGCGCCAACTGGCCTTGCCAGTGGGTAGCTGACATTGCGTTTCTGTTTTTGACCATCTCCCATCTCCGTCGTCTGCCGATTCGAAAATGAAGCTTTTCGGCTCTAAAACACCCAACGCCAGGAAGGCGGATACGGTATAGCTACCCCCTGATAATGCCCTTATGAGAGCCCAACTTGCCGTGAGCCACCACCGTACCGAGCACATCCACGATTGCCCTGAGCGCCATCAAAGAAGTGATATCCGAAACATCATAAGGAGGCGAGACCTCAACGACCTCCATTCCACAGATGCCTTCCTTGGCGACCAACTGCAAAAGTCGCAGAATTTCTCGCGGAAGAAATCCGCCAGGTTCAGGCCATCCCGTTCCCGGGACAAATCCTGCGTCGACACAATCAATGTCAAATGACAGGTAAACCGCATCGACCCCTTTCCACGCCATCTCAAGCGCCACTTCCGCTGTTTTTTCCAGTCCCAGTTTATCGACATCGCTCATCGTAAGAATAGTGGTGTTTCGCTTCCTTGCCTCGGCAACCGCCTCCCGCGGCACCTGCCATCCGCCAATCCCCACCTGCACCAGATTCTCCGCCGGAACATTAGGAATATTTGTGGCGTGAAACCAGGGTGTGGTATGCATTCTTTCATCCAGATCTTTTTCCTGAATATCAGCATGCCGGTCGAAATGAATGATCCCTATCTTCTTGTCTGTGTGACTCGCTATACCTCTCACTGTTGCAAAACCTATGGAATGGTCTCCACCGAGAATGATCGGGAGTGCGCCACTGGCAAAAACATGACCCACGCCTTTACTGATTTGGTCAAATGTCTTTTCTATATTGGCAGGGATGGTAAATATATCGCCCACGTCGCATAATGACATTTGTTCTCTGAGGTCAATTCCCATCTCATAGTTATAGGGTGTATACAAAGCAGATATCCGCCGGATTCCCTGAGGACCAAATCTCGTACCCGGTCTATATGTCGTACCCCCGTCAAAGGGCACGCCGAGAACAGCCACGTCATAGTTTCCTACATCCTTGACATCCTCGATATAAGGCGCCTTCAGAAACGTATTGATTCCCGCGAAATGAGGGAGTTCTCCTCTGGAGAACGTCGAAATAGACTGATCTTCGATACTGTCGGCGCCCTGTAAACCGTGCCTGATTGCCGCTTTTCTCTCTTCATCCCATTTTACTCCGGGAATATCACGTTCTTTGTGCATCGCCCGCCACCCATCCAACTTGGTTTTATCAAAAGACGGATGGTGACGACGTGCAAACCGGCTACCAAGCGATCCCTGCCATACATTACCCTTTTGTTTCATTGCATACCCCTTTTCAAATATACCCCTATATAAAACCACAAACAATGTGTATCACTACGAGGCCACTCTCTCTAACAAATCATCATCAGACAATTGAGTTGTGGTACTTCTTATCCGATTTCTGATAGATTCCACCAAGTCTACCACTTTCATATCCGACTCAACGACCAACCCTTGTTCATCCCTAGGCAGGGTTTCCGTCGTGAACGCGCTGTCTATCCTCCCGGGATTGGGAGCCAAAACTATAATTCGATCACCCAGAATCACCGCCTCCTTGACATCGTGAGTCACTAAAATCACACTTGTTTTTTCTATAGAAAAAACCCTATTTACAATTTTGTACAGATTTTCTTTCGTCTGTGTATCCAAAGCTGAAAATGGCTCGTCCATAAGTAATATTTTTGGGTTTGAAACTAGCGCACGAGCTATGCTAACCCGTTGTTGCATGCCACCGCTAATCTGTTTAGGAAAAAGATCCTCCGCTCTTTCCAACCCCATTAAAGCGATTAACGCATTAGTGCGATATACCACGCGGCTGATCTCTTCATCCGAAGAAAACATATTGATGCGAAGGCGTCGTGATATACTGATATTATTTCTGATGCTCAACCATGGAAACAGTATAGATTTTTGGAAAACGAATCCACGATCCTTCCCTGGGCCACATATCTTCGCTCCTTCAATGAACAAATCACCGACAGAAGCCTCATCCAAACCGGCGATCATTCTCAACAACGTGGATTTTCCGCACCCGGAAGCCCCGACAATTACCAGTCTTTCTCCATGATGCATGGAAAAACTAATGTCTTCCAACACCTTCTTTTTCTGATCTCCCTTTTTACGAGAGTCAAAATTCTTTGAGACATGAGCAACATCCAGCAGATGCACCTTATTATTCATAACATCTTCCACCTAAATAATAAACGATACAAGATACGAAATATCAAATCAAAAATTACCCCAAGCACACCGATAATGAATACGCCAACAAAAATTCTTGGAGTATCCATAAAGCGCTGCGCCTGCATGATAGCGAACCCAAGCCCACGATTCGCGGCAACCATTTCGGCAACTACGAGATAGGTCCATGCCCAGCCCATATTAACCCTTAAAACATTTAAAATGTCTGGTGCTGCCCCACGCAATATTACAAGAGTTATTACCTCTGATTGCTCCGCTCCCATCGTGTACATAGCTTCTACATAATCTTGAGGAACATTTCTTACGGCGTCAGCAACCATAACGATTATCTGAAAAAATACGCCAATAAATATTATTGATACCTTGGCAGAATCACCAATTCCAATCCACAAAAGTACCAAAGGAATAAACGCGGATGCCGGCATATATCGAAAAAAATCATTGATGGGCTGAAACGCCGCCTCAACCACCTTAAAAGTACCAATGTATAAACCGATTGGCACGGCAAGCAGTGCAGCATACGAAAAGCCAAGAACGACCTGCTTTACACTGACGTATATATCCCGTAACAGAGTGGTATGTCCCCAAACTTCAAAAGAACGAAAAACTCGCGTCGGTGATGGCAGAAACAGATGACTAACCGCTCCCGAGCTCGAGATTAGGTGCCATAGCAGCAATGGCATTACAAAACCTAAAATGGAAAGCGCTATATAGGTATGCCTTGCTATTGGATGTCTCAACTTAAGGATCATGGCATCCAACCTCTTTTATCGATCCATCAACTCCGTTACAGCGATCGGAATGAAGAAATTCAACCTGCCGAATTTACGAACTCAGGATCTATGAAATGCTGAGGATCAGGCGCATGACTTATCGCCCCGACTTTCTTTAAAAAAACGCTCGTATCATAAGTACTCTTGTATAGTGATACCATCTTATGATCATATTTTTTGTTCATAGAATACTTGTTCAGATGTTCTCCGAATAGCCGGGTGCCGGATAGCGCGGCATAGTAAACCTTCGGCGATAACTCTACGTGTGGTGCCATTATCTTCGCGGCTTCCATAGGATGCTTGTCAATGAACTGTACCGTTTCGAACCACACATGTGCCAGGTTGACGAATTGCTGAGGATATTTATTTACTATTCCTGTTCGCGCAGCAACCACGTCTGGAATTAAGCCCGGAGCACTTGCACTTGAGAATAAGGTGTGCCCGGCACCTCGAGCCTCTATTCTTTGTATCCAGGGATTCCAAACGCCAGCCGCAGGCACCCGTCCAGTCATCAAGGCTGCGGCGGCGTCGGCGGTAGACAGGTTTACGAACTTTACCTGATCCAAAGGGATATTATTTTTTGTCAGTCCATATTCGTCCAAGTATTGTTCTATTGAGTCCATTCTTACCGCTATGGTTTTTCCTTTCAACTGTTCGAAGTTATGTATGCCGTTGTTAACCATAAGTGCATCGTTTCCGTGTGAATTGTCGGTAGTGAGAACCACTTTAATGGGCACTCCTTTTTGCACCGGTGCAAGTGTATCTATTAAAGCCTGGCAGTTTGCATCTATTTTACCGGCAGACAATGCCTCTACCGAGGTCATGTAACTGGTGAACCACACGAGTTTGAAGTGGGCATCATATTTTTTAAAATATCCGTTGTGCTCTGCTACATACCACGCGACCCAACCTGGCCAATCACTTAGCCCAAGAGTTATAGTGGGTGTCGCAAAGGCCGCGGCTGAGTTAATCGCGATAACTGCCGCGATACCACCCAAAAAAGTTTTCTTGTGTAAGGACATGGTTTAGCCTCCAAAAAAATAAAGGAGATACAATAGTCATTGTATCTCCCGGGTTTTTATCCCTCCGTGGCCCCTTGCTAGGGGTGAAGCTCTCGGACCGAACGCCATTGTCATCGATGGCTGGAACCCTAGCTTCACTCAGTTTAAAGCAAGTATGATGCCATTTCGTATTTTCCTGATAAAACATGCGGTTAAAACATTAGCCCGTTCTCATCTCCGCCAATCACGCACACCTATAGGGCAATCCTTGTTTTTCCGCACCATTACGGTGCAATCAGACGCTTCCTCCACTTAATACGATCATGGCCGGTGACAACATCATTCCGACCACCGGCTAAACATTCTTCTGCCACCACTTAGCGCGACGGGGTCAGTGATTCCACCCCCACCCAATGGTCATGGATTTACTCTCGGTTCTGGCCAAAGCCGTGACCTGATGTCCACGCGCGAGGGTTTCCCGCCGCAGCCCGTCACCGTCAGCTTGCCCGGCGAGCGCGGACACGGCACGGAAACAGCGTGGTTCCGGGTATTTCGCTATTGGCTTGCCATCCCGTTACCAAGCCCATAAAATATTCACAAGCGTCACCTGAGCGACACGCCACGGTAGCCGTTAGGCGCGTCATGACCAGGTGCGCAGACTGGCTTAATTATTGCGTCAATGCCTGTACACGCAAACACCCCCCCACTGAATGAAGGAGCCGACGAATGAGCGACCCGACGCTGCCCTGGGACGAAGACGCACTGCAACGCCTGGAGAAGATGCCCTCTTTCGTGCGCAACATGGCCAAAGCCAAAATCGAGAAGGCCGCCAAAGAAGCGGGCGAATCGAAAGTCACCGCCACGTTTCTCGATGCCAACAAAGGGAAACTGATGGGTTAGCGTCAGTTCGAGCGTAGATGCTCAGCTCCCGCGTGGCGCGGCTGGCATCTTCGTCGCGTAGCCCGGACGACAAACGGCGGCGTCCGTCGGTAGACCCTACTCGCTAAAGCACGCAACACGCTATCTGACTCCCGTCGCGTGTCAGTCGAGGGATGGCGCTCATAGCACACGTACCTCACGTACGTGCTACTCGTCGGGCAGAAACCACTCCCTCAAGCCGAAGGATGTCTGGGTTATCCGGATCTACCTGCCAGCGGCGTCTCCGGCCGATCATCTTCCCGTGACGTCCCAAGCAGATGAGTTTGAAATATTGCGTAAATGTAGTAACGTACCTACATTACTTTCCAGGAGGTGTCGCCATGACCATCACGACCCTATCCAGCCGGGAATTTAATCAGGACGTTACTCGTGCCAAGAAAGCGGCCAAGAACGGCCCAGTGTTCATCACAGACCGCGGCAAACCAGCACACGTGCTGTTGAGCATCGAGGAATACCAGCGGCTTACTGGCAAACGTAGGAACCTCGTTGAGGCGCTATCCATGCCAGGCATTGCCGAGATCGAAATTGAGTTCCCTCGTTCACGCGAGCTTCCCCGGCCAGCGGCCTTTGAATGATGTTCCTGCTCGATACCAATGTCATTTCCGAGCTGCGCAAGGGCGGCGACGGCAAGGCCGATGCCAATGTCACCGCATGGCTGTCAGGCACGGACGCGACGAGTTTCTACATCTCGGCCGTGACCATCATGGAATTTGAGCTTGGTATTCTCCGTGTGGAGCGGCGTGACGCCGTTCAAGGGACGCGGCTGCGCACTTGGATGGACCACCATGTTCTTCCTGAATTCTCCGAACGCACGCTGCCGATCGATGAGGTTGTAGCACTTCGTTGTGCCCAACTCCATGTGCCCGATCCTTGTCCCGAGCGAGATGCGTATATCGCAGCCACCGCACTTGTGCATGGCATGACCGTCGTGACCCGGAATGTAGCCGACTTCGAGCCGACCGGCGTGGCCCTCATCAATCCTTGGGAGGCTCACCTCTGACCAAGTCGCTGTCTGCGCTGCGATATGCGCGTGGGCAGGCGCGCCAAGCATTGGACGGAAGAGTAAATACCGCTGGCACGTGTCAGATGGCGGGGCTGACACGATCATGGGGCTGCCACCCCTATTAGCAAAGCGCGACTAATATCGGCCAACATCTGTTGGCCGAGGCTGCCGGTTGAATCCGCAACCCAAAGCGGCTATTCAAGGTGGGCAGCGTCGGCGCTCGGAGTTCGGCCATTCCGGTCAGCCAGCAGCATCGCATCATCCACGTCCGTCGACCTCATCCTTTCAATAGTTCATGACATGCCGTTCAGCGCCTCTTCATCCCCTGCAGAGTTCGGACTGCTATCAATGCGTCTGTTTCCATGCCGCAAGACTATGCCTGCGCAATGACATTCAAGAAATCTAGCATTCCGCCTGTTACCTTTTCATGCGTGGATTGAATGTATGCGCTTAAATCCTAGAGTCAGAGTTTTGTGTCCGCTAACAGCGAGGCTTGGAGCATGTTTCCTGAAATGTATAGTGACCCGCAGGCACGATATTCTATCTGGATGGAGAGGAACCCCCAGCCGCTGGGATTCTTCACCTCATTATATGAGCTTGGTCGAGTTCGCATATCAACTCTAGGACCAGATGGTACTAGCAGTGCTGCAGCAGCAAGACATATTGGTTCCAGCGTAGGCGGCGATCCACGGCTGTTACTTCGGAACAGCTATGAGGACGCGGCGGAAGACGTTGCCGAGCACAGGGCAGATTGTCTTGTTGTTGCCAATGCATATGCGGGAATCAATCGCTTTTATATCTCAAAGAAACGTGTCTTAGCGACCGCATTTCCTTTCATGACACCGCCCTATGGTGTTGCTATTCGCAGGGATGCAAAGCGCCCTGAAAAGACTTTCAAACTGGCAACACACCCGGCTCCAAGGCATCTGATAAACGACTGGTTTCCCGTGCAGCAATTGAGCAACCTGGTTGTTATCGAGGCCAGTTCAACCAGCGCTGCAGCAAAAATGGTGGATGCAGGCGAAGTTTACGCATGCATCACAACAGAACCAGCCAGGCGCAAGCATAAGTTGGCTTTTATAACGCAAACAGTCCGCATTCCAATGCTTTGGTCCGTCTTCGTCAGCACGAACCATAAGATCTTTCTTTGGTCTACTTAGGGAATTTCTATGAATCGTTGTGTTTTTGTAATCGCACAAGACATTCCAGTTGGTTTAGTAGCAAATACGGCGGCGATTCTGTCCATGACTCTAGGGCGGAACTTTCCAAATCTGATTGGACCCGACTTGATAGATGGGGCTGGTACGTGCCACCGGGGAATCACAACAGTGGTTCTCCCCATTCTTAAAGCTACATCAGATGCCATTTCGACGATTAGATCCAAAGTCCTGTCGAAAGATTCTGGAGATATATTTGTCGCAGATGTTTCCAATGCCGCACAGGAAACCAAGTCCTATGAGGAGTATGCAGCGCGTTTGCAGATAGCATTGGATGATGATCTTCGTTATCTGGGGTTATGTCTATACGGTCCAGATTCTGCCGTACGTTCATTAACTGGCAACCTGCCATTGTTTCGGTGAGCACACATGGGTACTATTAGAAATGATGACACCAATATGATCTCTATCACAGATGTAGAGTTCTGCAGGGGAAGTTCCGAATCGCCAAACGAAATGCCTGTGTCGAAAGTCATTCTTAGTGCATTTTTGATTGACCGCCACCCTGTCACCAACAAAGCCTTCAAGGCGTTCATCAAGGCAGGCGGGTATTCAAATCAGCGATTCTGGATACCGCAGGGATGGGAATATATCAAAGCTAACAAAATCAACACGCCACTCTATTGGGATGATCCGAAATGGAACGCTCCTGATCATCCTGTAACTGGTGTGTCATGGTGGGAGGCCAGTGCTTTTGCCTGCTTTAAGGGGAAATCGTTGCCTTCAGAAGCTCAATGGGAATGCGCTGCGCGCGGCGTTGATGAGCGGCGTTACCCGTGGGGAAACGCTCCCGCAGACGCGACGCGTGCGAATTTCGCGGTTGGTAAGCGTTCAGCGAATCCACCCTTGCGGGTTGGCGCCGATCAGGGTAATGCGGGATTTTTCCAGTTCCACGGCAGGAGTTCGTGGAGACGCTTATTGGGCCAGGTGGGGAGTTTTTCGAGCACGTC
>JAKACQ010000036.1:0-29068 GCA_021821285.1 Pseudomonadota bacterium
AAAGGCGGTAATGCCCGAGGCCATCAGCAAAAAGAAAAGGAGCAGATTGAGTTGCGCAAGGCTCCCCCACCAGTGGAGCAGCACCCAGCCGGGACTCAGGTGGTAATAGAAGGCGTGAGAAAGGCGGCCGAAATAAAAGGCCGTCAAAAGGGCGGCCACATCGCCCAAAACCAACGCGTAGGGTACCCATTTCGACCCGCGAAACCGTGTGTGGGCCGTTGCCGCAGATTTCATGATATCACCGCTCAGAACCACCCGTACGTCGCCACCCTGTCGCCCCGTATCATGACGGCAAAATCAGACTTGGGAAAGTACTTGTGCGATGATTGTGCGTTGATGCGGAATTCGGGCTTGACTTGCTACTATAGTGCTATAGTGCGTTCGTGCATTAATGCTAATGCAGTGGAGGTTATAGAGGTTATAATGGCAGTCGCGACCATCCAACTTAGCGTCAAAGTCATCGGCGCAAAGGGACAAATCTCACTGGGCAAATGGCTGCTTCTTACATGTCGTGGTCGACTATGACCCGGCTAACAGGCAATGTATAGTGATCACCGCCTACATTCCCGGACCGGATCAATGGGACGATACTTTTTCAAGGAGGGCCTCATGCAATGTGTGATCTACCGCCATGGCACCCCTCAGCCGGGAACGGTTACCGTGACTCTGGAATGGGGCGCAACGGTCATCGTCATCAAGGACGTCCCTGCCGAAGTGTGCAGTCAGTGTGGTGAATACTCTCTGGATGAAAAAACGACGAGCCATATCATGAATATGGCAGAGCAAGCCGTTCAGCGTCACGCCGGAGCGGAAATTTTCCGCTACGCCGCCTGACTGCCATCCTATGCGCCTCAGTCCCGAACCAATCGCCCAAATCTGCCAGAGCGCCACGGAAAGCTTCGGCCCGGAAGCCCACGTCTGGCTCTTCGGCTCGCGGGTGGCCGACAGTCAGAAGGTGCGGCAGAGACTCAACTGGCAGCCCCGCTTTGAGAACCTGGGGACCATCGTAGAACATGCGTGGGGGTGGGGAAAGGGTATCGTGGATCAAAGGCTGGTACTTCCCCACATAACACAAGATTCTATACCTGCATGACAGTAACACATTCCCCACGCATCGCCCGCTCCACCCTCATCAATCTGGCGGGCCTGCTCATCCCCACCGTGGTTTCGCTGGCCACGGTACCTCTTTATCTACGCTGGATTGGTGAAGTCCGTTATGGCGTCCTGCTCCTCGCCTTCACCCTGCTCGGCTATTTTGGCGCCTTTGACCTCGGGCTGGGTCGGGCCGTGGCGCAGCGGGTTGCCCGTCAGGAAAGCACCGAGGAACGCAACCGCACCTTCTGGACCGCCTTCCTTCTCAGCGCGGGCATGGGCGTATTGGGCGGGATCGTCCTCTATTTCCTCGGACACTGGCTCTTTGCGGAGATATTTCAGATCCCGGCCGCGTTGCGAGGCGAGGCCCAGAAGGCCATTCCCTGGCTTGCCGCCATCGTCCCCCTGATCGCCCTCATCTCCGTCCTGGCGGGTACCCTTGAAGCCCGTCAGGCCTTCCTCTCCCTCAATACCAGCCAGATCATCGGCGTCCTCGGTCTCCAGACCTTCCCGCTCATCAGCGTCGCCCTCGGGCATGGCAGCATCGCCGCGCTCATCGCCGCCGCCCTCGCCGGGCGTGTCACGGGAGTAGTCGTCATGTTCTGGCTCACCGCCCGCCAATTGCCCTTTGTGGGCTGGCCCGCCCTGCATCGCGCAGAGATCGGCCCACTCCTGCGCTTTGGCGGCTGGGTGAGCGTCTCCGGTGCCGTCATTCCCCTGCTCACCATCATCGATCGCCTCATCATCGGCGCCCGTCTCGGCGTCGCCGCCGTTGCCGCCTACACCGTGCCCTTCAATCTCACCCAACGCTTCACCTATCTGCCCTACGCCCTCAGCACCACCCTTTTCCCGCGCTTCTCTCAGGCCCAAGGCGAAGACGCCAAAGGGCTCTTGCGCCAAGCCGTCACCGCCCTCACCGCCATTCAGACCCCCTTCATCGTCCTCGCCATCCTGCTCATGCACCCCTTCCTCATCCTCTGGATCGGCGCGGATCTCGCGGCGAAGATGGCCCCGGTGGCCATCATTTTGCTGCTCGGCATCTGGATCAATGGCCCTGCCTATATTCCTTATGCCTACATGCCCGCCCAAGGGCGCCCCGACCTCATGACCAAGTTTTATCTGGCGGAGCTCGTGCCTTTTCTGCTCATTCTCTGGGCTCTGATTGCTTGGCTCGGCATCGTGGGGGCGGCACTGGCCTGGGCGATACGGAGCAGTGCAGACGCCATTTTTTGTTTCGCGGCCACCGGGACCACCAAAACCTACGGGCGGGCCATCGGCCTCACCCTGTTCCCCGTCATCGCCGCCACGCTCGTGGCTTCTGCCTCACCATCCTTCCGCTTGGAAATTTCCATAGGGTCCGCTATTCTTGCCATCGCTCTAGGTATGTCCTATTACCTCTTGCCAGCACCGCTGCGCCAGCGCGTGATTTTCTGGCGCAAGCCGCTACTATCGCAACATTTTCCGGAGTAGCCGTATGACTGCCCTTATGCGTAACATTAAAGCGGCACTCCGCAAAACACCCCTGTTTGGCCCACTCAAATGGCTCGCGGCGCTATTGGGGCGTAGCACATATCCCTTGCCATCTACCACCACGCTCCCCGCAGAACCCTTTCTAGAACGCGCCATTGCACGCATCGGCCGTGCCCCCGATCCAAATCGTCGCGATGAACAGTTTTACAGCTATTTCAGCGAAATCTGGACCGATGGCTATGAACAGGGATTGGTCCAGCAATATGCCACCTATCTGCCTCACATCCCAAAAGGCTGCATCTTACCTTTTTTGGACATTGGTTGCGGTGCCGGTGAGTTTGTCCAGTTTTTGAGCACGCATGGCATCCCAGCACAAGGTATCGACAGCAATGCTACAGAAGTCGCCAGGGCCAAAGAACGCGGCCTCCATGTCCACTGTGCCGATGCCCTCAACTACCTGGAAGCCCATCAGGAATGTTTTGCCGGCATTTCTCTGCTCGAAGTCATTGAACACCTCCCCCCGGAATCCCTCACCCCCCTCTTGTCCGCCATTTTCCGAGCATTGGCGCCCGGAGGGGTAGTACTGCTGGAGACCATCAACGTCAAGCACCCCTTAGCCTTCCACAGCTTCTATAGCGACCCCACTCATACCCGCCCCATTCCATCCGACCTTTTGGTGTTTCTAACGCAATGGCATGGCTTTGCGGGTGTGCAGGTGATTTATACGACTCCGCTGGCCTTCACCCACGAACAGTCCGTTGATCCTTCAAGGGCCTATTTTTCCTATGCCGTGCTGGGAAACAAACCGATGGTTACGCCCCCATGAAAACCATCATAAAAAGATGGATACGTGCTCTACTGGCCAACCCCAAGGCCGTTGCTGCCGCCCGCAAACGCCTACGTCCGTTCCCTGCGGCGGAAGAAAAAATACGGGTGTGGATTTATTTGCTCAAGAAAAAACTCCTCCACAATGGCACAGTACCGCTACCGACTGAAGACATTCCGACAACACCTACGACCATTCCTGGCGAACAAAAGCTGCTGATAGATATATCGGAGTTGGTATTGCGTGACGTGCATACAGGAGTTCAACGCGTCGTGCGTAGCCTCCTGCAAGAGCTCCTGCGTCATCCGCCTGCAGGCTATGCCGTAGAGGCGGTTTATTCCGATGCGGCAAGCCAACTCCGTTATGCACGAAAGTTTATCAGCGCTACAATCGGCAAGAATGCCGCCGAACTTGAAGAACCCTTGGTATCTATCCACTCGGGAGATGTTTTTTTCTGCCCGGACCTCCACCTGAACTATCCCTTTGCAACGCTGGCCGCCCTGCAACAACGCGGATTGCGGATTATTTTTACCGTTTACGACATCATTGGCCTGAGTAATGCCCAACTCATTCCCAGAGCCTACAACCTCGCTTTCACCGACTGGTTTGCTGGCGTGATGATGGTAGCCGATGCCATCGTCTGCGACTCCCGCGCTGTAGCCGATGAGGTCAAAAGCTGGCTGGAGGAGCACCCTAGGCAGCGCAAGCGCCCCCTGCCCATCGGCTATTTTCACCTCGGCGCCGACCTTGAGGCGAGCCAGCCCAGCCAGGGGCCGGAAGGCGAAGGCGCAGAAGTCCTGGCCGCCAGCCGCTCGCGCCCCACCCTGCTCATGGTCGGCACGCTGGAGCCGCGCAAAGGCCACGCCCAAGCCTTGGCGGCGGTGGAGACGCTCTGGAAGGCGGGCATTGACCTCAATCTGGTCATCATCGGCAAGGAAGGCTGGCGCACTCAGCGCCTGGCGCGCCAGTTACGCCGTCACCCTGAGCGCAACCGGCGTTTATACTGGCAGGAAGGCGCCAGCGACGCCCTCCTGCTCCAGCTCTACGCCCGCGCCTCCGCCCTCCTCGCTGCGTCCCTTGCCGAAGGCTTCGGTCTGCCACTTATCGAGGCGGCCCATTACGGCCTGCCGATCATCGCCCGCGATATCCCGGTCTTTCATGAAGTGGCGGGCGATCATGCCTTCTACTTCCAAGGCGAAAACCCCGAAGCCCTGTCCGAAGCTATCCGCTGTTGGTTGACCCTCTACGCCGAGGGCAAGGCCCCACCCTCCGCCGGCCTGCCCTGGCTCACCTGGGCGCAGAGTACGCAACAACTGCTGCAGGTCATTTTTCGGGAGGACTGGTACACCACCTATCAGCCGCGCGCCACCTTTCGCAACACCGCCAACAACTCCGCACCAGCCCGATCCCAGCTATAGAGAGAGACACGTGCCGATCCGGCTTGGCTGAGCCGACCCCGCAGACCCGCATCCTCGGCCAGCCGCAGCATGCCATCACGGATGGAGGACAGGGCCAGCGGATCGCAATAGAGCGCCGCATCCCCGCAGACCTCCGGCATGGCGGAGACGTTGGACACTAACACTGGACAACCCGCCGCCATGGCCTCCACGGGGGGAAGTCCGAAGCCTTCGTACAACGAAGGATAGATTAATGCCAGGGCCCGGCGGTACACGGCAGGCAGCAGCTCGTCGCGCAGATAGCCCAGCATCCGCACCTCACCACGCTCTATCATAAGCGCAAGCAGAGGGGCCAAATCGCTCTGCTGCCACCCCATCTGACCGACCAGGACCAAAGGATGCCGTTTTTTGATCGCATCGGGCAACGCGGCATAGGCCGGCAGCAAGGTCGCCAAATTCTTCCGCGGCTCCAGAGTGGCCAAAAAGAGGAAATACGGGCGATCATCCCCCTTGAGCATCGCTTTGAGTGCGTTTTCCACTTTGGCGCTAGGGGGTACGCCCATGCGCGAACCAATACCCGGATAAATGACATGCAGCCGCCCTGCAGCTTCCGGAAAATAGGATAACACCTCCTGCTCCGTGAAATGTGAGTCCACAACCACCGCACTGGATCGGGCAATGGCCGGGCGCAACTGTCTCGCCATGAAGGCGACGCGCTCCGGCGGGTGCGTTTCGGGATAACGCAGATGAGAAAGATCATGAATCACCAGGACCGATGGCGCACCAGTCGGGGGCACAATGAAATTAGGCCCGAAGACCAAATTAGGATGCCAGTTCCGCGATAGCTGAGCGAGCCGCCAGCGCTGCAATTGGTACTGGACTTGCCGTCCCATGGGAATCCACTGCCGCCAGCGCGGTTTCTGGCGGGTGAGCAGTCCTGTGGGACGCGGCGGAAGTTCGGCATATTCTTGCGCCGTGAAGTAACGGACCTCCACACCCGGAGCCGATGCCAGGTGCTGGGACATGGCGGCGGCGTAATGGCCGATACCAGCTTTGACGCCACGTAAGGTACTAGCCTCAATGGCAACCCGCAAAATGTCCGTCCCGGAACATGGCGCGAGGCCTCGGGGCGGTGTAACAGCAACAGGAGGGGGCTGATGACGTAAGGCAGCGACCATGGCCCGGACGTTAAGCCATCTACCCATGGCAGCCCTGCGGGTGATGCGCGCGGTCATGCCGAGGGCCACCGCAACCGAGGGCAATGGCGCATAGCGCCGCTGGAAATGACCCACTGAAACGGTCACGTAGTAATCCTTAAGGGGATGCGTACTGCCAAGGCTGGAAGACCTACGATGCCAGACCAGGGATCGCTCCGCCACAGCGAGATTCCATCCTTTTTGCCGCAACCGCAGACACAGATCCGCATCTTCCCAATACATGAAGAACGTTTTTTTATCAAAAAGACCGGTTTGGGCCAAGGGAGCACTG
Source organism: Pseudomonadota bacterium (assembly GCA_021821285.1). Lineage (GTDB taxonomy): Bacteria > Pseudomonadota > Gammaproteobacteria > Acidithiobacillales > Acidithiobacillaceae > Acidithiobacillus. The sequence continues at coordinate 6,274 of JAKACQ010000036.1, forward strand.
CGTAGCAACAGGCTACACGCCGTCAGATAATGTAACCGCCCTGGTTTAACCGGATGACGATGATGATGGGTAACGCCCAAACGCAGATGCACCTGCCCGCCCCCCCAAGTTTGAATACGCTCCGGGCGTTCCAGATCGTAGATCACCGAACCAACAGCCCCTACCTGGGCATCCCGTTCCATCACCTCGACAAGTGAACGCAGGGCGTCAGGATGGGGGATGGCGTCGGTATTCAGCAACCAGAGGTAATCCGCACCCTGTTCCAGAGCGTGACGGATGCCCACATTGCAGCCGCCGCCAAAGCCCAAATTGCTTCCGGTTTCCAGCACCGTCACCGGGAACCCAAGATGTGCCGCCGCTGCCCGAATGCAGGCGACGCTGTCGTCAGTGGAGCCGTTGTCAACGACAATGACCTCTGGTCGTACGCCGCGTAAATACCACAATGAGCGCAGGCAACCGATGGTATCGGCAGCGTTGTTCCAGTTGAGTAATACCACCGTACAATCAGCCAATTCTGTTTCTCATCCCAATGAACACGACCACGCTGTCAGGTCGAGGCCTTCTGCACTCAAGACGCCACCTCCCGAAAAGTGATGTATTTGTGTGCAATGAAGCTAGTAAAAACTGGGATGGCTATGCCCACGGCAGACGCGATCGCTTTGTCGAACTCGTGAATGCCCATAGCGGGCAGCAAGTGGTATGCCAGGACCATACTGACGATCCAGGTTTGCGCAAAAGCAAATACATTGACCATGGCGAACAGCGCCGCAGATTTCGCCATAGAATGAGACGAGCTTTGGAATACAAAGAGCTTGGCCAAGATAAAAGCAGTCACCATGCCGGTGAGATAGGCCAAGGTAACCGCCATGGGGAAATCAACGAAGGTGTTATAAAAGAAACGACTGCCAAAATTTACGGCTGCGGCAAAGCCGCCCGTCAGAATGAACACAATGAATTGGCGGGAAAAGAAAATGCGCATGTCTCTTTACCTATAACATCCCGGCGATACGACAGCCCATTTGGACACTCTCGGAGACGCCGCGATCCTCGGGATAGTAGTAGGAAGTATCCGCCACATACACCCCTCCTATGGGGAGCTGGATAGCCGGCAGAGTATCCAGATAACCCGGACCGCAGATGGGTTGGGCATAGCGATAGCGGTTGGTGTGCATGGCCAGGATGTCCCCATCCTTCAGGTCGGGATTGATGGTTTGAAGATAGTGGCGCACCTTGCCCATGAAGGTTTCATCCGAGTCCTGATACTTCGGATGTTCTCCCGGCATGTAGAATGGTACGTAGGTGACATGCTCTGGCAATCCACGCAAATTCGTAAACTCCACCAGACCAGGAATATCCATCTGCGGATCATTGACGTTGAGCCAGAAGTTCGGGGTGATGGGCTTGGCAGTTTTAACAATTACGCAGACCACGGCGATATTCTTGAGCGCCTGGTATTGATTGATCAGGGGCTCTGGAAGGTCGGGAATCAGCCTGGGTACGAAGGGCACGGGTACGGTGCTCACGACGGCGTCAAAGTGCGCCGACCGTCCCTCCACCTGCACTCCAGTGACTTTGCCGTTCTCATGCAAGACGCGCTCGACTGGGGTGCTCAGGCGAATAACGCCCCCAGCCTGTTCGATGGCCACTTGCAGGGCGTTCAACAGGGTTCCCGAGCCTCCTTCCAGATACCCCAGCTTCTCCCGCATCATGCTGTAGCGGGAGGTGCCGACACGCTTGATTCGCGTCCAGATCCAGGCTGCGGATAGGGTGTTGGCATAGTCATAGAACTTCAGATCGAAAAGCCTACGCCAAAGAACATCAAATGCCTCCGTACCGACCCATTTGCGGATCCATTGGGTGGCCTCCAGTTTATCCAGTGGGCGCCAGTCCTTGCGTTTGGTGGACAGGAAGGCATGCACCCCATAGCGAATCTTGCCAATTACGCCAAGACCAGGGAATTGGAGCAAGGCGATGGGGTTCCCCCAAGGATGCACGCCGCCGCGATAGTAGTAGCCCATACGGGTTTCCTTCCAGCGCAAGTGATCCTGAATCCCCAGTTCGTCCAGGAGTTCAAACAAGGGATGGTCCGATGAGCAGATAAAATGATAGAACCGCTCGATGGAAAGGCCATCAAAGTCAAAGGCAGCGGTCATCCCGCCGATACGGTCATCCGCCTCAAATATGGTGACCCGGTGGCCATCCTTAGCCGCCTGATAAGCCACCGCCAGCCCCATAGGTCCTGCGCCGATCACCGCTACGTTTTTTGGATTCGTCATGGGGTGGCCTAGAACTCCAGTTCGATCTTGCTGTACGTGGGATCCAGGAAGGTTTCACGGATCGCTTCTGTAAAGGGCGTCGCCTTCACCTTAAAGATGCCTGGCCAGTCGATCACCTCGAATATGTCCGGGGTCACCAAAGCCTTGAGCTGGGGCACAGTGAACGGCGGATCGCTGTCGAAGACCGCCCAGGTGCGTAAGAGACCCGCAAAGAGCCAGTAGGGGATGTGCACGATCATGGTCTTCGCCCCAACGGTCTTGCGGATGGTGCGAATGATATCGATGTAGTTGATCTCCTCCATGCCTGTGATGTGGTAAACGCCACCGATCCTGCGTTGCTCGACGCAGCTCACGATGATGTCGCAGAAGTCTCCCACATACAACGGCTGCCGCAGATACTTTCCATCACCCGGAATGGGGAACACAGGCACTCGCCGCATGAAGCGGGACAGCCAGCCCAGGTGTTTGCGGTCGAACCAGCCGAACATCAGGGTCGGTCTCAGTACGACGTTGTCCACGCCGCTCGCCAGGACCATGTCCTCCTGCTCTTTCTTCGTCTGTGTATAATAGTCATCTGCCTTGGATTCCAGGACGGAAGAACTGATGTGGACGATGTAGGACACTTGGTACTTTTTTATCGCATCTAGCACATGCCGGGTGGAGGTCACGGTGTTGCGAACGTAGGAGCCCCGTTCTTTGGCCCCGATCTGCGCCTGGAGCATAACCAGGGTATCCGCCCCTTCAAAGTGCTTGGACCAGGGTCCAGGCGCGGCGAGATCAGCCAATTCCGCCGTGATGTCGGGGTGCATCTGCTGCAAAACACCTAGGTTATGTCTATGTTTATCGAGCACCACGATGTTGGTGTAGCCCTTAGCCTTGAGCCGGGGGATGAGGTTTTGGCCGACGAGGCCGGCGCCGCCGGGTAGGACGATTTTGCGTTCTCTATTTTCTGTCTGATTCATTTGTGTTCCTGGGGTTGGTATTTCAATGCGATACGGATGGCTTTGCCAGGGAGTGGCCCCTGTGGTCCAGTCAATTCCTGTGGGTATCCAGGTTTTGCTGGCCAGACCCAAAGGGCGTCGGGTTTATTCCCGCCTTGGTGACGGATGGTCAACGTCAGTTGTTCATCCGGTTGCACATTGAGTGAAGTCTTTAGTGGAATATAGAAAAACGAATTATCGTGTGACTTAGAGAAGGGCCGCGCGCCCACTGCGCATACATTATTCGCGCAGACACGAATATTTAGCTTGCCATCTGCTATGTTACCATAATTTCCTTGAAAAATCCCAATCGAAGCGATGGATAGTCCTCCAGCATAATTAAAATTACGAAATCTACATGTAGCTAGTTGAGAATTAAACATTACCATAGGCTTATTATTTTTAAGCTCCACGGGCCATTTGGCAACAATATGGCTCGGTTTTGGCAATGAATAAATGCCGAACTTCGATGATTCGCTAATTAACATGTTAGCTCGCTTCTCTGACGGATATGTCAACCCATTGCCAGTCATCATCCATGTACCTACACCTTCTTGGAGTTGGTTGTATCGTCGAACCAACTTTGGGTAATTCACATAATCATTGTATGCACAAAATGGAATGGCTATTACACACCCAATCAGAAGCACCAAATTTCGGCGATTTAAATTATTGTACAATAAAAATATATACCCCATCACTAGCAATATATCAGAATAAATACGATAGCGAGAAGTCATGCTTTCCTCAACTCCATGTTGAGACCGTATCATAGAGACAACTAGCGCGGTAGTAAATATGAATAAAGCCGTGTAGAATGCCGGTGGATTGCTACGATAAAAGCCACTGGTGATCATTAAAAGGAACATCATCGAAAAAACCATTCCTAACGCGATAGCTAAATGGTAGTTACTCCTGCTTATTGCAGAACCCAAGAATGAAAGTGTATACCTAATATCGAAATGCTTTAAATAAAAATCAATCGATAACCCATGCCCAGTTCCGAAGCTATACCTATAAAAGTAAAGCGCAACCAGAATAGAGGAGATAACCAACCAGGGGGCGATTCTGCTAAACTGCTTTTTCTGCAAAATCATAAGGAGCCCTAATGGAATAACGAATAAACCATTTCCTGATGAGAAAACTGAGAGAATGAGAAATATGCAAGAAGTAGCAAAATCTATTTTTCTGTTACGACAAAGAAAATATAATGACAATATAGCGAATGCAATTACTGTAATATTTTGCAATCCCGGACTCGCCCAATCTAATGTCCCCCAGTATTGCAACTGAAAAATGAAGAACGGAACGGGTATAAATAGAAGCATTTTATGATAAGCTGCAGGCAGTGCATACAAGTAAACCTTATAGGTGGCATAAAAAACAAGTAGCACAAAGACATTGCCCACCATTTGCAAAAAGATAAAGTTAATTGAACCGTCAAGTAAGTATTCAGTTGAGAACAACATGTTGCCAAATATTATTTTGTATTCATTATGCTGTGTTAATAGAATTAACAGGATTTTATCAATGGCGCCGCGCTGCTCAGCAAAATGAATAATAAAACTCAATACTGAGTCGTAATCATCCCAATTAGGTATATTGGCAAGTCCGGCGTTCAAGAGGAAGTAAAACAATGTGACAGGAATTGCCATAGCAAGACAAACTATGGCAATAAAAAGATTACTATATTTAGATGAATTCGTGGGTGTTTCTGGCGATTCTAACCCGTGTATGTTGGCTGTCTTGTTAACTGGTGAAAAGCGGCGTGGATTAAAAAATGGCATTATGTCCTCAACTATATAGTTATAGGCTGGTTTTTTTAAAAGCCGATTCTGGTATTATTTTTATAAGTAGCATAACCCATTTCCAGAACCACGGGAGATAGACCACATCACTTTTTCTTCGAACCGCACGATAGATGCCGTTACCAATCTGTTCTGACGAAGCCCACATCGCGCCCTTGCGAAAGCTTGCCGTCATGGGCGTATCCACGAAGCCAGGCTTAATGGTGATAACTGTCACGCCAGAGCGATAGAGGCGATTTCTGAGACCTTGCAGAAAAGTCGAGACAGCGGCTTTGGCAGTGCCGTAGACATAATTACTCTGCCTACCCCGGTCACCCGCGACGGAGGAAATGACGACAATGGTGCCATGTTTCTGTTCTTCAAAACGGTTGGCAACATGGGCCAGCAGCGAGATGACACTGAGACAGTTAGTTTGCAATTCCTTCAGAGTTTGATCGAAGGACGCCTCACAGGCTTTCTGGTCAGAGAGCGTGCCATGGGCGATGAGGATGGTGTCTAGTCCTCCCATCGCAGTTTCGGCCTGGGTGATCAATTCTGCGTGCTTGGCCGTGTCGTTGGTGTCCAACACCATAGTCTCGACCTGAGTGGCGCCACGGATACCGAGATCGCTGGCCACTGCAGCCAGCCGCTCAGGATTCCTTGCGACGAGATAGAGCCGATCGCCATCCTGAGCAAAATGTTGGGCAGTAGCTTCGGCGATAGCTGACGTTGCCCCGACAATCAGTATATGACGCATGCTTATGTCCTCATAACTCGTCGCCAGAAGGATGACGAGAAGCGTGGATCGATATGGCGCTGGAACTCTTCCCAGCGGGGGAAATATTGCCGAAAATGGTCCCCAGACATCCTGGCATCCTTGGCCGGGTACACCGCCCCACCAGAGGACGCGACGATATTATCTAGGTTGTCCAGCAAGTCCAGGGTGCGTTGTCCTTGATTGGGGAAATCTAAAGCCAGCGTTGCACCTGATCGCGGAAAAGAGAGAAGCCCAGGCGATCGCCGGTCACCAAACACTTTGAGTACGGCTAGAAATGAACCGCTTTTCGCCGCAGCGATTGTCTCCAGCAGGGCTCGGATAGATTCCTTCGCGGAATCTGGGGAAACAACACACTGATACTGGAGAAACCCGCGCCGTCCATAGAGACGGTTCCAGTGAAGAATACCATCTAAGGGATAGAAAAATGGCTCATAGTGGGTAATGGCACGGTGATTCCGGGCCGTCTGCTTGCGATAATAGAGACCATTGAAGGCTCGCAAGGACCATGCGTTTACCAGCGGAAACGGCGGCTCTATTGGAAAGGTATGTGTTTTCCCGGGTGGGGTAGGCGGCCTTTTTTGCGGAGCTGCGTGGTTCCCCCGCATGAAAAGGCCTCGACCTAAAGATTTTCCCCGTGCTAGGCAGTCGATCCAAGCTACGGTATATTCGTAATCTTGGTCCGATTTCTCAGACAAATCAAAAAAGGCGTCCAGGTTTGCAAATCGGATGGTCTCGGAATCCACCCCTGGATTGGCTATGGGCCGGAGCCGTATCTCTGCCCAGAGGATAGCACCGGTCAATCCAAGACCACCAATGCTAGCATGGAAGAGTTCTACATTTTCCCTAGGCGAGCACAGCACGATGCCTCGATCTGATCGTCGTAGTGCCAGTCGCAAAATATGCTGGCCAAAGGTTCCTGTGCGGTGATGATTCTTGCCATGAATGTCGTTGGCAATGGCGCCACCTACCGTCACAAAGCGGGTGCCGGGCGTGACGGGGAGGAACCAGCCCATGGGTACGACCAACACCAGAATATCTGCCAGGAGGACACCCGCTTCACAGCGCAGGACGCCGGTCGAACGATCAAAGAAAAGCGCCCGATCGAGACCTCGCATATCCAATAGTGCGCCACCATCGTTCAGGCAACTATCTCCATAGCTGCGTCCGTTACCGTAAGGCAGCAGAGAGTGGGGACTGCTGGGCAGAGGCTCATCCGTCCAATTAGTGCGGTAGACCGCCGCCGGGGTCGCCTTGGGATAATGACCCCAGGAGTTATAGTTTTTCATATCGCGGCGAGCCAGAGGAGTCCACCGATGATCGCAGCCACCGCCCAACTACCCTTGTCCTTCGCCGCAAAAACCACTGGATCATCATGCATTCCCCCGCGATGAGTAATCAACCAGATACGGCTGATCCAGTAGAGCAGTATGGGACTTACCAGCCACAAGAATGCCGGATGGTGATACAACACCTTTACTTTGTCACTGTTGATATAGAGCGCAGAAACTAAGACCGCCATAAAGCCACTGGCCACACCGAAGCCCATCAGCATCACGAGGTCTTCCACATGATAACCGCGACCATGTGTGGTCAACTGGCCACGTTGCTTCAGGACCAGCAACTCCGAGTAGCGTTTCACCAGGGCCAGGCTGAAAAACAGGAAGATGGAAAATACCAAAAGCCAGAAAGAAGACCCAATGTGTGTGGCAGCCATACCGCCTATGATGCGTATGGTATAGAGCCCAGCCAGCAGCAATGCATCGAGCAACACAATCGCTTTGAGCCAAAAGGAATAACTCAAGGTGAGGAGACAGTAACCGAGCAACACGATCAAAAAGACCATTGGAAGCCACAGGACGGCGACAGCGAAGGCGGAGCCCAGCAATAAAGGAATCAGGAGCATCCCTTGGACAATGGACAGATCTCCTGATGCGAAAGGACGATTCCGCTTTCGCGGATGTAGTCGATCCGCTGGCAAGTCCAGAAGATCATTCAAGAGATATACGCTGGAGGCACACAACGAAAAGCTAATAAAACCTAGAATCCCGTCCACCCATAAGCTGAGGCTGGAAATCTGGTGGGCTCCCATCATAGGGATGAAGACCAGGATGTTTTTCAGCCACTGATGGACACGCAATTCCTTGGCGTAGGTAGCTACAGTAGGATGTCGATCTTCAAAAGCGTGCGAAACTTCGCATTGAGCTGCCGCATCCCGGAGAATACCACTCCCAGGGTTGACCACAATAGCCTGCCGAGACATGCTCCATACATGCATATCAGCCCGGCTGTTGCCCGCATAATCAAAGCCTTTTTGTCCATAGTGCTTGACGAGAAGATCTTTCTTCGCCCGACCAGAGAGATTGATATCGTCATCCGTAGCATGTACCTTTGTGAATATTCCCAAATGGTTAGCAACGTTATCAGCGAACTTACGGTGGGAAGCCGTTGCTAGAACAATCGAACGACCAGCAGCGTGTTCCTTTTTTAAAAAGTCTACCAGCGCAGTTTGATAAGGAAGCGTTTGGACATTGAGATTTACACGCTTGGCGATTACGCTCTTGAAAAAGACGCGTCCCCGGAGCAACCAAAAAGGAAGCATAAACGCAATCCATGGTTGTTTCTTGATAAGGACGAGCAGGGATTCGAGCAAAATGTCTGAGCGAATCAATGTGCCATCCAAATCAACACATAGGGGAATATCTTTATCAGTCATGAATTGTAGACACAATAGCACTCACCCAAACCAACAGCCCCAACCTGGGCATCCTGTTCCATCACCTCGGCAAGTGAACGCAGGGCGTTAGGATGGGGGATGGCGTCGGTATTCAGCAACCAGAGGTAATCCGCACCCTGTTTCAAGGCATGGCGGATGCCAACGTTGCTCCCGATTTCCAGCACCGTCACCGGAAATCCAAAATGGGCAACCGCTGCCCGAATGCAGGCGACACTGTCGTCAGTGGAGCCGTTGTCAACGACAATGGCTTCCCGTTGTACGCCCCGCAAATATCGCAATGAGCGTAGGCAACCGATGGTATCGGCTGCGTTGTTCCTGTTGAGCAGAATGGTAGAGACAGTTCTGGTATTATTCATCGGGGCCTTGCGGAAAAATGAATTGCGTCACCGGGGACGGAATACTAAAGCGCGAGAAGCTGTAAAGTTGAATACAAGGCCAGCCAGAGAACCCACCGCAACCGCCAGAACAGGTTCTTTTGAGAACAACGCTACGGTCAAAACCAAAAGCGCATACACCCCATTATTGACCATCGCACCAACGGAGTTGGCCGCCACGTAATGCATCCACTCTCGCAACCAGTTAGGGCTGGCATGATGGGCGAAGGTGAACCGCCGGTTCAGTAGCCAAGTCACGGTCACCGCCACGGTAAAGGCGACAGCCTGTGCAGTGATGGGATCTACACCTGCTCTGGTGAATGTCCATACGATGCTGGCGTCCACGAGGAATCCTGCCACACCGGCAAGAGAAAAAAGGACAAGCTCGGTTTTAGGAGATCGCATAACTAACTGGCCGACTCATCGGTGCTACCAGCCGCATGGCCTTTTAGTTCCAGAGGCGCTTGATAAGCATTATATTGCAGATAGGTGAGCATCTTCGCCTCTCGCCGCCCACGCGTGACCGTGTCGAGAATAAGCCCGGTCATAATACTCAAAAACGCCACCAGCATAATTCCCATAGCCAAAACCGCGGTTGGAAGGCGCATTACCAAACCCGTTTGGAGGAACTGGAGCACCACCGGAATACCCAGAGCCAGGGAGATCAACATCAATACCAGCCCAATCCAAGAGAAAAACTGCAATGGCCTTTCATGCTTGAACAGAATGCTAATCAACCAGAGAATACGTAGTCCATCCCGATAGGTATGCAGCTTGCTCTCGGACCCTTCAGGCCGGCCACGGTAACTACCCTCCACATGCGCCACGGGCATGGTTAGCTCCAGGGCATGGACGGTAAGTTCCGTTTCGATGTCGAAGCCTCCAGATAGTGCCGGAAAGGATTTGACAAAACGTCGTGACAGCACCTTGTAGCCAGATAGCATATCCTGGACGCGATTCCCAAAGATATACCGAACCATCCCAGTTAGCATCAGGTTACCAAAGCGGTGGCCCATGCGGTAGGCCTCCTGTTCCGTCTCACGACGGATACAGTTCACCAGATCACAGGGGTCTTCCATGGCTAGACGCAGCATCTGCGGCGCGATTTCGGCATCATAAGTATCGTCACCATCCACCAGAATATAGAAATCGGCCTCTATGTCCCGGAACATCCGCCTTACCACATTGCCCTTTCCTTGCATATCTTCACGACGAACAATAGCACCAGCTTCGACCGCTTTTACTGCTGTGTCATCCTGAGATCTGTTGTCATAGACGTAGATAGCGGCTTCCGGCAAGGCGCGACGAAAATCCTCAACCACTTTAGCGATGGTAGGCGACTCATTGTAACAGGGAATCAGGATCGCGATTTCTGGCGCGCAGACTGCTCGCCCCGCCCACTTCTGCTCTTCATTCCTCATAAGGTTTCGTTCCCTGTTTTCTGCTTCTGAAATCGCGATTGAAAAAACGCTCGGTAACTTTGCCAAAGCAATCCGATTAGCCCAAGAAAAAAAGCGATCCATGCATAATCAACATAAGGAGGCGCGAATTGAAAGTGGACTACGTTCTTTCCTACTCCCAAGGGAATGGTCTGGAATATTTCTTCATGGGCAGAGACTGCCATACTCGAACCGTTTACTGTAGCCGACCAACCTGGCATATAAAGCTCCCGGCGTAGTAGCGTAGAAGGAGTACTGCATTGAGCCACCACAGTGTCTCGCGTTTCCTTGGATAGCGAACAGTTTCCATGCAGCACAGTGTAGTAGGGAGCCGGATGGGGCAGATCCCATATATCCAGCAAAGCGTCAGAGTACACCTTGCGGAGCCCCTGCAAAGCGCTATCGGCAGTCTCTAAGGACAACTGAATGGCCTTACCGGGAACTGCTCCCTGTGGTCCGATGACCGTCTGATTATCATCCGGCGCCTGCGGCCAAAGCCAGAGAGCCTCAGGCTTGGTGCTGTCTATGTGAGTGAAAGTGATCGTGAGGGCTTCCCCGGCCTTCACCTGCAGAGGCCTTTTGAGGGGGATAGTGAACGAACTATTATCACTAGATTGAGAAAGCGGTCTGCCCCCAATCGCGCAGTCATTGGTACCCGTACACGCTTTCACCGCCAGGTTACCATTTGCGGTGTTTCCATAGTTTCCCTGAAAGACGCTCACCGCACTTACAGGAGCGTTGTTTTTCATGTTTGTAGGCATATTAATTTTGACTATTACCGTCGCATCATTGCCTAGCGCAAGCGGATTATTTCCGTAGGTGTCAGTTGGAAAGGATATGCTCGGAATAAGTGGTTGACCTTTATTGGTAATCACGTAACGGACGCTAAGCCACTCGTAGTTTTTAGAAAAACGGACGAATGCTGCCACTCCGTCATCACCTCCGTACCATGGAGCCCAGAAGATCACTCCTGATGACTTCGGCAACTGTGGAAAGATATTTTTACCTAAATAGTTAGCCCAATATGAAGCGATTGGTAAGTAGTTATGATTGATGCTGGCGATATTGAAATAAGCAGAATAATTCGGTTCTAGCGGACCCAAAGTATAGAAGCGCTGCAATCCTAAGTGTGAGCTCAAAAAATTAACAGCCGGTTTATCAATTCTGCCAGATTGAACCCCGGAAAACTCCGGAAGCATAAATAATATCGCACTATCCAGAATCAAAATGATTGATAATATCCAGCGCCTATGTTTTTTGTTTGAGCACAACCAGGCAAGAACTACAGCCAATAATCCTAAGGCGGCCCAAAAAAGAGCAATGCCCAGCATGGCACTCATTTTTATTGCTTGCGCATGTGACCAATTCCAAACTGTGCGCCAAGGCCAAGCCATGTATATAGCCAAGCCTAACAGTGTTAAAACTCCGAATAACGGAGAATATATCCTAAGCTTTTGCTTTGAAATATTATCCATGGTAACAGCAGCAAGTATGGTAATCGCCATTTCCCAACTTGGTGGTGAGTATCGATAAAATGCGGCATCACGAAGGAATGGAATATGATTCATCAGAAGCATTACAGGCTGAATACCAAAACTCTTTGCTAAGGCTATGATAATCCAGAAAAAAAGCAGGTATACCAAACCACGATATTTTTTTATTTGATGGGCACTTAAAGCAAAAAGAATAAGTAACGCTCCGGCATATCCGCCCATACTTCCCCAGATTGCGCTCAAGAACGAGCTTCCAAAACTATCTGCCTCCGGTCCATATATATAAGGAAATATTATGCTAGACAAGGCCTGCGATGGAAGGCTTATGGTGCCAAGACCGTGAGACGAAAACGCATTGGTTCTTAGAATATAATCACCGAAAGCGACAAGCAAAGGCATGGCCAAAAGTAAACCGAGGGTGCCGCCAAAAACAATCCGCACCATGAACTGTAATTTATTATCATCAATTGTTACTCTATAAATAAGCCACGAAAGCGCTAACAACCCATTAATATATGCAGCCTCCGGAAAGCCCGCATACAAAGATCCAGAAATGGCAAGTGCAATCCATATGATGCCGTCACTGCCACCCGCCCTTCGTGCCCGTTCTATTCCATAGAGCAGTAGCGGCAAAAAAGGGATCGTATTAATAACAGCTACGGGGCCGGGTAGCCATGCGAATGTCCCATTTAGTGCGTACAGAGCCCCACCAGTCAGCGCGGCCAAGTGCCCGAGCTTCAGCTCGCGAAGCAGAGCGAAGGTGGCCAAACCTGCAAAGATTTGCATAGCAATCTTGAGCCACATTACGCCATTGTGAAACAGTAACAAAAAAACAAAAGGCAGAAAGAAGGCGTTGGGTTGCATTTCACCTGCCAACGGCAAGCCGATCCCGGAGTAAGGGTTCCACCACGGGATCACGCCATGCAGCCAATCTTCAGCAGCTAGATGTCCCAACGCCTGAGTAGTCCAACCCACATTGGGATCGCCATATGATAGCCCGGGCAGTAAACCGGCTTTTACGCCTTCTACTATCCCCGATTGCTGCCAAATCGGATTGGTACTCAACCCAAAAATAAGCAGTGGCAACTCCACCAAAAAAGGGAGCAGGATCAGGAAAATGATCGGAAGCCACGGATGACGATCAAGCCATTCCGGGGCTGCGGTTTTGGCTTGTACTTCCTGAGCTTTTTCGTCGTCGTTCGGCCGAAACTGCTCCGCTTTCCAGAGACTCATGAGTTGCTCTCCATCACTTGCAGCTCCATCCGGAGCGCGCGATCCTCATATCCCGGTATCTGATGCCCCCAACGTTCATTCAGGGGATAGGCCCAGAGAGCCAGGGGATGTGTGGCGCCTTCCAGCCGAAGTTGGAAAAACAAGCGATCCTGTCCCTGTAGCGGGATCCCCCCTTGCGCGAAGGTCACCGGCAGCATGGCATTATCCTGCGAGTCGCTCAATGGCACATGGACGTGTGCGCTATGACCATCGTCGTCACTCATGCGCAGAACTAAAGTCCCGTTGGATGCCCTGCCATAGTTGCCTATCAATATCGATATCCCAGTGAGCATTCCACGAACCCCCACGGGTATAGGGAAACTGCCTTGGAACTCTTCACCGGGCGCCAGGACCAATGGCTCTGTCCCCACATGGGGTACGCCATAGGGGACATCAATGATGGCCGGTTCCTGACGCCACGGATGCTGAACCCTTGGCGGCCACGCCAGAGAGAAGTCCTCCCGTTCCAGGGTGAGGTTGGGATTATATGCGGGGTCGCGTTTGAGGATGGCGCCCCAGCGCCATTGCATATAAGCGTGTTCCAGCGCAAAACGTCGCAACTTTTCGGGGTGGATATCACTGCCGCGGGACTTGGATTCATGGTGGTATAGGACAGCCTGTGGGAGCCAGATATTGCGCAGACCGGCTTCCCGCAAGCGCAGGCAAAGGTCCACGTCATTGAAAGCCACCGTGAGTTCAGACGCCATGCCACCCACTTGATCCCAGTCACTTTTTCGCATCGTCAGACAAGCGGCAGTGACCGCACTAAAGTTCTGGACGAGTGCTGCCCGACTAAAGTATCCATCGCCCTCTCCAGCATGGGTTTTATGCGCATGACCAGCGATGCCCCCGATACCTTGAACCACTCCGCCATGTTGGATGGTTCCATCAGGATAGAGTAATTTGGCTCCTACGGCTCCCACCCCCTGGCGTTGCGCCTGTCCGAGCATTTCACCTAACCAATGTGGCGTAATAACTTCAGTATCATTGTTCAGCAAACAGATATATTCACCACGGGCCAGGGGAACGGCCCAATTGTGCATGGCCGCATAGTCGAATGGATACGGATAAGACAACACCCGATGGCCAAGACGCCTCTGAATTTCAGACAGGTAGGCCAACATATCAGGATCATCGCTTTGATTATCAATAACCAAGATTTCGGTATGTGGGTATTCCGTAAGGCTCAGACTATTCAGACACTGGCGGAGATCAGAAAGACCGTTCCGGGTAGGTATGATGATGCTTACTTGAGGGGTATCCTTTACGCAGAATCTGGGCAAATGAAACGCGCCATTACAAGCGCTGTCCAGAGAAAACCCCTCTCCACGCTTTTGCAGGATTTCGGTGATGGCATCCTTCGCCGCGTTGACCATGTAGGGTTTAGCGGATAAATCACTGGCCGTGGAACCGGCGAGCATCCGCCAATGATATAACACGGCAGGGATATGGCGGATTTTCTCAGGAGCCAGATCATCCGTAAAACGGAGCACCAAATCCCAATCCTGACTACCTTCGAATCCCTGGCGGAATCCACCTAAACGCAAAACCCGTTCTTTTTTGTAGACACCCAGATGGCATATGTAATTTTGGCCGAGAAGAAGCTCAGGATTCCAGTCGGGCTTGAAGTAAGGGTCGCAACGACGATCCTTCTCGCTGATCTTGTCTTCGTCGCTATAAAGTAACTCCGCTTCTGGGTGGGCCATGATCTCGGCTGCCATCCAGTAGAGAGCGTGCTCGGCGAGTTCATCGTCATGGTCCAACAAAGCAACATAGTCTCCAGTTGCAACTTCCAAGGCGCTGTTGGAGGCTGCGGAAATATGGCCGTTCTGTTCCCGGAAAACCACCTTGATACGGGGATCCTTGCGCGCATACTCCTCCAGCACTCGCCGCACATGAGGCAGCGGCGAGGCGTCGTCGGCGATGCAGAATTCCCAGTGAGGGTAGATCTGAGCGCGCACCGATTCGATAGCCTTACGTAGGAATTTTTCTGGGGTGTTGTAGGCAGGCATAACCACCGAAAAAGTGGGTGGGTTAGTAAAACCCGCGACATGCGCCCGTATGGCAACTCGATCTGCGTCCTTCAAAGTGTCGTATTGGCGGATCCATTTTTCGTAATCGTTTTGCATATCTCCGGCAAGGAAGCGCTTGGCGGGGTTGCGCAAGGCGCGCTTGATCCTGCCCGGGAGAGGAACACGATGATAAATCGTGCGCGCAAAGGTATGGCGATGTTCATGGCCTTGTTTTCCGGGAGCCAACAATAACCGGCTAGTCCGTATACTGGCACGAAGACTGCCAACAATAATACGTATGGGTTTGGTCAGCTTCCAAGAGTGGGAACGTAACATGGACTCCAGTTCCGTGGCCAAACGCTGGTTTTGGTCTTCCGCAGCCTGTAGTGCCGCGCTCAGTTCACCCGCCCGCACCTGGCTTGTCTGCTGCGTGGACTCCAGTTCCGTGGCCAAACGCTGGTTTTGGTCTTCCGCAGCCTGTAGTGCCGCGCTCAGTTCACCCGCCCGCACATGGCTTGTCTGCTGCGTGGACTCCAGTTCCGTGGCCAAACGCTGGTTTTGGTCTTCCGCAGCCTGTAGTGCCGCGCTCAGTTCACCCGCCCGCACCTGGCTTGTCTGCTGCGTGGACTCCAGTTCCGTGGCCAAACGCTGGTTTTGCTTCAGGAGATCTTCCCACTCTTCCTGAACCGCCAAGTAATCAGCAGACATGGGCCACGATAATTCCACCTCCAGATGTTCGGCTCGGGAAAGTATCTCGGCGGGCACGGGTAACTCCAGCCACGGATCCTCGTCCAACAGGGACAGCACCGCACCAACCTCTCCGGTCTTCAGCGGAGCCGGAAAAATGCTACGCACTGTTCCACGGAGCAGTGTTTCGATATTCCCATCCCACGTCCAGAGGCACTCAGCGCCATCAAGCAGACGCATGGCATACAAGCGTAGAAATCCTTTCCGGTCGGAAGGATCGAACCGGAGCAATTGCACTAGCCCTTTGGGGAACGTGAAATTTACACGCTGCCGTTCCATCCCTATAGGCAGATAAAGACATTGGCTACGGGATTCCGTAAAGGGTTCGTCATTACTGCGCCAGAAGACCTGACAAGCGAAACGCGGTCCGTGTGGTGCCGATTGATCAAGGGATATAAGGGGAATAACATTCGCCCCCGCCTCCTGGGGATGGGCTTCGACAATAAATTGATAGGTAATGCCGTCGCTCCAGCCCTGCATCTCCCGCAGCAACGACGGGCTGATGGTTTCTGGAGGAATGGCAGAAAATTCCGAACGCTGAAGATCCGCTATGGTGCGGTCCACAACCCGCCCGGAAAATCCGCTTTCCGCGAGCAGGCGCAAAAAGCTGCGCTGGGTAAAAAAACGCAGGTGGGTCTGGTCAAGCAGCCCTTCTTCGCGATAGCGGAAGTCCCCCGAAAGCAGCTCCAGAAAGACCCCCAAGTGCCCGACGTTGGGGATGGAGACAAGCAGTTTGCCACTGGGTGTCAGGAAATTGGCAATCTGTCGGAGGAGTTGACCCGGATTCCGCAGATGTTCGAGGACGTCCGCACAGACGATGTATTGGTACCTGGACTCCCCCAATGGCTCTGCCAGGGGAGCTGTTTCCAGATCAGCCTCCCACACTTGCCGGTTAAACGAGCGGGCAATGGCGGCCGCATCCGGATTGGCCTCAATGCCGTCCACCACACAATGCTTCTGTTCAGTGAGATAGCGACCCAGTTCACCGACGGCACAGCCGATATCCAGAACTGCCGCGCCTGGGGTAATTCGGCGGGCGATCTTGGCCAGGCTGTCCTCCCCATTCGGATCAAGCGGAGGTCGGGAATACAGTTGTTGCCGCGCTTCTTTTTTGGTGGTCATATTAAATAGTTCTGAAAAGCCAAGGCACTATCATAGCAACTTATCAGGACCGGAAAAATTCTTTTCTTCACTAAAGCGGTTCCTTGTCGATATCCCGTGACCAATTGGTGCTGAATTTCTCCGAGCTGAATAGCACGGAATCCGCCGCCGCTTTCAGAAAACCCAACAGATCATCGCTAAGCAGTAACGGTAACGCTTGGCAAATACGCTCGTCAGGCCACTCCCACCAACGGATTTTCAACAGTTGGCCGATACTCTCGGTATCAAAGCGCAGTTTGACCAACCGCGCAGGATTACCCACCGCCAAGGCATAGGGCGGGACGTCTTTTGTCACTACCGCCTCTGTGCCGATGACCGCGCCATCACCGATGTGCACCCCGGAAAGGATTACCGCATTCCGCCCGATCCAGACGTCATTACCAATGACTACATCCCCTTTGGTTGCGGGATGACCCTGGAAACCGACCCCACATTCCCAGAGATAATTGAAGGGATAGGTGGTAACCCAGTCCAGTCTATGGTTTCCACCCAGGAAGATGGCCACTCCTTCGGCGATCGAGCAGAAGGCGCCGATGGACAACGCCGCGCCTTCGCCCCATTCGATTATTTCCGGGTCACCATAAGTATGCTTGCCAATCGGAAAGGAATCGTAATCCGAGAGCCGCTGCGGCATTTCACACCCTGGACGCGAATTGCAATAGCCTGCGCCGAACGGCCTTCCTCAGCGCATCGGTTCTGGACCTGGACGGTTTCCGTGCGATCAGGACCGAATCCTGCCTTATATCGCTGCCGTCCGCGTAATCCTGGCTCTCCCATTGCGTGAAAATCTCGATCGGCTGTAACCGGGCGAAGCGGGTCAGCGCTCGGAAACCATCAGGATAAAACCGCCAGCAATCCACCGGGTAGCGATGCTCGAAGCCACCGGCAGGGGCGATGATGCAGCATAGGCCATTGCTTTTGAGCACCCGCTCCACCTCAAGCATCGTCATCCAGAAAAATTCGATGTGCTCGATGGCTTGCCCGGAGATCACCACATCCACGGAGGATGATGCTATTTCGTCCCATTTAAATGGGTTGCGCAAGACCATATCCACGTTTTCTCCAGCAGTCATGTCTATTCCGACATAATGCCATGACGGTTCCGCGAACATGGGCCGGTAACAGCCATTGACATCCTGGCTGCCAATATCGTAGATCGTCAGATCACCCCGCCCGGCCAGATAGCTATCCCGAAAACGCGTCATTTTGTCCAGAGAGCTTTGATGCACAATCCCTCCAATCCGCTACCCATCGCTTTCATCCGCGACAGATAGCGGATTGGAGATATCGGGGCGGCTTCATTCGTGCCAATTCCCCACCGTTACACTGGTGGAGCTTTCTCAAGCCCCGCTGCAACGATCGCCAGAACTTCTTGCCGAATCGCAGCCGTACAGGACTATCCGCGCCGCCCCAAGATTTGGTTATAACCTCACTTTAAAACGAGTATAGCACCTGAACGCCAGGATGCATCCCATTCCGTAATGGCTGCAAGCCGGTCAAAGTACGGCCAGCCACCGCGCGGACTCCTCTGGGTTCTGCTCCAGTCGCCCCGTTTCCACCACCCGCCCATGCTCCAGCCGCACGAACTGGTCGCAGAATTTGTTAACCTGTTCCCTGCTGTGGGACACCAGGATGAGCGTCATGCCATTGCGCCGTAGTTCGGCAATCTTGTCGTGGCATTTATCCTGAAACGCCTGGTCTCCCACGGCGAGAATCTCGTCGGCCAGAAGGATGTCGGGATCGAGATGGGCGGCCACGGAGAATCCCAGACGCATCTGCATTCCAGAGGAATAGTTCTTGAGCGGGGTGTCGATGAAATGCGCCAGTTCGGAGAATTCAATGATGGCCTTGAGGCGGGTTTTGATATCTTTGTTGCGGAAACCATAGAGGCTGGCGTTGAGGAAGATGTTTTCCATGCCTGTTAACTCGGGGCTAAAGCCGACGCCCAGTTGAATCAAGGGCGCGATGCGGCCATAAGTCACTACCCGACCCGCAGTAGGCTGGAGGATTCCGGCGATGATCTGTAGCAGGGTGCTCTTGCCGGAGCCATTGTGCCCCAATAGACCCAGTGCCTCCCCCTGTTCCACGGTGAAACTCACATCGTGGAGCGCCTGGAAGTATTCTCTGCGTTCACGCTTGTCCTTATGAAACAGCGCCAGGAATCGCGTTTTGAGTCCCATTGCGCGATTATGGCGGAGGATAAACTCCTTAGAAACGTGTTCGACGATGACCGCATGCTGGGCCATGTTTTAGAGTTCCTCTACCAGCATGCGGGCTTTACGGTGGAAGAGTGTCATCCCGACGGCGAGCGAAACCAGCGTCCATACTCCGGCAGCGAGTACATTGCTCCATTGGGGCAAAACCCCTTGGTATAGCAGGGCGTGAAAGAGATCAAAAAACTGGGTCAGCGGATTCAGACCAATGATCGCCTTAAAAAGCGCGGAATGTATGGTGGTAGGATCGTAGACCACTGGCGTCAACCAAAATAGGAACATCATGGCAATTTCGACCATGTGCTTGAGATCCCGAAACTCTACCTGAAGTACGGACATAGCCAGAACCAGGCCCCAAATAAAGGCAATGTAGAGAAGCAGCGCGAAGGGATATAAGAGCAGCCCCCAGCGGTAGACCCCGCCCAAGAAAGGATACAACGCCACCAATACGAAAATAGCCACTGCCCATAGCACCAGATTGAACAGCAGGCTGGCCGTAGGAATCAGGATGCGGGGAAAGTAGATCTTCTGCAGAAGTCCGGAAGCGCCCGTCAGACTCTCACAACTTTGAGTAACGGTCATAGCAAAGAGATTGTAGTGAAGGACACCAACAACCAGATACAGCACGTAGTTGTGTAGCGCCGTACGAAATATATGCGTAAAAACAATATCATACAGCGCTATAAGGGCGAGCGGATTCCCCAGTGACCAGAGAAAGCCCAATGCGGCACCCTGATAGCGTACCTTGAGATTCATGGTGACAAGGTTACGTACTAAGTCACGGTATTGCCAGTAACGGGCAATGCCGACGGCGGAGGCGCTGGACGGGGCAATAGTGCTGGTCTGCATAAGCGGCGATTGTGCGTCCTGCGGCGGGGCTGGTCAATAGTGCACCTTTTCTGCGGTTGTGAGACGGCTTGCACATCTAAGGTGGTAGTTATCGGAGTGGGAGTGGTTGTGCTTATAATGCCGAATATGGGGCATCGGATAGGGAATAAAATGCGGCGGGTAGCCATTGTCCATGATTGGTTGGTGGTTTACGCCGGCGCGGAGCGGGTGCTGGAGCAGATGCTCCGGTGTTATCCCGACGCCGATCTTTTCGGTCTGGTAGATTTCTTACCCACCGATCAGCGCGATTTCATCCGCAACAAGTCGGTTACCACATCCTTTATCCAACATCTGCCCAAAGCACGAAAGAAATACCGGGCTTATCTGCCCCTCATGCCGCTGGCCGTGGAGCAGTTCGATCTCTCGGGCTACGATCTGGTGATCAGCAGCAGTCATGCAGTGGCCAAGGGGGTGCTGACCGGGCCGGATCAGTGCCACCTGTGCCTGTGCTACTCCCCCATACGCTATGCCTGGGACCTGCAGCATCAGTATCTGCGTGAGGCGGAGCTGGAGCGGGGCGTCAAGGGATGGCTGGCGAAGCTGATCCTGCATTATGTTCGTCTGTGGGATGTCCGCACGGCCAACGGGGTGGACGCCTTCATCGCTATCTCCCACTACATCGCCCGGCGCATCCGCAAGGTGTACCGGCGGGAGTCGAGCGTCATTTATCCGCCGGTAGATGTGGCGGATTTTCCCCTGTGCAGAGACAAGGAAGATTTCTACGTCACCGCCTCGCGCATGGTCCCTTACAAGAAGGTGGACCTGATCGTCGAGGCCTTCAGCGCCATGCCGGATAAGCGTCTGGTGGTGATCGGGGACGGGCCGGATTTCGCCAAGGTCCGGGCCAAGGCGGGGCCGAACGTGCAATTGCTGGGCTTTGCGGGCTCAGAGGCCCTGCGTGACCACCTGCAACGGGCGCGGGCCTTCGTATTCGCGGCGGAGGAAGACTTCGGCATCGCCCCCCTGGAGGCCCAGGCCTGCGGCACACCCGTCATCGCCTTTGGCAAGGGCGGGGCGCTGGAGACCACCGTTCCTCTGCCTAAGGCGGAGTGTGCTGAGTCGGCCCCTGCACCCACCGGCGTATTCTTTTACGAACAATCCGTCGCCGCCATCATCGCCGCCGTGGAGCGCTTCGAGGGGGCCGGTGCGGCCATCACCCCGGAAGCCTGCCGCGAAAACGCCCTGCGCTTCGCCCCGGAGCGCTTCCGCGCGGAGTTCACGGCATACGTGGAACGAGAGTGGGCGGCGTTCCGGGGGGGCGGATGAAACTTTTGCTTACTGGCGCCAACGGTTTCGTCGGCCGGTACGTGCAGGCGGCGTTGCCCTGCATACCATTGCCCGACGGGCTGGATCTGCGCGACCGCGCAGCCCTGACTGCCGCGGTGGCCGCCATCCAACCTGACACCGTCCTGCACCTGGCGGCCCAGAGCTTCGTGCCGGCCTCCTTCGAGAACCCCCGTGAAACCTTCGACATCAATCTCACTGGCACCCTGAATCTGCTGGAAGCCCTGCAGGCTGCGGGGTTCCGGGGGCGGGTGCTCTTCGTGGGTTCAGGCGACACCTACGGGCAAGTGACCGAGGCTGCCCTGCCGGTGCGCGAGGATCACCCCCTGCGCCCCCGCAACCCCTATGCCGTGAGCAAAGTGGCCGCCGAGGCGTTGTGCTACCAGTGGAGCCAGACTTCCGGCTTTGAGATCGTCATGGTGCGGCCCTTCAACCATATCGGCCCCGGCCAGAGCCCGTGCTTCGCCATCGCCGACTTCGCCCGACAGGTGACGGAAATCCGCCTGGGCCGACGGGCGCCGGTCCTGCAGGTGGGCGATATCGACGTCACCCGCGATTTCACCGACGTGCGCGACGTGGTGCGCGCCTATGGTCTGCTGCTGGAGCAGGGCCGGAATGGCGGGGTTTATAATGTCTGCTCGGGGCGGGAATACCGTATCCGCGACCTGCTGCAGCAATTGATCACCCTTGCCGGTGTCGAAGCCTCGATCGAGCAGGACTCGGCCCGCCTGCGCCGCGCCGAACAGCGGCGCATGGTCGCCAGTTTCGCGGCCCTGCATCGGGACACCGGCTGGCAACCGGCGATACCCATGGAAGAAAGTCTTCAGGATTTACTCAACGACTGGGAGAAACAACTGCAATGACGAAACATGCCCTCATCACCGGCATCACCGGCCAGGACGGCGCCTATCTGGCGCAATTGCTGCTGGAAAAAGGTTACCAGGTCTGCGGCCTCATCGCCCGCCGCGGCACAGATACCCAGGGCCGCCTGCGCGAGCTGGGGATTGCCGATCAGGTGCGCCTGCTGGACGGCGACCTCATCGATCTCTCCTCCATGATCCGCGCCATGGAAAAGTCGAAAGCCGAAGAAGTGTATAATCTGGGTGCTCAGAGCTTTGTGGCCACTTCCTGGGATCAGCCGATATTGACTGCTGAAGTCACCGGCACCTCCGTCGTCAAAATGCTGGAGGCCATCCGCATCGTCAACCCCCAGGCGCGCTTCTATCAGGCCTCCACCAGTGAAATGTTCGGCCAGATTCAGGAGCCGCTCCAGTCGGAACGCACGCCCTTTCATCCCCGCAGCCCCTATGGCGTCGCTAAGCTCTATGGCCACTGGATTACCATCAACTATCGCGAG
>JAKACQ010000037.1:0-28851 GCA_021821285.1 Pseudomonadota bacterium
CGGGAAGCCCTGATTGACCGCACATACGAGGCCTTGAAAGGGGTGCGGCGGGCGATTGTCCATGTCTACAACTCCACCAACCCGGCCCAGCGCGAACAGGTGTTTGGCCTGGATCGGGAGGGCATCCAGGCCATTGCCGTGCGGGGCGCGGAGTGGGTGAAGGCCGGAGCCGCACGCTATCCAGAGACGGAATGGGTCTTTCAGTATTCGCCGGAGAGCTTCAGTGCCACCGAGCCGGATTATGCGGTGGAAATCTGCGAGGCGGTCAATGGGGTCTGGCGGCCTGATCAGGGGCAGGCGGTGATCCTCAATCTGCCCGCCACCGTCGAGTCGTCCATGCCCAACGTCTTCGCGGACCAGATTGAATGGTTCTGCGACCACTTGCGCGGGCGGGAACATGTGCGGATCAGTGTCCACACCCACAATGACCGCGGTTGCGCGGTGGCGGCGGCGGAACTGGCGGTGTTGGCCGGTGCCGACCGGGTGGAGGGCACCCTCTTCGGCAACGGCGAGCGCACCGGCAACATGGATATCCTCACCATGGCGATGAACTTGTATTCTCAGGGCATTGATCCGCAAGTGGATATGTCCATGGGCACGGAAATCGCGGAGATCTATACCGCGTGTACGGGTATGGTCGTGCCGCCGCGCCATCCCTGGTTTGGTGAACTGGTCTACACGGCGTTTTCCGGTAGTCATCAGGACGCCATTCGCAAGGGCATGCACCATCGGCGAGGACGGGAAGACACTGTCTGGGAAGTGCCCTATCTGCCCGTCGATCCCGCTGATCTGGGGCGCAAGTACGAGGAAGTGGTGCGCATCAACAGTCAGTCCGGGAAGGGGGGCGTGGCCCACGTGCTGGAGCGCGACCACGGTATTTCCTTGCCGCGCTGGTTGGCGCAGGACTTCAGCGCGGTGGTGCAGGCGGCTTCCGAGCAAGAGAGGGGTGAGGTCGGTTCAGCGCAGATTTATGCCTTGTTCCAGCGTCATTACTGCCAGCCCGTGGAGGACTGGCACCTGCGCCGCTATCGTCTCAGCCGGGAAGGGGAGCAGGTTGCAGCGACCGTGGTGGTTGGCCCGGAGGCACGGCCGCATATTCTGCAAGGCAAGGGGAGCGGCGCCGTAGGGGCCTTGGTCGATGCGCTGATCCAGAGTTGGGGCGTGCGTGCCGAGGTGGAACAGTTCGACCAGCATGCCCTCGGTAGCGGTACCAGCGCCCGCGCCATGGCCTGCGTCCGGGTGAGTGTGGATCATGGCCATGCGGCATCCGCGGTGGCCTTTGGCGAGGATACCACCGAGGCCGCTTTACAGGCGGTGCTCAGCGCGATTGGCCGGTCCGTTGAAAAAACAACGCATGGAGCACATCGGCGACTTTCATGACTACCCAATTGTAGCCCCAGATCAGAGAGCGCAGGGCAAGAGCGGCAAGGGGTAAAAGTGCTCTCTGTGCTCGTTCTGGTGATCTGGCCATACGCCTTTCATGCCCCCGCAGGCCGCCGCACGGCAACCACCACGCGCTTGGTCACCTGCGCGCCGGGCAGCCCGAAGGCCTCGCGCACGAAACACCAGCCGTAGAGTCCCACCAGCAGGAGCAGAGCGACACCCAGAATCGACACGAGCAACGCGGCCGCGAAGGTATGCAGGCGCGCCGATAAAAAAGTGATGGCACCCTGCAGCAGCAGACTCGCCAGCAAAAAACCCAGCCAGACCCGCACATTGACCAATACCGCCTGAAAACCGGCAAGCAGGGCGAGATAACCCCGGCGGGTGATGCCCGTCACAATGACACCGACGGAAAGCAGCAAGAAGGCGTTGCTCAACATGGTTTGCGCGGCCCCCAAGCCATTGGTCATCAGGGAACGCAGCCATTCGGGCAGGTTTCGCCATTCGGGTGAGCGCAAATTATGCAGAGTGGCGGCAGAGGACATGTGGTCGTAGCTCAAAAGTGCTTCCAGATAATGCCGAAAGAGCAGTGTCAGCACGAGCAGCATCGTTACCAGCAGCGTAATTTCCACCACCAGACGGGACAAGGGCCACCAGGGCACATCGCGGATACTGCGCCCAACATCCATGATTTGCGTGCTGCCCTGATGTACCGCCATGGCCACCGCAAAAATAATGGCCATGACTCCGCAGGCGATGGGAATGCTCAACATCAATGGTTGCCAGGCGACGTTCAACAGGAGCAATACCAGATACAGCATGGCGAAAGCACTGGGTGCACCGCGCAGCAAAAGCAGGGAGTCGCGCCACCAGCGGGTGATCCATCCCGCTTCGACGGGCTGTGGTTTCAAAGAAGTGGCCATAAGGCACTATCCGATGAAAGCGGCGGCGGAAATCCCCATGCCCTGACGATAGTCTGTCGTCACGGCATGGGAATCTCCCTCCCGACCCGCCTGGCCGCGATGCTTGACCTTGCGGCTGTATACCGTCTGGTCCCTTTCCACCCTGGTGGGCTGTACGCCGAAGCGCGGTTTCAGGCGCTTGGGAACGATACGTAAAGTTTCCTTTTTCATACCCTGTGTTCCTCTCAGTCGATGGTAATACCAGTCCATTTTAGCATGAACACGAGCGTGGCGATGCGCCTCAAACTGCCTGCGGAGGTGCCGCAAGCTTGCCAGCCACCCACGCCAACGCCGCGCAGACGGCAATGATCCCCATATCCGTACCCCCCATGACCGTTGTCGCGAATACCCGCTGAAAAAATGGCAGACAGGAGAACAGCCCCTGGGCAATCAGAGCAGCCAACATCGCTACCGCCAGGATGATATCCCCCCGGTCATGACGCCAGCGCCCATATATGGCCAGCAGTATTCCGGCCTCCATGCCTACCAGGGCATTCACCGCCAGCGTATGCGCATGCTTGTCGCTGTGCAGAGCCGCATCGCCAAAAAACACCACAAAGACGGTTACCACCAGAAAGGTACTCAACCCGATGATGCGCCACCATAACGTCCCTGGAATGAGCGCCTCCCGGGCCGGACGCGGTTTGCGCTCCATCACGCCTTTATCCGCTCCCATGAATGCAAAGGCCAGGGTCAGCGTACTGGCGGTAATCGTGTTCACCCAAAGTATCTGCAGTGGAGTGACAGGCAGGGTCATTCCCGACAGCACCGCGAAAAAAATCACCAGCCCTTCCGCAAAATTAGTCGGCAGCATAAAGAAGGTCGTGCGCCGGATATTGTCATAGATGTGGCGCCCCTCCGCCACGGCGGTGGCGATATGGGCAAAGTTGTCGTCACTCAGCACCATGGCCGCCGCCTCACGGGCCACGTCACTCCCCGATTGCCCCATGGCCACACCAATCTGCGCCCGGCGCAAGGCGGGTGCATCGTTGACGCCGTCACCGGTCATGGCGACCACCTCGCCGCTGGCCTGCAGGGTTTGCACCAGTTCCAGCTTATCGGCGGGCTGCACCCTGGCGAAAACCACCGCATCGCGGGCCAGGGCCTGCCGTTCCTCGGCATCCGCGCCAGCCCACCGGGCATGATCGACCACCGCCGCCGGACCATCTTCCAGAATGCCTACCTGACGGGCGATAGTGGCCGCCGTCTGCGGATGATCGCCGGTAACCATAATCACCCGGATACCCGCGTTGCGGCAGGCAGCAATGGCGGCCGGTACGGCGGCACGCGGGGGATCCAGCAGCGCGACAACGCCCAACCAGGTCCAGCCACCATCGTCCAGAGCCTCCCACTGCCCATCCACCGCGCTGGCCAGAGCAATGGTACGCAGGCCGGCAGTCGCCATGCCCGCAATAATTTTATGCCAATAGGCCGGATCGGCTTCCGCCACGCCGTATGCGGTTGCCATCCACTGACAGCGCTGCAAGACCCATTCCGGGGCCCCTTTAATGGCGATGCCGTCGTCGTGGCGCGTCGCCATGAAGGGCTGCTCGTGACTGAAAGGCCGGGCATCCACCCGCGGAGACTTCGTCCGCAAAGCGTCGACGTCCGCATCATGCATATCCGCATAACGGAGCAGAGCCTGCTCCAGAGGGTCACCAATACCGCTCTTATCGGTGCGTAGTTGGGCGTCATTACACAAGATCATGATCCGCAGGGCACGTTGCAGCAGAGCGGGGGAGTCATCAGCGAGAGCCAGCTCCTGCACGGTCATACGATTTTCTGTCAGGGTGCCCGTTTTGTCGGTGCAAATGACGGTCACCGTACCCAGAGTTTCCACTGCCGGTAACTGGCGGACGATGGCGCCCCGCTGCGCCATACGCTGCACGCCCAGCGCCAGGGTCACACTAATGACCGCTGGCAGCCCCTCGGGAATAATGGCTACCGCCAGACTGATGGCGGCGAGCAGGGCGAATTCCAGCGCCTCGCCCCGCCACCAGGCAATACCCGCCGCGATGGCTGCCAGAAGAACGACGGTGAAGGCGAGAGTCCGGGACAAGCGGCTGATGCGCTCCAGCAGCGGCGAGCGCATGGTCAGGGTGGTTCCCATGAGCTGATGGATACGGCCTATTTCGGTGGCACTGCCGGTGGCGGTCACCTGACCCACACCGTCTCCCCCGGCCACCAGCGTTCCGGCCCGCAGCAGTAACTCGCCCGCGTCGCCAGAGGTTGTTTTATTTACCGGCACGGATTCCCCCGTCAGCAGGGATTCGTCCACCCGCAGGGCATGCGCCTCCAGCAAGCGCATGTCCGCGCTGATACGCGCGCCGTTTTCCACCCGCACCCAGTCGCCGGGTACCAGTGCCTCAGCGGGCAGATGTTGCCAGTCGCCATCGCGACAGACCAACACCTGCGGGGCGAGAAAGGATTGCAGGGCCTGCACGGCTTTCTCCGCGCGGTTCTCCTGAACAAAGCCGAGCAGGGTGTTGATCAGGATCACCGTGCCGATGACCGCGCCGTCTACCAGATGTCCGAGTGCCAGCGATAAGAGTGCAGCGGCCAGCAGAATCGCGATGAGGGTGTTACGAAACTGCGCCAGCAGTTGTCGCCACCAGCGCGGCGCATGCGCCGTGGGCAGACGATTGAGCCCGTATTGTTGCTGCAACGCCGAGGCCGCAGCGCTGCTCAGACCGCATGCCACTGGATCATGCTCCGTGGTGGCGTCCATGTTGCCTCTCCGGCCGCGCAAAGGCGGAAGCTATGGTGGATCGAGTCGCTGCAGGGACCATTGGCCATGCTCCCAGCGCCCGATTCGCGCACCATCGGCATCCCAGGCGCCCAGCACCATGCGCTCCCCCTCCGAACCTTGCTCCCAGGCGGGACGATGGGTATGGCCGTGAATCAAAAGATCATAGGGGGCACCATCCAGCGCGAAAGCACCCTCCCCGTGGAGGGCGGCGACGATGGTCTGCGGATTGGCATCGGTAATGGCCGGGGCCTTGGCCCGCACTTCCCGGCTGCTGCCGCGACGCAATCCGCGGGCGATACGCTGGAGCCAGGCATAAGGCAGGCGTCCCAGCGTCAGTCGAGTCAGCGGATGGCGAATCACCCGGCGAAAGCGCTGATAACGGTGATCATCGCTGCACAGCAGGTCTCCGTGAGTCAGTAAAATACGCTGACCACCCAGTTGCAGCAGCGCCGGGTCGGGCAGAGCGATAATCCCGAACTGCGCCAGAAAGGTGGCCTCCAACGCAAAGTCCCGATTACCGGCCATGAGGTACACCGTGGTGCCCCGCCGATGCAATTCCCGGAGCAAGGCAAGAATTTCCGCATAAGGGGCTTCCGCCGCCTGATCCCGATGCACCCAGTAGTCAAACAAATCCCCCAGAATAAACACCGCCCGCGCCTTCCGGCCCTCGTGCGCGCAGAAATGACGGAAGAGGGTGATCAGCGCGGGCTGTGCGGAACTCAGGTGCAGGTCAGAGATAAACAGCACGGGACCATTACCCAGATCCGGATGTTGCACCGTCATGGACTCAGGTCACCGGCAGACGCTCGCCCTTGTCGATGGAGATGGTGTCCTTGGGCACGTCCTGGTGCATCCCGTGGCTGCCGGTCGGGACCTTGGCGATGTCGTCGACCACGTCCATTCCGCCGACGATCTTGCCGAAAACGGCATATCCCCAACCGGAACCGGAAGCCGCCTTGAAGTTGAGAAAATCATTGTCCGCCAGATTGATGAAAAACTGCGCGGTGGCGGAATGGGGATCGTTGGTCCGCGCCATGGCGAGGGTGCCCCGCGCATTCTTTAGACCATTCTCCGCCTCATTGGCGATCGGTGCGTGAACCGTTTTTTGTTGCATCTCCGGAGTGAAACCGCCCCCCTGAATCATGAAGCCGGGAATCACGCGATGGAATATGGTGCCATCAAAAAATCCCTCATCGACATACCGCAGAAAGTTTTCTACCGTAACAGGCGCTTTTTCGGGGTCCAGATCAATGATGATGTCCCCCTTGTTGCTGTGCAGCACGACTTGCGGATTGGCCATGAACACTCCTCGGCATTTGGGGCATGTGTGCCCTGTCAGAAAAAGTACACCGCCAGGCTGGCGGCGACGAAGGTCAAGGGTAAAGTGATAAAGCAGGTTTTGTCGAGACCCGGCATATTCCGCTAATCATTTTTTTCGAGGACTTCACAAAGCAGGGTGCCCTGCGCCAGGGTCGCACTGATTGGCGCATGCACAGCGACAGACGTGCTTTTGAAAATCACCTTGCCGGATTCATCACGGAGAACGGCAAAACCGCGCTGTAATACCGCCAGGGGATCCAGCAAGCGCAGGGCCGCCACCTGCCGTTGCCGTTGCGTCTCGGCGCTGGCCAGTCGTTTATCCATCGCCAGCAGCAGTGCGCTTCGCCAGGCTTTCAGCGTTTCGTGCAAATGCTGCAGGCGCTGGCGCGGATCCTGCCGCATTCGTCGCGCCTGGAGCACCTGCAAACGTCCATCCCATTCGACCTGTTGGCGTTGCAGGGCCTGCCGTAACGACCCGCGGGCCATGCGCAAACGGTGTTCCGCGTCTTTCAAGCGTTCGCCGGGATGGCGCAAACGCAGGCGCAGATAGTCGAGGCGCTGGGCCGCATCCCGCAGCGTACGTTGCACGGACCGTTCCAGTTGTCGCCGCTGCGCTTGTACTTGCGGCAACCACTCGGCGCGATCGGGGCTGATGGCCTCAGCCGCCGCCGTGGGCGTGGCCGCCCGCAGATCGCCAGCGAAATCGGCGATGGTGAAATCAATTTCATGCCCGATGCCGGTCACCACCGGCACCGGGCAGGCACGGATCGCGCGGGCCACACGCTCTTCATTAAAACACCACAAATCCTCCGTGCTGCCGCCGCCACGCGCCAGAATCACCACGTCTTCCTGCTGTCGACTGGCGACACGGTCCAGCGCCGCGCAGATCCGTGCCGCCGCCTGATCGCCCTGTACCAGCACCGGATAGACGACTAGCGTAAGCATCGGCCAGCGCCGCGCCAGCGTCACCCGGATGTCATGCAGTGCCGCCCCGTTCGTCGAGGTAATCACCGCGACCCGCTGCGGCCAACGGGGGAGGGGACGCTTCAAATCCGCTGCAAAAAGCCCTTCGGCCGCGAGCCTGTCCCTGAGGATGGCAAAGCGCGCCTGCAGGTCGCCCTCGCCGGCATCCAGCAACTGCTCGACAATCAACTGGAATTCGCCCCGTCCCTCATACAGGGTCGGTTGGGCCAGTACCTGCACCCGCATGCCATTGCGCGGCTGTACACGGGTATAGGTATTCCGTTGGCGGAACATGGCACAGCGCACCTGCGCATGGGCGTCTTTGAGCGAAAAATACCAGTGGCCCGATCCGGGACTGCTGAAATTGGAGAGTTCGCCCTCCACTCGCAGCAATGGAAAATTTCCTTCAATGATCTCGCGGGCCGCGCTGTTCAGCGCGCTCACGGTGAGTATCGGAATCTGCGAATCACTGACCGTCATGGCATGCTCTCGTGGCTGAAGGGGTGACCGGAAACTGCGGAAGCTGTTGACCCTGGCACCCTCTGCGTTTTAAGGTCAGCATAATGCATTTTACCGACATCTGGATGATTCCTCCGCACGTTTGACGCATCATCGCGCAGACACGCACTTCAAATAAGGAGCCCGTATGGCCGTGATAGCACTTACGCAAGACAATTTTGAAGCGGTCGTCATCAGCAACGACCTGGTTCTGGTCGACTTTTGGGCACCCTGGTGCGCGCCTTGCCGTGCTTTTACCCCCATTTTTGAAGCCGCTTCCGAGAAGCATCTGGATGTGGTGTTTGCCCAGGTGAATACGGATGCGGAGCAGGAGCTCGCCGCCTCTTTCCAGGTTCGTTCCATTCCCACGCTCACCATCTTCCGCCAGCAAGTCGGGATATTCTCCCAGGCGGGCTCACTTCCGGCCAGCGCGCTGGAAGAAGTGATTCAGCAAGCCCAAGCGCTCGACATGGATGAAGTCCGCCGGGAAATCGCCGCGCAGTCCGAAGCCAGGCACTGACCGCCGCACCCGTGCCGAGCGCCGGTGACCTAATGGGCGCCGCCTAATCCCGTCAACGCCAGGCCGACACATGCCGCACCCCTAAAAAGTGCATGTTCAGTGGGATTTCTATCTTGCGGGTTTGTTCCGCCAGTTGCCTGGAAAATGGCGTATAGGGGAAGGAGAGCCGAATGATCCGTTCCGCCGCGGCGTCCAGGGCTTTATTTCCCGACGATTGCACCATGATGATACGTTCAAGCCCCCCCTGCGGATTCAGCACCACTTTGACCTTGAGTTGTCCGACCATCTCTCCCGGATAATTGAGGTCACCGATCCGCTCCAATTTCTGTATCCATCCGGCGATATAAAATTCCGCCACCGGTCCCTTCGGGTTCTTGAATTTTGGTAAGGGCGGACTGGCTGTTGCGGCGCGGGCCACCTGATCCATCTGCTGCTCCAGCCTGCCGACACCGATATGGGGCAAAGGCTGGGGTTGCGTGGCGCTGGGGGATGCCACCGATGGCCGCTCTGGCGCCACCCGCTGCGGCAAAGGATGTGGTGGCGCCGGAACCCGGCGGGGCTGCGGTCGCGGTTGCGGACGTGCGGGAGGTGTGATCCGGTGCGGCGTTGGCATCGGCCTGCTGGGCGGTACGACCCGCGGGGCGGTGGGGCTGGGTGCCTGCGGCCGGATGGGTTTCGGCATGATCTGGAAGGTTTTGTGGACCGTTGTCCGATTCTGCAATCTCTGCGTTTTCGGCGCATGGAGGTGTATGAAGAAAAAAGCGCCCGCCGCTATCAGCAGCGCGGACAACAAGAGCCAAGGCAACAGGCCATCGCTCCAGCGGGTCTTCTCCTCAGGGACCAGAAAATAAAACTTGTGTTCAGCGATCGCCAATCGTCCTAACCTCGCGGCAACGCCGCCCCACGCCACTCGAACCGCCCACGCTCCGCAGACACCGTGCATAAGCTTGAATCATCGACCGCCTCGAGTAAAGGCGACGCGCCGCACTCAAGGCGTATGCCTCCGCGGCGTCCCGGGGATATGAGGCAGAAACATCGCCAGCACACCCAGCAAGGGCAGGAAGGCGCATATCCGGTATACCGCTTGAATCCCCCATACGTCCGCCCATTCCCCCAGCAGAGCGGCACCCATGCCCCCCAAGCCGAAAGCCAGACCGAAAAATAGCCCGGATATGGTGCCCACCTTGCCGGGTACCAGTTCCTGCGCATACACCACGATCGCCGGAAAGGCCGATGCCAGCAGAAAGCCGATAATGACTGTCAAAATGGCGCTCAGATTCAGGCCCACATGCGGCAGGGCGAGGGTGAACGGCGCGATGCCCAGCAGGGACACCCAGATCACCTGTTTGCGGCCGATCCGGTCGCCGATGGGTCCACCCATCAAGGTTCCGGCCGCTACCGCCGCGAGGAAAATGAACAGATGCATCTGCGCTTCCTGCACCGCGACGTGGAATCTCTGGATGAGGTAAAAAATCAGATAGCTGCTGATACTGGTCAGATACAGAAACTTCGAGAACATGAGCGCGACCAGAATGATAATGCTGCGGCGCACCAAGGCGGAGGGCAAGGGAGTCATCACCGCCGTCGCGACCGGTTTGGGCTGACGATACTGGTGCCGGTACCAACGCCCGACGAAAGAAAGAATCACGATGGCCAGCAAGGCGGCCAAGGAAAACCACGACAGGCTGTGCTGGCCGTTGGGCATGACCAGGAAGGCGGCGAGGAGGGGACCCGCCGCCGATCCGACATTGCCGCCCACCTGGAAGATGGATTGCGCCAGGCCGTGCCGCCCGCCGGAGGCCATGCGCGCCACCCGCGAAGATTCCGGGTGGAACACTGAGGACCCCAGGCCCACCAGTGCGGCGGCCAGCAAGATCGCGCCATAGGTCGGCGCCACCGAGAGCAGGAGTAGTCCCCCGAAAGTGAACAGCATTCCGAAGGGCAGGGAGTAGGGCACGGGATGCCGGTCCGTGACATACCCCACCAGCGGTTGAATGACCGACGCCGTGAGTTGGTAGGCCAAGGTGATCAAACCGATCTGGGCAAAACTCAGGTCGAAGTTGCTCTTGAACAACGGATACACTGCCAGCATCAGCGATTGAATGCTATCGTTGAGAAAGTGCGACACGCTGATCGCGCCGAGAACCTCGAAACGCGTGACGTCGGTGGCGATGGCGCTCGGTGCGGCTTCGACTTTTTGCAAAGACATGGTGAGAGCCCTTAAGATGTGGACCGGAGGGATTCTAAGGCCCGATTAACGTACCGTCCAGTCTGAATCTTCGCAACGCTTGCCCGGAATGGCGGGCGTGGTGTTTAATTGGCGTACATGGAAAAATATATGATCGATAAATCTCCTCTCGCAGACGCTCCCACAGACTTTGCCAGCACGTTGGATGCCCTTGAAGAGACCGTTCGCCGCCTGGAAGAAGGGCAGTTGGGTCTGGAAGACTCCGTAGCGCTTTTTCAACGCGGCATGGTGCTTGCCAAGCAGGCCGAAGCTCAGTTGCAAAACGCCCGGCAGACCGTGGAAACATTACTCGGCGAGGATACGGCGCCCACTCCGCTCACCCAGGAAGGGGACGCATGAGTTCGGATGCCGCCACGACACAGGAAACTTTTGCACAGTTTCGAACCCGCTCGGCACGGCGCATCGAAAACGTCCTGGAAACCCTGCTGCCTTCGCCGCACCTGCTGCCCGCACGCCTCCACGATGCGATGCGCTACAGCACACTGGGCGGTGGTAAACGTATCCGGCCCTTGCTGGTATACGCGACGGGGGCCTGCCTCGGGGTCATACCTGAACACCTCGATCGTCCCGCCGCCGCTCTAGAAATGATCCACGCCTATTCCCTGGTACACGACGATCTCCCGGCCATGGACAACGATGACCTGCGCCGTGGTCGACCTACCTGTCATCGCGCTTATGATGAGGCCACCGCCATTCTCGTGGGCGATGCTTTGCAGACCCATGCCTTCCAGGTGCTGGCCGAACCGGATTGGGGGGTGGCGACACGGTGGCAGGTGCGGATGCTGGCCCTCCTGGCGCAAGCCGCGGGCTCGCGCGGCATGGTGGGCGGACAGGCGATCGATCTCGCGGCTGTCGGCCACGAATTAGCCTTGCCCGCCTTGGAGCAAATGCATCTGCACAAAACGGGCATGCTCATTCGCTGCGCCATACAGTTGGCGCTCTGTGCCGCCGAAACCGACGAGCAGACCGCCGTCGGCACGACGCTGTTGCGTTACGCCGACCGCGTCGGACTGGCTTTTCAGGTGCAGGATGACATCCTCGACGAGATCGGCGATCTGCAACAGACGGGAAAGGCGCAGCAGGGGGCGGACCGGAGCCGCAATAAACCCAGTTTTGTGACGCTGCTCGGCCTGAGCGAGGCGCAGACTTACGCCCGGCGCTTGCTCGACGAAGCGCTGGAGGCCTTGGCGCCTTGGCGAAGCGAAGCCGACCATCTCCGCGCTCTGGCGCGCCTCATCGTAGAGCGGAATAAATGAGCGATTTGTTGAAGGGCATGCCCATGCCCGCCGAGCTGCGGGAAATGTCCCGCAGCGAACAGAAGGGGGTGGCCA
Organism: Pseudomonadota bacterium; assembly: GCA_021821285.1. GTDB lineage: Bacteria > Pseudomonadota > Gammaproteobacteria > Acidithiobacillales > Acidithiobacillaceae > Acidithiobacillus. Next base: position 11,975 of record JAKACQ010000037.1, read on the forward strand.
AAGCCGTCCGTCAATTCCTCTTGGAGAGTGTGAGTCAAACGGGGGGGCATCTGTCCTCCTGTCTGGGGGCCGTGGAATTGACCGTAGCACTGCACGCGGTGTTCAACACGCCGGAGGATCGTCTGATCTGGGATGTGGGGCATCAGGCGTACCCTCACAAGATCCTCACCGGACGTGGTCCCCGTTTCCCTCAATTGCGCACCAGAGACGGCCTCTCCGGTTTCCTCAAACGGGATGAAAGCCCCTATGACACCTTCGGCGCGGGCCACTCCAGCACCTCCATCAGTGCTGGGCTGGGCATGGCCGTGGCGGCCAAATTAAAACACCATCCCCGAGAAGTCGTGGCCATTATTGGCGATGGCGCCATGACCGCCGGCCTGGCCTACGAAGCGTTGAACAACGGCGGCGTTCTCGATGCCGATTTGCTCGTGGTGCTCAACGACAACGAGATGTCCATTTCTCCCAACGTCGGCGCGGTATCCCAGTACCTGACACGAATCCTTTCGGGTCGCTTTTACAACACCATGCGCGAGGGCGCGGGACAGGCCCTGAGTCTGGTACCGCCATTGCTCGAACTGGCGAGAAAGGCCGAGGAGGGCGTCAAGGGTCTGGTCACCCCGGGGACGCTTTTTGAGGAAATGGGGTTCAACTATTATGGCCCCATCGACGGCCATGACCTCGACGCGCTGATTTCAACCCTTGAAAATCTCAAAATGATCAGTGGACCCCGGTTGCTCCATGTGATCACCAAAAAGGGTAAAGGTTTTGGCCCCGCCGAGCAAGATCCCTGCGGATATCATGGAGTTACCCCCTTCAACCGCAGCGATGGCAAAATGGCCAGAAAGCCGGCCGGAGTGCCCAGCTACACGCAAATTTTTGGCGATTGGCTCTGCGACAAAGGCGCGGCGGAAAAACACCTGGTCGCCATCACCCCGGCCATGCGCGAGGGTTCCGGACTGGTGCGTTTCCAGCAACTGTTCCCCGAACGCTACTTCGATGTAGGTATCGCCGAGCAACATGCGGTCACTTTTGCGGCGGGACTGGCGTGTGACGGCATGCATCCGGTGGTCGCCATTTATTCCACCTTCTTGCAGCGGGCTTATGATCAACTCCTGCACGATGTCGCCATACAGAATTTGCCGGTGCTCTTCGCTATCGACCGCGCCGGCCTGGTGGGCGCCGACGGCGCTACCCACCAGGGCGCTTTCGACATGGCCTATGCGCGTTGTATTCCCAACCTGGTCATCATGGCGCCCAAGGATGAACAGGAGATGCGCGACATGCTCAACACCGGCTTTGCTTATCCCGGGCCTGCGCTGGTGCGTTATCCGCGAGGCAACGGCATCGGCATACCGTTGAAACGGGATTTGTCGCGTCAGGTGGCCATCGGTAAAGCCGAGATGTTGCGGGAAGGCAAGCACTTGGCGATCCTCTCTTTTGGCACACGGGCGGCGGCGGCGCTGGCAGCGGGCGAGGCCCTCGATGCGACCGTCGTCAACATGCGCTTCGTCAAGCCGCTGGATACCGGGTTGTTGACCCATCTGGCGCAAAACCATCAGGCGTTTCTTACCGTTGAGGAAGGAACCCGCATGGGCGGAGCAGGCAGTGCGGTAGCGGAATTCCTGCTGAATGCAGGCATCGTGCGGGCCATGCGTCTGCTGGGTTTGCCCGACGTCTTCATCGAACAGGGAGATGCCGGGCAGTGGCTCGCGGATCTCGGCCTGGATGCCGCCGGCATCGAAAAAAGCGGCGGCGCTTTGCTCGCGTCGCTTGCCCGGCCACCGGTTGGGGCGTAATATTTGACCAATTCAGTCTAGTATTCCCTAGTGAGGCCTTCGGTGAGAGATTGCGCCATGGAAGTTTTGGAGGATGTGCAGAGTCGCCCAGACCCGCGCGCCATGATCATACAGCGGGTAGGCATCCGCGCCGTACGGCATCCGCTGCGTTTTCAGGACCGCAGCGGATGCGCGCAGTCCACGATTGCCCAGTGCAATATGTATGTGAGTCTGCCCGCGCACCTGAAAGGCACCCACATGTCGCGTTTCATCGAGATTTTGAATGACTATGCGGACCCGTACAGTGTTGTCCGCTTCGCGGACGTGGTCGAGCGGATGCGGCAGCGGTTGGAAGCCGATTCGGCTCGCCTGGAGATGCGCTTTCCGTTTTTCGTGCAAAAGGCTGCGCCCGTATCCGGTGTGAAGAGCCTCCTCGATTACGAAGTGAAACTGATGGGGGAGGTTACTCCGGCGGGCTACCAGCTGACCATTGCCGTGATGGTGCCGGTGACCAGTCTATGCCCCTGTTCCAAAAGTATTTCGGAATATGGCGCGCATAATCAGCGCGCGCATGTCTGGGTCCATGCGCGCACCCGGGAAACCGTCTGGATAGAGGAGATCATCGACCTGATCGAGGCCGAGGCCTCCTGTCAGCTCTACGGACTGCTGAAGCGACCCGATGAAAAATATGTCACCGAATATGCCTATGATCACCCCAAGTTTGTCGAAGACATGGTGCGGGATGTCGCCCTGCGCTTACAGGACGATCAACGGGTGACCTGGTTCTCGGTTTCCTCGGAAAACTTCGAGTCGATTCACAATCATTCGGCTTACGCCATGATTGAAATGGAAAAATAACCTATGGCGGGCAGCAGTATCGGCGAGTGTTTTCGGGTCAGCACCTTTGGTGAGAGCCACGGGGCGGCCATCGGCTGCATTGTCGATGGCTGCCCTCCCGGATTGACCCTGGACGCTACGGATATCCAGGGTGAATTGGATCGTCGCCGTCCCGGCCAGTCGCGCCATACCACCCAACGCCGGGAAGCGGACCAGGTGGAGATTTTGTCCGGGGTCTTCGAGGGGCTCACCACCGGCACCCCCATCGGGCTCCTGATCCGCAACACCGACCAACGCTCCAAGGACTACGATAAAATCAAAGATCTGTTTCGTCCTGGCCATGCCGACTATACCTACCTGCAAAAGTACGGCATCCGCGATTACCGGGGGGGAGGGCGATCTTCGGCACGGGAAACGGCGACGCGGGTCGCCGCCGGGGCGATCGCCCGCAAGTATTTGCGCGAGCGTCTCGGCGTGAATATACAAGCCTGGATGGCGCAAATGGGAGATATCCGGGCCGATGATTTCGACGCGGCGGAAATCGCGCGCAATGATTTCTTTTGTCCCGATGCCTTGGCCGCCGCCCGCATGGCTGAATTTCTGGACACCTTGCGCAAGGAGGGGGACTCCATCGGGGCGCGGGTGGACGCGCGGGTGACCGGGATGCCCGTCGGTCTCGGCGAACCGGTCTTTGATCGCCTGGAGGCGGATATCGCCAAAGCGCTGATGGGCATCAATGCGGTAAAGGCGGTAGCCGTGGGTGATGGTTTCGCGGTGGTGCAACAGCGCGGCAGCCAGCATGGGGATAGTCTGGCCCCACAAGGTTTTCTCAGCAATCACGCGGGCGGCGTGCTCGGAGGCATCTCTTCGGGACAGGATTTGATCTTGTCCGTGGCGATCAAACCCACCTCCAGCATCCGCATCCCCCGGTGGACCATCGATGTGCATGGCCGGCCCGTCGAAGTGGTGACCACAGGCCGCCATGATCCTTGCGTCGGCATCCGGGCGGTCCCTATTGTCGAGGCCATGCTGGCCTTGGTGCTCATGGACCACTGGATGCGTCAGCGTGCCCAGAACGCCGATGCGCAGGCGCCTTTGACTCCCATCCCCGCCTAGGGCATGCGGGCAGACCGGGAAGGAGGATGGCTTGCCGCCTTCTATTTCCTGTACTTTTGCGCCCTGGGGGCCTTCATGCCCTACTGGGGTCCCTGGTTGCACGCCCAGGGACAAGGGCCTTTGGCTATCGGCGTCCTCACCGCGGCGACGCAGTTCAGCAAGGTGCTGGCGCCCAATCTTTGGGGCTGGCTGGCCCATTTTTGGGGCAGCCGCCGGATCGTCCCGTGGGCGGCGCTGATCACCGCGGCGAGTTTTTTCGCCTTGTGTTTGGCCCGTGGACATTTCCCGATGCTTTTGCTGGTCACTTTGACCTTTTCCTTCTTTTGGGCGGCAACCCTGCCCCTGGTGGACGCGACCACCATGGATTGGGCACAGCACCGGGGCGCCGCCTATGGACGCATCCGGCTCTGGGGTTCCCTGGGCTTTATCGCGCTATCGCTGGGCATGGGCTGGCTGATCGCTCACTGGGGAATGACCGCCTTTTTGCCCGGAATTCTCGGCTTTCTGATGGCCACCTGGTGGGCGAGCCGCCATTTACCCTATGGAGGAGGGGGATCACCCCGCCTCCACGCGGAGCGTCCCCGCCTCAGCGGCGCACTCCGTGAACGCCATCTCTGGTTCTTCCTGCTGGCGGGTGTGCTGGAACAAGCCAGTCACGGCGCCTACTACGCCTTCTATTCCATTTACGCGGAGCAACACGGCCTGGATAGCGTCACCGTCGGGATGCTCTGGGGTTTCGCCGTGCTTTGTGAGGTAGCGTTCTTCTGGGTCGGTGACCGCTTCATCCATCACTGGGGCGTACCCTGGGTCTTGGGCGGCGCCTTTCTCTTGACGGCGCTGCGCTGGGGCGTGATTGCCTGGTGGCCGGGACTGGTGTGGATCATTCTCGTGCAGACTCTGCACGCGGCCAGTTATGCCGCCTTTCATCTGGCGGCGGTGCATTGGGTGTCCGCGCGTTTTCCCTCCGCCCTGCGCGCGCGGGGTATGGCCCTCTATGCCAGTACGGTTTACGGCCTCGGCGGCGGCATTGGCGCTCTGGGGGCGGGTTGGTCCTGGGCCCACTGGGGAGGATCGGGTACTTTTACCGCCGCCGCGTTCCTCGCCCTTTCGGGTGTATTTTTCCTGATCTGGGCGTTAAGACCCCGCAGCGCCCTTGAAAAAAAGGTCAGCTGATCCCATTTCTCCGGCAACACCACCTGCGGAGTTCCATCATGCGTGCCGACAAACTCACCACCAAGTTTCAACAAGCCTTTCAAGAAGCGCAAAGTCTCGCGCTGTCCCAAGATCATCAACAGATGGAACCCGTCCATCTGCTCATCGCCTTTCTCGATCAGGAGGGCGGCATCGCCCGGCCGCTTCTGTCCAAGGCCGGGGTACAGGTGGATGCCCTTCGCAATCAATTGAGCCGCGCGCTGGAGTCCATGCCCCAGGTGCAGGGCCATCCGGGCGAAGTGCAGGTGGGCCGCGACCTGACCAATATGCTCAACCTGGCCGACAAGCTCAGCCAGAAGCGCGGCGATAGCTATATTTCCACCGAACACTTCCTGTTGGCGCTGATCGACGATAAGAGTGAAGCGGGGCGCCTGTTGAAAGCGGCGGGTGCGACCGCAAAAGATCTGGAACAAGCGGTCCACGACCTGCACGGTGGAGAAAAAATCCAGGACGCCAATGCGGAAGAACAACGTCAGGCGCTGGAAAAATACACCATCGATTACACCGAACGCGCCAGTCAGGGCAAGCTGGACCCGGTCATTGGCCGGGATGACGAAATCCGTCGGACTATCCAGGTATTGCTGCGACGCGGTAAGAATAATCCCGTATTGATTGGTGAACCCGGTGTCGGTAAGACCGCTATCGTGGAAGGCCTGGCCTTGCGCATCATCAATGGCGAAGTGCCGGAATCCCTGCGCGACAGGCGTTTACTGGGTCTGGATCTGGGCGCGCTGATTGCGGGCGCAAAATTCCGGGGCGAGTTCGAGGAACGTCTGAAGTCTTTGCTCAACGATCTGGAGAAGAGTGAAGGAAAGATCATTCTTTTTATTGATGAAATTCATACATTGGTGGGGGCCGGCAAGGCCGAGGGTTCCATGGATGCGGGCAATATGCTGAAACCCGCCCTGGCGCGTGGCGAGCTGCATTGCATCGGCGCAACCACCTTGGACGAGTATCGCAAATATATTGAAAAGGATGCCGCTTTGGAGCGGCGTTTCCAACGGGTGTTGGTGGATGAGCCCAGCGTGGAAGACAGCATCGCCATCTTGCGCGGTCTGAAAGAGCGCTATGAAGCCCATCACGGCGTGCGTATCACCGATCCGGCACTGGTCGCCGCAGCACAGCTCTCTCACCGTTATATCACCGACCGCAATCTGCCCGACAAAGCGATCGATCTGGTGGATGAGGCCGCTTCCCGGGTCAAGATGGAAATTGATTCCAAACCTCAGGAACTCGATGAACTGGAACGCCGCATCATCCAGCTCAACATCGAGCGCGTGGCGTTGGAGAAGGAAAAAGACGAAGCCAGTCGCAAACGGCTGGACCTTTTACAGACTCAAATCCGTGAATTGGATCGTAAATATCAAGAGTTGGAAGAGGTTTGGAAAGGTGAAAAGATGGCCATCGAGGGCACTTCACAAATTCAAAAAGAACTGGATCGAAAGCGGGTGGAATTGGATACGGCGCGTCGCGCCAACGACCTGGAACACATGGCGGAGCTACAATACAGTTCCATTCCCGCTCTGGAAGCGCAGTTGCATGCCGCGGAAGTCCGTGCGCAATCCGGAGGCGCTGGTACTAGGCCCACCCTGTTGCGCACCGAGGTGGGCGAGGAAGAGATCGCCGAGGTGGTAGCCCGTTGGACCGGGATCCCTGTCTCCAAAATGTTGGAGGGCGAGAAGGAAAAACTCCTGAAGATGGAAGAACGCTTGCAAGCGCGGGTAGTGGGACAGGACGAAGCCGTCACCGCTGTGGCCAATGCGATTCGCCGCTCCCGGGCAGGGTTGTCCGATCCCAAACGCCCCAACGGCTCCTTTCTCTTTCTGGGTCCCACGGGCGTGGGTAAGACCGAGCTTACCAAGGCGCTGGCCGAATTCCTCTTCGATAGTGAAGATCATCTGGTGCGCATCGACATGAGCGAATTTATGGAAAAACATTCGGTGGCGCGTCTTATCGGCGCCCCTCCGGGGTATGTGGGATACGAAGAGGGCGGTTACCTCACCGAAGCGGTGCGGCGTAAACCATATTCCGTGGTATTGCTGGATGAGGTGGAAAAAGCGCACGCGGAAGTCTTCAACATCCTCCTGCAAGTGCTGGATGATGGCCGTCTCACCGATGGACAGGGACGCACGGTGGATTTTCGCAATACGGTGATCGTGATGACTTCCAATCTTGGTTCCGACCGCATTCAAGAGTTCAACCGGAAGGGGGATTATGACGGTATGCGTGCCGCGGTGATGGCGGTGGTGCAGGATCATTTCCGCCCGGAATTCCTCAACCGCATCGATGAGTTGGTTATCTTCCATCCCCTGAGCGCGGTACAGCTCCGTGAGATCACCGCGATTCAAATGGGTTTCCTGCGGGCACGACTGCGCGAGCGGGACATGGATCTGGTGCTCAGCGATGGCGCGCTGGATCGTCTGGCCGAAGTGGGCTATGACCCGACTTATGGGGCACGTCCCTTGAAGCGGGTGATTCAGCGGGAAATCGAAAACCCCCTGGCGCAGAAACTGTTGCGGGGTGATTTTGGACCAGGGGAAGTCATTGAAGTCCTGCTGGAAGGGGAACGCTTCACTTTTGCCGGGCGACGCCTGCATTGAGTAACGGAACAACGGCCGCTTGATCGACGACCTCGGCGTAGAACGCGGATAATTTCTGCGCCATCAGGTCTTCTGACCAGGTTGCGGCCATCTGGCGGGCTTCCGCCGCCAATTGCGCGCGCAGTCCATGATCCCGCAGCAACGTAAGACACTGATGGGCCATATCCATCGGATCATTGCGCACGCTGCGGGTGCCTTTGCCCAAGCCGAGCAAGTCCGCGCTGCCCAACGCGGGCACCCCCACCACGGGCAAGCCCGCCGCCAGCGCCTCGATCAGGACCATGCCCTGGGTTTCCGTCTGGGAAGGAAACACAAAGAGATCCGCAGCGGCATAGGCATCTTTCAAGGCTTCTTTGCGGTCGAGATATCCGAGAAAGCGCACGGCATCCGTCAAGTCCCGCGTCTGTGCGAGGGTCTCCAACATTGGCCGCGCCGGGCCGTCACCCGCCAACATCAGCAGCACGTTGGGCATCTGCCGTAGAATATGTGGCAACATATTGAATAACATTGATATGTTTTTTTCCGGCGCAATCCGCCCTGCGTACAATAAGGTGGGGCGCTGGGGGGCAATGGCGTGACGCCGCCGAAACTCCGTCCCATTGCCTTCGGCAAAGTGATGGGGTTGCACACCCGTTGGAATGACCCTTACCGGTGGATTGACGCCGTAACCCCAGAGAATCTCCGCCATGGCACGCGAAGGCACGACGACCCCGTGGACGCCGTTGCACTGTTGCCGGGATACACGTCTTACCATGCCACGGCGCAGGGCTCCAGGGATTTTCGGATAATAATAATCGGCATACGCCTCGAAATAGGTGTGGTAAGACAGCACCGCGGGTACACGCCAGCGGCGTGCGAGATGCACGCCATAATAGTGGGCGATGAACGGGGTTTGGATGTGGATGATATCGTAGGCGGCCCGCTCCAAGGCATGGCGCATGGCCCGCAAGGCCCGGAGACGCATGAATCGCTCTTCGGGATACAGCGGAATCTGTCTGGCCGGTAGCCGCCATAGCTGCGCGGTATCGTGGCCGTTGTGCCGATCCATGCCGCTTCCTTCCTGCCCATCATAGGTGGGAAGCAGGATGTCCACTTTGTGTCCCAGACGCATCAAACCTGCGCAAAAACTTTCTATGGAACTCGCCACCCCACTAATTCTGGGGAAATAAGTGTCCGTGGTCATCAGGATGCGCAAGGAAGGTCTCCGGGCCATTCTCGGAAGGGTCCCGGCACGCCGCCGGTATTCCCGCTGCCTGCCAAGACAAAATGATCATTTGCCGATGCTCGCGCGCCCACAATATGATGGTCAGCCGATCATGATTTTTTTGCGGCGCTCAACTGCTGCAAAATGCCCTCATCCTCCAAGGTGCTGGTATCCTGGACGATCGTTTCGCCGCGGGCAATGGAGCGCAGCAAACGCCGCATGATTTTCCCGGAGCGCGTCTTGGGCAGGGTGTCGGTGAAGCGGATGTCATCGGGACGGGCAATGGCACCAATCAGTTCGGTCACCTGCGCCCGCAACGCCGCGCCGAGTTCATCGCGATCGTCGCCCTGATGCCGGTGTTTCAGGATAACGAACGCACAGATGGCTTCTCCCTTGATGTCATGGGGAACACCCACCACCGCCGCTTCAGCGACTGCGGGGTGTGCCACCAGTGCGGATTCCACCTCCGCCGTGCCCAGGCGATGCCCAGAAACATTGAGCACGTCATCGATACGCCCCATCATCCAGAAATAGTCGTCCGCGTCCCGCCGCGCGCTGTCCCCGGCGACATAGTAGCGATTGTCAAACCTGGCCCAGTAGTTTTCCAGGTAGCGCGCGGGATCGCCCCAGATGCCCCGCAACATACCCGGCCACGGGCGATCGATCACCAGATAACCACCCACATCCGGCGCCCTCACGAGATTACCCTGATCATCCACGATACGCGCACTGATACCGGGGAGGGGGAGGGCACATGACCCCGGTTTGTTGGCAGTCACGCCCGGTAAGGGCGCGATCATGTGGCCACCGGTTTCCGTTTGCCACCACGTATCCGCGACGGGGCAGCGCCCACCGCCGATGGTTTGGTGGTACCACATCCAGGCTTCCGGATTCATGGGCTCACCCACCGAACCCAGTAAGCGCAGACTGGAGAGATCGTGGCGCCGCGGCCATTCGTCACCCATCTTCATGAAGGCACGGATAGCGGTTGGTGCGGTGTATAGTATGCTGATACCGTGCCGCGCGATCATTGCCCAAAAACGATCGGGCTGTGGATACATGGGCGCACCCTCATAGAGAAAAACGGTCGCACCATTGGCCAGCGGGCCATAAACCACATAGCTGTGACCAGTGATCCAGCCAACGTCGGCGGTGCACCAGTACACATCTTCTGGTTTCACGTCGAAAACCCAGCGTGTGGTGAGCATGGACCAAAGCAGATAACCCGCGCTGCTGTGGAAAACCCCCTTGGGCTTTCCCGTGCTGCCAGAGGTGTACAGAATAAAAAGCGGGTCTTCCGCCTGCATGGATAGGGCCGGGCAGTCCGCGCTCATGGCGGCGGTGGCGTCCCCCCACCAGATATCCCGCCCGTCCTGCATGTCGATTTCCGTGCCGGTGCGGCGGAGAACGATGACCCGTTGCACCGCATGGCCATGCTCCCGCAGAAGCGCCTGGTCGGCGTGACGCTTCAGCGGTACGACCTTGCCCGCGCGCCAGGCGCCGTCCGCCGTAATCAGGACCCGGGCTTGGGTATCTTCCAGACGATCCTTGAGCGCTTCCGCCGAGAAGCCGCCGAAGACCACGGTATGGATGGCACCGATGCGAGCGCAGGCCAACATGGCGATCACCGTCTCCGGTACCATCGGCATGTAGATGGCGACGCGATCTCCTTTCCGCACGCCCTGATGTTTCAACGCATTGGCAAAAAGCTGCATTTCCCGGTGCAACTGCGCGTATGTCAAGGTACGAACAGCGCCATCTTCGCCCTCCCAGATGAGCGCCGCTTTGTGCCGCGACGCCCCGCGCAGATGACGGTCCACGCAATTGTAGGCGACGTTGAGCTGACCATCGGCGAACCAGCGATAGAAGGGGGCCTGATCCGCCTCCAGTACCTGCTGAAACGGGACAGCCCAATCCAGATGCTGACGCGCCAATTCACCCCAGAAACGATCCGGATCCTCTGCCGCCTGCTGGTTCAGGCGCGCAAACATTGCCGCATCCAGGTTGGCCTGTCTGGCGAAATCGGCGGGGACAGGGAAGGAACGGGTCTCGCTCAGGGTAGAATCAATGGATGTGGACATAAAGGACTCGGCAAATAAAGAACACGGATGGATAGGAGTTGCTAAACATAGCACCGGGTTTGCGCCGGTGTCATCGGGTATTGCACGATCATCCGGCTGCCGCCTCCTGCGCGGCGTTGCCTTCCAGCACATACAGCTCCGCCCTGGCCAGCGCCGCCGGTGTCCCAAACAGCACCAGCACATCTCCTGGCATGAGGACGGTATCCGGCGAAGGGTCGCGCCCGCGAATGCCATGGCGGCGCACGGCCACCACGGCGACCCCGAAACTGGTCAGATTCAATTCACGCAGACTAAGATGCAGTGCAAAAGCGGTTTCCCCCAAGGCGATGGAGGCCAGACGCGCCGAATTTTGGTCCTCACCCGGTTCGGAACCACCCCAGAACGCCCCGCGAAAAAATTGATACCGTTCCTGCCGGAAGCGGCGCACGCGACGCAACACCGTGCTCACCGGAAAACCAATCAGCAAGAGGGTCTGCGAAGCCAACATCAGCGCGCCCTCCGTGACCTCCGGCACCACCTCGTCGGCGCCAGCCGCCTCCAGCCTTTCCAGTTGGCTATCATCATGGGCGCGAACGATCACCGGCAGATCGGGGCGCAATTCCTTGATGATGGACAAGACCCGCTGGCTGGAAGTGACGTTCGCGTAGGTAATGACCACGGCCTGGGCGGAAAAAATACCCACCGCCTGCAACACATCGCGGCGACTCGCGTCTCCGTAAAAAATGGATTCACCCGCGGACTGCGCCTGGCGTACGCGCACAGGATCCAGATCCAGGGCGATAAAAGGGATCCCTTCCTCCTCCAACACGCGTCCCACACTCTGACCTACCCGGCCATACCCGCAGAGCACCACGTGCGCCTGAAAGTTTGCCGCGCGAATCTCTGCCAGTTGTTGATCACGGTGCTGGCGATAGCTCTCCACCAGGGTACGCGCCAACCAGCCATTGCGCTCCACCAGAATGGGCGCCAGCATCATGGAGAAAAGCATGCCGCCCAGGACCGGCTGCAGTACTCTGGGAGGCAATAGCTGGTACTGATTCGCCAGGGCGAGCAGCACGAAACCAAACTCACCCGCCTGTGCCAGCACGATCGCCGAGCGCAGGGCCACACCCGACTCAAAACCGAAGAGTCGGCTCAGTCCCCAGACCAAAAACCCTTTGAGCAGTAGAATCATGGCCAGGACGACCAACACCCAGCCCATATTTGCCCACCATACGGGCAAATCCACCAGCATGCCGATGGTGACAAAAAAGAGCCCCAGCAGGATATCACGGAAAGGCGCGATATCCGCTTCCACTTGGTAACGGTACGCCGTCTCCGAAATCAACATCCCTGCCACGAAGGCTCCCAAGGCCAACGACAATCCGGCCTGTTCGGTAACCCACGCCAAACCCAAAGTCACCAGCAATACATTGAGCATGAACAGTTCTGTGGATTTGCGGTTGGCCACGAGCTGAAACCATGGTCTGATGACCGGCCGCCCGATGACCAACAGCACCAGCAACACCAAAGTCGCCTTGAGACCAGCCATGGCGAGGTCTTGCAGAAGATTGGCCGTGGAACCCGCCAGGGCGGGGATCAGAATCAGCAGCGGCACCACCGCCAAATCCTGAAAAAGCAGAACACTGACGGCAATACGCCCATGACGGGTCTGCATCTCCATTTTTTCCGCCAGCGCGCGCACCACCATGGCCGTGGAAGACATGGCCAGGATTCCACCGAGAATGACCCCTGTTTTCCATGGAAGCGGGATCAGCAAGGCGATGCCGACGAACAGGAGACTGGTCAGGACCACCTGGGCCAGCCCCATTCCAAACACGAGACGGCGCATGCTCAAAAATTGCGCCAGACTGAACTCGAGTCCGATGCTGAACATTAGAAAAACCACGCCGAAAGTAGCTAGTTGCCGCGTGCTGGCGAGGTCAGGCACCACCGCCAGCGCGTGCGGTCCAAGGATAATACCCGTCAACAGATAAGCAAACACCGCTGGCAAGCGCAGATAGCGCAGAAAACCGACGAGCAGCACCCCGGTAGCCAAGAGCAGAATGATCGTCAACAGGCCGTGGTCTTGCATACACTTCCTCGGACATCGTGGGCCTTCTTCGGCGCCATGCAGTGTTGTGAGAGGGATAGGGTCATATACACTGGAGCCCTGATGATGGGGCGAGGCGATAGCGTTTTATGGGAAGATGCCTGCTCTCTGATATCATAACCACAAAAGGAGGAACGCGCATGTACATCGTTACTGGTGGAGCCGGTTTCATCGGTGCCAATCTCGTCCAGGCCCTCAATCAGCGGGGAATCACCGATATCCTCGTCGTGGATCATCTGACCCGTGCCGACAAATTCCTTAACCTCACCGATCTGGAAATTGCCGATTACCTGGAAGCGGAACGGTTCCTCAACCTATTGGAAAACGACCAGATGAAAGGTGTCGAAGCCGTTTTCCACGAAGGAGCCTGCTCCGATACCATGGCTACCGATGGTCGCTATGTCATGGAGAACAACTACCAATTCAGCAAGACGCTATTGCATTGGTGTCAACGTCACAACGTGCCGTTTCTCTATGCCTCCAGTGCCTCGGTGTATGGTATGACCGGCACCTTTGTGGAGGAGCGCCAGTCTGAATCCCCGCTCAACGTCTATGGGTTCAGTAAATTTCAGTTCGACCAGTACCTGCGCAGGATGTGGCCGGCACTACGCGCACCGGTACACGGCTTTCGCTATTTCAATGTGTATGGTCCGCGTGAATTCCATAAAAATCGCATGGCCTCGGTAGCCTTGCATTTCTACCGGCAATATCGACTGGATAAACACGTTCACCTGTTCGCGGGCACCGATGGCTATGCGGATGGCGAACAGCGGCGCGACTTCATCCATATAGACGATGTGGTCGCGGTCAATCTGCACTTTCTGGATCACCCGCGCAGCGGCATCTACAACGTCGGTACCGGGCAAGCGCAGAGTTTCAACGAGGTGGCGGTCGCGGTCATCAACGGTCTCGAACGCCACGCAAAACACCCGGCACAGGACTTATCCACCCTGCAGAAAGCGCAAATCATCCGCTACATCCATATGCCGGAAGCGTTGAATGGTAAGTATCAAAGTTTTACCCAGGCGAATATCCATAAATTACGCCATGCCGGATACGGCAGACCTTTTCTGACGGTGGAGGAGGGGGTGGAACGCTATATTCATTGGCTGATGGAGCGGCCCAACTGATGGAGGGGCGGGTACTCATTACCGGTGTCGCCGGGTTTATCGGCTTCCATCTGGCGCGGCGTCTGCTTGCGGACGGCTGGATGGTCAGCGGCATAGACAATCTCAACGACTATTATGATCCCGGCCTGAAACGCGACCGTCTGGCCCAGATGGAAGGGCATCCCGCTTTTCAGTTCCAGCCCCTGGACCTTGCGGATCGCGATGGCATGCGCATACTTTTTGCCGGTCCGCATTTTGATGTCGTCATCAATCTGGCGGCCCAGGCCGGAGTCCGCTATTCGCTCAAGGCCCCACACAGCTATGCCGACAGCAATATTGCCGGCTTGCTCAATGTCCTCGAAGGTTGCCGTGCACAAAAAGTCGGCCATCTCCTCTTCGCGTCTTCCAGTTCGGTGTATGGCGCCAACAGCCGCTTACCCTATAGTGTCCACGATCCGGTAGATCACCCGGTCAGCCTTTATGCGGCCACCAAACGCGCAGGCGAGCTGATGGCGCACAGTTATGCCCACCTTTATGGTATTCCCAGCACTGGCTTGCGCTTTTTCACCGTCTATGGGCCTTGGGGTCGGCCTGATATGGCATACTTCAGTTTCACGCAGAAGATTCTTGCCGGAGAACCCATTCCCGTATTCAACCACGGCCAGATGCGGCGTGACTTCACCTATATTGACGACATCATCGAGGGGGTCACCCGCCTTATCCCCCACATACCCCGGCCACAGGAGGGCGGATCACCGGACCCGGCCAGCGGCGCCGCGCCTTTCCGCATCCATAATATCGGCAACCATACTCCGGTTGCGCTCACGGATTTTATTCACACGCTGGAAGAGTGCCTGGGCAAGCCCGCCCAGATCGAGTGGCAACCCATGCAGGATGGCGATGTCATAGCCACCTATGCCGACGTTTCCACGCTGCAACGAGAGGTTGGCTTTGCCCCGGATACGCCTCTACGCGATGGGTTGCGCGACTTCGTGGCTTGGTATCGCCAGTATTATGGCCGAGAATAGGCGAATATTCCCTAAATTCCGGAAGGATCTGCATGAACCCGCATATTCATCAACCGATACATTTGCGCAGCCGCACGGAATTTCTGTGGCGACAACTTCGTTATACGGGCGCAGGGTTAGGCTTCATGTTGATTTCCCTTGGTTTGGGCGTGCTCGGCTATCACCTTTTCGCCCATATCACCTGGATAGACAGCCTGCTGAATGCCAGCATGATTCTGAGCGGCATGGGGCCTGTTTCCGGTTTGCACGGCACCACGGCCAAACTCTTCGCCAGTGCCTATGCGCTCTACGCGGGTGTCGTCTATCTGGCGGTATCCGCCGTGCTTTTGTATCCGCCGGTTGAACGCCTGTTGAAGATACTGCATCTTCAGGCCCTGAATACCCCGCCTCCGTCACACGGCGACCACCATCCGGACGAATAGGCGTCCGTTCAGTGCGCCGCCTCACCCGGATAGGCGGCGGAGGCGGCAGTCGATGCGGCGATATTTGCCGCCTTTTGCTCAATCCAACTGCGGCCGGAACGAAAACTCATCCAGTGCTTCGTTTCATAATCATAGAGTTTACACTCCTTGAAGATACGCCGGACTTCCAGAAGGCTGAAGCGCGATTCATGTATATACTGCCCGTATTGCGCACGCAGATCCTCATAGGCACCCTTCAAGTGATAGAAGGGGATCCGTGGGTCCACATGATGCGGCGCGTGAATCAGGATATTGTGAATGAAATACTCACTGATTTTGGAGCAACGCACGATGGTGCTGCAATAAAGCTGTCCAATACTTTGACTCCATTCTTCTTTTTCAGAAAAGAAAGGCACTTTCGGATGGGTGTGATGAAGAAAAACAAACAAAGCGATATAGTAGTTGAATACCAGGAAAGGGAGGATCACCGCCGCAATGACTCCCATCAGACCCGCCACCCAGAATGCAAACGCAAAAAAACAGATAAAAAATAGCAAAGTAATCAACTTGCTGTAGAAGAACGCGCGCTGATCCCCGCTCTTGGCGTCGGCCTTGAAGCGCACCATGCCTGGCCACCAGACCCTCAGTAGATAGTGCAGCGCGCAGGTGTAAGGACTGCGCTCCAGACGGTACAGTACTTTCTGCCAAACCGTCTTATTGCGGTATTCCTGAGGTGTCCAGGGACGCCAGATCCGGTCGACCGCGGTCAGACTGGTGAAGCCGTGATGAATACGGTTGTGTCCAAAAACCCAGAGGCGATACATATTCAATGAAGGCAGCATGAATAGCGTACCCATGACTTCGGCGACGCGTTTGCTTTGGAAGAGGGCACCGTGCGCCGCATCGTGCGCCCAGACAAACATGAAGGCAACCGCCGATCCAGCCAGGAAACCAAAAAACAGCTTGAGCCACCACGCCTCCACCAGCAACGCTCCGGCGATGGCCGTCAGATAGAGAAAGGCATCGAATGCGTACCAGGCCACCGCCGTGCCGGTCGACCGCCGATAGCGCTCTGGCCGGATCGCTTCACGAATCGTCTGTAATTTGACGGGGCGCAGTACCGTGTATCCCATGTCTGGAAAAGAAGGTGGCATAGCCGGATTCTCCTGGTAAAGATGTCACCAGTGGTATAGTATACCCAAGCATCTTATTATACAATAATGTAGCAGCTGGGCCATCCAGGCCGATGACGGGCCGGAAGGCCAGTCCACCGCTGCCGACTTGGGGATATTATGGGTGTCAACCCAATTCACAAATGTCCCCTTTTGAGCAAAGCAGAGATGTCCCCCTGTGGAGGGTCAGGGAGGGGGTTCTGGGGAGGATGTTGAGGAGGAATAGCGACGCCAAGGATGGTCGGGAGCG
>JAKACQ010000085.1:0-6135 GCA_021821285.1 Pseudomonadota bacterium
GCTGGTGCATATTGATCATTTTTGAGTAGCTGCGCCGCAGTTATTCAGGATCGCCTATACTGACTACTCTACCACAGGAGCGGATAAGCGTCCGCAGGAGCGTTGAAAATGCCAGTTAATGAAGGAACTGTTGATCGTGTTATCCGGGTGATTGTGGGTTTGGCCATCATTATTGTGCTCGCCGTTTTTCTGCCGGGCGCATATAAGTGGTGGGCAGCAGTGGGCTTGGTGCCGCTCGTTACCGGGCTGACCGGTTTTTGCGGGCTTTATTCCGTGCTGGGCATCAAAACCTGCCCGTTGAAGCCGCGGGCGAAATCCTGATCCTCTGAGTGCTTTTTCCCGGTACTTCTGAGGCGTTGTGCGGGGAGGGCGCGGTTAGCAGTCGTACCCCTTG
The DNA here is from genome assembly GCA_021821285.1 of Pseudomonadota bacterium. Classification (GTDB taxonomy): domain Bacteria; phylum Pseudomonadota; class Gammaproteobacteria; order Acidithiobacillales; family Acidithiobacillaceae; genus Acidithiobacillus. The sequence goes on from JAKACQ010000085.1 coordinate 395, forward strand.
CGTGACGCCGCCGGGTACCCGGTAAGCACTCGCGCAGAGGTTACTTCGGTCATTGCCCGATCGCGCAGTCAACACGCGTTGGGTCGGCACAGCCATGCATCAGTCACCTTCCCGGTCGCATCCAGGCGCAAATGAACCTGCCCCTGTTGCCGCAGACGCTGGTCGCCCGCGCCTCCGAAGGGTACCCGTTCTTCAAAATCAAACTGACATAACAGCAGCACATCGCTACCCACGCGTTCCGGCATGCTGCAGTGGCATTGCGCGCCTTCGCGCAGGGCGACGCCGCCCATGGTGGTGAAGCTCGCGAGCAGTTGGCTGCTCTCCAGATAGTCCAGTATGGCCGACTGGACGGCGGGGTCTTCCCAAATTTCCATGACGGTGTACTCCTCGACAGGGTCGCCGAATTTCTTGGTCTATACTTCAAAGCGTAGCTCATTGCGGCGCGCTTGTATGCCGGATGGCGGGCCTTGAGATCATGTCGCGCGGAGAGGAGGTGCTTTTGGATTTTTGGACGGTCACACCCCGATGGGAGGGGGGCTGATGGGGCTGATGATGCCGTCGCAAGCGCTGACCGTCGGCACTTTCGCTGTTGCCATTGTAGTGGTCCTCATGGCCATTCTCTGGGTGTCGGATTGGCTCGGTGGGCAGCATCCCAATCGCAATAAGAATATCCCTTTTGAGAGCGGGCTCGGCGCCAATGTCATCACGCATCCAGCCATGCCAGTGGCCTTCTATCTGCTGGCGGTCTCGTTTCTGGTCTTTGAACTGGAAGCGGCTTTTCTTTTTGCCTGGGCGGTGGCTTTTCACGGGTTGGGCTGGACGCCGATTCTGGGGGGGGGCGGTTTTATGACGGTTCTCGGACTCGGACTCTTTTACGAGTGGCGGATGGGAGGCTTGCAGTGGCGTTAGCACCCGGGCCGTTGTCGCTGCTGGCGGGTAAATTTGAGGAATTGCTGGCCTGGAGTCGCGCGGGATCGTTGTGGCCGCTCAACTTCGGCACCTCCTGCTGCTTTATCGAGATGGTGGCGGCGGTGACGCCCCGGCACGACCTCGCCCGCTTTGGGGCGGAGGTGCTGCGCGGCTCGCCGCGACAATCGGATGTACTGATCGCTTCCGGCACCATCTTCGTCAAGATGGCGCCGATGATCTTAGAGATCTACGAGCAGATGCTGGAACCCAAGTGGGTGATTTCCATGGGTTCCTGCGCCAATTCCGGCGGCATGTATGACGTCTACAGCGTGGTGCAGGGCATCGACCGGATTTTGCCGGTGGATGTGTATGTGCCGGGCTGCCCGCCGCGCCCCGAAGCCTTGATGGACGGATTGCTGCTCTTGCAGCGGAAAATTCGCCGCCATTCACCACGGATTCTGAGCCGGAGGATGGGCTGATGCTGCTGGCGGAGGTCTTGCAAAAGCGCTTTCAGGCGACACCGTTGACGGATGGTCGCGATGGCTGGCCGGATTTTCAGGTGGCGCAGCATCATTTGGTAGATGCCCTGCATTTTTTGCATGATGACATGGCGCCGCGATTTTCCATGCTGCTGGATCTGACGGCAGTGGACGAGCGCGGCGGTCAAACGGTGTCGGAGCGTGCTTTTACCCTGATCTACCATCTGCATGGTCTGAATGACTGCGGGGCACTGCGTCTGCGCGTGCCCCATGTCGATGCGGATGCGCCGGTACCGACGGTGACTGGGGTCTTCGCTAACGCCAACTGGTATGAGCGCGAGGTCTATGACCTCTTTGGGCTGACTTTTAGCGGCCACCCGGACTTGCGGCGGATTCTGCTCCCATCCCTCTGGGAGGGACATCCCTTGTGCAAGGCGGAGCCTATCCGCGCCACCGAGCGCCCGGCCTACCGCCTCAGCAAACCTGAGCTGCAGGAAGTCCTTAAAGCTTACAGCGACGCGGTGCCGACACCGGACCCGGGTCTGACGGTGCTCAATGTCGGGCCGCATCATCCGGGTACCCACGGCATTCTGCGTTTTGTGCTGAAGCTCTCTGGCGAGGAGATCGCGACGGTGGACCCGGATATCGGCTACCACCATCGCGGCGTGGAGAAGATCGCCGAGGGGCACACTTTCCACAACTTCATCCCCTATACCGACCGGGTGGATTATCTGGGGGGCGCGCTGGGGGAGTTTCCTTATGTGCGTGCCATCGAAATGCTGGCGGATCTGACGGTGCCGCCGCGGGCGGAGGGGATTCGTACCCTGTTGGCGGAAATCTGCCGGATTTCTTCCCATCTGGTCTGGCTGGGGAGCTACGGTAATGACCTGGGGACGATGGGACCGGCGTTTTACGCCTTCCGTGATCGTGCCTTATTGATGGATCTGCTCGAGAAATACACCGGCGGGCGACTGCACCCGCAGTTTTTTCGGATCGGGGGGGTGGCGATGGATTTGCCCGAGGGCTGGCGGGAGGATCTGCTGACCATACTCAGGGCTGTGGAAAGGGGGTTGCGTGACAGCGAGCATCTGACGGTAGGGAATCCCATTTTTCAGGCGCGCACCCGCGATATCGGGGTGCTCAGTGCGGCGCAGGCGGAGAAATGGGCGGTGTCCGGCATCCTGCTGCGCAGCACGGGCAAGGCCTGGGATATGCGCAAGGCCGCTCCCTACGGGCTTTATGGCGACCTTGACTTTACGGTGCCGACCTCTACGGATGGGGATGCCCTGGCACGGACGCAGTTGCATATCGAGGAGATCCGCGAGAGCATCGGCATGCTGCGCCAGTTGGCGGAGAAGATGCCGGAGGGGCCGACGCTGGCCGCCGATGCCCGCTATGCCTTTCCGCCCAAGGATCATACCCTGCGCGATATTGAAACCCTCATCCATCATTTTGAGCAGGTGGCCGGGGAAATCGGCCCGCCAGCGGGGCAAGTGCTCAGTATCACCGAGTCGGCGCGGGGCATGTTGGCTTATTACGTGGTGGCCGATGGGGGGGCGCGTCCCTATCGTCTGCGGGTGCGTACACCGTCTTTCCCACATGTGCAGTTGATTACCGAACTGGGGCGCGGTACCGCCCTGCCCGACTTCATCGCCACCATAGGTTCCATCGATTATGTCCTTGCCGACCTCGATCGCTGATCTGCAGGATGCCGCGCTAATCGCTCGCTTGCAGGCGCTGGTGGCGGAGTCGCCAGTGCCGGCAGCGGCGATCAGCGCGGTTCTGTACGCCTTGCAGGACGCACGGGGATATATCGACGATGTGGCGCTGCATGCGGCGGCGCAACTCACTGGATTGAGTCCGGTGCGGGTGGAGGAACTCTGCACTTTCTACAGTCTGGTGTTGCGCGCCCGGGCGGGGCGCCATGTGCTGCGTATCTGCGACAGCATCGCCTGTCATCTGGCGGGGGCACAGGACCTGCTGGCCCAGGCGCAGGCGCATTCCGGGGTGGCGCTGGGGGAGGTCAGTCTGAGTGGCGCGCTGACGGTGGTCCCTCATGTCTGTATCGGCCTGTGTGATCGCGCGCCTGCGCTGCTGATGGATGGTGAGGCTACAGGGCCGGTGGACGCAACCTCCCTCGCGCGGTGGTTGGAGCAATGGGAGGCGGACGCATGGAAGCCATTCTGAGCCGCCATTTCCACGATCCCGATCCGGCGGACCTGCGCGTTTATGAGCAGGCCGGGGGTTACGCCGGGTTACGCCGGGCTATCACGATGGACCCTGCAGATATTATTGCCGAGGTGGAGAAGTCCGGACTGCGCGGCTGTGGCGGCGCGGGGTTCCCCACCGGGCTGAAGTGGCGGCTACGAGGTGCCGATGCCCCGGCGCCCCGCTACCTGGTTTGCAATCTGGATGAAACGGAGCCGGGCAGTATCAAGGATCGTGCGCTGCTTTTCGGGGCGCCGCATCACCTGATCGAGGGGATGCTCATTGCCGCCCACGCGCTGGGGGTGCGCCATGCCATCCTCTTCGTGCGCGGCGAGTATGCGGCGGGCACGCGGGTGCTGGAGCGGGCTTTGCAGCGCGCGCGCGGGGCGGGTCTGCTGCGGTTGCCCGATGGCGATCTGCGTCTGGATATCCACCTCTCCCTGGGCCGCTACATCTGTGGTGAAGATTCTGCCATTCTCAACGCCATCGAGGGTAAACGGCCCAATCCGCGCAAAAAGCCGCCGCATATCAGCCAGCAGGGCCTCTGGCAGCAGCCGACCACGGTCAACAATGCGGAAAGCATCGCCCATCTGCCCGGTATCCTCGCTCAGGGCGCTGACTGGTTTCGTGGTCTCGGGGTCCATGGGGGGGTCGGCAGCAAGCTCTACAGCGTCTGTGGCCCGGCGCAGCGGCCCGGGGTCTTCGAGCTGCCCATGGGAACGACGGCGCGGGAGATTCTCTACGAACATGCCGGCGGGATGCGCGCCGGGCGGACCCTGCGCGCGATTCTCCCCGGGGGTTCTTCGACGCCTTTCCTCCTGCCGGAACATCTCGATACCCCCATGCACTTCGATGCGGTCGCCAAGGTGGGTTCCCGCCTCGGTACCGGCGGCTTTATCTTGATGGATGACCGGCAGTGTCCAGTCGACTTTCTCATCGCCACCACCAGGTTTTTTGCCCGTGAATCCTGCGGATTTTGTACCCCCTGCCGCGAGGGCTTGCCCTATGTGCGCTGGCTGTTGGAGCGTATCGAGGCCGGCGAGGGCGGTACCGAAGAGATCGCTGCGCTGCATGCGTTGGGCGCCCAGATTGCCCCCAACAGTTTCTGTGCCCTGGCTCCGGGTGCGCTGATGCCGGTACTCTCCGGCCTGCATGCCTTCGCGGAGGACTTCCTTGATCATGTCCGCCAGAAGCGCTGTCCCTATCGTGAGGTGGTGGCATGAAGCGCGTCTTTTATCTGGATGGCCAGGCGGTACCCTTCATGTCCGGACAGAACGTGCTGGAGGCGGCCATCGCCGCCGGGATGGCGCGACAAATCCCATACTTTTGTTATCACCCTGCCCTCGGCAGTCTCGGCGCTTGTCGTCAGTGCGCGGTGAAGATCTATCCTCACGACGACAAACATCCGCCGCGGGTGACCATGGCCTGCCTGTTGCCCGCCAGTGATAATTTGCAATTGGCAACGGTGGATAAGGAGGTCCATACCGAGCATCGGGAAATCATCGAGTTGCTGATGCTCAATCATCCTCTCGATTGCCCGGTCTGCGACGAGGGCGGTCAGTGTCACTTGCAGGATATGACGGTGCAGACCGGCCATGCCGTGCGCCGCTACAGCGGGCCGAAGCGGACTTATCACGATCAGGATCTGGGGCCGCTGGTGTATCAGGAGATGAACCGCTGTATCACCTGTTACCGCTGTGTGCGCTTCTATCAGGACACGGCGCAGGGCGATGATTTCGGCGTCTTCGGTTCCCGCGACCGGGTGTATTTCGGGCGCCTGGAAGATGGCCCGTTGGAAAGTCCCTTCAGCGGCAATCTGGTGGAGGTCTGTCCCACCGGGGTTTTCACCGACAAGGTCTTCCGTCACGATTACGCGCGGGTCTGGGACCTGCAGCAAGGGCCTTCGGTCTGCCCCCACTGCGCGGTGGGCTGCAATACCATGCCCGGTGCCCGGCTGGGTACCCTGCGCCGGGTGCGCGCGCGCCACCATCCAGAGATCAATCCGCATTTCCTCTGTGATCGCGGGCGTTATGGCTTCCGCTATGTGATGGCGGCGGAGCGGCCGGTGCAGGCGCGCCTGCACGGCGCGCGCAGTCGTCAGGATGTCGTCCTGCGCCAGGTGGCGATGCGTTTGCAGGAGGGGCG
>JAKACQ010000086.1:0-6020 GCA_021821285.1 Pseudomonadota bacterium
AAGGCCGCCTGCGCCTCCACCCGCGGTATGGTCAACCCCGCCTTATGTCCATCCGTATTGATGGCGGTATGGGCCACCACCGCCAGGATGCGATCCCCGTCGCGCAGCGCCGCCGCATACTCCTTGAGCACGAAGACTCCACCGCCCTCCGCGCGCACATAGCCATCCGCCGCCGCGTCAAAGGGGCGTGAGCGGCCATCGGCAGAAAGCATGGACGCCTTGGAAAAAATCAGAAAACTAAAAGGATGCAGATGCAGATTGATGGCCCCGGTCAGCGCCAGATCGCTCTCACCGTGCAACAACGACTGGCAAGCCTGATGAAAAGCGACCAGTGCCGAAGAGCAGGCCGTATCCACCACCATGCTCGGCCCCTGCAGATCATAAAAATAGGACAGGCGATTCGCCGCGATGCTCGCCGTCGAACCCGTCGCCGAGTTCGCGCCGATGGCCGCCAGGTCATCGGCCATCCGGTAGGCATAATCGGTACTGGCGAGGCCGATGAATACGCCGCAACGGCTCCCGCGCAACCGGGAAACCGGGAAACCGGCATGGGCGAAAGCCTCCCAGCTCATTTCCAGCAGCAGACGCTGCTGTGGGTCCATGGTCGCCGCCTCGCGCGGGGAAATGCGAAAAAACCCCGCATCGAATCCGGCCACATCCCCCAGCGAACCCGCCGCAAAGGTCACCGAGCTCCCCGGATGGGCGCGTGACGGATGCTCGAGACCGTACTGCGCCCAGCGGTCCTCCGCCACTCGCGTCACCAGATTTCGGCCCGCCAGCAAGTCTTCCCAAAAGGCGGCATCCGATGTTTGCGGCAAGCGCGACGCATAACCAACGATCGCGATTTTTTTGCTTTTCATAGACGGCTCACGAAGTTTTCGAAGTCAGAAAAGTGATCAGACCAGCTGGGTACCGAAAATCCCCGCAGACGGTGCAATTGCGCCTCCCGTCGTGCATGCGCAGGTTGCGCATAATCGTGAATCGCCCCCAGCCACGCGTCCTCGTCGCCCAGATCGAGGTAATCCGGTACCGAACCCGCCATCTCGCGAAACACCGGCAACGGACTCGCCAGCACCGGCACACCCAAATCCAGCGCCTCCAGCAGAGGTAATCCGTAGCCCTCCGCATGAGAAGGAAAAAGCATCGCGCGGGCATGGCGCAAATAATGTCCGAGCCGGGCATCGTCACAATCCGTCATCAGATGCACACGCGGTTTCATGCGCTCGTCGGTCATCAACCGATGGACCACCCCACTGCACATCCAGCCGATTTGCCCAATGACCAACAGGTGCGGAATCTCCGCAGCGCTCCATTCGTCCAGCATACGTTGCCACAGATGCAACACGAACGCATGGTTTTTACGGGGCTCCAGCGTCCCCACCATCACGAAATAAGGCTCCGCTACCGCGCCCGGCTCCTCCTCACAGGCCGTCCAATATTTTTTGGCGCCCAGCGGGATGACCGCCACCGGCGGCACCACTGCTCCCATCTGCCGGGCATGGTCGGCGAGCATCTCCGCCGTATGCCGGGAATTGCTGACGATCCCTTCCGCCGCCCCCAGAATCAAGTCCATTCGCCGCAGATGACGGTCTGCCGCGCCCGCCTGACAAAATTGCGCGTGGGTAATGGGAATCAGGTCATGGACCATCACCAGCAAGCGTATGTTCTTACGGCGTAGCCAGCCAAGATAACTCCGCCGGTCCAGCCCGCTGTGCCCCATATTGAGCAGCCAGCTCCCGGCAGGCACCGCGCGCAGCGGCCATTTGAGCAATCCCCCCAGAATACTCCCCAAACTGGCAACACGCTGACCATCTTCCCAGCCCACCAGCCGGTCGAAAAGCGCCACGGAAGCCGATGGTGACAAGCCTACCGCGACACCGCCCCAGATCACCATCGCCCGCGCCCGATGATGAAAGTGCCGCACATAGGCGAGACACACGCGATCCACCCCGGTCGGCATTCGTCCTCGCATCAGGCGGTGCAGCAGGCGGGTCACATCCAGAAAAACCGGCGCGTCACCAAATCCACTCATGCGCGATTCCTAAGGGACCACACCCGCCGTCGTCAGACCCTGAATCGGATAGACCATCTCCACGATCAGCCCCAGGAACTTCTGCAGGTCGGTGATCGGCGCCGAAGCCACATAAATCAGATCATGATTTTGAATCGGGAACGCCTGTGCCGCGAAGAGGGTGGCCGGATTGCTGAAATCAAAACGGAATACCACCGGCACTTCGCCATTGGCAAGGGTCTGCACGGGTTTCGGCCAGTGTGGCAGCAAAGACGGCTTCTCCAAGCGGAACACAAAGACCGCCTTGGCATCGGCCTGATTGCCATTGAGCCCCCCCGCCTGCGCCAGGGCCTGGGCCAGACTGATGCCCGAGGCCTGAAAGTCCACTTCCTTGGCCTCTTTAGTGGCGCCCATCACGGTCACCTGCAAGGGTTTATACAGTGCCGTCAACACATCGCCACCACGCAAAGAAACGTCCTCACGGGGATTGCGGATGACTTCTTCCAGGGGCAATTGCAGCACTTTGCCGCCGCGGGACAACTGTATGGTCACCTTGTTGACCGGCTTGACCACGCCACCCGCCGCCGCTATGGCCTGCAGTACGCTGACCCCGCCCGGAATCATGGGCACCATGGTGCTTTTTTTCACGTTACCCACCACCGTAATACTCTGGGCATGATTCTTCACCAACCGCACCACCACCTGCGGGTCGTGGGCCATGTGAATCAGCCGTTCACGGATCTCGGCACCAATCTCATTCAGCGTTTTGCCGGTACAAGGAATCTTGCCCGCGAAGGGCATCGTGATATCCCCGTCGCTCCCCACCATCTGCGCAGGGATGGACGTCATCATGGATCCCGAGAGCCTGCTCATGGAAGAAAGTCCCGTTGCAAACAACATGGCGGGCGGCGCCTCCCAAATGTCCACCTGCAGCGTATCGCCGGGCCCGACGGTATAACGGAGGGGGTTGGGATTAGTGAAATCCTTCAATGCACCCAGATGCGACTGGTTCATCTCCTCTCTCATGTAACGAGACAGGGCGTAATTCACATCCACCAGTTGAATCCCCGCCAGGGTCTTATTGTGTGCCACATCATCCACATTGCCCGCGCGAGGCCCGGAATACGGCATGTAAGCAGCGCAGCCGGAAAGACCGGCGGCCAGGAGGCCCAGCGCAAACACCTTGGTCCTCATGCTCTTTAACACTTTTTTCAACGATCCTCCGGTGGAGATCTTGAGATGCGCGTTGAGATGCGCGAACGCTGCCCGATGCCGTACCCGCGCCGCGCGCGGATGCTCAACCAATTCATTCGTTTTATAAGCGTACAGAAAATTACTGATCAAGTCAGCCCCAATGTGCAACGGCACCATAAAGGCTATCAAAGCCGTCATGATAACGGCAACCGGTCAACCCCCTGAGTTCTTTCCGAATCATCATGTTCCAGACCGCTGTCGTGCCCATAAGCACGGGCCCCTGTGGCATCCATCATTGACATGGCCGCCGCCCTTGGGGATCATGAACGGGGCTTGTCATAAGGAATTTCTGTGCTGCAATCCGCCTGGAACCGAGTCAAGAACCTCAACAAACTGTTTATCTACGTGGTGCTGCTGCCGACGGGTTTATCCATCCTGTACTTCGGTCTCATTGCCTCGCCGGTGTACATCAGCGAATCCGCCTTCGTGGTCTACAGCCCCAGTCAGCAGATCAGCAGTTCCGGCCTCGCCAGCCTGCTGAGCGGGCTGGGTGGCAGCAACTCCACCAGCGCGGCGGAAACCATCCATGCCTATGTGACGTCCTGGGATGCCATGATGGCCCTCAACAACACCTATGATCTCAAAAAAGTCTACGGTAACGATCACATCGACATCTTCGACCGCTTCGGCGGCGTCTTCTTTCCCCATAGCAGCTATGTCAAGCTCTTGCGCTATTACCAGTCCATGGTCACCGACAACCTGGACAACACCAACGGTATCACCAAGCTCAAAGTGCGCGCTTACAGCGCAGAAGATGCGCGTAAGATCAACGCCTTCCTGCTGAAAAAAAGTCAGGATATCGTCAATCGACTCAACAAAAGGGCAAGAGTTCAAGGGGTTTACTACGCGCAGAAAGACGTCAGCACCGCCGAGCGAAAGCTGCGGGACGCCACCATAGCGCTCGCCCACTACCGCAACCGGCACAGCGTTTTCAACCCTCCCGCCCAATCGGCTTTGCAACTGGGCATGGTTTCCAAACTCCAAGATCACCTCATCACCCAAAAAACCCAACTCGATGCCATCCTCACGCACGCCCCCGGTAACCCGCAGATACCGGTGCTGAAAAGCTCCATCAAGGCGCTGCAAGGCGAGATACGGGCGGAAAACGCCAAAGTCACCGGCTCCAAACAATCGCTGGCCAGCAAAGACACGGAGTATGAGCGCCTGAACGTCAACCAACTGCTCGCGCAAAAACTGCTGGAAGCGGCGGTGACCTCCCTGGAGCAGGCGCGCCTTACGGCGCAGAAGCAGGAACTGTATCTGGAGACCATCAGCAGGCCGAATCTGCCCGATGCACCGCAGGAGCCGAAGCGCTTTGAAGATGTTCTGGCCGTATTGCTGGTGTCGCTGATGTTCTGGGGCGTACTGAGCATCTTGTTTGCGGGTATTCGGGAGCATCATGAACGCTGATCATCGTCTGACCTTCCGGGATCAGCTGCGGCTGCAGGGGCGGGTGATTTGGGCACTCACCTTGCGAGAGACCGTCACGCGTTTCGGGCGCGAGGGACTCGGCATGCTATGGATGATTGGCGAACCGGCGCTGTTTGTGGTCGGGGTGATGATCATCTTCTCATTTATTGATTCCGGGTACCCCTATGGCATCAGTCCCGCGGAGTGGCTCGCGGTGAGCTACCCCACCCTGCTGTTCTGGCGGAACGGTACCGGCAGGGTGACCGGGGCCATAGAGCAAAACCGGTCCTTGTTGCACCATCAGCCCATCCGGCCCATGGATATCCTCTATGCGAGAATACTGCTGGAATTCACCAGCGGGATGGCGGTATTCCTGTTTCTCTTTCCGATCTTCATCACCGTGGGAATATGCCATTTACCGAGTAATCTTCTGATCATGGCGATCGGTTATCTGCTGATCATCTGGTTTTCCTTTGGGTTCGTGCTCATCATGGCGGGTCTTGCCGAACTCAGTGAAACCATCGAAAAAACCTCTCATATCATCTTGTATTTGATGCTGCCGTTTTGCGGCGTTTTCTTTCCCACATTTCTGGTACCGGAACCCTATCGGAGTTATTTGCTCTACTTCCCACTGATCGACGCGGTGGATTATTTCCATCACGGCTACTTTGGTCCGACGGTGCCCAGTTATTATCATCTGGGATACACCGTGCTTGCGTTGTTGGGAATGACATTATTTGGCTTGGCCATTTCAGGGGTGGCTATCCGTCGGGTAAAGGTGACGTGAGCTGATGGTGATGGCAAGTGAAAACACTTTAGCGATCTTTTAAGATGGACGCCAGGTCAAGATACGGACTTTCTCTTTATTACAGAGGAGTTTTTGAGAATGGCATTATGAGATAAAGTGTATAACGGTGAGTGCCTGCATCACGATAACTTGTCAATAAAAAACGCGGTTTTTCATTTAAATACCGGTTATACCGCGCAACTTGTATGGCGCCGTCAAGCCCTATCATCGCGATAAATACAGATCGCGAAGAAACCCAGGCCGCGGTATTATAGTATCTTTTCGCGGATGACTGGAAAGGCAATGCCCTATGAACGACTTGCTTCTGGAAAACATCCATAAAACCTTCCCTATCCGCCATGGCCGGGGCAAGCAGGTGGTGCTGGATAGCATCTCCTTGCGGGTGCGTCCCGGAGAGCGCTGGGGCATCGTGGGCCCCAACGGGGCGGGCAAATCCACCATCATTCAGATCATCAGTGGATCGCTCACGCCCGATTCAGGCACCGTGCACCGGGGAATGAATGTGTCCTGGCCTATCGCCTTTGGCGGGGCATTCCA
>JAKACQ010000087.1:0-5966 GCA_021821285.1 Pseudomonadota bacterium
GCCGACCGAGCATATCCCGCTTGATAGCCTGGACGCCTTGCGCGACGCGCACCGCACACTGTCCGAGCGAATCGTGGCGGCCAATCGTGAGTTGGCGCGCATCGCCAGGCCGGACAACCTCGATAGCCCGGAGGTTCGCGCTGTGCGCGACTACCTGGCCGCGTTGCAGGCGCCGCGCGCTGGGCTAGATGCGGCCATCGAGGATCAAGTTAAGGCCCTCAAGGATCGGCAGCGTGCCGAGGCCCGCGCTGCCGCGCCGACGACCGATAACCAGGCGATGGGCGGGCTGGTCAAGATTCGCCATCCGAACCGCGATTTCTTCCTGGCCGACCTGTTCGACTACGCCTTGAAGGATGATGGCGCGAGCATGGAGGCGCCGATCTTCACTCTGGCGACCAAGCCAGACTTGAGCATTTGGGAATGGACGAGCCGCGACGGTAATAAGTCCGTGCGGGTCATGCCGTCCGTGCTCGGCCGCGCCACGCAGCACGACAAGGACGTGCTGATCTACGTGGTATCGCAGATGACCGAAGGACTGAACCGTGGCCGCGATGACGCGAAAAACCGCACTGTGCGCTTCACTGTCTACGACTACTTGGTGACCACCAATCGAGGGGTTGGCGGCGACGACTATCGCCGTTTGCAAGAGTCATTTGACCGTCTGGCGGGCACGCGCATCAAGACTGACATCAGGACGGGTGGCCAGCGCGTGACAGATAACTTTGGCATCCTTGAGCGCGTCAGGATCGTGGAGAAGTCGCAAGGCGATGAGCGCATGATCGCCGTTGACGTGACCCTCTCCGAGTGGCTTTACAATGCCATCCAGGCGTATGAGATCCTGTCCATCCACCCAGACTATTTCCGGCTACGCAAGCCCATGGCGCGGCGGCTCTACGAGCTAGCCCGCAAGCACTGCGGCCACCAAGCGCAATGGAAGATCAGCCTTAAACTGCTACAGGCCAAGGCCGGTAGCAAATCCACCCTCAAGGAGTTTCGGCGGGCCGTGCGTGCCATCGAGGCCGACAACAGCCTGCCCGAGTACCGCCTTGTCCTCAACGATAACGACACTGTGACCTTCCACACCAGAGACGCCAAGAAGTTGCTGGCAGGTATTGTCGACCGGTCATGATGCCGGTCATTCGGAGGCGTGTACACGCTCTTTATCGGTGTTTCACCCACCGTCACCGAACTGTCGTGATTTCACCCACCGAAGGCACGGTGTTTCACCCACTCAAAAGGGGTGTGCCTGTGGATGGGCACGGTGTTTCACCCACCTTTTCCTGTGGATGGGCACGGTGTTTCACCCACCGAAGACACGGTGTTTCACCCACCGGAACCCACCGAAAACTCAATAATGGCGCTGGCTTGCAAAAGCGTAACGCGCGCGCGTTTTTTTAACTTTAAGAAAAGCTTTTAACGCCTCCGGCGGTGGAAAACCCCACAGCGGAAGAAAGAAGGAGCGCCCGCTTGCCGCCTTCGGCGCCGGGCGCAAACCTCCCCGGCGGGGAGCCTGCCGCTCCCCCTGTCCGAGCCTTCGGCTCGCCGGATCGACCCCCTTCGGGGACGTTGTCCCCCACTGCCTGCGGCATCGGCTCCCCCTTTATTTTTATTCAACAGCGTAAGGGCATCGAGAAATGGCCCAGAATCGGTTTTTGATGCCTTGAGGTAGATTTCCCTTGCCAGAATCTTTTGCGTGCGCTGTAGGGCAAATTTGAGGCCTTTGCGGCGGCTTCTGCGCAAGGGATTCATGCTGCGTCGTTTGACGGAGCGATGGGACTACCCTATGATCTGTCACAGTGACGATTGCGGTGGGGGTTTTATGGCGACGACCAGTGCGGAACGGATGCGGTGGAAGCGGGCGCGGGATCGCGGCCTGGTCTGGGGTGAGGGTGATGAATCGCAGCTCAGCGATACGGCCCTGATCGAACAACTGGCGATCGCCTGCCAGAAGGCCCGCGAAGGGCAGGGCAACGCCATCGCCCTGGGACTGCTCCGGGAAATCGCGGCGCGGACCGGTTTGTCGGGGAGGTCGCTGTGACACGCTGTTAAGCATCCGCATGCCGCCTTCGTTGCCGAACTGGCCGAACGCACCACATGAACCGACAGACCGCTCAGGAAACCGTAAACGCCGTTGTGGCCACCCTGGTGCAGACCCTGATCGACGGCCACGGCATCAATAAGCCTTCACCCATGGTGATATGGAAAAGTTGCGGCATGCGGGCCTATGAACTATCGTGCATAATTGAGGGTGATTACATGTGCGCTACCCCTCCCCACGCAAACAGCAAACATCATCAAGGAAGTGCGTGTCACGAAGAATAAAACGGTATTAATCACGATGAATTGCCAGCTTTTTGATGCGCTTTGTCTTTAGTGTTGGAAATGCTTACAAGGCAGATTCATGGCTCGCCCTGCGCGTGTTTGAGGTTGATGATCTGTCTGACGATACGATCAGATCCTATCTTAGAGCCCTGTTTGTGGAAGCATTGTCGAGGCATAAACCGATCCATGGAATAACAGTCGAACAGGCAAGAATAAGTTCGGTGACAAGTCACATCATTCAGTGAGGAGACGACAGATGAAGAAAGCAATGGAGATCATGGTAACGACGATGGTGCTGGCTATGCTCAGCATAGGGGTTTCGCCAGCGGAAGCCGCGATGCCTGGCAACGCAAATGCCATGGCAAAAATGCATATGTATTTCGTACATCATAATTTTGGCTTTGCGAGAAACTTTTATCAATTTCATCCTGGTCCACATTGGGACCTCATGAATGCCTCCGCGCTCCATCTAACCGCAGGGCAAATAAAACAGGAAAAAATGCTGGTGATGGGCATGATGCAGAACACTGAACACGGGGTTATGGCGCTCAAGAAAGCCTACCGGAAGTACAGAGAAGAAGCGAAGCTGCCAGATCCGTCTATCCGGGTGTTGACTCAAGATGTCCAGGCTGTTGGCCGTGCTCAAGCTTACCTTGGTTATGTGATGATCCCGTACCACATGAAAGGGTACCGGCTCCTTGATCCTGCCCAGCAGGCCATCTATCACCATCTCGCCCGTGTAAATTGGATCCACATGGCCAAAATGATGCACAGCATGACTAAATAACGGTTGTCTTTGCAGGCCCTCAACCGGTTCGGCGCGCTGAAAGTCTCTATCTGCGCAGAGACCAGGACTAGCGCTACGACCCGCTGAGGTCCCTCCCCTGCTGCCGCACCAGGACATCGTAAGGCATCACGTCCGGCCAGCCGGTCCATGCCTGGCGATGGGTATGGTCCCTGCAGGCTTTCCCGAGGGCGCAGAGCGCTCATCGTCTTCCCCCTACCAGACAACACGCTTCAATAAACCACTGCCTCAAATATGAAGACCACTATAATTCACCGAACAACGATCACCCCGAAATCACGCACGGTTGCGGTAAATCGACCCTTGTGAATCATAATGTTGGCGGGCCAAACCGCGTAGAACAAAATAAAGTTGTTCTCTATATATATAGAGAACTGTCCGCGACGCGTTCTAATTAGAACTTTTTGAAAAGTTCTCTATATACTATATGTAGAGATCACGAAGCGGTCCTGTTCTCTGTAGAACAGTGATTGGGAAATGCCACCCTCACCCGGATGAATTAGGTGTAACAAAAGATATTCATGTTGTGTAGCGACAGCCGTCGGCCGCCGCGGCCGATCCGGCTTTCAGCCGGTGGCGTATTCACCTCAGGACCGCGTGGCGGAAAGAACGGCGAGGCGTGATGGGGTGCGGAAGCGTTGGCTTGCACCATTTTGGTGAGGGGTTCGGGGAGAGGGTGCCGCTTTTTTCGCCTTGGCGCTTTCCATATCCCGGTCAGGGGCTTGTTCGTATTGCCCACAGGGTGCCCCACAGATTTTGGGGATAATGTGGCGGCTACCGTCGTTTGGCTCGGTATACATGGTGGCAAAGACCCTTCTGCCGGATTTGCCCTTGCTGTCGGTCCAGGAAACTTTGTGTTTGCGGGATACGCTGATGTGCACGGCCGTCACTGTGACGGCCTTCCATTTACCGCAATGCTAGATCCAGAGGATGGCGTCCGGTTTGGTGTCCTTGAATTTGGCTTTCATACCGGGGTTTCCTGTGGAATGGGCAGCTCCCAGAGATTCACGCTGTTGCCTCTGGGGCCGGTCGTACAGCGGGGCGCGCGGATGAAGCCTCTTCGGTCTAGTTCCAGGAGGAGCGCGCCGACACGGCGCGTACTGAGACGCAGCAGAAGGGCCATTTCATGGGCGGTTTTCGGACCATCCTGCAGGCATTGCAGAATGCGGTCCCGGTCTTGGCTGTTGAGTTTTATCATGTCGGAAATTTTAGGGAAGCAGCACGGCGCTGGCAAATGGGACTGCGTGCAAGTCGTGTTATGTGAAGCAATGGCCTACCGTCCGGCAGGCGTGATTGCACAAATGCTCAGTAATGACGATGATAGACCCAGTAATGCAGCGTTAATTCTGGAGGTTCCATTATGAGCACCCATACCATCGACACCGCCACCGTCAAACGTCTGGTGGAAGCGCGCGCCATTCGCGGCGCGGCCATCATCGGCCAGCCCGGGGGCTGGTCGGTTTTGCTCAAGTACGGCATGGAGGAACGGCCGCTGGGGATCCAGCGCGCCGACCGGCCCCGGCTTTGGCGCAGCCTCGATACCTGTGTGGACTATCTCAAGGAAGAGCTGCATATCGGCCGCATCGACCTGGTGGACGCCACCCAGCACAGCGCCGCGGCTTCCTTAGCAGGCAAGTCCCGACCCGATGCCGCCGAACGGATGAGAAACGCCTTTGCGGCCGCCGAGCATGACCGCTGGTTCCGCGAACAGGTGGAGATCGGCATACAAGAGGCCGACGACCCGGCGACCAAGTGGATACCGCATGAGGAGGTCGAGCGGCAGTTTGGGCAACTGCGCGAGGATTTGCGCAAGCGGATCGCGCAATAATGGCAACGAACCGGCCCTTGCCGGTAATTTGGACCCCAAGGGCTAGTGCCGAATACCTGAGCGCCGTGCGGTACATCGCAGAGGAAAGACCGGCCATTGCCATCGAACAGGGCGAGCTTGTCCGCCAGGCGACCGGTAGGTTGGCGGACTATCCTCAAATGGGCCGGGCCGGTCGGCGGCGCGGAACCCGCGAGCTGGTTGTGCCCGGTACACCTTTCATTGTGGTGTACCGGATTCAGGAGCAGGATGCCCACCAGATCCAGGTGATTCGTTTCTTGCACGGCGCGCAGCAATGGCCGTAGGCAGTTACCGTTAGAAAATGTAAGATGAAACCATGACGTAAGAGAGGTGCCTATGCAGTCACATGCCACCGGATTTCCGCACCCAGAACTGATCGGAGCTTTCCGTCAATTCGGACCCTTCGGAATTCCATACCAGATACTCAAGGAAGGGCACGATACGAACAAGGGGTGGACCGTCGAGATTGAGGTGCCACAAACCGGGGAGCGATTGGAATACCCCCTTAAAGACGCCCTAGACGATCCAGAGGCCCGTTAGTGTTTGCTATTGCCTTTGACCTGACCGTTAAGGAAGTCTCCCAACGTCACCCAAAGAGCGTCGCCGCTGCCTAGCCGATGCGTTCCTGCTATGCCGGACGTGCATTTGCTCAGCCACTTGCGCAGCATCCGTATTTTCAGGGAGGCGCGCTCCTAAATTTATACCTGTTCAGGTGTTGCATGCACCAACCTCCAAGTGGTCTCAAAGGTGTCGATGCCTGTGATCGAAATGGCGGCTGGTGACACGACTGCTTGTTCTACCCCATCGAGCGGATTCGGTCCGCAGCGGATCCCGGATCCCGGAGCGAGCGGCGACTGATGCCCGTGCGTGCCTAATCGCGCATGGCGTTGTCGCTCAGTAGGTGGATGAAGGCCTCGGAGGTGGTTTCCCTGTCGCGTTCTGGTTTCGTCTTTTTACGGGCGGCTTCGCGTTCGGCCAGCAGGGCATCTCCGG
>JAKACQ010000088.1:0-5941 GCA_021821285.1 Pseudomonadota bacterium
GTGATGACGCCTTATTGAAATTGTTTTATTTGGCCCTGCAGAACATCAGCCAGAAGTGGACCATGCCAATCCGGGATTGGAAAGCCGCCCTAAACCGCTTTATCATCCAGTTCGATGACCGGATGCTACAACGTTAAATGAAAACGCCGTTTACACAAAATTCAGGACACCCTCGGTGTCGCGGATCGGCTATATGAAGCCAAAGCGGAGTCGGTGAGCTGATTTCTGAACGCTATGAACACAAAAGTCTGGCGATCATCGCCAATCAACTGTTCTCGGCCTAGGAACCGGTCTTCCCGGAGGTCGCCATGACCGTGACCGCGGTTAATCGTCTGGTGCACCGCTCCACCATTTACAGACCGATTACACAAAAACAGCCCAAACACCGGGGTCGCTACTCTGCAAAAGACTCCTCCATCACTGCCTGAGCCTCTTCCAAATCAAACTCTTCTGAGTCAAAGCCCTCAGGCAACATATCCAGGAAGCATTCCTCGTCACCATTCTTAGCCCCTCTCCGCTGAATCTCCAGCAACTCCAAATACCCCCAAATCCCACCCACATCTTCAGGGGGACAATTTCGCCCACCCTCCATGACAGCGGCCCAGGCCTCCAGGGGTTCATGGACCTCTTCGCTTTTTTCCACTTTGATGACATGCCGCCAGTCATCACCAAAGTCATAAACATAGAGGAACCTGCTCCTGGTGTGCATGACCTCAGAGAGAATCACCTCGGATTCTTCCCTGACCTCGACACCGTAAAACTCATTTATCTCGTCCGCTTCATCATCTGTTTGGCCATACCGGACCTTTTTGATGATGAACTCGTGCATATGACTTCCAGTCCAGCCCATAGCCACCTGAATCACATTATGGAGACTCCAGAGGTTCTGCGAGGATGCAATCCGTATCCTGCGCCAGATCGGGGGTTCAATGCCTTCCAGCTCAATCTTCATGGTAAACATTTTCATTTCAGTGTGCTGCCTCCCCTAAAATCCCACCGTTGTCATAATTCCACGGTTGCGATGTCCACATCTTTCTCCTCTTGGTGACAATTACAGTGTGGGCGCGATGCCGCAAGCATCGTTTCGCCCTGATTGAGGCTGCCGCCTGCAAGGCTACCGCATCCAGGGTTCCCGCCTGGGTGGCGAATCCTCATCAAAACTACCGCCATTCCCGGACATGATCGCCCAGATCAGAGCGGCAATCCAGCCGAGGATGGTCCAGCCCAACAGAAGGTCCACCAGGGTGATGGCCACACGCTGCGGACTGCCCATGCTCCAGGCCAGCAGTGCGGGCAGCGCATATATCCCAAATCCCACGATGAATGCCACCATCAGTAAGGCCACGAATCCGCTGCGGCTGTCCACGATCCATTGAAACATGGCGGTTGCGTCCTCAAAGTCTTCCTACGCAACGGCGTCGGCAATTTCCTTGGCCGTTTTGAACTTGACCACCTTCTTGGCGGGGATCTGGATTTCCTGACCATTGGCTGGATTGCGTCCCGTCCTGGCGGCGCGCTCCTGGACCGTGAAGACGCCAATACCGGGCAGGGCAATGCGCGCTTCCCGTTGCAAGCCATCGCGGAGCGTGTCCGCGAATATCGTCAGGAAATGTTCGGCGTCTTTTTTGGTCAGTGCGCCATGGGCCGACATCGCCGTTACAAACTCTCCCTTGTTCATTACCTTCCCCCGCTATCAACAAGATGGCCGCAGTATCGCAAGCAGGCCAATAGTCTGTAAAGATGCGCCTGCCGTATCCGTCATTCAGCCCGTCAGAAACCCTCATCAGGTCCCCCCGCTCCCTATACCCGGTAGGACTCACTACCGGAATCGGGGGAACCATGCCCACCCAATACACCACCGTCCTTCGTCTCCGCATGCTGCCGGAGGACTATGCCACCGTAAAAGCCAAGGCTGAGGCATACCGCCAGCCGTTATCCGCCTTCGCCCGGAATGCGATATGCGGCATTCCCATGGTCTGCCACCTGGATGCGGATGCCGTGCAGATGTTGGTCCGGCTGGGCGGCCTGCTGTTGAAGCACAGCAAGGACAGCGGCCAAGCCGGCTGGACTGTCACCGCACGCAATGAGTTTCTGGACCTGTCGCACCGGCTTCTGGGCATCACCAGCCGGATTGAGGAATCGCTGCCGACAGATTCCGGGCAGGACTCCCCATGCTAGGCAAGGTCGGCAAGTCCCGCGTTGGAGCGAAAGGTCCCGGCAAGAGTCCGTTCGCGGACCTGGTGAATTACGTCGCCCGTGAGGCGGACGGCAAGGGTCGCGAGGTGGACAAGGAAGAAATGGGTGTCCTCAATCTGGACGCCGACGTGGAAGATCTGGATCTGGTCATTAAGCAAATGGACATGGCCGCCGCCAAGACCGCCAAAAACGGCAAGTTCAAGGGCGATCCGGTTTACCACCAGATCTTGTCCTGGCAGGAAGGCGACAAGCCTACGCCGAAGCAGGTAGAAGAAAGCGTTCGGTACACCCTGAAGGCTTTGGGCATGGAGGAATGCCAGGCGGTCTGGGCGATTCACCACGATACCGACAATGACCATGTGCATATCGCCGTCAACCGGGTCCACCCCGAGAAAGGTATTGTCATGGGACCGCCGCGCCGGGATTACCACGTCATCGACAAGGCGATGCGGGAGTTGGAGCTGATTCATGGTTTCCGGCGGGACAACGGCCCCTATGTGACTCTGGATACCGATAACGGGCCGCAGATCGTCCGCATGTCCCGCAAGGAACGTGCCGAGAAGGGCTTGCTCAAACATAGTGATGAAATAGGCCCGCGCACCACGCAGGCCGCCAAGGCCGCCGAGCGGAGCCAGGGCGCGCCGAGTTTTCAGGAATGGGCGCAGGGGGATCCGGCGGCGGCATTGCGCGATGCTCTGGAAAAGCCGGATGCGACTTGGCGGGACTTGCACGAAGCGCTGGCCCCATACGGGATTCAGATACAGACCAAGGGCACCGGCATGGTGGTGAGCACAACGCTGGACAATGGCCAGGGCCGGGTTCTGACCTGCCCCATCTCCAAACTGGACCGGAACTTCACCAAGATGCGGCTGGAGCAGCGGCTGGGAGGTTTCATCCCGCCCTCCCCTTCTTCCCAAAACCCCGCCACCACCGCCGTCCGCAGGGCCATCTATGAGGAGTTCCTGCATAAAGCGCAATCCGGCCACGAGCAGGACGGACCCGTCCCGCACGATGGTGGAGATGGCCAACGCGCCCGACGCCGCGCCGAGCGGCAAAAGGCCCGCGAGGATCTGCATACCCGGTACCAGGCTGATCAACAAGCGATCAAGGACACGAGGCGGGATGCCCGCAAGGCGCTACTGGCACGGCAGAAGGCGGAACGTGAGGGGCAGAGAGATGACCACAAAGGCCGCAAGTCCCTGTTCATCACGCGCAAGGTCGCCACCGGCATGGGTCGGCAGGCCGCGACTTCCTTGTGGGCGTATACAGCGGCCAGCGAGAAGGAAGCCTTGCAGAAGCGGCACCTCAAGGAGCGTCACCTACTCCCCCGTACGCTGGTATGGCGGGACTGGCTGGAACAGCAGTCCGCTCCGCCGATAGAGGATGAGGCCGCCAAGTCAGCCCTGCGGGGTATCCGGTATCGGGAGCGGCGGAATGACAACCAGAAGAAGAATGGCATTGAGGGCGAGGAACTGGAAGCCCTCAAGCCGGTCTTGTCCAAACTTCACCATGAAATAGACCATCGCCGCCAGTTGATCCATTACCGCGACGCGCAGGGCCGTGATCTGTTCACCGATACCGGCCCGCGTATCGATGTCCATGATCGGGCCGAATCCACCGTGGAGGCCGCTCTGCGCATTGCCGCGCAGAAGTATGGCGCGGTGGACATTACCGGCAGCACCGCGTTCCGGGAGCAGGTCGCCCGCGCCGCCGCCCGACTGGGCATTCAGGTTCGGGATACCGATTTGCAAAAGGTCTGGCAGTTGGAACGGGAGGCGATGAGCCTAGTACCGACGAAAGCACTACGGCGGGAGAGGCCAGGTAAGGAGCGATGAGTCCGACTCCGAATACCAAGCCAGGTTTTTAAGGCAATATGCAAAAAGAGATTGACCAGAGATTATGGGGGTGGGACGGAAGAAATGCCTGTCGCGTGCAAGAACTTGTTGACCCGGGTCATCCTCAACATGTACCGTTTTGTGCAAAGCAGGGTTGAGCAAGCAGCCTGGGCACGAGAATCAGATTCTTTAGCCAGCCCCCGCCAATCACACAAGATCTGTGATTACGAACGGCGGCTGGGCAGCGTTATGTATACCTCGCGATTATGTATAGCTCCTACGTCGGCGTGGCTGAATACATTGTAAATACTGGTCTTGCGGTAGATGTTGTGCTCAGATGATATACATAATCTGAGCGATCCGTTGAAGTGATGATTTTTCTACCGGAGGTCATCATCATGAAACGTACCAATCCTCTCTATTCCTCTCCTGAGGCATTTCTCCTTGCCGGTGTGCTTGCACCACATATGGGCGCTTACTCAGCGCGCCTGCAGTCCGGCCGCTATGCTTCTAGCACAATCCATGGCTATATTTTGGGTCTTGTGCATTTTGCCACTTGGATGGCACAAGATAAGCCTTCCGTTGAGCTGCTGGATGAAATTGCGATTAACCGATTCCTCGTCGAGCACTTTCCTCATTGCGATTGCCCATCCCCAGTAAAACGTGACATCTTCGATTTGAGGGCCGCGCTCGGATATCTGCAACCTGCCGGAAATCGTCGGATTTACAATTTCTAACAATTTGCCGCTGGTTACCGCATACATGGAAGGCTATCTTGTTTCTTACGGATGATGACGTAATTTTCCTCATGAAGATGACGGAGGCCATGAAATGTCGAAAGTGAAACAGGCGGTCTGGGGTATGATGATTGCGAGCATGGGTCTGGCAGCTATTCCTGCCTTCGCGGATGGTGCTTACGCCACTCCGTCCCATCCCATGGGGCCGGGGAAGATGATGCATTGCCGTCCCGGACCTTGGCGGCACGGGCCTATGTGTGGCGCATGGATGAAGCGTATGCTCCCGGTGCCCATGCTGATGCCCATTGTTCGGCATCGCGCCATCGAGCTACGTCTGACCCCCGCTCAGGAAAGCAACCTTGAAAACTGGCGGAATACCCATCGCAAGGATTTTCATATGTGGCGTCATGACATGATGGTCCATAACCAAGCGCTGCGCGATGCGCTCCTGCGTGGTGAATCGGGTTCTGCGCTGGCACCACAGAAAGCCGCCGTGGTCAAGGACCATGAAAGGATGCTGGATCGTGGTATTCAGCAGGTCCATTATCTCCACAAGCTGCTGACTCCTGTGCAATGGGGAAAAGTGGTCCGTATCTATCAACATATGAGCAAGCATCGCTGACCGCATGAGGCACGAGATCCTCGTGGTTCATCCTGACCACAGGATCAAGGTTGCAAGGGCGCGTTATTCGGTAAGGCAGGTTTCGCCATTCATGCGCCGGGTTCGCACCCTGCAAAGGTTGCTCCACAATCAGGCTGAGAGGGACCTCATGATGCGTTTCGCTAGACGGTATCGGCGTTTGTTGATCGTCATGGTGGGTATCGCCATGCTGTCCGGGTGCGTGGTCGCCCCCGGTTATGGTTACGGCTATCGGGTGCATCCCATTATTCACCCGGCATGGTGGGGATGGGGATGGCGGCGATGAGACCGGCCATCCCCAACTTTCATCGTCGCACCTATTTCCAGCTCAGATTTGAGCACCTTGAAACCCCGCTCGATATCGGCGAGGGATTTGTAGCGCGTCACGACCTCCGCCGGTGACAGGTCCTGCACATTGGTCACGAGCAGGAGCTTGCCATCCATGCGTTCCGCCAGCGTCCGTGCGCCCTCGTCGATATCGTAACTAAACTGCTGTGCTGCCATATCGACTTGGATGATGCGCGATAAATGCG
>JAKACQ010000038.1:0-27509 GCA_021821285.1 Pseudomonadota bacterium
AGGATCAAACTCTCTCGTTCAATCCTTACTTAAAACAATACTGCTCAGGGTAATCACCAGTGCCTACGCACCAATCAATACCCCTAAGCCTAAACCCCACACATCTCCACTCGACTGGAAAAGAACAAAAACCGCATACTACGAATCTTGGTAGCGGGGGTAGGATTTGAACCTACGACCTTCGGGTTATGAGCCCGACGAGCTGCCTGGCTGCTCCACCCCGCAACAGGGTCGGCTAGCGTATCAGGTGATTCATTATACTGTCAACACCCAACCTGCTTGCCACTCTCTTTGGTCCTCTCTGTCCCGCCGAGAGGACGAACTATACACGGGGGTATGAAGGCGCGCAAGCGCTTTTTACCCTTTGGCTAAGGTGCCCATTCAGGATCCCGGCGCGGCGACGCGATTCGGCGCGGGCGGTGGCGTCGCGGTATTGGCGTCGTCACCATAAGGTGCGAAATCATAGGGTTGAGTTGGTAACTGCGCGACCACCGCGGACAGAGTGGGGACACCCACATTGATCCCCGTCGGTATGGTGTTGGGTGTTTGCACCAGACGGATGACCCGTTGCCAGTCAATCACCCAGTTGTGTCGAACCCGCTTTTCAAAAAGACTGATTGCATTGACTGCACGCTGTTGGGCGTTGCCGCCTTTGCTGTAAGCTTCCAGGGGTTTGAAACTCTGTAGATAGAGTTGACCGTTTCCATCGGTGCCGACGACATAGGGCTGATCTATCGTGGTCACCGGGGTACCCACCTTCACCATCCTGAAGAGCTGGACTTCATTTTCCGGGTAGACATGGAAACAGCCGTGACTGACCCGCATACCCACCCCCCAGGGCTTGTTGGTGCCATGAATGAAGATCTGTGACCAACCCGTCTCCAGGGCCAGTTCACCCATGGGATTATTGGGGCCGGCAGGAAAAAATGCGGGTATGGGTTCTCCGGCCTTGGCGTGCTCCTCCTGTATGTTTTTGGGCACTGTCCAGGTGGGGTTCCTGACTTTGGCAATGATGCGTGTGCTGCCCAGCGGATTTGGCCATTTCGGGCGAAAAATGCCTACCGGATAGGTGTAAACCACGTTCTGACCCGCGGGAAAATAAAACAGGCGCCGCTCCGGGATATTGATGATGATCCCCGTCCAGGGTTTGGGCGGGAGGATGTATCGGGTGGGGATCAGCACATGCGTGCCACCCCCGGGAAGCCAGGGATCCACACCGGGGTTCGCGGCGCGGATTTCATTATAGCCAACATCGTAATGGCGGGCGATGTCGAGCAGGGTATCCTGATGCCGGGCGATGACCACCTGAAGTTGGCCGACCATGTTGCTACCGGCTGCGGGCAGGGGAAACTCCGCGGCAAAGGCAAAGCTGCAAAACAGCATCGAGCAGCCGGCAAGGAGACTGGGGATAATGGGATATTTCATGGTGCAGTATTGTCCTGGACTTGTTGAATATGGGTAAGATCAATCTCGACATCACCGTCGGACCGGCGCAAACGCAGCCATTCCCTGCCCTGCGCGGTCCAGACGTCGAGAATAATGCCGGCTTGCCATGTGCCATCCGCCATGTGCAAACGCATTGGACGACGCTGCATCGCGGCCAACTCCAAGGCGCTGTGCAGTGCACAACTCACAGGTATGCAGGTCGAAGGCATGAGCTCGTTCAGGCCGGGATGGCGTCCATCCCACCGAGGTAGGGACGCAAGGCGGCGGGAATCTGGATACTGCCATCGGCCTGCTGATGGTTTTCCAGGAGGGCAACCAGGGTGCGGCCGATGGCGAGGCCCGAACCATTGAGGGTATGCGCGAGCTGAGGCTTGCCATCCTCCGCACGATAGCGCAACTGCAAGCGACGCGCCTGAAAGCTCTCGAAATTGCTGCAGGAACTGATTTCCCGGTACTGATTCTGGCCCGGCAGCCAGACTTCCAGATCATAGGTCTTGGCAGCGCTGAAGCCCAAATCCCCCGCGCAGAGGGCCACCACCCGGTAGGGCAGTTCCAGGAGCTGCAATACCCTTTCGGCATGGGCGGTGAGTGTTTCGTGGGCCTGGGCGGAATCTTCGGGGCGGACGATCTGCACCAGCTCCACCTTGTCGAACTGATGCTGGCGGATCATGCCACGGGTGTCGCGCCCGTAAGCGCCCGCTTCGCGGCGAAAACAGGGGGTGTAGGCACAGAAGCGTTGCGGCAGGGCACCGACAATCTCACCGCGCAGAAGATTGGTAAGCGGCACTTCGGCGGTGGGGATCAGGTAATAGGGGTCGTCCCTCAAGGCGAAGAGGTCTTCTTCGAATTTGGGGAGTTGCCCAGTGCCGAAGAGGGCGTCGGCGTTGGCGAGGAAAGGAGGTGCCACCTCACTGTAGCCATGTTCCATGGTGTGCAGATCCAGCATGAACTGGGTCAGGGCGCGCTCAAGACGGGCACCGAGACCACGCAACACCACAAAGCGGGCGCCAGCGAGGCGGGCACCCGCCGCGAAATCAATAATCCCCAAGGACTCGCCCAGATCGACATGGTCGTGGGGAGGGAAATCGAAGGCGCGGGGCACGCCCCAGTGACGCAACACGATGTTGTCACTTTCATCGCGACCGTCAGGCACCGAGTCCTGCGGAATGTTGGGCAGACTGTTGGCGAGACGCTCCCACTCGGCACGGACACCTTCCAGGGATTGTTCCAAGATTTGGATCTCCTCTCCGTGCTGCGCCGCCGCAGTCTGCATCTCGCTGGTATCGAGCCCCTGGCGGCGCGCCTGACCGATCTGTCTGGAGGCTTCATTGCGGGCGTTGCGCGCCTCTTCCATTCGGATCTGCAGGGTTTTACGCTGCTGGTCGAGGGTGCTCAGGGCCGCCACGTCCAACCTGTAGCCACGGCGGGCAAGATTGCCGGCCACTTTTTCAGGCGCGCTGCGCAGCAAGCTGGGATCAAGCATGGGGGGTTTTCTCTCCGGCAGGTTGACGATGCGCGCTTATCCAGCGTAAACGCTCCTGGATACGTGCTTCCAGACCATGGTCACTGGGATCATAAAAATGGGTCTGACGCAGACCCGGGGGCAGATAATGCTGCTCCGGAGCGATGGCGTCGGGATAGTCGTGGTCGTATTGATAGGCTTTACCATAATCCAGCGCTTTGAGCAGCGCGGTGGGGGCGTTGCGCAGATGGAGGGGCACTTCCGCACTGCCGCCCGCTCTGACCGCGCTGCGCACGGCGTTCCAAGCGTTATACACCCGATTGCTTTTGGGGCTACTGGCGAGATAGACCGTGGCTTGCGCCAAGGCCAGTTCCCCTTCGGGCGATCCGAGAAAGGCATACGCCTCTTTGGCGGCCAGGGCCATATCCAGGGCCCGCGGGTCGGCAAGACCGATATCCTCGGACGCCATGCGCACCAGGCGACGGGCGAGGTAGAGGGGATCGGCGCCCCCATCGAGCATCCGTGCCAGCCAGTAGAGGGCCGCATCGGGGTCGGAACCGCGCAAGGATTTGTGAAAGGCGGAAATTTCATCGTAGAACGCTTCACCCCCTTTGTCGAAGCGCCGCCAGGACTGGCCTGCCGCCGCAGCGATGGTCTCCGCGCTGATCCGCACCTGGCCTTCCTGGACAGGGGCCAGTTGCACCGCCAGGTCCAGCAGGTTGAGCACCCGGCGGGCATCGCCGTCGGCGGCGGTCAGCAAACCTTTGCGTACCTCTGGAGGTATCCGTATCACCAGGTTGCCCAGGCCGAGCACTCGATCAGCGAGGGCATGGTCGAGAATCGTATCCAGATCTTCATCGGTCAGGGCGTTGAGGACGTAGACGCGCGCGCGTGACAACAGCGCGTTGACCAGGGCGAAACTCGGGTTTTCGGTCGTCGCGCCGATGAGGGTCATGACCCCTTCCTCCACATGAGGCAGCAGGGCGTCCTGTTGGCTTTTGTTGAAACGATGGATTTCGTCAATGAAGAGGACCGTGCCCTGGCCCAGAGACCGGGCGGACTCGGCGCTGGTGACAGCGGCGCGGATTTCTCGTACCCCGCTGTTGACGGCGGACAGGACCTGGAAGTGCTGGCCAACAGCGTGGGCCAGGAGTTGCGCCAAGGTGGTCTTGCCACTGCCCGGCGGACCCCAGAGAATCATGGAATGCAATTGCCCGCCCTGCACCATGGCCCGCAGCGGACCCGTCTTGCCGAGCAGATGCCTCTGGCCGACGTAAGCGTCCAGGTTCCGAGGGCGCATACGGGCCGCCAGCGGGCGCGGGTCGATGGATGACGCGGTCATGTCAGGGACGGTCTCTCCCTTAAAAATCCCGGGAAATAGCCGCACCAAAATTGAAGGTGCTGACTTTGTAAGTACCAGGGAAGTCAGCGTTATAGGAGGTTGCATTACCGGAGAGGGTATACGCGACCCCCACGTCATAGTGCCAAGCACCCAGTCCGATGCCCACGCCAAAAGAGGCCAAGTTGCTGCTCGCCGCAGGTACTCCCGCCTGAATGCTGGAACCATTGCCAGGGCTCCCCTCGTGAGCGAAACCCCCACGCAATGCGAGGTCCTGATCCAGGTGATAGCTCAGACCGAGGCGGTAGGCCAACGCGGACTTCCAACCCAGATTGCCATAGCCAGGTAATCGGGCATTACTCCAGTCATTCCAGTCGACATCCAATTCGGTGGCAAAACGCGGAGTGAAGCGATAACGAACACCCGCCTGCACGCGGCTGGGGAGGCCGATGTCGCCACCGATGCTGGACGCAGAGCGGTAGCTGAGTCCGGCATTGAAGGTCTCGGTGGTGTAGAAGAGACCTACATTGCCACCGACCCCACCCCCATTACCGGAATGGGGGCCGAAGGTGGCATTGAGACTCCGGTAATAATCCAATCCTACCCCGATACTCAGATTGGGCAGCAGCAAATAAGCGACACTGGGATTCACATCGATGATCTGCAGGTCGTTTTTCCATGGAGTCGTCTGTGCCGTCCCAAATGTTCCCGCAGGCCAGGAATTGTTGACACGGTAGGGAGAAGTGATTCCCAGACCAACCGCCAGCGGAAGATCATTGAAACGATGGGTCACGAAGAGGTTGGGCAAGAGCTGTAGGTTACTGCTGGCATCAAAGCTGCCATTACGATTACTCACCTTGTAGATAGGTCGCATCGCCAAAATATCCAGTCCTACCCGGGTACCTGGAAAGAAAACCATGCTCGCGGGATCGTTCGAGAAGCTGCTGACAGGTCCGCCGTCGGCCACCGTGGCGCCCGCTTCCGAAAGACCCACCACGGAGGTCGGCACGGCAAAGCCGGCGGCATGGGATTGCGCAGCCACTAACAGGCCGAAGGTGACGAGGGCGAGACGAGTCTTCAAAGCCGACATGCGGTACTCCAAAAAAGTTAACGGGAGAGGATATCCACACCGGCGGGAGGAGTAAACTGGAACTCCTGCGCCGCAATGGGATGGTTGATTTCAATATGTTCGAAGTGGAGTACGGTCTGCTGCTGGAAGGCATCCTCCATACGCATCTCGCGGAGCGCGCCCTGCGCGTCAAAGCCCAAGCGCAGGGCGGTGAAACCCCGATCCTGGCCCGTTTTGGGGTGAAGCAGCAGCCAGCGAAGACCGTCCTTTTCCCCCAGGTCGGTAATCTTGAAGCGCTGGCTAAGGTCATCACCACCAGCGATCAATGCCGCCGGCGTCGACCCGAGCGCCTGGCCCAGGGGCTGCACCGTGGCCTGCTCCAGAGCGGGCTCGTAGAGCCAGACTTTCTCGCCATCGGAGACAATGATTTGCCCGTTATTACCGCCATAGTCCCAGCGGAATTTTCCGGGACGGGAGATCCACAACTGGCCACTGGCCCGTTTGACGACCTGGCCGTCATGGTTGGCCACCTCCTGACTGAACCGGGCGGTAATGGTATGGGTTTTTTGGAAGAACTCCTGCAACACGGTCGATCCGGAAGCCGCGGCGGCATACTGGGGGATGCCCAGTATCAGCAGGGATAGCAAAAATCCGCGGGCCAAGCGTCCAACCCGCAATGTGGGGCCGCGGCGGTGAAGAAGATAATCAGTCACGGCCTGGAGGCGCTGCTGCATAGACTTCTCTGCTCCCGTTACTTTGCAAGGGACCGACCACGCCAATCCGCTCCATCTCCTCGATCATGCGGGCCGCGCGGTTGTAACCCACCTTGAGCTGCCGCTGCACGTAAGAAATGCTCGCCTTGCGACTGCTGGTGACGATAGCCACGGCCTGATCGTAGAGGGGGTCCGCATCCTCTCCGCCCTCGCCACCGGCGCCCTCTCCATCGCTACCGTCATTACCCTGTAAAATACGTTCGTCGTACTGAGGCGCACCCAACTGGCGCAAGGATTCCACCACACGGTGGACTTCTTCATCACTGACAAAAGCACCATGCACCCGCAGCGGATAACCGGAACCCGGTGGCAAATACAGCATATCGCCCTGGCCCAGCAAGGTTTCCGCACCCATCTGGTCGAGAATGGTGCGCGAATCAATACGCGAGGAAACCTGAAAGGCGATGCGCGTCGGGACGTTGGCCTTGATGAGACCGGTAATCACGTCCACCGAGGGACGCTGAGTCGCCATAATCAAGTGCAATCCCGCCGCCCGCGCCTTTTGTGCCAGGCGGGTGATCAGGGTTTCCACCTGCTTCCCGACCACCATCATCAAGTCAGCGAATTCATCGATGATAACGACAATGGCGGGTAACGTGGTGAGTGTGATCGGTGCGCCATCCATGTCCTTATCGGGTCCCGGTAACGGGTGCCCGGACGCCACCGCCTCGCGCACCTTCTGATTGTATCCGGCAAGGTTGCGCACGCCCGCAAAAGACATGATCTTGTAGCGCCGCTCCATCTCCGCCACGCACCAGCGCAAGGCGTTGGCCGCTTCCTTCATGTCCGTCACCACCGGCGCCAGCAGGTGAGGGATGCCCTCATAAATGGACAACTCCAGCATTTTGGGATCCACCATGATCAGGCGCACTTCCTCGGCGGTCGCCTTGAACAGAATGCTGAGAATCATGGCGTTGACACCCACGGATTTGCCGGCACCGGTGGTACCGGCCACCAGCAAGTGAGGCATCTTCGCCAGATCGGCGGACACTGGATGACCACCGATATCCTGGCCGAGGGCCAGTGTCAGTAAACTTTTGCCCTGCGTGAAGCTATGGCTGGAAAGCACTTCGGAAAGCCGCACGGTGCGCCGTTTCGGGTTGGGCACCTCGATACCCATGGTCGCCTTGCCGGGAATCGCCTCCACCACCCGCACCCGCGCCGCCAGCACCCGCGAGAGATCCTTGCTGAGGCCGGCGATCTGACTGACTTTGACCCCCGGTGCCGGTTCGATTTCAAAACGAGTGATGACCGGGCCCGGATGGGCGGCCACGACCGTCGCCTGCACACCAAAATCAGCGAGTTTCTCTTCCAACGCGCGCGATCGTTGCGTCAGCACCTCAGGCTGCGGCCGTGCACTCGGATCGTCCACATCCGCCGGATCGAGCAGGGCAAGATCGGGGAGACCGTCGGCCCGCGGTGGACCCACGGGAGCAAGCAATGGTAACTGCCGGCCATGCTTGACGGCGGCCTGAACCAATGCCGCTCCACGCTTTTTGGCGGGAAAGAGGCCAGATGCCGGCGAGGATGTCTTTTGCGCGCCGGACGCGGGCGTCGCGGCCGGAACCGTATGAACCGGCGACCCTCGCCGCCAGGGCCAGCGCAGGCGCCGCGGCGAGGAGAAACGCAGTGCGCCGATGCGCGCCATCATCGCGCGTGGTCCCAGGCCGGTCAGCAGAAACGCGCCGAAAAGAAACAGCCCCAAGAATAGTAACGCACTCCCGCCCACACCGATGAAAGGCTGGGCGAGGATACTGATCTCCTGGCCCAGGATACCGCCCGCCCCCGCCCCGGCAACAGGCCACCAGGCGGCGGGCCAGGTCAGCGCGAGGAAACCCGTGAGGCCCAGCGCAATGGCGATGCCGCCCAAGGGGGCCGTCCACCGCCCCGGATGCTGAAGAAACCAGTATCGCCACAACTGCCAGACCCACGCCCCCAGCGCCACCGGGAGGAGCCAGGCGATCATGCCAAAAATCTGCACCAGGAAATCGGCGAGATAGGCACCCGTCTCGCCACCCCAGTTACGCGCGGGACCGCCCTTGCCGCTATTGAACCAACTGGGATCGGCCGGGTGGAAGCTGAGCAGGGATATGGCCATAAACGCCGCCACCGCGATCAGCACCAATAACCACGCCTCACGACGCCACGATTTGGCACGCGACCCCTGCACCGGCTTTGCGGGGGCAGACCGGGAGTCTCTGGAGACATTGCGGGCAGTGGAACTCATGTCGGCACGCTAAACGACCCCTGCGCAGGTGTCAAGGAAAAACCAGAAAGGCAAAGAAATTCCATCGTTATTGGCGTGCGGCGGATCAGGTGCGGGGCTCCTCTCGCGGCACGCGTCATCCCCATGGACCCTAGCCCCAGGCGCGGGAGGCTGAGACAGTGCGAAGAGAATGGTGTTAGACTTTTCCCAGCGATTCGCGCAGGTCTGGGCGTGTTTCACCAACACGCGTCATTCGGCCGACATCCTACCATCTTACCATTCTGGCAGCGAGGTAACCCATGAGCGACCCGAAAAATATCATCGATGAAAAGCATTGCCGCTTACTCATCCTGGGCTCCGGTCCAGGGGGTTATACGGCGGCCATATATGCGGCACGCGCCAACCTGAATCCGCTACTGGTGCAAGGCATGGAACCCGGCGGACAACTGATGACGACCACAGACGTAGACAATTGGCCAGGTGCCGCAGATGGCATCATGGGCCCGGAACTCATGCAGGAACTGGAGAAACAGGCGCGACGCTTCGATACCCAGGTGCTGTTCGACCACATCCATACCGCAGACCTCGGCCAGCGGCCTTTTCGTCTCCGTGGGGACCAGCATTGCTACACCTGTGATGCCCTGATCGTGGCCACAGGCGCATCCGCCAAGTACCTGGGCTTACCCAGCGAAGACAAGTTTCGCGGCAAGGGTGTCTCCGCCTGCGCGACCTGCGATGGGTTCTTCTATCGCGGACAAAGCGTTGCCGTTATTGGGGGGGGTAACACCGCGGTGGAGGAAGCGCTCTACCTCAGTAACATCGCCAAGCATGTGACCGTCGTCCATCGGCGCGACAAATTTCGCGCGGAAAAAATCCTGCAGGACAAGCTGATGGCCAAAGAAAATGTCACTATCCTATGGGATCACGCAGTGGATGAGATTCTGGGGGACCATTCCGGCGTCACCGGTCTACGGATCAAACAGATGCAAAATGGCAACGCCCGGGAATTAGCCCTGACGGGAGTCTTCGTGGCCATCGGTCATCAACCCAACACCGGAATTTTCAGGGGACAATTGGAGATGGACGAAGGTGGTTATCTGATCACTCGTGGCGGACGTGACGGCATGGCGACGGCAACCAGCGTTGCGGGCGTTTTTGCGGCGGGCGATGTGCAGGACTATGTCTATCGTCAGGCGGTAACCAGTGCGGGCAGCGGATGCATGGCGGCACTGGATGCGGAGCGCTGGCTGGAGCAACAAAAGGACTGAAACGTGGGGCGGCGGCCACATCAGCCGGATCGACAGGATCCGACCATCGACATCGAGGATGCGGCGCGTTTTCTACGGGCGGTTGCCGACGTTCGCCCGTTACCAGCGCCGCCCCCACCCCCCCGCCCGGCACCGCCACCGCCTTTGCCACTGCAGCGCTACCGGGACGAGATGGCGGTCCTTGAGACGCTGGGACACCCTCTGAACAGTGATGCGGCGCTGGAATCGGGAGATGAGTGGCTATATTTGCGTCCTGGTTTATCTCCCGCACTGCTGCGGGACTTGCGCCGGGGACGATTCCGCATTCAAGAACGACTGGATCTGCACGGCTGTACCGTTGAAGAAGCCCGCGCCGCATTGAGGGTATTCCTGCGCGAGGCCAGGCAGCGGCGCTGGACTTGCGTCTGCATCATTCACGGGAAGGGGTTGGGCTCCCCCGGCCGCATTCCTGTCTTGAAAAGGCTGATAGGCGGCTGGCTGATGCGCCATCAAGAGGTGCTCGCCTTCGCCCAGGCGCGCCCCGGGGAAGGCGGCGGCGGCGCACTGCAAATCCTGCTGGGTTGGCGGTGTCGATCATGATCGACACCGCGCCATTCTATCCGCCCCCTGGCACCTCGACCCATGAGGACGCCCTCGGATCGCCCCGCACTATGGGGCGGCCACCAGTCGATCATCACCCCGTCGTTCCCAGCGGTCCCGAAGCGCCAGGCCGCCTTCCACTTCGGCCAGGGAAGCGAGGATAGGGCAGTCTTCGACAGAACCGTGGCCGGGGCAGCGCTCGGCCTGCTGCGCAAGGGCCGTACGCATCC
Source organism: Pseudomonadota bacterium (assembly GCA_021821285.1). Taxonomy (GTDB): domain Bacteria; phylum Pseudomonadota; class Gammaproteobacteria; order Acidithiobacillales; family Acidithiobacillaceae; genus Acidithiobacillus. Next base: position 10,373 of record JAKACQ010000038.1, read on the forward strand.
GTCGCAAATCGGAAATCTTCAAATCGATCTCGGCGATTTTTTGCTCGGTCAGGGCCTTTACCTCCGCCATGTCATGGGCCGCGCTGCCGCTGATCTCCAACAGATCCTTCACTTCGGCCAGCGAAAAGCCGAGATTCTGGGCGCGCCGGATAAACCGCAGACGGGCTTCCGTGTGGCCATCATAGAGGCGATAATTAGCCGCCGTCCGCTGCACCGGACGGATGAGGCCGATGCGCTCATAGTAACGCAGCGTCTCTGCGGCGAGCCCGGCTTCACGCGCCATGCGGCCAATGGTTACGGGGTTTTCCATGGGAACTCTCTCCTTATTATGGTGCTTCAGGGTAATGTTGTACGGTGGAGGTATAGTGTCCATTGTAAGGCATCTAGTCAACATAAAGGTCAAGCCTCTGCGCTTCGGGTATCTCCTGACCGAAGAGCCCTTCCACACAACTCGTCGCGAAGACGCCGGCAGGGAGGAAAAAGCTGAGAACGAGGGTGTGGGCATCCTGCCAATAGCTGGTCAAATCATCGGGACGCGCGCGCAAGGGGCGCCGGGCGGCATCCAGTCCTTGTTCCGCCAAGCGTCGAGCCCAATACAGGCCATTGTCCGTGGTACCGGCGGCAACCGCTGCGCTCAGGGCCAGAGTCTCCAGCGCAGCGGCATCCGCGGTCGGCGTCACCCCGCCCCGCCCCGGTAGCGGACCGGTAGGGTGCAGATCCCAGTCAGCGGCCCGCGCCCGCAACGCCTCCTGATCCGCCAACCCAGCAAGGAAAAGACTGTGTGAGCCCGCCAGTTGAACCACCTCGCCGGGCAGTATCTCGGTCCAGTTGCCTTGTCGCACCCGCTCGGCGAGGACGAGATTGAACAGGGCGGAACGAGCGGCGGACCAGAGCAAGCCACGCCGATGCCGGTCCATCCGCGCGCGCTGTCCCGACAATAATCGTGCGGCTTCCGACAGATTGCGATGACCGAAACGCTGGGCACCGAAATAGTTCGGGAACCCTCTTTGCGCCAAGCTTCGCAGACGGGTGTTCCACAGACTTTGCGCCCCCGTGGTCGCGCGCAGAACCAGTTGGAAATGATTACCACGCAGCACGCCGCGGCGCAGCTTGCGATCATGACGGCTGACCTGCCGAAGATGCAGATCATCCCCTTCCAGACTGGCCCAGTCGGGATCACGGCCCGGCGCCGCTGGCACGGTAAAGCTTTGCCGGGCAATGGCGTGACGGTCCTTGAGACCAGCAAAGCCGATATCACGGACAGCCACACCCGCGCAGCGCGCGAGCCGGATAGCGACTTCCTGGGTATTGAGGCCGCGCTTTTCCACAACGATCCAATGATGACCGCCCACCCCCGATGGGGCGAAGGGCAACCGTTCCGTGACCCGGAAATCTTCCAGGCTCCGCCGCAACTCAGCGCTGAGCGGCTCCCCATCCGCCGGATAAATGCGCGGCGGGCTTTCAGACATGCCGGATCAGGGCGACCGCGTGCGCGGCAATGCCTTCCCCCCGACCGATATAGCCCAAGGCTTCGGTGGTGGTGGCTTTGACATTGATGGCATCCGGATCAACCGCCAAGTCGGCGGCAATGTGGCGACGCATCTGCGGAATGTATGGGGCCAGCTTCGGGCGCTGACAAACGATGGTCGCGTCGACATTGTCTACTCGATACCCCTTTTCCTGAATGAGTTGATAGCAATGCCGGAGCAGGAGGCGAGAGTCCGCGCCCGCAAAACGAACATCGGTGTCGGGGAAATGCTGGCCGATATCGCCTAGGGCCGCCGCCCCCAGTAAGGCGTCGCAAAGCGCGTGGAGGAGCACATCGGCGTCGGAATGACCGGCAAGACCATGCGCGTACGGGACGGTCACACCGCCAAGGATCAACGGCCTTCCGACCACCAACGCATGCACGTCGAATCCATGACCAATACGCAGTCGCATCGTTTTATCCTTCTCCTTCGCGCGCGGCGAGAATGGCGGCGGCGAGCATAAGATCATCCTGGAGGGTCACCTTGATATTGTCGCCGTGCCCGTGAATCAGGCGAGGTCGCCAGCCCTGCCACTCCATCGCCGAGGCTTCATCGGTGATGGCCAGATTCCGGGCACGTGCGGCTTCCAGAGCGGCAAGCAAGGCATCGAGAGGAAAAGCCTGTGGGGTAAGGGCGCGCCACAGTCCCTCTCGCTCCACCGTTCCTGAAGCATGCCCGTCCTCGGCGCGCTTCAGGGTATCGGCGACGGGCACCGCGAGCAGCGCGCCCTGGGGTGAATGCGGGAGACTGTCGAGCAGGAGTTGCAGATCCTGGTGACGCAGACAGGGTCGGGCAGCGTCATGCACCAATACCCAATCAGACGCCACCGCCCCCTGTCGCAACAAAGCCTCCAGACCGAGACGCACCGAATCCGCGCGTGAGGCACCACCGACCACCGGTGGGAAGAGGGGTTCCGGCAGCGGCCCCAGCAAGGCGTGCCAGGCATCCGTGGCCATGTCTTCACCCGAGAGGACCAACTGGATTCCCGCGATGCGCCGTTCCTGGAGAAAAACCGTCCAGGTATGGGCAAGGATCGGACGACCGCGCAACAGCACATACTGTTTAGCCTGCATGGCACCAAATCGTTGTCCCCGACCACCTGCCGGGATCACCACCCAGATGCGCTCCATTTTTTGCCTCCTAGCGTACATCCCCGCCGCAAGCCCGCAGTATCCCCAGTCTGTGGGGGCGACGCAAGAATCGCGCCTTCTCGTTTTGCAGTTTCCACAGCGCGCCTTTACACTAGGGTTCTTCAGAGTCTCCATATAAGATCAGACACTCATTGGATTGCAGTCTTTCTCTCGGCATCCCGCCGCGCGCCGGGGCGGCGCGCGCATTTAGTCAATTCTACGGTGCCGCGGACAGCTGGCTGGCAGCGCAAATGGCGCGTCAGTGGCGGCGCCCGCTGCTGGTTTTGCTGCCGACCACGCACGACGTGGAAGAATGGCAACGCGAATGGCATTTTTTCGCACCGGACTTACCAGCGCCGCTGATTTTCCCGGACCGCGAAATCCTTCCCTATGATCGCCTGGCGCCTCCGGCGGATGCCACGGCCACCCGTCTGACCACCCTGGCGGCGCTGCCGGAATGGCGTGGCGTGTGCCTCGCCCCGCTGTCCGCCGTCTTGCAACGCCTGCCACCACGCAGTTTCCTCGACCGACACGCTTTTGTCCTCGCCGTGGGCGACCACCTCCATCCAGAGCGTTTCCGCCAACGTCTGATCGATGCCGGCTATCGCAATGTCAGCGAGGTTTCGGAAGCTGGCGAACTGGCTTGGCGCGGCGGGATCGTCGACCTCTTTCCCAGCGGCAGCCCTCTGCCCTACCGCATCGAGATCTTCGATACCATGGTGGAGAGTATCCGGGCTTTCGACCCGGAAACCCAGCGTACCCTGCAAAAGGCCGACCGGGTATCCTTGCTTCCCGCCCGGGAGATTCCGGTGGACACCGCCGCGCTGCAGGAATTTCGCCACCAGTTCCGCGCCCGCTTCAGCGGTGACCCGCAACGTGCCGAAATTTACCGGGCGGCCAGTCGCGGACAAGTACCCCAAGGGGCCGAGCATTATCTTCCCCTCTTCTTCCCCGAGAGCAGTCATCTGCTCATGCACTTTCCCAAGGACGGGGTCGTTCTTCTGCCCCCTGGCCTGGAAGCCTCTGCCCGGCATATTCGCCAGGACTGGCAGGAACGCCACGAGGAACGCGCCCACGATACCACGCACCCCATACTGTTCCCGGATGAATTACTCCTGACCCCCGCTGAATGGGAAGACGCTTTGCGTGGCCGGGCGCTGGTGCATGGACAACGGGAAGGAGACGCGGAGCGCCTGCCGACCGCCCCGCTTCCCGATCTCCATAGCCGTCCGGAAGCGCCACTGGCCGCGCTCGACACTTTTCTGCGCCACTTGCCGACAACAGGTCGGGTCATCCTCGCCGCCGAATCACCGGGCCGCCAGGAAGCGCTGTCCGAACGATTGGGCAAGAGCGGTCTACTTCCCAGCCGGGTTCAGGACTGGCCGGAATTTCTTGCCGGCACGGAACGGATCGCCATCACCGTAGCGCCCCTAGAACGCGGCCTGCTCATCAGGGAAGGTGGTCTGGTCCGACTGGCGCTGATCTCCGAAGCGCAAATTTTTGGTGATCGCATCTTTGCCCAACGGCGCAGCGCCAACGCCCGACAGCGCAATATGGAAGGTTTGATCCGCGACCTCGGTGATCTACAGCTTGGTGACGCCGTGACCCACGAGGAGTATGGCATCGGCCGTTTTCAGGGCATGGCCACGCCTTTTGCCGCGCAGGGCGACATCAACGAATATGTGGTCCTGGAGTATGCCAACAACGACCTCGTCTATGTCCCGGCGGATCACCTGGATCGTATTGCCCGCTACGTGGGTAACGGTGCGACGGAACCGGTGCTCTCGCGCCTCGGCAGCAATCACTGGGACAAATCCAAAGCCAAGGCGCGGCAGAAAGCCATCGATGCCGCCAGTGAACTGCTGGACATCTATGCCCGGCGCGCCGCGCGCAGCGGCCGGGCCTTCCCCGCACCCGACGACGCCTACTGGGAATTCGTCTCTCGCTTTCCCTTTGAAGAAACCCCCGACCAACAGGCGGCCATTGATGCCGTCATCGCCGATATGACCAACCCCCATCCGATGGATCGCCTGGTCTGCGGCGACGTGGGTTTCGGCAAAACCGAAGTAGCGCTGCGGGCGGCTTTTCTGGCGGCACACAGTGGGGCACAAGTGGCGGTTTTAGTGCCGACCACGCTCCTCGCCCAGCAGCATTACGAAAACTTCCGGAATCGCTGCGCCGGACTGCCGCTGCGCGTGGAAGTGCTCTCCCGTTTCCAGAGCGCCAAGACGCACAAGCAGGTGCTCGCCGCCGTGGCCGCCGGGGGGGTGGATATCCTCATCGGCACCCATCGTCTACTGCAAAAGGATGTCGCTTTTCACGACCTGGGGCTGCTGATTCTGGATGAGGAGCATCGCTTCGGAGTTCGGCAGAAGGAGCGGATCAAGGCCCTGCGGGCCGAGGTGGATATCCTCACCCTCACCGCCACCCCCATCCCACGCACCCTGAACCTGTCCCTCGCCGGTCTGCGAGATCTCTCCATCATCGCTACGCCACCCCAACGCCGTCAGCCAGTGCGTACCTTCGTCCAGATCTGGGATGATGCGACCGTGATCGAGGCCTGCCAGCGCGAATTGTATCGCGGCGGTCAAGTGTATTTCCTGCACAACGAGGTACGCGACATTGAGCGCATGGCCACCACCCTGCGCCGCCTGATACCCGATGCCCGCCTGCGCGTCGCCCATGGCCAGATGCCCGAGGGCGAGTTGGAGGCGGTGATGCTGGATTTTTATCACCAACGCTTCGACATTCTCCTCAGCACCACCATCATCGAATCCGGCATCGATAACCCGCACGCCAACACCATCCTCATCCATCGCGCAGATCAATTCGGTCTCGCCCAATTGCACCAGTTACGCGGCCGAGTGGGCCGCTCGCACCAACGTGCCTACGCCTATCTGTTCACTCCGGACCCACGCGCCATGAGCGAAGATGCCCGCCGTCGTCTCGACGCCATCCAATCCCTGGAAGATCTCGGCGTCGGCTTTGCCCTGGCCAGCCACGATCTGGAAATCCGCGGGGCGGGTGAATTGCTCGGCGAGGCGCAAAGCGGGCACATGGATGAAGTGGGTTTCACCCTCTTTATGGAATGGTTGAACGACGCGGTGGAGGCCATTCGTGACGGACGCGATCCCCACAGTCTCGAAGAACGGCGCACCAATGATCCGGAAATTCATCTCAACACCCCGGCGCTCATTCCTGACGACTACTTGCCGGACGTACACCTGCGCCTGCAACTCTACAAGCGCCTCAGTGACGTGCGCAGTGATTCCGCCATCGATGAGATCCTGGTGGAGATGATCGACCGCTTCGGACCCATTCCCGCGCCGACCCGCACCCTGTTCTGCCAGACTCGGTTACGCTTGAGCGCCCTCCGGATCGGCATCGCCCAGATCGACGCGGGTCCTGCTGGTGCTCGTCTGCAATTCGTCCCCGACAACCAGGTAGCCCCCGAAAAAATCATCCAGTTCATCCAGCAGTCCCCCGGCATTTACCAACTGGATGGAGAACACCGCCTGCGCATTCGCCGCAACCTCCCCGATGGCGAAGCGCGCTGTCAGGAATTACTGCAACTCATCGACCAACTGAGGACCCAACCATGAGCAGCACGCGTCTCGCCATTCTCAGTCCCGCCGCACGCGGCCCCATGCATCTCCCGGCCAGCATGGGGCAACTGGTGGCCCAGGTAGAAAGCCACCAGGAGATCTGGGACTGTTGGCTGCAAAGTTGGGAACTGCCGGTCACCGTGGGCGAGATCGCGCCGTTTCTGGATGAACTCTCCCGGCAGGCCCTGCATCAGGAACGGGAAGTCATCTGGGCGCCGATGAACAGTGCCAGCAGCAGCGTGCGTCTGGTGCTGCATGGTGCGGGGCGACCCGAAGCACTGCGCCGGGCGCTCACCACCCTGCATCTGCAACACTTTATTCCCGGCCGCATACTGCATGGCCAGGGAGACGATCTGGCCCTCATGCTGCATGGACCCGATGGTCCGCTGGGTGCGGCCAACCATTGCCTCATCGAGGCCTTGGAGGGGATATCCCTCGATGTCGCCGTGACCCGTCTGTGGGATCGGGGTCATTTTCGACTCCTCCTGGCCGATATGGATTCGACCCTCATCAGTATCGAGTGTATCGATGAAATGGCCGTTTATCTCGGTCTCAAGCGCCAGGTTGCCGCCCTTACCGAACGCTCCATGGCCGGCGAACTGGATTTTCAGAGTTCCCTGCGCGAACGGGTACGTCTGCTGGCTGGCACACCCGCGAACACCATCGACGCGATCATCCGCGAACGGCTGTCTCTCAGCCCTGGAGCCCGCGAGTTGGTCGCTGCGGCCAAGGCGCAGGGCATCGAGGTCGGTGTCGTTTCTGGTGGTTTCACGCAATTTGCCCGACATCTCCAGGAAACACTGGATCTCGATTACGCCTTCGCCAATACCCTGGAGATCATCGACGGACAGATCACCGGCCAAGTGCTCGGTGACATCATCGATGCCGCCGCCAAAGCCGATATCCTCGATCTGCTGGCTGCCGACCTGGGCACCGATGCCGGCCATTGCATCGCCATCGGCGACGGCGCCAACGATCTGCCCATGATTCGCAGGGCGGGGGTCGGCATCGCCTACCATGCCAGGGCGGTCATTCGCGCTCAGGCGGATTTCCAGATTCGCTATGGGGGTCTCGACACCGCGGCCGCTTACTTGGGCTGGAGCACCGCTTGATCTTTGATTCCGGCCAGCCATTTCAATACTTGATTTTATTTTAGACTATGTCTATTATCTTTGCGTGTGCGGCAGGGCCCACCCACGCACATCGGATACCGGCAATCGTGCCGTCACCGTAGCGCAAACAGGAGACGAAAATGAAACTCACCAGCATTGAAGGCCAAAGCGTTCCCCAAGTCGTATTCCGCACCCGCGACAATAACCAGTGGCGTGACGTCGGCACCGACGATCTTTTCAAAGGCAAGACCGTGGTCGTATTTTCTCTGCCCGGCGCCTACACCCCGACCTGCTCATCCAGCCATCTGCCCCGCTACAACGAACTCGCGCCGACCTTTCGTGAAAATGGCGTCGATGACATCCTTTGTATATCCGTGAATGACGCCTTTGTCATGGAAGCCTGGGCCAAGGAGTTGGCGGTCGAAAACATTCACCTGATTCCTGATGGCAACGGCGAATTCACCAAAGGCATGGGCATGCTCGTGGACAAGAGCGAACTTGGCTTCGGCAAACGCTCCTGGCGCTACTCCATGCTGGTCAGGAATGGCGTCATCGACAAGATGTTTATCGAGCCCGACAAACCCGGCGACCCCTTCGAGGTTTCTGATGCCGACACCATGCTCCATTACCTCAACCCCGAAGCGCGCGATCCGGAGTTCATCACCATCTTCACCCGCGAGGGCTGCCCGCACTGTGCCCGCGCCAAGGCGCTCTTGAAGGCGCACGACCTGACCTTCGAGGAGATCAGGACCGGTATGGGCACCGGTGTCAGTTCGCGCACCATTCGCGCGGTGAGTGGACGCTCCACCGTGCCGCAAGTCTTTATCGGCGGCAAACATATTGGCGGCGCGGACGATCTGGAGAAATACTTCGGCGGGAAACGCGCGTAAAGTGAGGGGCGAGAACGGCTCACCCCGGGCCGTCGTCGACGCGTGCAAACAGCCGCCTCGGCCTCGGCTCTTTTACCCTGTTCAGTCCCTGGGAAAAGGGAGGTGTCATGACGCAACACTATGATCTCATTGTCATCGGTGGGGGCAGCGGCGGCATCGCCATGGCCAACCGCGCCGCCCGTTACGGGGCGCGTACCGCCCTGGTCGCCGCTGGCCCGCTGGGCGGTACCTGCGTCAATGCGGGTTGTGTGCCCAAAAAAATCTTCTGGAATGCCGCTCATCTGGCCGGCCAGATGAAAATGGCCGAAGAGTATGGTTTCGACACCGTGACGCCCCGCTTTCACTGGGCACGGCTCAAGCAACAACGTACCGCCTACATCGCGCGTCTCAACGAGCGCTACGCTCAGGGCCTGGATGGCAACGGCGTTACCCTGCTGCGCGGTCACGCCCGCTTTTCTGGCGCGCATCGAGTCGACGTCGGCAACACGCTTCTGGAAGCCGAGCATATTTTGATCGCCACTGGCGGACAACCTGTTTGGCCCGATATTCCGGGGGCCGGACTGGGTATCACCTCGGATGGATTCTTTGCGCTGGAAACGGCGCCTCGCCGTGTCGCCGTAGTCGGGGCGGGATACATCGCCGTCGAACTTGCCGGAGTACTCCACGGGCTCGGCAGTGAGGTTTCCCTCGTCATGCGCCGCAACCACTTCCTCAACGATTTTGAGCCCATGCTGCGTGAACATCTGATGGACGCCATGCTGCATCAAGGCATCAACTTGCTCGCCCTGCGCCAGGTTCGGGAAGTGGAAAAACGCACCGATGGTCTGTACCTACATTTTCACGACGGCGATTGCCTGGGTGGCCTGAACGCCGTCATCTGGGCCATTGGCCGCCGCCCCAACAGTTCCGAACTGGGCCTGGAGCAGGTGAGGATTTCCGTTGATACGCAGGGATTCATTCCGGTGGATGCCTACCAAACAACCAGCGCACCCGGCGTCTATGCGGTAGGCGACGTCACCCCCGGCCCGGCCTTGACGCCGGTGGCCATAGCCGCCGGTCGGCGCCTCGCCGATCGACTTTTTGGCGGTCAGGCCGGCCGGCACCTCGACACCCATCTGGTGCCCACCGTCATTTTTAGTCATCCCCCCATCGCCACTGTCGGCTTGAGCGAGGCCGCTGCCCAGTTACAGTACGGAGAAGAGGCGGTCCGGGTTTATCGGACGACTTTCACCCCCATGTTCCGCGCTTTTTCGACCGACCCGGAAAAAACAGCGATGAAGCTGGTAACGGTGGGGCCGGAAGAAAGGATCGTCGGTCTGCACGCCATCGGCGATGCTGTGGACGAAATGCTGCAGGGCTTTGCCGTGGCGCTGCGCATGGGTGCCACGAAACGGGATTTTGATGACACCATCGCCATTCACCCCACCAGCGCCGAGGAATTGGTCACCCTGCGTTGATCCGGCAAGGGCAGGCGCTCAGGCTCGGGGTGCCGCCCCAGCAGCCGGCTTACTCCCGGCTATGGAGATGTTTGAGCGCGTCCGGCCCCACCGAAGCCCCACAACTGCATTGCGGGCAATCGGCCAGTAAGGGCACGGCAGACTCGAGCACCTTGCGCACCCGGTGCATACCCGCATGCATCACTGCGTCGATAGCCTCCATGGTGATGGGTTCCGCCGATTTTCCCGCCGCCGGATTCACGACGAGTGACAACGGGGCGTAACAAAGCCCGATCTCCCGCGCCAGCACCGCCTCTGGCGCGCCGGTCATCCCCACCACATCTCCCCCGTCCCTTTCGATACGACGGATTTCCGCGATGGTTTCCAGGCGTGGTCCCTGGGTGGCCGCGTAGGTGCCCCCGTCGATCACCGCGACATCGGCGGTTTCCGCCGCCCGCAGCAGGCGCGCGCGCACCAAGCCACAGTACGGTTCGGAAAAATCGATATGCACCACCATGCTTTCCCGGCCTTCAAAAAAGGTGCTCGGACGCCCATGGGTGTAGTCGATCAATTGATCGGGCAGACAAATAACTCCGGATTGCATGGCCGTGCTGATCCCGCCCACCGCCGCCACCGCGACGACGTGCGTCACTCCGACATGGTGTAGTGCCCAGATATTGGCGCGGTAATTGACGCGGTGCGGTGGGATAGTGTGACCATAACCGTGGCGGGCGATAAACACCACCTCCTGCCCACCAAGCTGACCGAAGGTCAACGGGCCGGAGGTCTCGCCAAAGGGCGTGCGAATGACCCGGCGATTGCGAATCTCCAAGTTCTTGAGGCGGGTCAGACCACTGCCGCCAATGATACCCGTCACCCCATCAGTCATCCCTCGGCAAGACGAAAATACCCGGTGCGTTACGCCCCAGGCCGCGGGCATCCAGTCCGTAACCAAAGACAAAACGATCCGGCACTTCCAGTCCCACGTAGTCCACCGGAACTTCCACCGCGCGCGGACGCGTCTTACGAATCATCACCGCCGTGTGAATGGCGGCGGCGCCTTCCGCCGCGCAATACGCTTGCAACGACCTCAGGGTAATCCCCTCGTCGAGGATATCATCCACCAGCAACACCACGGCTCCTGCCAGGGATTCCTTAGGGCGGGTACGCCACTGCAAGGTGCCCCCGCTGGTTTCCGCGCCATAGCGACTCACCTGCACACAGTCGAGCACCAGGGGGAAATGCAGATGCGGCATCAGTTGTCCGACTACCACCACCGCTCCCGTAAGCACACAAAGCAACACCACGGGACGATGCGGAGTGAGGGACTCCAGATCCTTATTCATGGCAACGGCCATCCGCCGGATGGCCGCCTCCACCTCTTCCGCGCTAAACAGGTGCTCAGCGGGCCCTAAATGGGTGGGTATCATACGGACATCAGTAGGTAAAGGTGACCACGTCGTCGTCCATGGCCTGCTCAATGACATAGGCGCCACCGACGATGTCCTGAATTTCGGGGATCAGGTCTTCCTTGGTGCATTCCCAGAGTTCGAGAGTAGGCGTGCAGACAAAAAACTTCACGCCCGCTTCATGGGCATCCTGGATAAAATCATAAACACTCTTGGGGCTGCCCGGCATGACGTGCATCTTTTCGGCAACCCCCTTTTTAGCCAATTCACCGGCGCGGGCCGTCAGCACAACCTCCACTTCGAAGTCCATCGCCGCCGCCACCGTCGCCTGAAAAAAGGGCGCGCCCAGCTCCTGGGGATTGGAAGGATCGGTGTTCACCATCACCATCAACAGTTTATCAGCCATGTGTATCTCCCTATGAATTCGACCTGCTCATCATAGTCGCCCCGCTCCGGCACCGCACCATGAAATGATTGATTACACCATAAAAAGTCACATGTGCTCCGACTCACCGCAACCTCAAAGATGTTCTTCCCTCTCTACCGCGACGCGACGCGCCCGGCTCGCGCGGGTCAAGATATCCCGCTCTTCCGCCAGTGCGCGCTTGGCCACCTGGATAGCCTCCGCCAAATCCTGCCGCTTGGACTCCACGAGATCGCCGCCAGCATCCATCAATCGCGCCGTCTTCTCCTGAATTTCATCGATGAGTACCGCAATCCGCTCCTCGGCCAGCGTCTCCATACTGCGCAAACGATCCCGTCCCTTATCCATGGCGCGGCGCAACTCCTGACGCGTTTCCGCACCACTGGCCGGAGCCAGCAACAGGGCGCCCACCGCGCCCACCAGCACGCCGATAACAAAGCCTTCTGCGTTCCTCATTGTGATGCCTCCTCACCTGAAAAATACCTGATCGAAACAGGGCAAGCGACGCCCCCTTTAACGCCTCCGCGAAAAGTAACGCCAGCCCGCGCGCAGCGCGCGGTACCATAGTCCGAGTTCATGGACCGGTTGCACGAGGGTGTCCGTCGTTTCCATGATCTCCTGACTGAGGTATTTGAGCGTCGAATCCACTCGGCCCATCTGCCTGCGACCCGTCTCTGTGATGTGTTTGATGTCCGCCAACGCCGTCTTGATATCGAAGATCAACGGTCCGGCTTCCTGCTCGGCCCTGGCCAACAGTCTTTCCAGCCGCAAATAAGTCCGTATCAGCACTGCGGCCGTCACCGCCATGATCAACAGGATTATGATCATAACGATGGCAATGATGGTCACTCCTGTGCCAATGCTCATCCTTTTCCCCGTCGCTCCCGCGCCTCGAAAACGCGGCCTTTCACCCGCTGAAACACCGCCGCAGCGGTCATCAGCCGCCGCAAGCATGGTGGTGTCCCACCCCTAAAGCCCCCGCCAGTATAAGCCGTATCCATCGGCCGGGTAAAATCGCCGCGGCCTGCCGCAACCGTCCACCGGCTCCGCCTCGTCTCATCCGGCCAATACCGACCCCAGCACCGCCAAACCGGCAATACCCAGCGATCCCAACGCCACTCGGCTCCAGATTCGCTCCGCGCCGACCAGCGCGCGTGGCGGATGCCGACGGCGATAGCCCCGCCAGGCCGCTCCGAGCAGACCCAGCCATAAGCCGGACAACAACCCGGCCCCCAGCACATCGCTCGGCCACTGCGCCCCGAGCGCCAAACGACTCCAGGAAATGGCCGCCACCAGCGCCACCAGCGCGCTCACCAAGGACACACGCAGACTCCGGCGAACCCCATTCGGCGCAAGGATATACAGAGCCAGCAGGCCATAGACGAGGAAGCTGAGGCTCACATGCGCGCTGGGGAACGCCGGCGAAAGCGCATCCACCGCCGTCGCCGGCCGGGCACGATCCGTCGCCGCCTTCACCAGTTGGACGAGTATGGTCAACACCGTCGTGCCCCACATCAACAGAACCCCTTCGAAAAAACGCCGCGCCGCGAAGCAGGCCGCAGTCAGCAACGCCACCAGCCAGGGTAAAAACCCCGGCCCCCCGAGCCGGGTCACCCCGGCCCAGAAGGGCTGCCAGGCCGGGTCGCGGGACTGCATGATCTCCGCCTCCCAGCGCGCATCCAGCAACGCCATACGGCGCCAGAGCATGCTCGCCAGGACATCGCCCACATAAAGCCAGAGTAGCGCCGCCAGCCCCAAGCCGAACAGCAACAAAGCCAACAATTCCCAGCGCTGAGGGCCTCGCATCGGTCAGAGACCCGCACACCAGCGTTGCCACAACAATAACGCAACCCACAGTACCGCAGCGATACTCAACACCAGCACTGCCGCCGCACCGCAATCCTTCGCCCGCGCCACCAAGGGGTGATACTCCGGACTCACCAGATCAGCAAGAGATTCCACGGCGCTGTTGAGCAGTTCCGCCGCCAGCACCGCAGCCATGAGCAAAATACCTACGCCCCACCAGATCAGCGGCGGCCGGAGCCAGTACAGAAGCGCCACTCCGGCCGCTACCGCCAGCAATTCCGTCCGAAAACTCGCTTCCTCACGGGCAGCGGCCCACAATCCACGCCCTGCAAAGAGAGCACGCCGCCAGAGTGGACTGTTTTTTTTCACCAGCCCCCCTGTTCACGCAAGGACAGGGGCTCACCATCGCCTACGATGAAATGATCGAGCAAGCGCAGGTCCACCAGTTGCATCGCTTGGTCCAGGCGACGGGTAAGGGAAAGATCGGCAGCGCTGGGCTCTGCCACGCCGGAGGGATGGTTGTGCGCCACGATGAGCGCCGCCGCATTCAGTTCCAGGGCCCGTTTCAGCACCTCGCGGATATGCACCGTGGCGCCATCGATGGTCCCCAAAAACATCTCCTCGAAGCGCAGCACCCGGTGGCGGTTGTCCAGAAAGATCACGGCGAAAATCTCGCGGCAGCGATCGCGCAAAGTGGCGGACAGGTATTGTCGCACCCGCTGCGGCGAATCCAGGCCGTCACCCCGCTGCCATGCTTCCGCGAGATGGCGCTTGCTCATTTCCAATACCGCCTGCAACTGCGCATATTTGGCATCTCCCAGCCCCTTATGAGCACAAAAATCATGGTGCGGCGCCGTGAGTAGCGCGCGCAGACTACCGAAGCTCTGCAACAACTCCCGCGCCAAATCCACGGCACTCTTGCCCGCCACACCCACCCGCAGAAAAATCGCCAGCAACTCCGCATCCGACAGCGTCGTGGCCCCCTTGTGCAACAACCGCTCCCGCGGACGCTCATCCTCCGGCCAATCCGTGATAGCCATGCGCTCCCTCCTTCCTTTACACTAGGAATGTGATGATAGAAAGCGTATTCAACACGACAGAGCCCCTTGCTGGCAAACGGATTCTTTTGGGGGTGGGGGGCAGCATCGCCGCCTATAAGAGCCCGGAGATCGTCCGCGCCCTGCGCCAGAGCGGTGTCGAGGTGCGGGTGGTCATGACCCGGGCAGCCGCCCAGTTTGTAACCCCGCTGACTTTGCAAGCGCTCAGTGGTGCCCCCGTGCGTAGCGACCTTTTTGCCGCCGCCGAGGAAGCGGCCATGGATCACATCCGTCTGGCGCGCTGGGCCGATGCCCTTCTGCTCGCCCCCATCTCCGCCGATGGCATGGCCCGTCTCGCCCAGGGTTTGGCCGACGACCTGCTCGGCACCCTGGTTCTCGCCAGTCGTGCGCCCCTGTTCATCGCTCCCGCCATGAACAGCGCCATGTGGGCACACCCGGCCACTCAGCGCAACATCACACAGTTGCAGAGCGATGGCGTCCACTTTCTCGGCCCCGACTGCGGCGGCCTCGCGTGCGGAGAGACCGGCACCGGACGGCTGCTCGAACCAGAGCGACTGGTGGGCGAACTGCGGAGCGCCCTGGCGGAAAAAACCTTGCGTGGACAGCGTGTCCTCGTCACCGCTGGTCCCACCTGGGAGGCCATCGATCCGGCACGCGGCCTCAGCAATCACGCCAGCGGCCGCCAAGGCTTCGCGCTCGCCCAGGCCTGCGCCGAGGCCGGAGCGGAAGTGCTGCTCGTTACCGGGCCGACGCACGAACACACGCCGCCGGGAGTGCTTCGTCAGGACGTCATCTCCGCTGAAGAGATGCTTGCCGCCTGCCTGCGGGCACTGGACCCACCCGTCGATATTTTCATCGCCAACGCCGCCGTGGCGGACCACCGGCCGAGTCACTACAGCGCCGAAAAGCTTGGCAAGACCGAGATTCCCAATCCGCTGCCTCTGAGTCTCAATCCCGACATTGTCGCCACGGTCCACCAGGATCCCCGCCGACCACGCTGGATTGTCGCTTTTGCTGCCGCCACCCAGGACCATTTGGCCATGGCCAGCGCCAAAGCGCGACGCAAAGGGGCCGATGTCATCGTCGCCAACGACATATCCCGCAACGATATGGGGATGGGGGCAGTGGACAATGCCTGCAGCATTCTACAGGGAGAGCGTGTGCTGCACATTCCCCGCTGCAGCAAGATCGACCTCGCGCGCCACCTGTTGCGTCACCTCAGCGCCTTATTTTCTCACCCCGGTACGGAGTCCGAAGACCTTCATGAATGATCTGCGAGTGCGCATTCTCGATCCACGCATCGGCCAGGAATGGCCCCTCCCCCATTATGCCAGCGCCGACGCCGCCGGTATGGACCTGCGCGCTTGCCTGGAAACGCCTTTACAACTGGCGCCGGGACAGGCGGAGCTCGTCTCCGCCGGTTTTGCCATGCACATTGGCGACCCTCGGGTTACCGCGCTTTTGCTGCCGCGTTCCGGTCTTGGTCATCGTGGCCTGGTCCTCGGTAATCTGGTAGGTCTCATTGATGCCGACTACCAGGGACCCCTTAAGATTTCTCTGTGGAATCGTGGGTCAGCGGACATCCTTATCGAGCCTGGAGAGCGCGTAGCGCAGATGATCCTGGTCCCCGTCCTCCGTCCAAGCATTACCGTCGTGAGCGAATTCGCCGCCTCTGAACGCGGTGCCGACGGTTTCGGCAGCACGGGCCGGCAGTAAGCGCCTCCTCCTTATGCAAGACAACCACGGCTAACGCGAAAAAAACGGCCCGCGATTAGGCAAAAGCGGGGATCCCGCCCAAAGCGGCGGGCGGATCCACCGTCAGGCTATCTTCAGGATCCACGGGGTGTAAATCAGTCGGGCCCACCGAGCCAACGCAACACATCGCTCCCCCACCCCATCCAAGATCACCTGCGCGCTCTGAACCCCATCCGCCTCGGAAAGGAGATCTGCATGCATCACCTCGACCCATACCCGCACGGCACGCTCAGTCACCTCCGGATGCCATTGCAGCGCCAGACAATGATCACCGACAGAAAACATCTGATGCGCGCAGATCTCACTAGAAAGCAGGGGCACGGCCCCTTCTGGCAGGGTGAACGTTTCGCCATGCCAATGAAAGCCTTCAAACCTTTCTGGAAGATCGTCCAGCCAATGGCCATCGACTGACGCGGTCGTCTTCGTCACCGGCCACCATCCGATCTCCGGTCCGGATGGATTGACGCACACCTCCCCTCCAAGCGCTTTTGCAATGAGCTGGGCGCCCAGGCAATGCCCTATTGTGGGAATACCCGCCAAAACACAGTCACGGATGAACGAACGCTCCGTCCGGAGCCACGGGTATCGGTCGTCCTGATTGGCGCTCATGGGCCCGCCCATGATCACCAGGCCCCCATACCCTCGCATCGACGGAGGAGGCACCTCACCGAGATCCAACCGGACGGTGGTCGTCCCGTGCCCATGGGAGGCGAGCAAATCCCCAAGCGTTCCGGGAACTTCGGCAAAGTGATGTTGGAATACAAGGACTTCAGCCATAGGTACTGCGCCCGGGAACGCGAAGGAAAGGGCATAATCATACCATGCTTCAAAATAACGTGTCAGCCATCCCTCCGATGGTGTCAACCCAATTCACAAATGTCCCCTTTTGAGCAAAGCAGAGATGTCCCCCTGTGGAGGGTCAGGGAGGGGGTTCTGGGGAGGATGTTGAGGAGGAATAGCGACGCCAAGGATGGTCGGGAGCG
>JAKACQ010000004.1:0-93618 GCA_021821285.1 Pseudomonadota bacterium
ATCACCCCCACCCGATCTAACTCTTTGCGACTCATCGTCAGATTCCCCTCCACCCACACGCCCCCTTCCACACAAAGGGGACATTTTAGAATTGTTCAGAGGGGACATTACTGCTTTGGGCTAACACCATCCCTCCGATGGTCTGCCGCTTCAGAAACTCCATTCCATCCCTTGCAAGCCCACCCCATGGACAGCGATTGCAGACTGTCACGTGCGCGCATGCCTTCATCTTGAGCACGCAGTCTCTACGGGTCAGCCGGTCATCCACGATCTCAATCACCTCGAAAAGGCTCATCCGCTCGGCTCCGGGATACATGGAAAAGCCGCCGCCACGTCCCTTCGCGGCATGGAGAACACCCCGCTTGACCAGTCTACGCAGCACACTGGTCAATGTGGGCAACGGAACATCAAGATACGCGGCAAGATCACACCCGCGCACGCGCTCCCCCGGAACCTGGGCCGCCAAATAAATCATCCCGCGTATCGCGCACCCCGTATCTCCATTTAATAACATATAAAATCCTGATAAATGCTTTATCCTATGATGCGCAAGGCCCATGCGCGCCTCCAACGGCACACCGCTCATGTCTCATTATGCAGGGGTGAGGGGGTCTACCATGGCGAAGACTGGAAGGACATACGCCGTCCCTTCCGGTATTGCCTCCGCGCTCTCAGAAGAGGCCATAACTCATCACCAACTTGCCCAGAATCAGGGCGGTAAACAACAGAAACAGATAGGAAATGGAGTAAGCAAACATCGTTCCAGGGCGTGCTCGGCTTGAGATCCCGCCAGCGCAATGCCCAACAACCCCGCCACCGCAGCCGTAAACACCAGCAATGAAACCACCCGGGCCTTGGCCAGCACCCACAGATCACGCAGGGAGGCCAAAAGGGGGCGGCGCTGTCCAGGGAAACGGGCAACACTCTGCCCGTCCATATCGAATTTAAGCATGTGAGAAACATCCTTGTCTTGGCGCCATTGCAGGACACCGTGGCGCGAGACCCATGAGCGAAACCATGGATGGGTGGAAACTACGACGGTGTGCGCTCATGCGGCGGGTGAGACATCTGGGCCATATCAGGCGCGCCCGGCGGCATGAGCATGGTACGCTGATACAAGCCATGGAACATCCACGCGGTCAATCCGATGGTAACGACAAACAGCGGCAAGAACAGCACCATGGCCACGGTATGCCATATCTGCGCATGGGAGATATCCATATGCAAAATGAAGTAACCCTGAATCACCACCACCACACCCGCAAGAAAGGACGTCACCAAAACCGTGCCGAATGGCGTCGTGATATGCGTAATAGCCAGCCAAAGACCTGCCGTCGTCAGCAACATGGAAAGAATGAAATTCACCAGATATGCGCGGCCATTGGCCAGTTGCACTTCCGGATGATTTAACGGATTTTGCGTATGCTCTGTCATACCACCATCCCCTGCAAATAAACGAAAGTAAACACAAACACCCAAATCACCGCCTGGAAATGCCAGAATAGACGAAGATTGATCAGACGATAAACCACGTTGGCACTAAAACCCTCCCGCGCAACCTGGATCATCATGACCAGCATCCACACCACACCCACGATAATATGCAGCGCATGATAAATGATAATCGTGAAGAATATGGACAAGAATCCGCTGGCCTCGGGAATGATACCCTGCGCGAACATATCGCGAATATCTATACCGGCTATCACCAGATACACCATACCCAACAGCATAGCGGCAAACATACTACCAATCACTCCGCTGCGATTTCCATTTTTTAGCGCAACCATCGAATAGCCATAAATCAACACACTGAGAAACAAAGTGATGGTTTCGCCATACGCATAGACCGGATTGATGAACGCGGAAGGCGATGGACCACCCGCCAAATTAACCACATGACTTAACACACCCAGCGATGCGAACAGCGCCGCATAGACCATGGCGTCGGTCAACATATAAAGCCAGAATCCAAAGGTCCGGGTGCCGATCATGTCGTGACCGGCATAGTGCCGCGCCCAGAGTGTCGCGTGAGCCGGATCGACTTTTTGTGCTGCAGATGCGCGCATGAGAATAACTCCTTTTTCAGATATGCTCGAAAACGACTTATCCCACCGATAGAGGGTGGGGTCGGGATAAGTCCGTTAACGGTCCATCGGGGCCCATGAGGGGTCTGTGGATGTCGTGCCGGGCCGAAGGGTGGAATGAGCAGTCACCGTGCCGCCCGGCATCCCGGCGGACCACGCCGTTGCAGGGATTTCATCCCGGGCACCGCGTTCTACCCGCTCTACCTCCTGCGCGGGGATCGTCATATCGGTATCACGGTCAAAAGACCGAAGGATGACGAGCGCCACTATCAGGGCGACACACAACAACGCCAGCCACCAGATCCGCCAGATGAGGGCAAAACCCAAGCCCATGAAGAGAATGCCGAGGAATAGGGGAATTCCTGTATTCTTTGGCATGTGAATCCCCTCATAGTCACCTGCGTGCAGTTCCGTCAGCCCGTTTTCCTTACGCCACGCCCACTCATCCAGTACATTGATGTGCGGAATAAAGGCATAGTTATAAGCCGGAACGGGAGAGTGCGTCATCCATTCCAAACTGCGGCCCGTACCCCAGGCATCGGCGCCCGCGCGGTTGCTTACGCGATCCCGGAGGCTGACATACAGATGCGCCACGAAGAAGCATACGGCAAGCACATAAAACACCATACCGACCAGCATGACATGGAGATAAGGGGACCATTGCGTATACGGGATATAATCCAGACGGCGTGTCATACCGGCAAAACCCAAAAGAAACATGGGAATGAATGTCCAGCCGGTCCCAAGAATCATAAACCAGAAAAACCATTTACCCCATTTCTGTTCGAGCCTGAAACCAAAGACTTTGGGAAACCAATATTCAACGGCACCAAACACGCTCGCCGCGATCACCAAAACCATCATATGAAAATGCGCGACCACAAATAGTCCGTTGTGCCACATGTAATCGCTGCTGGCGAACGCATTCATCATACCCGTCATACCACCAACCAGCAGGAGGAAGAGTGCAAGCAACGCCCATAGCATGGGCAGCTCATAGCGGACACGTCCGCGATACATCGTGAACACCCAATTGAACACTTTGACGCCGGTAGGAATACCCACCAGCATAGTGGTGATACTGTAAAAGCTGTTGACACTGGGTGACGCCGCCATGGTGAAGAAATGATGCAGCCATACCCCCCACGACACCCCGCCGATAGCGAATGAAGCGATTACCATCGTCGCATATCCAAACAACGGCTTCTCAGAAAATGTGGGGATGATTTCCGACATCATGCCGAAAGCCGGCAGGATCAGGAAATACACCTCCGGATGCCCCCAAACCCAAAACAGGTCGCTATAAAGCATCAGGTTCCCGCCCATACCCGCGGTATAGAAATGGGTACCCACATAACGATCCAATGCAAGCAAAGCCAGGGAAACCATGAGCACCGGGAAAGAGGTGAGCGCGATGAGATTGGTGCTGAGAGACGCCCACGTGAATATGGGTAAACGCATCCACGTCATCCCCGGGGCACGCATCTTCACGATGGTCGCAATCAAATTGATACTGCCCAAGGAGGTGCCAATGGCGCTCAGCTGAAAAGTCCATATCCAGTAATCCACGCCGACCCCGGGACTGTACGGCAGCTCGAAATAAGGCACGAATCCATACCATCCACCGTGGGCAAAGTTGCCTATGAACAGCGATACCATCACCAATGCCGCACCGGCGGTGGTGAGCCATAATCCCAGGGCATTCAGATAGGGATAGGCCATATCTCGGGCGCCAATCTGCAGCGGCACGATGATGTTCATGATACCCACCAGCAACGGGGTCGCCGCGAACACCACCATGATCAAGCCATGGGCCGTAAAAATCTGGCCCAGGTGAAAGGGCGTGAGATATCCATGCACCGCCCCCATGTAACCCGGCGCCTCGTGGCCAACGGCGATGGCCTGCTGCGTGCGAATCATCAAGGCGTCGATGAATCCTCGAAACAGCATGATCAGTCCAAGCAGACAATACATGACGCCAATTTTCTTGTGGTCCACCGTTGTGAGCCATTCCCGCCAGAGATATCCCCATTTACCGAAATATGTTGTAGCCGCTAATATCGCGATCGCCAAAACAGCCACAAAGGTAAAAGTGCCCAAGAGAATGGGGTTTTCATAAGGTATTTGCTGAAGCGTGAGCCGGCCCAGCACAGGAGTCCACGGCCCTTGTAAATGTACCAACATGTCAATAGTCTCCCGCTTTCTGTTCGGCGCGTTGTTTTTTCATGTAATTGACCATATTCTCGGTCATCGCCATGGGCGTCGGCCATACTTTGCCGCGCATGACCTCATCGATCACATGATCAAACAAACCAGGCTGCACGCTACCGAAGATTTGCCGATCTCCGCCAACGGCTATATACGGTTTTGCAAAACGATCAAAGCCGGCATAGCTGAGATGCTGGGGAGATTGCTGGGCACTCTTCACCCACTGTGCAAATTGCGTCATACCGACGGCCCGCGTCTGAAAATGCATCCATGACAACCCCGCACCGCTGTAATCGGCAGAATAACCTATGTAGGTGCCTGCTTTGTCGGCCACCAGCGCCTGCTTGGTACGCATGCCCGGCATGACGTCGATCATGCCGACCAGCTGGGGAATCAGGAAGTCATTCATCACGGAAGTGGACGTCAGGCGGAACTTGACGGGAACCCCTACCGGAACCACCAATTCATTCACCGAGGCAATATGTTGTTGCGGATAAATGAACAACCAACGCCAATCTGTCGCGATGACATCGACCTCCACAGGATCCCCGCCATTTACCTTCTGCGCTTTGGAGATAACACCCGGATTATAGGGGTTGACATCATAAATAGCCTTTACCGACAGGTAGGACAAGATCCCCACTGTCACCAGGGGAATACCCCAGACAATGATCTCTATGGTGCTTGAGTGGCTCCACGTGGGATGATAACTTCCTTTGCCGCCCTTTCTATACCTCCACATTGCCCATATGGTCAGCAGTGTCGTGGGGACAATAATAAATAACATGATCACCACATCAAGAATGAAATAGTGATAAAATGTATGTGATATCAAACCTTCCGGTTTCAGCAGATACAAACCGTCACTGGAACAGCCTCCCAACGTGAGCGCGGCTAGTGACAGTAGCATTTTTGCGCACATTTCATAGCGTTTATTCTCTATAAACACCTGAACCTCCAAATACACGTTTGTGTAGATATCCGACCCATCTTCTCTGGTCTCCTTACGCTCCCGCCGCTTCCATGCCGCTACGGTTATTTGTTTTATCCGATCGGTTGGCATGACCGGATGGAGTCTGTGTGCTACGCGCGTGGGCCATTTGGCCAGGGACATCCGATTGGTGGGGGAGGGCCCGCCGAGACTCCGCGATGCAGGCTCCGCGGCACGCACAGGGGCCACGCCCGAGACATATCAGGGACGCACCGGCAAATCCCCCACGGAGATGATGCCGCTGCAGGACAACGCGGGCGGCTGATCCGCGAATGTTCGGCTCAGCCGCAAGGCGTGATCCACAGGCTGCCGCATGAGGCATATGCCCAAGCATATGCGATACCCGGACGCCGCTCCTCACCGAAGTGTAGTACAACGTCGTCATCCCGCAACCACACGTCGACATATCGGTGTTCCAGCGATACGCGCGCAGACCCGAGAGCCTGCACCAGTCAACGCCTCCCCGCCACGTTGCATCCTGCCAAAAATAACCGTATCCGCGCGACACCCCCTGCCATGAGACAGACAGCCACATCTCACCCTGGCGGGGCGACCCCCCAGGGCACACGAAAGCGATCCCTCCTGAACGACACACGGTTTGAGCAACATGCATGACAACACCTGTAATATTACCGCCCTGTGATATAGCAAGCCGCATTCCATAATAAAAATCTAATATTGATGAATTAAGCTATTATAATTTAATGAAGTACATGTCTGATTTATTGTGCCTATTTGGCATTCTGATCGGTGCATAAAACTGTTGTTACTGCTTGCGTCCTGCCATTTATGGCGGTCGCCAAACCATCGTCTGCCAAGAACGGCAGACGCTTCAACATCCCCGGGGATCGATGCGTAACGACATGCGTGCCATAGACTGCCCTTGTCCGGAGCCAGAGAAATCATAAACCGCGCGCAAACCCCTACTACCGCAGGGCGCCGATTTAGCGTTACCGATCATTGTTTTTTATTGCCTTATAGATACATGACATTCCGCAATCGCCTTTTTCAAGCAGTAGATAGGTGCTACCCTGACTCCTTTCGTACCGGATTCGATAAATAGACGGGCAGGCGGCGATTATGCGCCACCAATGCGCCATGCATGCCAGGAAACATTCACGATGCCGGGTTGACTCCGCAAGATTTCAGGTTAGATTGGCCGTGTGTGCGTGGAAACAAAAATACCTTCTGAACCCGGCAACGCTCCGGGAGCCATAACAGGTACATGTCACATGCCCCAAAATTTCATCCGCGAATTAGTGCATCGCTTTCTATTCCGCCAATCAAGAAAAATCAAGTCATGGCTCACGAAACGCCTGCTGATGCGGTCAGACGGGCGCATCCCAAGCCAATCGCACAAGAAAGACCGCAGCGACGCTTGGGAGGTTTACCGTGAAAATACAGCTCGCCGTGAGCAATGCCCGGCTCAGGCTCTGTTAGAGAATGGTGGTCTTGAGGTCTGGTATCAACCTGTGCTTGACGGTCATTCCCGCAGAGTGGTGGGGATAGAGGCCTTGGCCAGACTGCGCGATACCGAGGGGGGCATACTTACCCCGGAAAGATTCCTGCCTCAATTATCGACCGATGAGACGACCAACCTCAGTCGGATGGTCTTGATCCAAGCCTTGGAAGATCTCAAAAAACTGGATGCATTGGGCTGGTCTCTCTGGGTTTCCTTCAATGTCGCTCCGGAATCCTTTGGTAGTCGCAGCGCCACCTGTCTACAGAAGGTGATCGGAGCCAGTGGGGTAGCCCCCCAGAGAATCACTCTGGAGATTCTGGAGGGCGGTGAGTTCGCCGAATATGCCACGGCTTTGTCCGCCATGCACGACATCAAGGCATTGGGCATGCGTCTGGCGCTGGACGACGTGGGGAGCGCCTATGCCTCCCTCCTGCGCCTGAAAAACCTGCCCATCGACGAGATCAAGCTGGATCAGGGCTTTGTCCGGACGCTGGAAGAACGGCCGCAGGATCTGCATTTCGTTCGAACCATGCAGGAACTGGCCACGGAACTGCGGCTGGATCTGGTGGTGGAAGGGGTCGAAACCCCCAGTATCCTGGATGCCATGATCACCACAGGGGTGCCCTACCTGCAGGGTTATGCGATATCCAAACCCTTACCGCTGGCCAAGCTGCCGTCCTTCCTCTCCAACTCTGCGCCTGATCCGGGCGCTTACCCGAACAGCCTTTTCGGCTTCTATGCGAGCGTGCTCGCTCACCACACAGCGGTCAAGCGGCTGTTGCTCATCGATCCGTCGCAAGTGAATCATGAAGTCCTGAAGGATGGCCGCCGGTGTCGTGGAAACGACGTGCTGCATCACTTGGGCTATGGGGAAGAGAGCCGGTTGATACAGTTACACAACCATTACCATCGGGTGTTTGGCGTCGTCGCCAGTCATGGCACGATCAGGCACAAGGCTTGGGATGCCGTTGAGTCCGCGCTGCACGAATTGCTGGAAGCCATCCTGGGGGCCCGTTAGGCCACGAACCCCCCGGTACTGATACGCCTACTCCGGACGCCCCTTGCATTCGCCACTAGGTTGAGGGAAACGGGGTCTGCCCCTCAGTTGCGGTTCTTTCCCGCATGATACGCACCGCTTCCCCAAGCGCCGCTTGAAATTGATGACTGTGCACGTGCAGTTGACCCAGTAGCCGATGCAGTTCTTCGCGATTCCCACCGCTGCGTACCTGGAGGATTTTCCGGCCCAACGCATGCACGGTGGCGTGCTCGGCCAACAAACTTTCGATCCCCGGCACATTGGACGCGTGCGTCCGAAGCCAACCCGTGATCGGGCAAGCCGCCAGTTCCGCATCCTCGCACAGCCCGTGGTTCAGCGCGGCTTCTTCCGCCGCATGCACCCACCCCAGGTGCTGATACAGCGCCAATAGTGGCGTATCGATATCTCCGGAGCCGAGAACGAAGTTCCGCACGAAATCGGCCACGGCCGCGCCTTCCAGTGGCTTCGTAATGGCATATCCCTGGAGATAGTGCACCTCCATCTCGCGCAGAAGAGCGATATGGGCCTCGCTTTCCACACCTTCCACGGTAATGATGACGTTCATTCCCAAGCCGAGGTTGACCAGGCTCTCGACAAACACCAGATCCTGGGGGCGGTTGGGCAACTCGCGGATGAACCCCTGATCAATCTTGATCTCGTCGATGGGCAGGTTTTTCAGGCGCAGGAGGGAGGCATAGGCGCTCCCCACGTCGTCCAGCGCGATCTTCATCCCCGCGCCGCGTAGCTGTTGCAGGTGCCCCAAAGCCGTGTTCCGTTCGAGAATCTCTCCCACTTCCAGCACCTCCAGCACCAGCGCTGTCGGGGGCGCGTCTGGAAAGTCGGCCAGCGTGCTGAGGACGGCATCGGCAAATCCGGGCTGGTCGAGTTCTTCCGGGGTGACATTGATACTGAGGAAAAGATCCAGTCCGGATTTTCGCCATTGTGTCAGTTGCCGCAACCCCGTTTGCAACACGAAACGCCCCAGCGCCTGACGCTCCCGCACGCCCAGGGCCGAGAGAAAGTGATCAGGAGAAACATCCTGGTCTTCCCGGCGCCAGCGGGTCAAGGCTTCAAGGCCCGCCACCCGGCCCGTCGCCAGGGCCACCAACGGCTGGTAACGCAATGTCACCGCTCCCGTGGACAGGGCCTGCAGAAAATTCCGGCGCAGCAGTTCATCGCCCATGTTGATGTTGCCCAGTTCCGGATAGTAGATCTGCGCCCAGCCTTCACTATCGCGGCCCGGGCGCGCCTTGGCCGCATACATGGCCTGATCGGCGTGCCGCAGGAGCAGGTCGGCATCGCCCTCGTCGAAGGGATAGATGCTGTATCCCAGGCTTGCCTGAATACTGGCCACTGCTCCATAGATCGGGAAAGGCCGTGCGATCGTCGTCCAGAGGCGGGCCAGGACCTGGTCCAACTCATCCATGCCGCGCAGTCCTTCCAGCAGCAGCACAAACTCATCACCGCCCAGGCGGGCCACCGTATCGGTCCGGCGTACGGCCTCCTGCAGGCGGCGAGCCATTTCTTTCAGCAGATCGTCGCCGACTCCGTGGCCGTAAACGTCATTGACCGGCTTGAAGGCATCCAGGTCGAGAAAACCCACGACCAGCAACCGCTCCTGCCGCTCGGCGCGGGCCAGCGCCTGATCAAACACCATCCGCAGTCCCTCGCGGTTGGGCAGACCCGTCAGGACGTCGTGAGTGGCCTGCGCGGTCAGGGTCCGCTCGAAAGTCTGGCGCTGCGCTTCCCATCGACGGTCCAGGGAGAGGATGCGTTGATACGCAACCAGACTGAACCCCAAAGCGATGACCAGAAAAACCAGCGGGAATTGGATATATCGTTGCCACCAGGCCACCAACCACAGCCGTTCAGGGATGGAAATGAACGCGGTCAACGGATACCGGTTCAAACGCGTAAAGGCCCCGAACCGATAGCTCCGCTCCACCGTGACGAGGCCTGCATAAATTCCGTGACGTGCATGGGGGTCCCGCTGCAGGGCCAGCCGCAAGGCCCCGCCCGCGGGGACCGGATAGGAAAGCATCCGGGCGAGATTGCCCTGGGGTACAGGCCAGCGCCCCTCGAGATAAAAGTCATTCCGGATCAGGCCGACAGCCGTTCCGGGGCGTAAGGGCAAATGGCTCAGGAAGCCTTCGATGTCATGAAAGCGCAGCGGGGTGGTTACTACGAACAAGGGCTCCCCCCCGGGGGAAAATACCGTGTATCTCAGGGGGATGACCCAATGATCCACCAATGGCCCTTGGATCGGGTGGTAGATTCGCATGCCGTGTACCTGCAAGTTTTTCTGGAAACCCGGCCAGATGGTCGGATTATTGCGAAAATCCGGCAACGGCGCCCCGGCCGGCGCGGTCGTGGAGGCGACCACCTGCCCATTCGGGGTGATGAGATTCGCGCTGACGATCTCCGAGAAGCTTTTCTGATAGTCCAAGAGAAGCCTCCGGGCGCGGCGAGGATGCTGCAGCGCGTCTGCTCGCTGTAATCGCCGCCCCAAAAACTGAAGCCCGGAGGCGTGGCCGTCCAGCAGCTTTTGCGTGACCGTCGCGACCATGTCGGATGCCAGCATCAGACGATGCTGGCTACCCTGTTCATAGCGGTGCCAGGAGGACCAGGCGTACCATCCGGAAAAGACCACCACCCCCACGAATGCCCCCCAAAAGGCCATGGACATGGTCCACCGGTAGGGAGGTATGGTAATGGGACGGGTGAGGAACGCGGGAATTTTCAGGGGGGTTTTCAAACGCCATCATCCCCGCAACCTCGAGAGCTAGCGGTCATCGCCAAAGTGGCTCCAGGGACCGTTCCCCGCTCCGTGCGCATCGTTATCGCCCCATTCAGCATAAGCGCGACGGGCCACATTCCGCTGCGTCTTGCGGAATGCGATGTCGCGCGCATTCATACCAATGCACCTCTCCGTATGGCCGCACACATGCCCGAACCTTCCGTAAGGGCACCGGCACCGCAGCATCTCCCCGGTCTGCGGCCGCTCACGACGCCGCTTTTCCGTTCTGGCACCCCGCCGCCGAACGCCGCACAACCATCTGCTTTATTTGGTGCGCAGTACTGGAGTCGAACCAGTGACCTTCGGCTTCGGAGGCCGACACTCTATCCAGCTGAGCTAACTGCGCGCGCCAGGAATTATAAAGAGTTCTTCCCGCCGTTGTCCAACCCTTCCTGCGCAAGCCCCTGAAAATTCAGCGCCAGCCAATACTGTTCCGTTGATCGCGCGCGCGAGGCTTCGGGCTTGCGCACCACCATCTTCTTGAAGTCCCGGCGCAGGGCGCGGCGCAATTCCTCCGCCCCGGAACCCATAAAAACCTTCATCAGTAGCGATCCACCCGGTTTCAGCCAGCGTTGCGCCATGTTCAGCGCCAGTTCCGCGAGGTCGATGGCGCGTGCCTGATCAACGCTGGCAATACCGGACATGTTCGGCGCCATATCGCTCATGATCAAATCGGCGCCCTCCGGCAAGTGCTCCCGACAGACCGCGAGCACCGCGTCATCATACACATCACCGCAGATCACCGTCGCACCCGCCACCGGGTCCATGGGCAGGCGATCCACCGCCACCAGCCGTCCCTTTTTACCGATCAAGGGCGCGGCGACCTGGGTCCAGCCTCCGGGTGCCGCCCCCACGTCCAGCACCTGCATGCCCGGACGGATGAGGCGATCCCGCTGCTGAATCTCCAGCAGCTTATAGCTCGCCCGTGAGCGATATCCTTCTTTCGCGGCCCGCTGCACGAAGGGATCCGTGAAGTGTTCCCGCAACCATTGCTCACTGGATTTACTTCTTGCCAAACCGCGCTCCCGGGCTTTGACCCTCGCTCTCCGCAAACGTACACTCTGCCGTTGGACATCCCGGCACCAGACCGATAGAGAGAATAACATGCTGGACACCAAAGAAAGACAAATTCTGCGCGCTCGTGCTCACGCCCTCAAGCCGGTGGTCATGATAGGTGCCCACGGCGTCACCGATGGTGTCGTTGCCGAATTGGAGGTCGCCCTCAACGCCCACGAACTCATCAAGGTACGTCTGCCGTCCGTGCCCCACGACCAGCGGGACGCCATGACGCAGACCTTGGCCGAAACCAGCCACGCCGATATCATCGGACGCGTCGGGCGTATGCTCATCCTCTATCGCCCGCGCCCGGAATCTGCGCGCAAACGCTGATCGGAACCATCCGCGTGGCTTGGCAGCCCACTCCCGGAGCGCTAGACTGTCTCTGAATCGCAACACCACACACGGCCCGGAGCACATCCCAATGGAAGCAGCCCCCCCCACGGAGATTCAGATCAGCGTGGAAACCCGCTATCTACCCCAGCAATCCAGCCCCCAGCAAGAGCATTTCGCGTTCGCCTATCAGATCACCATCGAGAATCTGGGTCCGCAGACCGCCCAACTGCTCAATCGCCACTGGATCATTACCGATGCCGAAGGCCACGCCCAGGAAGTCAAGGGGCCGGGCGTCGTCGGCGAACAACCTACCCTGCACCCCGGACAGCGCTTTTGTTACACCAGCGGTGCGGTTCTCCCCACGCCCGTAGGCAGCATGCACGGCACCTTCGAATGGATCAGCGACACTGGCGCCAGTTTCCTCGTTCCCATCCCCGCCTTTCGTTTGGCGGTCGCCACCGTCTTCCATTGAGCCGCCAGAGCCTGCAGCGCGCCTATACCCTCTGGGCGCCCATTTACGATCTCGCCGTGCGTGGCTTCTCAGCCCCTCTGCGACAACGCAGTCTGAGCGGCATTCCAGCCGGCCCCTGCCGTATTCTCGTCGACGGCATCGGCACCGGCCTCGACATCCCATACCTGCCACAGCATGGCGAGATCGTCGGTATCGACATCACCCATGCCATGCTGCGCCATGCCCAAAAGCAAGGCGCGAAAATCACACTGGCACAGGCCGATGCCGAGACGCTACCCTTCCCGGACGCCTGTTTCGACATAGTGGTCATGCACCTGATCCTCGCGGTCGTCCCCCATGCTGACACGGCCCTGGCGGAAGCCAGCCGCGTCCTGCGACCGGGGGGTCGTATCTTGCTCCTTGACAAATTTTTACGCCGGGGTCAACGCGCCTTCTGGCGGCGCCTGCTGACGCCCATCTCCAGCGCCATCGCCACCCACACCAGCCTCGTCTTTGAAGAGATTCTGGAGAGGCGGCCAGAACTGCAAGTGATCAGCGACATCCCTACCGCGATCTCTGGCTGGTTTCGCCTCATTACGCTCGAAAAAAGCGCATAGCGCTGACCGGTGATCACCGACACGAACCTCAACCGCCGCCGCGCGCGGCCTTCTTGCGTTCGTTCTCCGTCAGATAACGCTTACGGATGCGAATGGACTGCGGCGTCGCCTCCACCAACTCGTCATCGGCAATAAACTCGACTGCCGCTTCGAGGGTCAGGCGTATGGGCGGCGTCAGCATGATGTTTTCATCAGAACCGGATGCGCGCATGTTGGTCAGCTTCTTTTCCTTGAGGGGGTTGACCACCAGGTCGTTGTCGCGGGTATGAATGCCGATGACCATGCCCTCGTAGACCTTGTCGCCAGGGCTGACGAACATCCGGCCGCGTTCCTGCAGATTGAAGAGCGCGAAACCCACCGCCTCGCCTTCTTCCGCCGAGATCAGCACGCCGTTGTTGCGCGCCGGAATAGTCCCCTTGACCGGACCATAGTTGTCGAAAATATGGCTGATCACCCCGGTGCCGGAAGTCGCCGTCAGAAACTCGGTATGGAAGCCGATCAGCCCGCGCGCGGGAATCCGGTATTCCAGGCGCACCCGGCCCCGGCCATCGGGGATCATGTCCTGCAACTCGCCGCGGCGGATGCCCAGGCGCTCCATGATGGTGCCCTGATGCTGTTCCTCCACATCCACCGTCAGCGCCTCATAGGGCTCCTCCCAGACGCCGTCCACCTGGCGCTGAATCACCCGCGGCCGCGACACGGCCAGTTCGTAGCCCTCGCGGCGCATGTTCTCGATGAGGATGGTCAGGTGCAACTCGCCGCGCCCGGACACCATGAACACATCGGCGTTGTCCGTATCTTCCACCCGCAGCGCGACGTTGATCAGCAACTCGCGATAAAGACGCTCACGCAACTGGCGACTGGTGACAAACTTGCCTTCCCGGCCCGCAAAGGGGCTGGTATTGACCTGAAACGTCATGTTCAGGGTGGGTTCATCAATGGGTTTCCACGGCAGCGCCTCCGGCGCTTCGGGCGCCGCGATGGTGGCGCCGATGGAGGGTTCTTCAATGCCGGTTACGGCGACAATGTCACCCACCGTAGCACTTTCCCACGGCACCCGCTTGAGGCCATCAAAGCCGAGGAGTTGAAGGATACGCGCCTTGGTCTGGGTCTGATCGACACCGTGAATCAGCACGATATCCTGCCCCGGACGCATGCTGCCACGGCGAATGCGACCGACAGCAATACGTCCCACATAGCTGGAGTAATCGAGGTCGGCGATTTGCATCTGCAGGGGGCCTTCGGGATCGCCTTCGGGCGCCGCCACATGACTGAGGATCATCTTAAAGAGCGGCTTCATGTCACCGGAGCGGACTTCGGGATCTTCCCCCGCATAGCCCTGCAAACCGGAGGCGTAGATGACCGGAAAATCCAGTTGTTCTTCCGTCGCACCCAGCTTGTCGAAGAGGTCAAAGGTGGCGCTGATGACGTAATCGGCGCGGGCGCCGGGGCGATCCACCTTGTTGATGACGACGATGGGCTTGAGACCCAGTTCCAGCGCCTTGCGGGTAACGAAACGGGTCTGCGGCATCGGACCTTCAACAGCGTCCACCAACAGCAGTACGCCATCCACCATGCCCAGCACTCGCTCCACCTCGGCGCCAAAGTCGGCATGGCCGGGGGTGTCGACGATGTTGATGTGGGTGTCGCCCCACTGCACCGCCGTGTTCTTGGCCATGATGGTGATGCCACGCTCTTTTTCCAGATCGTTGCTGTCCATCACCCGTTCTTCCAACTGCTGGTGGGCGGCAAAAGTACCCGACTGACGCAGGAGCTGGTCCACCAGCGTGGTTTTGCCGTGATCCACGTGGGCGATGATGGCGATGTTACGGATTTGACGAGACACTAATATTCCCCAAAAACGGTCATAAGAAAAAACACAGGGGCCACAAGCCCCACAGCGGGTTTTCTTATAAAGGTATCCACCCGAAAAAGCAAATAAAAACCGCCCCCGAAGGGGCGGCAACGGGAACCGTAGAGACGCCCAGGGAACAGTGCGCACCTGGGAAAGCAGCCTGGCACCGCGACATCAGGGCATCCCACCCCGTCCTGTTGACGGGGGTGTCGTTTGTGGTACCGGAATCGCCCTGAAAACCCTGCCGTTTGACACAAACGGGCCGCCACGGCTATCATTCGCCCCACCCTTGGGGGATCGTCTAGCGGTAGGACAGCGGACTCTGACTCCGCTAACCGTGGTTCGAATCCACGTCCCCCAGCCAAGATAATACAAGGGCTTAGGCTTGATCGCCTCAATCCTTATTAATTTTTTGGAAGATGTATAGTGCGCCGGGCGACCCGGAAATGCGGTAAAGAGGTCTCCGTAGCGAGCTTTAACGGCGCGATCAGCACGGCAGAAAATGGCATGCTGCCAGATCTGTCCTCCCTGGACAGAGATTGCTAAACTCGGACCATGAGCCGCTCCCATTCTGATTCCGCCCCTTCCGCTTTGCACTTCACCAAAATGCAGGGTCTGGGCAACGATTTCGTTGTTTTCGACGGTGTTCGTCAACCCGTCGATTTGCAACCAGAAGCCATCCGCGCCATAGCCGACCGCCACTTCGGGGTCGGCTGCGACCAGGTTTTACTGGTGGAAACCGCCACTTCTCCCGGTAGTGATTTCCGGTACCGCATCTTCAACGCCGATGGCGGCGAAGTGGCACAGTGTGGCAACGGTGCCCGCTGCTGCGCCGTCTTCGTGCGCCGCGCAGGGCTCACGGACAAAGAGGTCATCACCGTCGAGACGCTGACCGGACGGCTGACCCTGCGACATCGAAGCAACGGGGAAATCACTGTCGACATGGGTATTCCTCAACTCGCTCCCGCCGATATCCCTTTCCGCGCCTCTGAAGTATCGTCCGAATATCTTTTGTCCGCGGGAGGCGACACCCTGCGCATCGCGGCCATCGGCATGGGAAATCCCCACGCCTTGCTGCGCGTACCCAACGTGGCGGAGGCGCCGGTGGCTACCCTGGGCCCCCGTATTGAAACGCACCCGGACTTCCCGGAGCGCTGTAACGTGGGTTTTCTGGAGGTCCGTGACCGTGGCCATATCCACCTGCGGGTCTGGGAACGTGGTGCCGGAGAGACCCTGGCCTGCGGCAGCAACGCCTGCGCGGCCGTGGTAGCGGGCATTCGCTGGGGCGAGTTGGATCATACGGTAGCGGTGACCTTGCCCGGCGGTACCTTACAGATCGAATGGGCGGGTCTTGGGCAGGCCGTGCGGATGACCGGGCCCGCGCGGGTGGTTTTTGACGGGGTTTGGCCGTTATCAGAAGCGAATTGCACATCGCGGAGGGAGGCTTGATATGCAGGATACGATTTTAAAAGCCATTGCCAAGGGCTTGAACAGCGACGCGACTCCATTGGATTTTCTGCACAAGTTGAATGATCAGGAAGGCGAGACACTGGCCCGCCTGATCGCCACCCTGGAAATCCACAGCGCTGCCGAACGCTATAGCGACACGCACTGGGAGGATGACTAATTGGTCACAGAGCCCGATATCCAAGACCAAGCGGATCTGGTACGCAGCTACCTCCGCCAGCATCCTCAGTTTCTGTGGGACCAGGAGGATCTGTTGCACACGCTGATCCTGCCCCATGTCGGACGCGGTTCGGCATCTTCCCTGCTGGAGCGACAGGCGCAAGTGCTGCGCGAGGAAAACGCCCGCCTGCGCCAGCGTATCGCCGCGCTACTCGGTGCCGCACAACAAAATGCCGCACTTGGTCAACATCTCTCCGATCTGGCCACCGAGTTGCTGCAAACCCCCGATTGCGCCGCCACCCTCAACGCCGTCATCACCCGCCTGAGGGAAGGGTTTCAGGTAGAAGAAATGGCCCTGATCGCCCGCGCGCCAGTGGCGGAGCTGCCGCAGTTTGTGCCGCTGGACCAGACCACCTTTCAGGCAGTGCTGGGTGGATTGCCGCTGTTGCGCGCCGCCACCGGACTGGCCCTGAGTCCAGCCCTGCGCGGCGCCCTCTTCGCCGCCGCCGGGGCGGGACTGGCGTCCTTCGCGCTGATTCCCCTGACTGGCCAGCATCTGCAGGGGGGCATTCTCCTCGGCAGTCAAGATCCCGACCGCTATGCGGAAGATGCCGGGACTGATCTGCTCGATCAAATTGCCCGCCTGGTTACCGCGGCGCTGGATCGTTGTCTGACACCATGCTGATGGATGAGGCCATCGGGACATTCCTGGAAGCCCTGCGTCAAGGCGGAAGAGCCAGCCCGGCGACCATCGACGCCTACCGCCGCGACCTGCTCGCCTGGTCGCGATTTTCACAAGGACGCGGCGAGACGAGTATCACGCAAATAGAGCGCGGCAGCCTGCGCGCTTACCTCATGGCGGAGCGCAGCCGAGGGGTTGCCATTCGCAGTTTGCGTCGGCGTTTCGCGGCCTTGCGCGCCCTCTACCGGCATCTGCGACAGCAAGCACCCGATCTGCGCGATCCCGTGCAGGGACTCACCATGCCCAAGACGGGGCAACGCCTGCCGGACTGGCTGACGGTGGACCAGGCCCGCATGCTCATGCAGTCTCCCGTTTCCGTACCCGGCGCAGACGAAACACCCAACGGCTTCATCCGCCTGCGCGATCAGTTGATCCTGGAACTGCTGTACTCCAGCGCGCTACGCGTCAGTGAACTGGCGGGACTCAACCTGGATGATCTGGATCGCCATGACGGCACACTGCGGGTACTGGGTAAGGGACGCAAGGCACGTGTGGTGCCGGTGGGTCAACCCGTCTGGACAGCCCTCCGCGCCTATCTCGTGCCCCGTTCGGTCGTGGCGGCGGATGGGGAAACAGCGCTCCTTATCAACCGGCGCGGTCAGCGGCTCACGGTGCGCAGCATCCAGATACGGGTGCAGACACTGGGCAAGGCGCGGCTGGGACAGGCACTGCATCCCCATACCCTGCGCCACAGTGCCGCCAGCCATCTGCTGCAATCTTCCGGTGATTTGCGCGCCGTGCAGGAATATCTGGGCCATGCGGGTATCGGCACCACCGCCATCTATACCCATATGGATTATCAACAACTGGCGCAGGTTTATGATCGGGCGCACCCGCGGTCTCGACGCAGCGGCCACGACTCGACCCTTTCCGGGGAAAAAATATGACAGATTCACCGCAACTGCACGGGACGACCATCCTTTGCGTACGACGGGGTGCCAACGTGGTCATGGCCGGAGATGGTCAGGTGACATTCGGCAATACGGTCATGAAGGGCAACGCCCGCAAGGTGCGACGCATCGATCCCGGCGTCCTGACCGGCTTCGCGGGAGCCACCGCCGATGCCTTCACCCTGCTGGAACGCTTCGAAGCCAAACTCAAGGCCCACCCTGGCCAGTTGGCCAAGGCGGCCGTGGAACTCGCCAAGGAGTGGCGCACGGATCGGGTACTGCGGCGTCTGGAAGCCATGCTGGCCGTCGCCGACGACAAGCAAAGCCTGATCATCACCGGGCAAGGCGATGTGCTGGAGCCGGAATACGGCATCATCGCCATTGGCTCCGGTGGCCCCTTCGCGCTGTCCGCGGCCCGCGCCCTGCTGGAAAACAGCGACCTGCCCGCCCGCGCCGTCGCCGAGCGTGCTCTCGATATTGCCGGCGACATCTGTATCTATACCAACCACCAACAGACGATTGAAGAACTATGAGCATGTCCGAAATGACTCCCCGCGAGATCGTCCAGGAACTGGACAAATACATCATCGGTCAGTCCGAGGCCAAGCGCGCCGTGGCCATCGCCCTGCGCAACCGTTGGCGGCGCGAACAGGTGCCACCGCCCTTGCATCAGGAAATCACGCCTAAAAACATCCTGATGATCGGGCCGACGGGCGTGGGCAAAACGGAAATCGCGCGGCGTCTGGCGCAATTGGCTAACGCGCCCTTCATCAAAGTGGAGGCCACCAAGTTCACGGAAGTGGGTTATGTCGGCAAGGATGTGGAATCCATTATCCGCGACCTGACAGAGACCGCCGTGGAGATGGTGCGCAGCGAGCGTCAGGCCGCGCTGCGTCAACGTGCTGAAGAACTGGCCGAGGAACGCATCCTCGACATCCTCATTCCCGGTCCGCGCGATAGCTCCGTGCCCCGCGGGGATGAAGGCACCCGCCAGAAATTTCGCAAGATGTTGCGCGAAGGCAAACTCGACGCGCAGGAAATCGAGATAGAGGTGAACACCCCCAAAGGGGGGGTGGAGATCATGGCACCTGCCGGCATGGAGGAAATGACCAACCAGTTACGCGATATGTTTGCGAACATAACCCCCGGCAAAACCAGCACCCGCCGCGTCACCGTGGCCGAGGCGCAGCGCCTGCTCACCGATGAGGAAGCGGCCAAACTGGTCAACGAGGAAGAGGTCCGCGCTGTCGCCCTGGATCGCGTACAGTCCGGGGGCATCGTCTTTATTGACGAAATCGACAAAGTGGCGGTGCGCGCCGGAAGCCAGCAGGGTGCGGATGTCTCCCGGGAAGGGGTGCAGCGGGATCTGCTACCACTGGTGGAGGGCTCTAATGTAAGTACCCGCTACGGGGTGGTGAAAACCGATCACATCCTGTTCATAGCCTCCGGCGCCTTCCACCTCAGCAAGCCTTCAGATCTGATCCCCGAACTCCAGGGACGACTGCCCATTCGCGTGGAACTAGCGGCCCTCAGCGCCGCGGATCTGGTCCGCATCCTGCGGGAGCCCGAGAACGCCTTGGTCCGGCAATACAGCGCCTTGCTGGCCAGCGACGGTGTGGAATTACACTTTACTCAAGATGGCGTGCAACGCATCGCGGAGATTGCCCAGCAGGTCAACGAGCGGGTGGAAAACATCGGGGCGCGGCGCCTGCATACCGTCATGGAACGGCTACTGGAGGAAATCGCCTTCACCGCGCCGGACCACAGCGACATCACCCTGGAAATCAACGCCGCTTACGTGGATAGCCGCCTGAACGATCTGGCACAGGATGAAGACTTGTCACGCTATATCTTGTGAACCGTCAATCTCCCGCCGCCAAGGGCCCCTCTACCCACGGGCGGGGTCGGCATCGGCAGGAAGAGCAGGACTGCGCTCAAGCCGCCGTCGTCGCCAACATCTGCCGACGCAGTTTAGTCATACCACTCTTCTCCAACTGGCGCACCCGTTCCGCCGACACACCCAACTCATCCCCCAAGGCCTGTAGGGTCTTCGGATCCTCACTCAGCCAGCGATTTTCGATGATGTAGCGATCCCGCCGCGGCAAAGCCAGCAACGCCGTGTGCAACGCCTCATGCTGATGCTGATCCCAGTCCTGCTCCGCCAGTTGCTCCACGGGAGATTCGGCGGGATCGGTGAGATCCAGGACACGCCCGCCCTCGCCCTCTTCATCGGGTTCGAAACTCAGCGAATAATCATGCCCGGACATACGCCCTTCCATTTCGAGCACCTGGTCCTGACTCACTCCCAAATCGTCGGCGATGGCGGCACTCTCCTCGCCACTCAGCCAGCCCGTATGACTCCGGCTGGAGCGGAGGTTGAAGAACAGCTTGCGCTGCGCCTTGGTGGTAGCCACTTTGACAATACGCCAGTTGCGGAGAATAAACTCATGCATCTCCGCCTTGACCCAGTGCACGGCAAAGGAAACCAGGCGCACCCCATGATCGGGATCGTAGCGTTTCACCGCCTTCATCAGCCCGATATTGCCTTCCTGGATCAAGTCGGCCTCGGGCAGCCCGTAACCCCGGTATCCGCGCGCCACCCGCACTACGAAACGCAGATGACTGAGCACCAGTTTTTTGGCCGCATCCACATCGCCGTGGTCACGCAGGCGCAGGGCGAGATCCTGCTCTTCCTCCGGTTCGAGGAGTGGTTGGGCATTCACAAAACGCAGGTACGCCGCCAGCCCGTCGGTGCTGATCAAATCTCTGCTGGCTATCGCAAGCTCTTTCATAGCAATCCTCATGCCAAGTTATATACCATTGGACTCTGGATATGGCCGGACGTTCCGTTTCACGGCGCCCGCTGCCCGCATGGCGTCCGGTACATGAGACTCCCCGTCCGCGCTTTCATACGCATGCCGTGGAATGGCGGATCACGAGAAAGTATGGTCGAGGTGACGACCCACTGCAAGGCGTGAACCCAACCAACCGAGGAGCGCACTGGCAGCGATCAGAATCAGGCCCTGCCCGGAACTGAGTCCCAGCAAATGGAACTGGGTTCCGTAGAGCCCCGCCAGGTGATCCACCGGCCCCTGCAAGGCAGACACGGTCACGGCAATGATGACCCAGGCGAGCGCTCCCGCGATGGCCCCTTGAAACAGGCCCTGATAAAGGAAAGGTCGGCGAATGAAGGCACGGGTGGCCCCCACCAGACTCGCAATATCGATTTCATCACGCCGTTGCGCGATATGCAGGCGGATCGTATTCCCCATGACCAACACCGCTCCCACCGCCAACAAACCGGCAAGCATCCACACGGCGCGCTTACCCAAGGCGAGGATGGCTTGCAAACGCGCCACCCATCGCAGATCCGACTGGGCGCTGGCCACCGCCGGTTCCTGACCCCAACGCGCCACCAGTGTTCGCAGTTCGCCTGGACTTTGCGCCAGGGGGTTCAGTTCGACCACGAAAGAAGCGGGCAGGGGGTTTTCACCCAAGGTCTGAATCGCCGCCGCCATCCCGGCGTTGTGTTCAAACTCTCTCAGGGCAGCCGTCTTGCCCACATAGCGTACGCTCGCCACACCCGCGCCATGCTCCAGCAGTGCCTGAAGCTTCTCGATATCCGCCGCAGAGGCATCGCGATGCAGGAACAGGGAAACCTGTGCCTGATCCCGCCAGTGTCCGAGCAATTGTTGGAGATTATTGAGGGCAGCGAAGAGGCCCACCGGGAGTGCCAGAACGATGGCCAGGGCCAGTACGGTCATGAGCGTGGCCGCCGGTTGACGCAACAGGGTATGCAGGGCGTTTTGCGCCGCCTCCAGCCGCATATGGAGATTCACGCCTTGCCCTCCTCGGGAATGTGCAGACGGCCCCGTTCCAGATGGAACACGGGCAGACCCAGGCGATTGACTTGAGATTGGTCATGGGTAGCTACCAGCACGGTGGTACCGTGGTAATGGAAGTCCCGGAAAAGATCCAGGATTTCCGTACTGAGCGCGTCATCCAGATTACCCGTCGGCTCGTCGGCGAGCAAAATTTCTGGAGTATGGACAATGGCACGAGCAATACCGACACGTTGCTGCTCGCCTCCGGACAGGGTCGCGGGTAAATCCTGCGCCCGATTCCCCAATCCCACCTTCTCCAGTGCGGCCCGGACCCGGCTCTGTATCTGCCGCCCGGACAGCCCACCCACCCGCAGGGTAAGCGCCACATTACTGAAGACATCACGATCCATCAGCAGCTTGTGGTCTTGAAAAACGACACCGATGCGACGTCGATAGGCGGGAATATGACGACGCTTGAAGGTGGAGACATCGACGCCATTGACCCTCAACGTACCATGGCTGACCTCCTCCAAGCGCAACAGCAGTTTGAGCAAGGTGCTCTTCCCTGCTCCCGAAGGTCCGGTCAGCAACGCCATTTCGCCTTTGCGCATATGCAGATTCACCTCGCGGAGCACGTGATGCCGTCCCGGATAATGCTTGGTGACATTGATGAACTCGATCATGACTTCGGCTCCGCAAAAAGGGCGTCGACAAAAGACCGGGGGTCGAAGGGGCGCAGATCTTCGATCTGCTCCCCGACTCCGATATAGCGA
Source organism: Pseudomonadota bacterium (assembly GCA_021821285.1). Taxonomy (GTDB): domain Bacteria; phylum Pseudomonadota; class Gammaproteobacteria; order Acidithiobacillales; family Acidithiobacillaceae; genus Acidithiobacillus. The sequence continues at coordinate 22,752 of JAKACQ010000004.1, forward strand.
ATAGGAATCGGCAAGGCTTTGGCAATGGCAACCACCATGCCGCCTTTCGCGGTGCCGTCCAGTTTGGTGATACAAAGGCCCGTCAACCCTACCGCCTCATGAAACTGCCGGGCTTGGTTGAGGGCATTTTGTCCCGTGCTCGCGTCCAGCACCAGCCAAACCTGTTGCGGAGCTTCTGCATCCTGTTTGCCGAGCACCCGTTTAATTTTTTTCAACTCCTCCATCAGGTGACCCTGGGTATGCAGACGTCCGGCCGTGTCGGCGATAAGCAGTTCGCTACCGCGCGCGCGGGTCGCGGCCAAGGCGTCAAAGATCACCGAAGCGCTGTCGGCGCCCGTCCCCTGAGCCACCACAGGTACCTGTACCCGGCTCCCCCAGGCCTGCAACTGCTCGACAGCCGCCGCCCGAAAAGTGTCCCCGGCAGCGAGCACGATGCCAAAACCCTCCCCCTTCCAGCGCGCGGCCAGCTTACCGATGGTCGTGGTCTTGCCGGCCCCGTTGATGCCCACCATGAGCAACACCTGGGAGCGGCCCTTCTCTGGTGCCCAGGACTGCGCGCACGGACGGAGAATATCCAGGAGGGCATCGCGCAATGCCACCTGCAGGGCGTGGGGATCGGTGAGTTCTTTACGGCTTACCCGGTCTGTCACCCGGCTCATGATCTCCCGGGTGGCGGCGGATCCCAGATCGGCCTGCAGCAGCAGAGCTTCGAAGTCTTCCAGCAATTCAGCATCGATGACCTTTTTGCCGAATACCAGACGCCCCATCCCATCGGTCAACTGCTCCCGGCTTCGCGTCAATCCCTCCCGGATGCGGGAGAAGAATCCCTTTTGGAATGCGTCGGAATGATGTTCCGGCGCTTCTTCGTCAACGGGCGGAACCGCTTCAGAGAGCGGAACGATCTCCCGAACGGGCGTTTCCTCCGCAGCGGTGCTTTTGTTACGCTTGAACCAGTCGAACGCCATTGGGTTGAGCAGACCTCAGACACGTATGAATCGTCACATTATCCACCGAAGACCGGAATGGAACAATGTACAGGACGCCGGCCAGCACCATTACCGGTGTGTCCGTCTCCGGAACCACGCCCGATGAGCGTCTCCATCATCGCTGGCCGATGTCGCGGACGGCGGCTGCTGACTCCCGCGGGTCGATCCCTGCGCCCCACACCGGGAGCCGTACGCGAGACCTTGTTCAACTGGCTGGGCGGGCACGTCGCCGACGCGCGCGTGCTGGATCTTTTTGCGGGCAGCGGTGCGCTGGGCCTGGAGGCCTGGTCCCGAGGTGCTCAGGAGGTGGTGTTCATTGAAAAAAACCCACGGCATCGCCAGTTGCTGATCCGCAATCTGGCGGCTTGCGGAATGGCTCCACAGCAGCTGGCGGGCGTCGATGCGCTCAAATATCTGCAGCACTGTACCGCTCCATTCAACCTCATCTTCGCGGACCCGCCCTTTGACCAGGGCTGGCCGGCGCGGATGGCGCCGTTTTTGTGGAATGGCCCGAGCCTCGCTGCGGGTGGCTGGCTGTACCTGGAGACCTCCACGACGGAGCGATGGGATGATACCTTACTGCCCACCCACTGGCGGATGCACCGACGCGGTCACTGTGGAGATGCGCATTATGTCCTCTATACCACGTCGCCGGAGCATCGCCATGTCTGAACCCTGCGTAAAACGCCGGATCATTTATCCGGGAACCTTCGATCCCATCACCCACGGTCATGAGGATCTGGTGCGACGAGCGGCAGCGCTCTTCGACGAAGTGGTGGTCGCGGTGGCCGCGCAAACCGCAAAAAAGACCATCTTTCCGCTGGCGGAGCGGGTCACCCTTGCGGAAGCGACCCTGGACGGGATTCCGGGAGTGCGGATACGACCCTTTCCCGGTCTGCTGATCCATTTGCTCCAGGAGGAGGGTACCCATCTCATCCTTCGGGGACTACGTGCCATATCAGATTTTGAACATGAATTTCAGTTGGCTTCCATCAACCGGCGCATGGATGCCCAGATTGAGACCCTCTTTTTGATGACCTCCGATCAACACACCTTTCTGTCGTCCAGCCTGGTGCGCGAAATCAGCCGTCTGGGGGGGGATGTGGGGGCGTTCGTTCAGCCCGTGGTTGCAGAGGCGCTCAAACGGCATTTTCCGGCGGAATAGACCCCGGGGCCGCGGAAAAGTAGAATACGAGGTCCCCTTTGAGGAGGGTTATGATGTCCCTACTGATCAACGACCAGTGCATCAACTGTGATGTCTGCGAGCCCGAGTGCCCGAACAACGCCATCAGCATGGGTCCACGGATTTATGTCATCGATCCCGAACTCTGCACCGAGTGTGTCGGACATTACGACACCCCGCAGTGCAAAGCAGTCTGTCCGGTGGACTGCATCTTCGGTGACCCGGATCATGTGGAGGCGCCGGAAGCTTTGCGGTACAAATTTCTACAGATCACAGGGCAGTGCTGACGGGCTCCCCCAACAGATTCAGCAACGGAGCGGATTGTTGGTCAAGGCGCATCATTTGCGCCTGCAGGGTTTGCAGGGTCTGTTGCAACTGCTGAATGCGCGTATCGATGCTACCCATGGTCTGGGCAATGGTTTGCAGGGCGTTCAGTTCTTCCTCGGCCTTGTCGTGGAAAAGCTCCATCTGCCGGTTCATGACCGTCATGATTTCGTCGACCCAGGTCTCGGCCTCGCGACGGGTTTCCACGATGAAATCGCGCGTCCGGCCGGCCACGGTCAAAAAGGCTTTGCGCACCACGGCGCTCTGGGTATTCACGGCGATTTCCAGCATCATGCCAAAGCGTTCATAGTTGTCCGCCATATCCATGAGCTCCGCCCGTCGCGGCATGATGGCGTAAGGCACCGCGCCCAAGGCCGGCAAACGGTAGCGGTCCTGCAGCACCTGATATTCGCCGGCCACCAGGGCCGAGACCTGCTGCGCGCCCTGTAGTGCCTTGTCAAAATGGGCGATCGCCTCACCGAAAAAGCTCTTGAACCGGTCAACGATACCCGCCGTCGTCCACGCCGACAGCATCTCCGCTTTGGCGTTACTGATCACCATATCGAAGGCGTTCGGTGCCAGAGGAACCAACAAGTGCTCCTCGGCTGCCTGCCGAAAAGCGGCCTTTTTCCCCTCGAAAGCCTGCCGGTCGCGTTCAAAATTTTTGAGCAACTGCTGGTGCTGCGCCACAAGTTTCGGCACTTTCTCGGCTGTTCGGTCTTTGAGCCCGCGCACACTTTCGCTCTGCGCCTGGATACTATGGATTTGTTCGCGCAACAGATTTTTTTGATCCATCACGGCGCGCTCTACCAAGGTCCGGCACTTTGCCCGAATGGCCCGGCGCCGCGCGGGCAACAACACCTCCGCGATGGCTCGCTCCAACGCGGCCATTCCACTGCGTTCAAGCAACTCCTGGTCCTGGCGGACACGAGCAACGAGCCCCTTCTGACCAGAAACCGGGATCACCTGTTCGCGATGGACATGCAACCGTAGCGCGGTCTTCTCCACCTGCTGACGGATCTCCGCCGTCACCTCCGACCCGTCACGCAATTCGTCCCAGAGGGTGTCAATCTTGTTGAGGAGCACAATCTGCTTCTGCTGCGGGTTACGCATCAGGTACTGCTCCCAGATGGTCAGATCACTTTGGGTGACGCCGGTATCGGCACCCAGCACAAAAATAATGGCATCCGCGTCGGCGAGCATGCCGAAGGTCAATTCCGGCTCTGCGCCGATGGCGTTGAGTCCGGGGGTATCCAACACGGTGAGGCCGGCGTCCAGCATGGGATGCGCCAAATAGAGCACGGCGTGACGCCAGCGCGGGATCAGCACCTTGCCCAGGCCACAGGAAGGACAAACCGTACGCTCGCGATCCTTGGGCGTCCGATTGAGCGGCGGACAGAGTCCGATGCGACGGGCTTCCTCCACCGTTACACAGACCGTTTCCGTGAGATGGGCCAGGGTCTGGGTGCGTTCGTTTTTTTCTTCCAGTGACAATGGCAAACGCGTCCAGGCGCTTCCCGCTCTTTTGAGTTTTTCGATGCTGACATCAAGACTGCGACTGGCGATAGGCAAAAGCTGCAGACCGGGCCGCCCTTGGGGCGCGCCTCGGATTTCCACCGGACACATGGTCGTCTGACCGGAACTGGAGGGCAGCAGACGAGTGCCCATGTCCGAAAAGAACAGGGCATTGATCAGCTCCGTCTTACCGCGGGAAAACTCGCCCACAAAAGCGATGCGTAAGCTGTCTCGTTCCGTTTCGTAGGCCAAAGTCTCCATCTGCAGCATGATCCCGCTAGGCAACAAGCCCAGATCCGTCGTCATCGCCGCCATCGCGTGCAGGCCGGCGATAACCTCCTGACGCCACCCATTCAGTGCGCACAACCCCTGCAAAATGGGGGATGTATCCAACGACCGCTCCTCACTCACGAGTACTCCCCCCTGGTCAATGCTGACATCGCGGACAGAAGACCGTCGCCCGCCCACCGATACGAGCGCCCGCTAATGATGTGCCACAATGTGGGCATGGCTCCCCTTCCCGTCCATACACCGCCAGAGATAGTCGAAAATAACCATTCTTGCCATCGGGCCGGGTAAAGTCACGGAGCGTCGTTCCTCCTTGGACGATAGCCGCCTCCAGCACATCGCGCACGCTTCGCACCAGATTGGCGTAACGCGGCAGTGCGATACGCCCGGCGCTGCGGCGTGGATCAATACCAGCCGCAAACAACGCTTCGTTGGCATAAATATTCCCGACCCCCACCACCACACGGGCATCCATGAGCAGGGATTTAATCGCCGCTTGACGCCCGCGACTGCACCGATAGAGGTATTCCGCGGTGAAATACTCTCCCAAAGGCTCTGGTCCCAGATACCGGATGAGCGGATGATCGTCCGCATCAACCAGCCAGCGCACCACACCAAAACGACGCGGGTCATGGAAACGCAGGCACAGATCATGCGCAAAAAGCAGATCGACATGGTCGTGCTTCTGCACCGGGGCGGCGCGCGGGAGGATGCGCAGGTGCCCGCTCATCCCGAGATGGATGAGGATGCTCCCCTGCTCCAGATCGAGCAGAAGGTATTTACCGCGCCGCCGCAGGTTCAGCAGACATTGCCCCGTCACCCGCTCGGCGAGATCCGCATTCACGGGCAGACGTAGGCGCCGATCGCGCACGATCGCCCCCTCTAGATGTCGTCCCAGCAGATACGGGGCGACACCCAGACGGGTCACTTCGACTTCGGGTAACTCGGGCATGGTTACGCCCCGACCCCCAATGTCACGCGCGCCCGCCCGGCCAAATCATGACACGTTTGCACGGCGCTAAAACCGGCGCCGTCAAAGAGGGTGCGCACCGCCGCGCCCTGATCCGCACCGTGTTCCAGCAACAGAACGCCCTGCGGCAGGAGATGACTGGACGCGCCCGCAATGATGTGGCCCAGACATTCCAACCCGCCGGGACCGGCTACCAGGGCCTCTCGCGGTTCATGCCGCAAATCGGGGAGATGGGAGTCGTCCTCCCGGAGATAAGGGGGATTGGCCACGATCCGGTCGAAGCGCAAGTCCGCGCCCAGTGGGGCGTACCAGTCTCCTTGCAACCAACTCACCTGCGGCGCGTGCGTGACCCCGTTCATGCGCGCGATTCGCAGCGCGGCGGGACTGCGCTCCACCGCCCAAATCTCCGCGTGAGGTCGCGCCACCGCGATCGCCAGGGCGATCGCACCGGAACCGGTACCCAGATCCAGCACCCGCGCGCGCTCCGGCAATCCCTCCAAGGTACACGTCACCAGCACTTCGGTATCCGGGCGCGGGATGAGTACATCGGGAGTCACTTGCAGGTCCATTCCATAGAAAGACCATTCCCCCAGGCAATAAGCCAGCGGGACGCCGGCGCGGCGTTGTGCCAGCAGAGAGGCGATCCGCGCGCGCTCCCCGGAGGAAATCGGGGTCAACCCGCCGCGGACCAACGCCGCCGTGTCTCGCCCTAGAGCGGCCGCCAGCAACCAACGCGCTTCCTGTTCCGGTTGGTCACTCACGATCCGCAGTTGCTCACGCAGATAATACTGCCAGTCGCGCAGAAGCCGGGGCGGATCAGGCACCGCAGCTGAATCAGAGCTCATCACCCAGATGCTGCAGGAGGTCGGCCTGATACTCCTTGATCAACGGTTCGATAACGGCGTCGAGATCCCCCGCCAGCACCGCCTCCAGCCGATAGAGCGTCAGATTGATGCGATGATCGGTAATCCGCCCCTGGGGAAAGTTATACGTGCGGATACGTTCGGAGCGATCCCCGGAGCCCACCAGTAAACGCCGGGTCTGCGCCGCCGCACTCTGTTGTTTCTCCTGCTCCTGTTCCAGTAGACGGGCCTGCAACAACGCCATGGCGCGCGCGCGGTTCTTGTGCTGGGAGCGGTCTTCCTGACAAGCCACCACCAGACCCGAGGGGATATGGGTGATACGGATGGCGGAATCGGTCTTGTTAACATGCTGCCCTCCCGCGCCACTGGACCGATAGGTATCGATACGCAGATCGGCGGGATTGATGGTGATCTCACTCACCATGTCCACTTCGGGCAACACCGCCACCGTGCAGGCGGAGGTATGGATGCGCCCTTGCGTCTCGGTCTCCGGCACCCGCTGTACGCGGTGCCCACCCGACTCGAATTTCAAACGGGAATAAGCGCCACGCCCATCGATTTCCAGCACGACCTCCTTATACCCCCCCCGCTCCGACTCGGAGGCGGACAGAATGGCCACGGCAAAGCCCTTGCTCTCGGCGTAACGGGTATACATCCGCGCCAGGACCCCCGCGAAAAGCGCCGCCTCCTCGCCCCCGGTTCCTGCCCGTATCTCCATAAAGACGTTGCGATCGTCATTGGGATCCTTGGGCAACAGGCGTACACGCAGTGTCTCTTCCAGTTCATCGAGATCCGCCTGCGCCACCGACATTTCTTCACCGGCAAGCGCGCGCAACTCGGGGTCCGACTCTTCCATACGCATCCGCTCCGCGTCGTTCAGCTCCCGCTGCCGCTGCTCATAACGGCGCAACAATTCCAGGATCGGGCTGATTTCTCCCAGTTCTTTGGAAAGCGTCTGAAAACGCTGGGCATCGTCAGCGACCCCTGGATCGGCCAGCATCTGGCTCAGGGCATCAAAACGAAAAGCCAACTGCTCTAGTTGGCCCTGCAAGCGCGGACTGAGGCTCATCCTTCGGCATCACTGAGACGAAAAAGAATATCCAATGCCGCCACCAGGCTTTCGTTGGTCGCTTCTTGACAAGGTTGGCGCAGTGTGGCGATAGGGTCGTGAAGCACCTTGTTCATCAGCGCCTTGGAGAAGGCGTCCAGCACTGCATGGGGGTTCTGCCCCTGATCCAGATAGTGCATGAAACGACGCACCTCTTCCTGGCGCCGCTCCTCCACATGATCACGCAGACGCCGGATGGCGGGCACCACATCCAGGCTTTCGCGCCACTGCTGAAACTCCCCCACTTCGTCGGCGATGATGAGTTCTGCGGCGGCGGCCGCTTCGCGCCGCGCGCGCATTCCGGCCTGGGCGATATTATTGAGATCATCCAGCGTGTAGAGATGACACTGGGCCACTTCGTCGATTTCCGGGGCGATATCCCGGGGCACGGCGAGATCCACCAACATCAGATCTCCCCGCACTCGCTGTCGCATCACTGCGGAAATGGTGTCCAGCGTCACAATGGGCAGCAAACTCGCCGTGCAGCTCACCACCACGTCGGCATCGCGCAGGAGATCCGGGATCGCCTCCAACGCATGGGCATTACCCGTGAACTTTTCGGCCAACTGCTCACCACGCTCCGCGGTGCGGTTGGCCACCGTAAATCGACCCACCCCATGCTCGCGCAAATGGGTAGCCACCAGTTCGATGGTGTCGCCGGCGCCGATCAACAATACCGATTTGCCTTCCAGGTTGCCCAGTAATTGCCTGGCCAGACTCACCGCCGCATAGGCCACGCTCACGGGCGCCGAACCGATGGCGGTCTCTGACCGCACCCGTTTTGCCACCCGGAAACTCCAGTGCAACAAGCGATTGAGCACCGGTCCGGCGGCTCCGCTGTCGGCGGCGGCCTGATAGGCATCCTTGACCTGTCCGAGGATCTGCGGCTCGCCGATAATCATGGAATCCAATCCGCAAGCCACCCGGAACAGATGGCGTACCGCCTCCGCGTCATTGGAGTAATAACCGTACCCGTCCAGCAACCGGGGATCCACGCCGTGAAAGCGGCAGAGCCAATCCTGCAAGACTTGGCGGTGGTACCCCTGCCCGCCATGCGCGTATATTTCCGTGCGATTACAGGTAGAAACGATCAGCGCTTCCCTGGCCAGCCCCAGTTCCAGAAGATCGTGATAGGCCGCAGCAAAACTTTCCGGAGAAAAAGTGACCTTTTCCCGAATCGCGATAGGGGCAGTGTGATGACTTAGACCAAAGCAGAAAATAGCAGCGACCGTCCCTGCGGGGCGACGATTAAGGTGCAGAATTGTCGCCGAGGCCGAGCAGGATTGCAAGCCAGGTCACGAGCGGTTATTGTGCCCGCTGACCATGAAATGCGGAGAACGGGGAGATGAGGAGCAGGCTTGGAGGCGTTGTGGCGGGTGTCGTGCTCGGCCTCGTCACCGCATGCGCGGCCGCCAATTCCGCCTTCGGTGGTATAACCAGGGAACAACTCTACTACCTGCTCGTCGCGGAATTCGCCACCGCGCAACGGGTACCGCAATTGGCCATCCCGGCTTGGCAAATGGCCGCGAAATTGGCTCCGGAGGCCAATGTTCTTCGCCGTGCGACCCAGGTTACCGCGCAATTCGGCGATTTTCCGGGTGCCCTGCAACTCGCCAAACGCTGGCGCGCGGCGGCCCCGGGCAGCGCAGATGCCGATCAGTTCGAGGCCGCTCTGCTGCTTACGACGGGCAAGGACGAGCAAGCCATTCAGTTGCTGCAGGCCACCCTAGCCCGCTTTCCCGATAATCCCGATGTCACCTTGCAACTCGCCGAACTACTGGTCTCCCATGGACGCAGTGGTGAGGCACGACGACTACTGAGCGCGCTGGCCGACAAGGACCCGGACTCCGCCTCCGCCTATTATGCGCTGGGGCGCATTGATCTTGCCGAAAAACGACCCGGGCATGCCATCTCCTGGTTGGACAAAGCCACCAGCCTCCGTCCGGACTGGCAGGAAGCCGCCATCGGTCTCGCCGAAGCCCTGCAAGCCACGCACAATTTCACCGCCGCTCTGCAAAGCATGCAAAGTTTTACCGCCAGCCATCCGGACGCCGCGTTCGCACGCCAATACCTGGCGTTCCTCTACCTCAAGATGGGTGACTTGACCCAGGCTTACCGCATCTATCAGCAACTCGCCCAGCGATATCCCGATAATCCGGATATCGCCCTGTCTCTGGGACTCATGGACATCAATCGCGCGGACTGGAAAGGCGCGGAAACCGCCCTGTGGCGCGCCCGCGAATTGGCCCCTCAATCTCCCGCACCGCTCTACTATCTGGGACGCCTGTATGAATCCCAGGGACGCTGGGCAGAGGCACTGCAATGGTATCAGCGCATCCACTCCGGCCCGCTCCATCCAGAAGCGGAACTACGCAGCGCACGGGTGGAGTACCTGCTGGGTCATCACGAAGACGCCATGAAAAAGCTCCAGAAGCTGGCGACCGAACACCCGCAGGAAGCACAGATCCCATTGCTGGAAGTCGAACTGCTGCGCAGCAACGGGCACTTTCATCAAGCGCTACAAGCCGTCAACCTGGCCCTGCAGCGCATGCCGGACCACCCTGATCTCTGGTACGCTCAGGGAGTCGTCTACGAACAACTCAAAGATTACCCGGCCATGGAGAACGCCATGCGCACGGTCATCCGCCTGGCGCCCGATAGTGCCGAAGCATACAATTTCATCGGCTACAGCCTGGTGGAGCGTCACCGCCAGTTGGCGGAAGCGCAAAAGCTCTTGGCAAAAGCGCTCCGTCTGGCGCCTGAAAACCCGGAGATACTCGATAGCGTGGGCTGGCTGCTTCATTTGCAAGGCGACAACAGCAAGGCCCTGGAATATCTGCAGAAGGCTCACGCGGGTCTGCCCGACGACGCCGAAGTCAGTGCGCACCTCGGACGAGTCCTCTGGTCGCTGGGGCGCCACCCGGAAGCACGACAGGTCTGGCACGATGCGCTGCGGAAGCACCCGGATAATGCCGCCCTCAAAAGCGACCTCGCGCGCCAACCATGATCCGCGCCTCCCATCACCCGCGCAAACGGCCCGCCCGTACCCTTGCCATGCTCCTGCTCTCCGGTACACTGGCGGCCTGTGCCACAACCCCACCGATCCAACCCCCTCGGCACGTCCTGTTACCAGCGGCAGAAAGAAATCAGGTGGTCGCCAGCCTGAAATCCTGGCAGGCCAGCGGACAAGCGGCGCTCAGCACCCCCAAAAACAGTGAGGACTTCGGCTTCCGCTGGAAACAACTGCCTCAGCAGCAGGAACTCTCCATCTATGATCCGCTGGGTCGCACCATCGCCCGCATTGAGGTCGATCCCCAAGGGGCGCGCCTGCGCTTGGCCAACGGCGAAACGCGACAAGCAGACAATCTGGCTGCCCTCCTCGCTTTGGTCCTGCACGTCGATCTTCCCGCCAGTGAACTACCTGGCTGGATGCTCGGTCTGCCCAGCCACACGACGGCCGAGCGGACGAATGCCGCCGGACTACCCACGCTACTGCACAGCGGCCCCTGGCAGATCCATTACCTCCAATATGCGCCGGTAGGCGGCCTGATCATGCCCAAACTACTCCAGGCCACCGGCCCAGAAGGGATCACCCTGCGCCTGGCCATCACCCAGTGGCGGATGGGAATCCACGATACCCCATGAACGAACTCTATCCCGCGCCCGCGAAACTGAATCTGATGCTGCGTGTTATCGGCCAGCGCAGCGACGGTTATCACGATCTGCAAACCGTGTTTCAGTTTGTCGAACTGGCCGACCAGATCCAGTTCAGTTCACGACCGGCCGGACAGTTCTCCCGCAGTGGAGGACCAGAGGGGGTAACGGAAGCCGACGATCTGAGTCTTCGCGCGGCGCGATACCTGGCCGATGTCAGCGGTGCCCGCGAGGGCGTCCATATTCATCTGGACAAAATTTTACCCCTGGGCGGTGGCATCGGTGGCGGTTCCTCGGATGCCGCCACCACCCTCATCATCCTCAACCGCCTGTGGCGCACGGGTTTACGCCGCGCGGAACTCATGCAGATCGGCGCCCGCCTCGGCGCCGACGTTCCTGTGTTTATTTTCGGACACAGTGCCTGGGCCGAAGGGGTGGGTGAACGCTTGCAAGTGCTGGACGGCCTTCCGGAAAGCCATTATGTGCTGCTGCACCCGCAGGTATCGGTCAGTACCCGGGAGATTTTCACCGCCCCTGAATTGACACGACATCATGCGCCCATCACAATAGGCGCGTTTCTCGGCGGGACCGTGGAAAACACCTTGGAACCCACGGTGCGCGCCCGCTATCCTGAAGTGGACCGTGGCATACGCTGGTTGACGAATCAGCAGGGTATGGGGGCGGTTCGCTTGACGGGTAGCGGTGCCTGCGTTTTCGGGGTGGTCGCAGATGCGGCATCCGCACGGCGGATTGCGGCCCGGGTACCAGCGCCCTGGCACGCATGGCCTGTGCGCGGACGGAATGTGCACCCGCTTTACGATCCCGCCGAGCAATAATTATTGGGGCGTAGCCAAGCGGTAAGGCACCGGATTTTGATTCCGGCATTCCCAGGTTCGATCCCTGGCGCCCCAGCCAAATTATCCTCGGACTGTTTTGCCACCTGCGGAGAGGGAAACGCATCACATGGCCCACGGCAATCTCATGGTCTTCAGCGGGAACGCCAATCCCGTCCTGGCCGCCCAGGTGGCACGCTTCCTGCAAATCCCCATCGGTCGTGCCGAAGTCGGCGCATTCAGTGATGGCGAGGTTTTCGTAGAGATCCTGGAGAACGTGCGCGGCAGGGACGTTTTTGTGCTCCAACCCACCTGCGCGCCGACCAACGATCACCTCATGGAACTGCTCACCATGATCGACGCGCTGAAACGCGCATCCGCCAACCGCATCACCGCAGCCATGCCCTATTTCGGCTATGCCCGACAAGATCGCAAGTCCCGTTCGCGGACCGCCATCACCGCCAAACTGGTCGCGGACCTCATCACCAGCGCTGGTGCCAGCCGGGTCCTCACCATGGATCTGCACGCCGATCAGATTCAGGGTTTTTTTGACGTTCCAGTGGACAACATCTACGCCTCGCCCATTCTGCTGGGGGATATCTGGCGGCAGAGCTATCCGGAACTGATCGTCGTCTCCCCCGATGTGGGCGGCGTCGTTCGCGCCCGCGCCATCGCCAAGCGGCTCGAGGTCGATCTCGCCATTATCGACAAACGGCGACCGCGTCCCAATGACTCGGTCGTCATGAATATTATCGGCGACGTCGAAGGCCGCACCTGCGTCCTCGTCGACGACATGGTGGACACCGCCAACACCCTCTGCGAAGCCGCCCATGCGCTCAAGGCGCAGGGCGCCATCAAGGTTTGCGCTTACTGCACCCATCCCGTACTGTCCGGCCCCGCCATGGAGCGCATCGAAAGCTCCATGCTGGACGAACTCGTGGTTACCGACACCATACCGCTCCGGCCGGACGCCCGGGGCAGCAGCAAGATTCGTGTTCTGTCCGTCGCCGAACTGCTTGCTGAAACGATTCGCCGGATTGCGGAAGAGGACTCCGTAAGCTCGCTGTTCATGGATTAACGCCGCATCATTCACCTTGCGGCCCCGACCGCAGTCATTGTATCATCCGTGTCGATGGTGGCTGTAGCTCAGTCGGTAGAGTCCCGGATTGTGATTCCGGTTGTCGCGGGTTCGAGCCCCGTCAGCCACCCCATATTTTTCAAAAAGATAGCGAGAAAGCCCCCTCGCTACTGTCTAATAAAATCCCGCCTGTCTAACATCTTGGTCCGTAATCCGGATCTTCTGCCAGCGGCTGCACGCGGTAAGGCACTATCGGATCATCTTATAACTGCTTCAAGAGCGATTTTCTTGAGGAGGTTAAGCATACATCCCGCAGGAACGGCTGCCATGGCCGCATCTCCCATCAATCTGCCCCTAATTCCAATTAGCGTTATAAACAGTGGTAATATGCCATGCTCTTCACGGGGGCATGGCACGTCCGACAGGTGGAGTAGAGCATGTAGTGGCGGCACGAGAGTTGTTGCGCAGCGCAAAGACAGATGAAGAACTGAGACGGGCACAGGCGGTACTGCCACCCCTGGATTTAGGGAAGCTCGCTCCCGATACCTACCATCCACAAGGGGATGCGGAACGCCGGGAAGTCTGGAAAAAACGGCCCGAAGCCATAGCCGAAGTCTTGGCGATGTTTCCGACCTCCCGCCCTTTGCGCGTCATGTACCAGGACGAGGCGCGCTTTGGGCGGATCAGCGACACCCGCTATTGCTGGGCCAAGAAGCCGACGCGCCCCGAAGTGGGAGCTATGCTGATCTACCAATACACTTATGCCTATGCGGCCGTATCCCCCAGAACGGACGTATTTGTGGAACGGAATCTCGCCACGCTCCAGCAACTGCACCAGAAATGGCCGCGAGACATTGAGCACATCGGCGGCATCCTGGGTGGTCAGTTCAGCGTGGACAGGTACGACACTGACCGCATTGCCCTCACCGATCTCGGAGAGTATTGACATCAGCGCGGGGCGCGGTAACATCCGTTATAAGTTAAATTATATAATTCTCCGTATCGGAGGGAGCGAATATGTGGCTAAATCTACTGGCCCAGCCTGCGGCGTGCGGCACGGGCCCAGCACTCAATTGCCATGCCTTGGGAAGATCACCTTCCGATTTCGCCAGAAAATGGCGGAAACAAGGCTGGTTCCGCCAAATCAAAGTCTATCGCCTGCTCCGCCGCTACAAAGGCTGGCAGACCAAGTCTTGGTGGCGCTACCCTGCGGGGCGCTGGCCCGCTCCACCCAGAGAATTGATCGTCCGGGCACAACGCGAGGCAACCTCCGGAAATCCACACCCTTACTGCATCACGACATGCTCGCAACTCGCGATGAGCCTCCTCTGCAACCCCGCTCCTACCCAAATCGCCCTCTTCCACCTGGATATCACTCGAGCGTTGAGTGATATGGAACTCAAGGATGTCCAAGCAGAGTTGCTCATCCTCTACACGGCCCTCGAAGCTGAAGCACCTTTCCATCCCGAACTCACCCCAACGGACTTGCGTATTGCGCAAATGCTCGTGGAAGGCATCGGGCAGAACGAGATTGCCACCCAGATGGGTCAAAGTGAAAGCACGATCCGCTCCCGGATCGCCGTCTTGTGCAGACGGCATGGAGTACCCAACCGGCGGATGCTCCTGGCACGTCTGCTCAAAACCATCGAAAACAAAAGATCCGGAGGCAACCGCACTCTTCCCCAGCAATCATAAGTGAGGAAACATGCACACGTTTACCCGGAAAATCGGCTTACTGTTGCTCCTGTTCACCAGCCCCGCCTTCGCATTGGACGACCCAGGACAAGATTTACCTTTTCTGGGACGCTACCCCGGCAGCGTCATCGACCACTACAAAACTGTCCACTACGATGAGATCGTCATCCCCCTCGGACCCTTGGGCAAAACAGGGTTGGTCCGATCGGAGACCGTGGAAGGTCAGATAACCTATATCAGATACAAAGTGCCTGAGGATCGCTCACCGCTAGAATTCATCCGCAACTACCAGCAGGCCTTGCAACGCGCGGGGTTTCGCATCTTGTGGCAGTGTGCGGACCACGGATGTATACGTAAAGGTGCCCCCCTAAACACACCCATTTGGCGGGGAGCGCCGACCGGTTACACCGGCGGGGTTGAAAACTTTTATTTTAACGATGGTCGCATGCTGACCGCCGAGCATCGCGTCAGCAACGGGGTGCGTACACTGGTATTCATCAATGACAATACGGAATTTGGCCACTCCCAGGTAGCCTCCGTTTATGCGGTACAATCAAAACCCATGCAAAGTGGCATGGTCAGCAGCGATGCTGAACAAATGAGCCGCGAAAATATGGCCAGTGCTCTGGTTCAGCAAGGCCGTTTCGCGATGCATTTGCCCTTCGATTTCAACCAGGAGACCCTCCGGCCGGATGCGCAGCCCACCCTGATCGCACTGTCTCGGTTGATGCGCCAGCACCCTTCCCTGCGGGTACGTCTGGAAGGGCATACCGACCCGGTGGGTACCGTTGCCTATAATCAGAAGCTATCGCTGCATCGCGCCTTGACCGTAAAATCGGTTTTAGCGGCGCAAGGCATAGCGGATCAGCGGATCGAAGTCATCGGATACGGCGCTACACGGCCCGTAGCAAACAGCGACAGCGAAGAAGGCCGCGCGCAAAACCGCCGCGTGGAAGTCGTGAATCTCACCCCCGGGGCCCTCGCTGGCCGCCAACCTGCAAACGCCGCCACCGCCAATGTGCACCACGACAATACCAGCCAAACCGCAAGCTCTTCCAGAGCCAACATCCCTGGTGCTGAATTAGTCAATACCACTGTCGACTCGGTACGCAGCGAGACCAATCATCAGATACAGCAGGGTGTGCGTAACCTGGTACAGGGCATATTGGGTAACTGATCACACCCTTACAGATCACCAGCACCGAGCGCACCGGACGAGTTGTCCGGTGTTTTTTTACGGCAGCAGCGATCATTTCCCAACCCAACTCCAATGGATAAGGAATCGCATCATCCTGTTTATTTTAAGGTTCATATATCCGTTTTTCCAGAACATGGGTCAATAATATTAGCACTCAGAACTATCTGATCTCTTCCCATATCATTCCTTCATGCATGTACCATTTTTATAACAAATATGGAGCATTTTTAATAACTATATCTTTCATTAAACTACAGCACGTCACAGTGACTATTAGCCATATTGTGCGATGTTCTTAGCTGTGTTTGAATATTTCCGTGGCAGACACCATCCCATCCCCATCTTGGAGGAACCATGAAATATCATTCCGTTATTCCATCTTCTCAGATAGAACACGGTCAAGGCATGACCGAATATTTGATAATTGTTGCACTTATTGCGATTACTGGCATTGCCGTATTTTCTTTCTTTGGGCAAACCCTACGCCATCAGATGGCAGGTATTTCTCAAGAGTTGTCTGGCAAGAAGGCGGACTCCGATATTACCGCGGCCCAAGGTACGGCCGGAGAGGCGACAACCAACGCGGGCAAGCAGAAAAACATGAGCGACTACAAATCGGATATGGGCCAGTAGTCATCCGCTGGCGGGGGATCACCCCGCCCACAATCTGAAGCGATTTAAAAAAGTCCATTCAGATCATGATTGCTCACGCAGGAAGGGGATATAGTGTGCGTATTCTTGGGCCGAAAAGCGGTTCTCTTATCGTGGGGAAGCATACAGAGTTCGGACAAGCCGCCCTGTTCGCCACTGTCTTGATTCCCGTAGTATTGCTCACTGGTCTCTTCGTCTTTAATACCGGACAACTCGCCGCCACCAAACTAAAAACTCAAAATGCCGCTGACGCTGCCGCTTTCTCCGCCATGGAAATGGAAGCACGCGAACTCAATTTCATCTCCTACACCAACCGCGCAATGATTGCCAATCAGGTTGCTATTGGGCAAACGATTAGCCTGGTTTCATGGTCACACTACGTAAAAACTTTCGGCCTAAATATTCAGCGCCTGGGCACTCTTGTGTCCTGGATACCGGTGGTCGGACAAGCTACCGTGACAATCACCAATGCAATTGCTCAGACTACCAACGCATTGGATCAAGGCATCGATGCCGCTTCAAAAGTGATTCTCCCTGCCCTGGACATCGCCGATGCCGCACTGAGTGGGGCGCAGGAACTTTACCACATGACAAATGGCATTTTTGATCCTGGTAGTGGAAATACCAACCCCGGTGGAGCCATAACTGCTGTGGCCGAACAAATGGTAAAACTGAACGATCCTGATGCCAGGATAAACGGTATGGTTCTGACCACCAATCTATCTCAGTATTTTAGCCATAGAGGGGATCTCATCAAACGTTGGGGAGGCAACAAAGAGAACGCACAAGCACGAATGGCGTATATGATAAATGCTTCCAGGGATGCTTTTACTAGAGAGCGAAATGACCTCCCGAGTGTTTTGCGCCCACTCGGTTCGCTCACCGTATTTCCTTTTAAAGTCGGCATAACAAAAAGCGGAGGGGGCCAAATAGCAATGGATAAATCGGGAACCTATGCTTGGTCCGGGATGGATACATTATCCCTGAGGGTCTGGGCATGGAGTTGCCGGTGGTCGGGCTGTGGATGGAGAGGAGGGCTAGAAGCCCCCTTAGGTTGGGGTGCCGCGCAGTCTGGCGGTGGCAATGAATACGATTATTTCCGTAGTTCATCCCATTATCAGGAAATCAGTAGTCCGCCCCAAAGCCACTTCCCGCCTCCCGTCATCGCCCAAGATATACCGCCTTATGGCCATTCCTGGGATAGAAACCCTCAAACATCTCGATTGGCAAGTTATAGCCATCCTGAGGAACAGGATACTTATGGAAACAGTGCATCATCAGAAGCGCTTGGAGATTCTCATCGGCGCGGTGCAGGTGGAATCACCAGGTATCAAGATTTCAACCGAAGTTCAACTGCCCTTGACAGTAGCGAGGGTGATCCCGCAGACGCCATGCCGTCCTACATTGTTGTCGTAGAACATGCACGGCAAATCGTTCGTGATGCCTCTACAGCGCTGGGAATCAGCCATACGACCGGTCAGGGAAAAATGAATATGATCTTGCCGCAAAGCGCGCAAGGAGGTCAGGTGCGTGCTCTTGCGAAGGCACAAGCCTATTTCCGCCGGCCCGCGTCACTCTGGCAACGTAGTGATAAATATCACGAACGAGGCAATCTCTTCAGCCCTTTTTGGGAGGCGCGTCTCGTAGATACAAATATGGCAGACCGGACACAGTATGCCGCATTGCTCGGCCTACACTAGCAGGAGGAAATCAACATGAGCAAAAGCATATACGTGTCACCCACGACCATACAAATAATAATGGGTGGGTTGAATATCACCATGTTAACGATATCTGGGGATTTCACAGAAAATCCCGCCATTCCCATGCGATGGCTCCACACCGCTATTGATGACATTCTGGGCCACCCCGGACCAGCGCGCCGATGAATCCGGTCTTTCGCATGAGTTCATCAAACCTGTTGGGTGATCGACCCGATGAACGCGGTCAATCTCTCACCGAATTCGTCGTGGTGGCAGCATTTGCACTCATTCCGCTTTTTTTTCTAGTGATCTATACCGGCAAATGGAGCTTCACTCAATTACGTACCATTGAAGCCGCGCGTTATGTGGCTTGGGAACGGACGGTCTGGCGAGATCAACCACCGCAAGGACGGGAATGGTTAGCCATCAAGAGCGATGTGGATCTGCGTAATGAGGCGGCCGTTCAGTTTTTTGGTCAGCACAATGGGGCCATATCGCACGCCAATGCCGGGAGTGGACAAAATATAGAGCCGATCCTGACCAAACATGATGGTCGGCCCTTATTGCGCGACCTTGCCGATATCCAGATCGCCACCCACGAAGAGCCCATATCCACTGGGGTATCCACGCAATTTTTAGGCACACTCATGAAATTGACCGCCATCCCCCTACGTATGACAGGTCCTACGGTAGCCACGGTGAGCGTTCAGCTTGAGGGGCTGCCGGGATACGCCCATCTGCCCAGTAACCTGCTCGCCCAAGGACCGCAATTTACGGCACAGGCCGCTGTGCTCACCGATGCCTGGACCGCGAATGGTCCTGGCGAATCAACCCGCGTCGTTAGGAAACTTCTGCCTACTGATCACCTGAATAACGGTGCGATGAATACCGTCAAATCCGTGGCCGGTTTTCTATTCCCTGAGTTGGACCATCTGGCGTTCGGGCATGTAGATCCCGAAGTGCAGTATGGCGATCGCCTTCAACCTTACCCCAGTGGAGGTAATTAGATGAAACTTCAATCTGCCCTGTGCGTGGCCATGATCCTCGCCAGTCCAACCGTCGCATTCGCCGCCGACAATGCCCCCCTCCTGCCCGCACCCGAGAATGCGATCATGGAGCCTTTGGCTAGCCACCTCAAAATCAACGGCGTGGACATGCGGGCCGTGCAATTCCATGTGGGTGCCGAGGAGGAACGACTGCGCGCTCATTTCGTGGAATCCTGCGCCAAACTGAGCGGTTCCTATACCGAAAACCAGCTCCGTAACGAGCATATCCAGGGCTGCATCACCCCACCTTATTCGCTCACCAGTCAATGGCACATGGAGGGAGACGTGGCCTATGGCACGCTCACCAGTCTGCGCATGGACCAGAAAATCGAACACGATACCTTACCCGGCGACTTGCCCTTGCCCGCCAATGCGCAGGTGCTTCAGGACGTGGAGAGTAGCGACGGTGGCATCCGTGGGCGGGTACTGCATGTGCACGTTGATGCGCCGGCCACCATCGTTCATGCGTCGCTGGACAGGGCCTTGCTGACACAGCGGTGGCAACCATTATCGACCGTACACAACAGCGGTTCCGTGATCTCCATGCAGAAGGGAAGGCGTCGTCTCGACATCGTCATCGGCGAGGATGGTACCGGTAAAAGCCGTCTGATTATCGTGCTGGATCAGCGCTAGAGAGCAGGGCGCACCCATGGATGAAAAAGGTCAAACCAGCATCGAGTACGCCATTGTCGCGATTTTCGCGCTCGGATTGCTATTTATCGGTGACCCCAATCCCATTGCCCAACTCATGGAAGCACTGCGTAAATTTTCCAGCGATTTTTCCTGGGCTGCTTCCATCGCCATCCTACCCTTCTGAGGAGTTCCCGTGTCGGCCCCGATCAAATCCGAGTCCACCCCACCGGTACTGCAAAAGAAAAGCCGCGCACTCACCGGCTGGATCCTTCTCGCCATCGCCACTTTAGCGGGGCTGGGGGCCGCTTTCCTTGCCGTGCATACCCTGAATGCCCAGGAGTCGGCCCTAAAGCAGCGACTGTTCAGCGAGTTGTCCTCAAAAAAGGAAAGTACCGCCGCAGTCATAGTGCCTATCGAAAACCTCCCTGCCAATACGGTGCTTACCCTGTCCATGGTGGCGCGGCGTAACATTCCTGCAGACAGCGCGCCCGGTGGCGTCATTATGGATACCGATTTCAACAAGATCGAGAATAAGCGGCTACTTTTCCCTGCCGAACGCGGCAAACCGTTAACACGTTCCATGTTCAGTTCCACGGAGAGTCCTGCGGACATTCTGGATGACCAGCATGTCGCATTGACGATTTCCGTGAATTCCGAAAACTCCATGGACAAAATGCTCCGCCCGGGGGACCACGTCGACATATTGTGGATCACCCAAGCGGATGTACGCACCATTGCCGCAAATCCCATCACCAACGTGCGGATCTCCCCCGCAGCCCCGGAGGGTGCTGTCGTGCGTTTCCTGGGGCAAAACCTGAAAATCATCGCAACAGGCAGGGACGTATCCCCCAATGGGGGCGGTACAAATGCCGAAAGCTATGGCACAGTCACTCTCGAAGTCACACCAGTGCAAGCGCAAATGATTCTGGTCGCACAAAAGAGCGGGGAAATCCGTTTGGATCTACGCGGCAATGATAAAAATAGCGCGTGGTCCAAACGGACCGTGTCACTGCACGACATAATTGGTTATCCCCATACCGCCGTGGGTGTGGAATATATCGCTGGTGGCACTTCCGGCAGCGGCGCGCCAAATATCGCCAACCTACAAACCACGGGTGCCTCGCAGGCCATTATATCCAGAGTCATGGACAGCCCCATATCCGATGGTAGCAGCGAATCACATCCCGATGATGCACCCAAAAGTCAAATCAGATATTTACCATTCCCCTACACCCCACCTCTACCGCGGTCCTGATAGGAAATCATTCAGATGAATATGGTTATACCCCCCCTGGCTGCGGCCATAATCACCCTGATACTACCCACTTTGGTCTGCGCCAAAGGCAACCTGGAACTAGGAAGCCAATCGAGTATTTCCATGTACTCTGGTCAAGTAAAAATCATACCGACGAATACCATAAGGCGGGTAGCTGTCGGTAATGGAAAAATTCTCAGTGTCACTCTGGTAGATGGCAAAGAGTTGCTCCTCCTTGCCGAAGGATCGGGCGAAACAAATCTGCACCTCTGGTATAAGAATGGAGGAGAGAATGCAGCGCGAGTGGTTATTGCCCCCAAAGATGTCGGACGCGCCGCCGAGGAAATTTCCAGCCTTCTCGAAAAAAACAAAAATACCCTGGTGCATGTCGTTGGTGACAAAGTCATCATTGACGGAAAGAATCTCTCTGAAGAAGATTTGAATAGAATAGAAAAGCTCAGATCGGCCTATCCTAACGTGATAAACCTCGCGGAGAAGGAGCCACTGAGAATGGAAAAAGTAGTGCTGCTAGATGTCAGGATCCTCAAGCTGAAAAAGGACTTCTTCCGCAGCCTCGGAGTGAACTGGAATCAATCCGTGGCGGGACCGCAGGCGGGCGTTGTCGGTGATTTCAGCTCCAACCCGTATTTTCGCATGGGAATACCGGCGGGTAACGGTACCGGTGGGCCCTCGGCCAACTTCTCTTTCCCCAGTTCAGGATTATCGGATTTACCCATGAAAGTTGCTCCCTTCGCAACCAATTTTGGTGTCATCACCTCTGTTGCTTCGCGAATCAATTTCGCCCTGCAAAATGGCGATGCCTATGAGATCGCCAATCCGAAGCTCAGCGCCAAGAGTGGCAGCAAGGAGCCTGCTGAATTTCTGGCGGGCGGGCAGATTCCCATTCCCCTGGCCATCGGTTTCGGACAAACATCGGTGATATTCAAGGATTTTGGTATCCGTCTCAAGTTTTCCCCTGTAGCAGATGATAGAAACAACGTCGGCCTGAAAATATTCACAGAGATAAGCAACATTGATCCTTCCATCACTGTCGGCGGCGTCCCGGGGTTCTTTACCAGCCGCACCCGGGCAGAAATCAATTTGAAGGACGGAGAAACTCTGGTGATGTCCGGGTTAGTGGATCACAGCATTGCAAAGAATAGCAATAAGATACCGGGTCTCGGCAACATCCCCATTCTCGGATATCTATTCAGATCAGAAGATTTTAGAGACAACGAGTCGGATCTGGTATTTCTGGTAACCCCAAAAGTAATCACTGCAGGCTCGCTAGAAAACATCAACGGGGAATCCCATGCCCGTTATCTCGAAAATATGTATAAACGCAATTCTGACCAGGGAATCATCCGCTAGGAGATAATTACATGTTTATGATTCGCGCGTCACATCCCAGAACCGGGACTCGGGAGATTATACCGGACAATGGCGTTTGCCTGTTGGGTAAGGCGGAGTACGCCCATTTGCGCATGGGAGGCTGGAATGTCGGCAAGGAACACGCGCGCGTGTATGCCGAACAGGGCGGTGTTTATATCGAGGGACTCGGCAAATTTGGTGCGGTGCTGGTCAATGGTGAGCGCATGCGCGCCTATGGGCCGGTGGAGGCCCACGATGAGATTGTTGTTGCGGGATATCGTTTACAAATCCTGCCCCGTTTCGATGGCGAGGATCTGTCCTTGGGGGTGGCGGAAGTACCCCGCGAAACGACTTCAGCGCCTCGATCCGCAGCGGATAGCAACACCATCTCCATGGAAAGAGCACCAGCGTGGAGTCGCCCCATCTACGACACCCGCTGGCTGACATTGGTGCGGGAAGTCCACGAGACGGTACGCAGTCAGATGGATCTGCGTCGTGTCGATCTCGGCGCCCTAACCCCCGAAGAACTCCGCCGCATGGTGGGCGAACTGGTGCGGGAAGTGGTCTGGCGGATGAATCCACCTCCGGATATCGACCAGCAACGTCTCGTCAAAGAAGTGCTGGATGAGGCGGTGGGGCTTGGCCCTCTGGAGGATCTCCTGGCTGATGCCACGATCACGGAAATTATGGTCAATCGCTTTGATGAGGTTTTTATCGAGCGGCAGGGTAAACTCCTGGCAGCTCCGGCACTGTTCAGCAGTGAACTAGCGGTGCGCCACATCATCGACCGTATTGTCGCACCCATCGGTCGCCGGATTGATGAAAGCTCACCGCTGGTGGATGCGCGCCTGGCCGATGGTTCCCGGGTCAACGCCGTCATTCCCCCTCTGTCCCTGAAAGGCGCCTGTATCACCATCCGCAAGTTTTCCAAAAAACGTCTGCAAATGGAAGATCTGATGATTTACGGTTCCATCGAGTCACGTATGGCACACTTCATTCAAGTCTGCGTGCAGCAGCGTAAAAATATCATTATCTCCGGAGGTACCGGATCTGGTAAGACCACCCTGCTCAATGTACTTTCCAACTATATTCCCGATCACGAGCGCATCGTCACTATTGAGGATGCTGCCGAATTGCGCCTCTCGCAGCCCAATTTGGTGTCGCTGGAGGCGCGCCCGGCCAACATGGAGGGCAAGGGCCAGATGCCCATCCGCGAACTGGTGCGCAACGCCCTGCGCATGCGTCCCGACCGTATCGTGGTGGGTGAATGCCGCGGTGGCGAAGCGTTGGACATGCTGCAAGCCATGAACACCGGTCATGACGGCTCGCTCACCACCGCCCACGCCAACACCGCCCGCGACATGCTCTCCCGTATCGAAGTCATGGTGCTCATGGCCGGCATGGATTTACCCCTCACCGCCATCCGCGAGCAGGTCGCTTCGGCAGTGGACATCATCGTGCAGATCACCCGCTTCTCCTGTGGTTCGCGCAAGATCACGAACATTTGCGAGGTGACCGGCATCGAAAGCGGCACCATCCAGTTACAGGAACTATTCACCTACAGACAGCATGGCTACGACGCCGATGGCAAGGTGCGCGGCAGTTTCCAGGCTACCGGGGCCGTGCCGGAGTTTTACGAGACCATGCGCGAACGCGGCCTGCCCGTGGATTTATCCATCTTCCGGTCTGAGGAACCCCTGCGCGGACGGGAGGAGAACCATGGCAGGTGATCGCTTGGCACGACGTTCGGAAACGGGTGCCAGTGTCATGGAATTCGCCATCGCCGTACCCGCTCTATTGCTAGCCCTCCTTGGTACTTTCCAGTCGGCGCTGTTCTATCAGGCCCGCGCCCAACTGGAAATCGCTACCCAGGAGGCGGTACGGGCGGGGATTTTGCACGGAGCTCGTGTCGAAGCCATGCGCGATGCCTTGGCCCGCGGACTCACTCCGCTCTATACCCACGGCCAAAATCTATCCGCCCTCGCCCAAGGTTACGCCATGGCTAAAGTGGCGGCTGGTCAAGCAACCATTCGGGTACTCAGCCCTACCCGGGAGGCCTTTGACGACTTTGCGGAATCGACCCGCGACGCTTCGGGGGCATGGGTTAGAGCGATTCCGGTGGATCATCTCGGCTATCGTCAGACCAACGCGGGAGGCGAAAGCCATTTGTCGGTACAGGACGCGACACTCCTCAAGATTCAGATAACCATCGTTCAGCCACTCATCGTGCCCTTCATCGACCGGATTGGCCAGGGCATCTATCTACTGGATAAGACGCCGGGGAATGTGAGACTGCCGAGCCTTTTCGGCATCCATCTGGCTCAGACCGTGGGAGCCAATGGTCAGGTGCGCTGGGGCATCCCGATGCAGGCCGAGGCGGTGATGCGGATGCAGAGCCCGGTGCTGGCGGAGGGTCTACCTGTTAAGGCGGATACTGGGCAGGGATCAAACCCAGATCTGGGGAATAATGAGGACGATGGATTCAATGAGGTGATTCCCATATACGACGGTGATTTTGACCCGTCAACCGCGCCTGCCGATAGGTCACCCCCGGGAGCCTGCGCTGGTGGCTCCCCATTCGATCACTAACCCCTGGAGTGGCTATGTACACCCTGAATGACCGGAAGTGGTCCCTCCTGACGCTCGTCGTCCTGTCCATCGCCAGTGGTGACGCCCTGGCCCAGGACGGCCCATCCTTCAACTGCGCCCGCGCGAAAAATGATACGGAAAAAACACTCTGCAGCAACCCCAGCCTCGCCATCCAGGATCGCCAAGTGAGCAAGATCTACGCCACCCGCCTGAGGCAAGTTCGCACGGATGCCACAGCCAGGCGCACCACCATGAGACGGCAAAGGAACTTCATCAAACAACGGAACCTTTGCAGAACAAACATCGCGTGCCTCAATAACCTGTATGAAATGCGTTTTTATGATCTCGCAAACTGCATCATGATCACCAACGGCAACCAAATGAATCCACCGGCACCAAGGCCCGTATCGGTACCGAATGCATCAGTCGCAAATCCGGCACCCGACTGCTCCTCCGCATACAAAGTCGATCCCTCCTTTCTATCCGTGAGCGAGGGAGGGCTATGGTTGGATGGTTACGTACCGGGATATCACATGGAAGACCATAAAAATCCAGGTCACATAGATAAAAAGAGGCACCATAATACTCCAGACTCGAATAGCGGAGTAACCATAGGCAAAGGCATTGATCTTGCACAGCAGTCTCCACAACAGATCAGAAAAGACTTTGAGAACTATATAAAAGCGTATGGCAATCTAGGAAATGGTGATTTCGAACTAATCATAACAAAGCTTGCCCCCTATATGGACAAAAGAATAAAGGGTTGGAGTGCGGTTAGGAGAATCGAACTCCAGCCCATCTCTCTCACGAAAGAACAGGCGGATTTACTCACCAGGGCCGTAGAGTTCCGGTTCGTAAGGGCCGTAGAAACCCAATTTGACCGGAAAAACAACTTGGGTACGACATTCAAACAGCTCCCGGCCGAGGCACAAACCACGCTCCTGGATTTTTCTTACAACTATGGAAGCAGTGACTCCATGGGCAGACGCCATAAAAATGGGAGAGGGGCGACACCGCAAGATCGAATCAGAACGCTTCTGTGGTCTTCGTACTATAACGGCAGGTGGCAAGATCTGGCCACGAAGCTGCAGACTTTTGATGTGCCAGACAACCGTAAAATTTACAAAAACAGAAGGCACAGAGAAGGCAAGCTACTCCAAAAAGCCATAGACAAAAAACGTCTGCCCGATAAAGGAAATCCCTGCGCACCGCGCGATGCCATGCGCAGCGCCCTCATTGAACGACATTACAGATACGCTCGACACTTTGAAAGGAGTCTATGGTCATGAAAGCTGGTTGGCGGAAGCGCATTATACTCACGATCACGGGTTTAATACTTACCATCCCTGCCTTGGCGGAGGATATGCCATCTACCACAGGTATCGCAGACTGTAGAAAACCAAAAAGTCCTGCCGAAGCGGCAATTTGTCATGCCAAAAGTTTCAATGAACTCATACCACTAGACATGTGGGTTGCCGGACTTTACAAACGTGCCCTGAAAAACACCACACCCGGCAGTGCCGAACAGGATAAAATCATCCAGGGACAACGCGGCTACCTCCAGCAACGCGATGCCTGTGGCAGTGATACCGCTTGCCTCATGAAGATCATGAGGACGCGACAACAGCAACTCATCGCGCTCAACAAGCAGCTCAAAATCGAACTCCCCGATGCCGACATCGCCCTTTTCATCGGCGAACATACGTATTTCCAAAGCGCCGAAGAGGAGCGGAAAAACATCACCCCGGAATCCTCTCTCGCCGATCGTATTTTGGGGGCCTTTGAACAATATCCCCCCGCCCATGTGAAGCTCACCGACGGCAGCACCCTATTCTGGGGTTTTCAGCAGGGCAACGGCAGTGTGCGCTCCCTTGCCATCACCGATGCCAAAGGTCACGTGCAACTCGTGGGCGCCGTGGACGATCTGCCCGACATTTCCAATGCCATCCTCCCGGGGCACGACACCCACGATGAAATCGATCCGGCAAACCATCGGTTACGGTCTGGCCGGGTCGCGCTCTTCGTGCGCGATCCGGCGGCCCTCCGGCACTATCTCCCCGCCATCCGCGGCTGGGCCTATGCCGACTTACTAGGCTTCAACGTCCACTGCGATAAAAACACCCAATGGCAACAACGCTGCACGGAAGTCCAACGTTACGCCCTGCCCATTACCGCCTATGGCTTGATGAACTGCAAAAGCAAGGTCAACGGCAAAACCTTGGTAAATCATTGCCCAGTACCTTTGCCGAACGTGCCGGGCACCGTCCCCCTGGGGCTGTTTCGTCAATGATCCAAGCTCGTCATTTCTGCAACGCCGCAAATACTTCCAACGCCCGCTTCAAGTCCTCCCAGACCTTGCGCTTGTCGATGGGGTTGCGCAGCAGGTAGGCGGGGTGATAGGTGACGATGAGGGGGATACCCTGATATTGCTGGGGAGTACCGCGCAGCTTGGCGAGGGGCGTGTCCACCTGGAGCAGCCCTTGGGCGGCGAAGCGCCCCAGGGCGACGATGATGCGCGGCTGCAGCAGGGCGATCTGGCGCTGCAGGTACGGTATACAGGCATGCACTTCTGGCCCCAAGGGATCGCGGTTGTTGGGAGGACGGCATTTGAGGATGTTGGCGATATAGACTTCGTTCTCGCGGCTGAGACCCATGGCATGGAGCATGGCGTCGAGGAGCTGACCCCCACGACCGACGAAGGCCTCACCTCGGCGGTCTTCTTCGGCACCCGGCGCCTCGCCAACGAAAAGCCAGGAGCCGCGCGGGTTTCCTGCGCCAACCACCGCGTGTTTGCGGGTTTCGCCCAAAGAACATGCGCGGCAGGCGGTGATCATATGGCCCAAGTCGAGCCAGTCCAGGGTGGCGATCCGCATCAGTCGCTGCGGATCGGGGGGCGGGTCGGAAAGCGCTGGCGCCGCCTTTTGCGGTACGGCGACGGGATCTTCCGCCGGGGGGGGTGCCGGAGATGGCGCAGCCGCCGCCTCCGCGGAGCGGGGCGATCCAGGGACGGACCCGGCTGGCGCGGGGGTCGGCCGCTTCGGTGGCGCGGTCGATGCGGGCGCCTTCGCCTGGGTCATCTCCGGCGGGGGGTCGCCGGGCACGGACAAGTGCAGCAGTTGCAGGAATTGTCGTTGCGCGTCGGTCAGGGAGTCTGGCATGGCCTTATGCTAATGGTCCCGTCCGCCTCTGGCAATCTTCGACACCCTCTCCACAAAGGGTCGACGTTGGGCTGCCATCTCATCAAAAAATTCAGTACTATGGAACACATCGGCTACGGAGTGAATCATCACCGGGCCTACGTGTATGAGGGACCCACCTACCGGGAGCGTACCATGACTAGCAATGATCTCACTGAAGTTTCCAGCAAAGACGACCGTAACATCGCCGCACTCACCCACGCCGGGGGCATCTTGTTCGGGTTTATCCCGGCCCTCATTGTCTACCTGATCAAAAAGGACAGCGGACCCGTTTGGCTCGTCCAGCAGAGCAAGGAAGCGCTGAATTTTCAGATTACCGTCCTCATTGCCTACGTGGTGGCCACCGCGCTAAGCGCCCTGATGATCGGCCTGATCCTTTTTCCACCGATCTTCTTGGTGAATCTGATCTTCTGCATCCTGGCCGCCATCAAAGCCAGCCAAGGGGAGACCTATCGCTATCCGTTGGCGTTGCGCCTGCTCAGCTGACCGGCACGGCGCGTTCCGCACGCCACATGGCGGCCCGCTTGCGCCATTGCGGTACGCCCCGTAACCTACGCCTTTATCTTACGATAGGGAGGGGATCGCCTGGATGTCTATTCTGCGGCTGGAAGCGGGGCAAGTGGAATGGGGTGGCCGGGCGCTGCTGGACCACGCCGAACTGAATCTGGAGGCCAGTGAGCGGGTCGGAGTCATTGGCCGCAATGGTGAGGGCAAGTCGACCTTGCTGCAAGTGTTGGCGGGCCTTGCTCCCCTGGATGCCGGGACACTGTGGGTCGCCCCCGGCATTCACCGCGCCTATCTGGCCCAGGAGCCCGAACTGACCGGCGAGCACGATCTGCTCACCGCCATCAAATCCGGGCACCCGGCTTGGCGGCACTTGCAGGACGCCGATGCGGACGATACCCATGCCCATGCCCTCGCCGACCATCATGAGGCCTGGCAGATCGACTACAAGGCAGAAGCCCTGCGCGACAGTCTGGGCCTCCCCGCCACGGGCGCGGTGAGCACCCTTTCCGGGGGCCAGCGCAAACGGGTGGCCATCGCCGCCACCCTCGTCGCCGAACCGGATCTGCTTTTTCTCGACGAGCCCACCAACCATCTCGACCTGCCCGCGATTCTGACGCTGGAGCAATCTCTGCTGCGCCACCGGGGTACGCTGGTCTTCATCACCCATGACCGGCGTTTTCTCGACCGTCTGGCGACCCGCATCATCGAACTGGATCGCGGGATACTGCGCAGTTTTCCCGGCACCTTTGCCGCTTATCAAAGCCGCAAGGCCGAAGTCCTCGCCGCCGAAGCCGCCGCCGACAGTCGCTTGGAAGGACAACTCGCGGAAGAAGAGGCTTGGTTGCGCCAGGGCGTCAAAGCCCGTGCCAAACGCAATCAGGGCCGCCTGCGGCGTCTGGAGGGCTTGCGGGAGGAGCGCGCCAGCCGCCGCCAGCGGCAGGGGCAGGCCACCCTGCAAATCAGCACGGCGGACCGTTCCGGCGTACTCATCGCCGAGCTGGATCACGTTTCTTTTGCCTATAAGGAGCGTCCGGTCATCCGCGATTTTTCCACACGCATCGAACGTGGCGACCGGGTCGGCATCATCGGCCCCAACGGGGCGGGCAAGACGACGCTGCTGCGTCTGATGCTCGGCGAACTGGCGCCGCAACAAGGCAGCATCCGGCGAGGGACCAAACAGGAAGTCGCCTACTTCGACCAGATGCGCGCCGCCCTCGACCCCGAGAGCCGGGTGGCGGACGCCATAGCCGATGGTAATGATTTCATCGAAATCAACGGCGAGCGTCGCCATGTGCTCGGCTATTTGCAGGACTTTCTCTTCCCGCCCGACCGGGCGCGGGGCCTGGTCAAGGCGCTTTCCGGAGGGGAGCGGGCACGCCTGCTGCTGGCCCGTCTTTTTGCCCGTCCTGCCAATATCCTGGTGCTGGATGAGCCCACCAACGATCTGGATCTGGAAACCCTGGAGATTCTCGAAGAGCGCCTGCTGAGCTATCCCGGCACCCTCTTTCTGGTCTCCCATGACCGCGACTTTCTCGATAACGTGGTCACCCAGGTCATCGCCTTCGGGGAAGAGGGTCAGCTCAGTCAAAACGCGGGCGGCTATGAGGACTGGTCACGCTGGCAGGAAACATTACAGCGCCAGGCAAGGGCCGCGACCAGCCCTGCGCCCAAGGGCGCAGGCAAACGTGACGGCGGCAAGGGCAAAAAATCAGCGATGAGCTACAAGGAAACACAGGAACTGGTCGCCTTGCCCGCGCACATCGAGGCGTTGGAGAAGGAACAACGTGAAATCGCCAGCGCGTTGGGTCAGGTCGAGATCTACCAGGACCCCGGGCGCCTGCGCGACCTGCAAATCCGTGCCGATGCGGTCAGCGCGGCACTCGCCGCCACTTACGCACGCTGGGAAGCCCTGGAGGAGAAAGCGGCGTCCACGGCTGTCGACTCCTGATTGCCGGGGCGATGCCTCCGCGCATTGGCAGGTCAGGCAGACGATTTGGGCCCGCGCCGCGTCTTGTCGCGCAAAAGTAGCTGCAAAAGCAGGCCGTCGACGATGGCCGGCACCAGGGTGGCCATCAAGCCCACCGCCATACTCAGCCAGGGACCCGGCGGCACCCGTGGATCCGGGATAAAGCCCTGCCATTGCCAGGGCAACCCGGTTACTTCATAGGCGAGAATCAGTCCCGGAATCAGCAGCAGGCCATCCACGGCCAGCAGCAACAGAACCGCCAGCAGCACCAGCAGCACCCAGGCCGCCCCCTGGGTGAGTTCGCGCAGCCACCGCGCCCAGTCGCGCCGCTTAACCACGGTACACCCAGAGCACGATATCCCGGCGCGGGACCGTCACCGGAGCGCCATCCCTGAAGTCCAGGGTCACGCTGGGCCAGAAAGCCGCGTTGGCGGAGCGCGGACTCACCCGATAGGCGCCCGGCCAATCCGGAGCGGCCATCGCGCGATGCCCGCCGACCATGATGGCGCGCGCGCCGGCCGCATTCACATAGAGATGCGCTACCGGAACACGGCAGAATACCGCGTATGCCAACACCCCCAACAGGATTGTCGCGATACCGGCGGTCAGCGTTCCCGCAACCCAGTTGTCCAGCCTGTTCAATTGCCGCCTCCTTCCGCCCAAATCTCCGCCTGAGTGGCCGTGATATGCTTATCCTTGGAAACGCAGGCCTTGCCTCCGCACCAGCGTGGGGCGATGTTCAGCCCTTCGAGGGCATGGCGCATGGTCACCCGAAACACGGGCGCCGATTCCACGCCACCAAAGTTCCAGTAACGGGTACTGCCGCGCAGCGATATGGCCATCACCAACTGGGGTGCGAAACCTGGCGCGAAACCCACAAAGGTGGCATTGGTCTTGTTCTTCAAGAAGCCGTCCTTGCCATTGGCCATATTGGCGGTACCCGTCTTGCCGGCCACCGCATAACCGGGGATGGCGGCAAGAATGCCGGTGCCGTTGGCGGCGCAGACCCCTTCTAGCCAGTGCCGCAAGTGGGCGGCGACGTCCGCGGGCATGATACGCACGCGCTGCGTCGATTGCCCACTCACCAGTACCGGCGTGACATGATAACCGCCGTTGGCGATGGCCGCATAACCCTCGGCCAACTGCAGCGTCGTCACCGACACCCCGTAACCCAATGCAATGGTCGCATGGCGCGCCTTATCCCAGGTTTGTGGCGGCGGGAGTACACCACTCGTCCCGCCCGCAAAGCCCAGATCCGGTTCCGCACCGAATCCCGCGGCCAGATACATGTCGTAGATCGCTTGCGCGGGGGTCCGCAAAGCGATTTTAGCCGCGCCGATGTCGCTGGAGTATTTGAGGATGTGCGCCACATTCAGTTCATGGTGGATCACATCGTCACGGATACAGAAACCGCCGACGGGTAAGCAGTGGGAGACATTGAAGCGTTGATCCGGCTGGACGCTGTTCGTCTCGAGCGCGGCGGCCACCATGAAGGGTTTCATCACGGAACCGGGCTCAAAGGCCTGATGCACGGCGTTGTTCACGTAGTCGGCGGGGTCCCCGCAGTCCCCACGCGCGTTGGGATTGCAGGAGGGTACACTGGCCATGGCAAGAATCTGCCCGGTCCGCACATTCATCACCACCGCCGAGCCATCTGTGGCGCCAAAATGCTTTTGCGCGGCCAACAAGGTCATATAGGCCCAATATTGGATCTGCGGATTGATCGTCAGGTGGAGGTCGTGGCCGGGCACCGGCGCCTGCCGGGCACCCAAGACACGCAGTACCTCGCCCTGCCCGTCCACCAGTACTTTTTCACGGCCCGCCTTGCCCGCCAGCCAGGAGTTGTAACCCATCTCCAGACCGGCGGCACCCTGATGATCCAGATGGACCAGACCGAGCAAGGGCGTCGTCACCGCGCCCAAGGGATAATAGGTGCGGCTGGTTCTTTGTACATAAATACCCGGTATCTGCAGGGCGTTCAGCGCCGTACCCAGTTGCGGCTGTCCCTGGCGCAGAATATAGGCGAAGCCCGACCCCGCCGATTGCACCCGTGCCGCCAGCGTTTTCACGCTTATGCCCAGGGTCCGCGCCACCCTGCCCCACGCTTTGCGTTGGGCATTGAAGATGCGCGGATCGGCCCAAATGGTCACAGCGGGCACGTTCACCGCCAACGCTTCGCCGTTGTTGCCATAAATCACGCCGCGATCGGCAGGCAAGGGTCGCGTCTGCAAGTAGCGCATGCGTCCCTGAGCACGCAGATCGTGGGCCTGCCACCATTGCAGTTCCGTATCCCGGACCAACACCACCGTCAATCCCAGAAAAATAACGGCGAACAGCAACGCCGCGCGCCAGCGCGGTAGGATACGCCGCAAGTTTAGCCGTTCAGAGGACATGTACCGCTCCTCGACAGACCCCCTCCATCGCCGCGTAAAGCCCGGAGACCATCCACATCAACGCGACCCCGCGAGCGCCAAGACACCCGGCGGCCGGGCACCCGCGGGGTCGGCGCGGTGTGCAAAAGCAGGGCGCAACCTTATCCACGTTCAGGGCACCATCGCTTTTGACATATTACGGCGATGGATGGTCTGCAACATGGAAATGGCGGATGGGTACCCCGGATTCTCCCGCAACAACTGCAGCAGGGTCGCCGTGGCCGCGGATCGCTGGCCCGCCCGCCACTGGGTAACCGCTATCATCATCTGCAGATTGCTGCGCGCGTAGGGAAAGAGCGGACGTCGCAGGCCCGCGCGTAAAAAAACCACCCCGGCCTCGACCCGACCCTGATCCACGTAGGCCAGTTGGCTGATCTGGTTGCGCAAACTGACGCTTTCGGGATTGATGGCCAGGCCCTGGCGCCAAGCCAGCAGGGCCTGGCGCTCTCGCCGTGTCTTATCCAGACCCAGCAGGGCGCCCTGCCGCAGATAGAGATTTCCGATGGAGTTCAACACCCCCGATTGCTGTGGGATGCCCACCAAACTCTGACGATATTGGCTGAGCGCCGCCTCCACCAGAGCACGACGGTGCGCGGTATCCACTTGCGTATCCCGGTCGGCGAGCGCCAGATAGGTATTGGCGAGATAAACATGTGGTTGGGTCGCCAGCGGACGGACCAGTGTCAGCCAGTTCGCGGCCTTCATCAGAAAAACGGCGCGCTGGTTCGCATTGGGCATAACCCGGCTCAGCCAACCGTTGTCACTGAGCAGGGCAAAAGTCGCCGCGTCCGCCACCAGATTCCAGGAAGCCATCACCACCGCGATGATCAGCAATGCCTGGGCAAAGAAACCGTGGCGGATGCCCATTCGCGGCAACAAAGGGGCCGTCTCCCCATGCGCGTTGGTGATCCGCCAGGCGCGCGCCAGGAACAGTCCGGCCAGCAGACTCAGGGGCAGGTTGTAAAAAATAAAATTTCCCAGGGCATGACCGGTGATGGCGAAGACCCCGAGTACCAGGCCCAACGCCTGCAGGCGCCGGGCGTCATGGATCTGCACCGCCTTGCCCGCCTGATACAGCAGACGATACAGCGCGTACATGAGCACTCCGGCGAAACTGAGCAGGAAACCCAGATTGATGAGACCACCCTCGGCCAGATATTCCAGATAATCATTGTGGGCATAGGTGCCCGCCGACGCCAGTTCACCCGGCAGGCGATAGGCGGGATAATTGAGAAAATAAGACCCGATTCCCGTTCCCAGCCAGGGATGGCTCAGAAACATGTGCCAGGTGGCAATCCACATGAACTTACGCGATACCGTGGTCATGTTACTGGTGATGTAGCTGGGCGCGAGATGCCCGATCAGGTCGAAACCGTGGGCGTAATCCATCAGCAGGAGCGCGATGAATGCCAGCGCGAAGACCAGTGCAAAGCGGGAAAGCGCCGCGGGCTGCCGCCATAGTCCCCAGAGGGCAAAAGGCATGGTACAGATCCACGCCAGGAAGCCGCCACGGCTACTGGTGGAAAAAAAGGCAAACAGGAGCAGGGTCAGCGTCACCAGGTAAAACAGGGCCGTCGGATCGATGCGAGCGCTCAGAAAGCGCACACTGCGGCGACCGTCCTGCACAAAATAGGCGACCAGGGTCGGAAAAAACAGGAGGTTCAACCAAGCGGCATAACTGTTGGTGTCCAGCAGCGGGCCGTAAGGCCGCAAATTGACCAGGTCTATCCCCTGCCCCATCCACGCGTAATATTGCCAAAGGGCCATTCCGCTCAATATCCAGGCGCTGGCCAGCACCCCGCGCCAAAGCCAGGTCCAGAGCGGTTCGGCGAGCGGCTCCGGAATCCCCATGCTGATAAGGAAGACCAGCGGCAGCGCGCCCAGCACCCAGAAGTAGAACCAACTGCTGTAGGGCGAGCCGCTCCAGAGCAAGGTCAAACCGAGCCACAGAAACCAGAACAACATGAACACCGGCAGAAAGCCACGCGGCCAGGGCAGACCGTCCCGCAGACGCGGCCACCAGACCAGAACCCCCCAGATCAGCAACACCACGCTGGCCGAGGCCAGCAACGGGATCAACTGGCCGTTGTAATACCAGGACAAGACATAGGCAAACAGCGGAAAGGCGGCGTAGAGCCAAATCCGAGCAGACGATACGACAGGGTTCACTGATCCTCCCCGGCATGCTGTGGACAACGGTAGTCGCCCTGCCCTCGGCAGACCGCGGAGCGGACGGATAGGTACCGGTGACAGCGTGTGCAACGCACCAGCCGATCCACGGCGGATCTCTTCAAGTGGCGTTGCCGGTGGCGCCATCCATAAAACAGGAGCGCGGCAAACACGGCCAGCATCAGCCACTTCAGCATAAGCACAGATATCCGTGTTGAGGTACGAAACCGCAGCGCATTGTCCGCTTGCGCATCCGCCGTGACCCCAGACGCGACAATCGTCAATTCCTTATGAAAAAGGCCCAACGATGCGGGCCTCTCCGAAATTGGTCGGGGCGAGAGGATTCGAACCTCCGACATCCGCCTCCCGAAGGCGGCGCTCTACCAGGCTGAGCCACGCCCCGATGACATCATCTAAAAATCACGCTCCACCGAGAATGCCGCCAGAAAGGCCAAAGCCTCTTTCTCTGGACTCCCCGGGAACCCGGCCAAACAAGCAACCGCCTGTTCCGCCTTGTCGGACGCAACGCGCAAAGTGTAATCAATTGACCCTGTCCTGGCAATGATGTCCCAGACGGGATCAAAAACGGCGGGGGGGTTACCACGAAGCGCCTCGCGCAGCACCGCCCGCTCGGCGGCCGTGGCGCATTCCATGGCGTGAATGTAAGGCAACGTCGCCTTACCATCGGCCAGATCATCACCGCGATTCTTGCCCATTTTTTCGGCGCAGGTGGAGTAGTCCAAGGCATCGTCCACTAACTGAAAGGCCATTCCGAGCAGAGAGCCGTAACGCATCAGAGCGGTTTCGCTGGCGGCATCCAGCCCATTCACGATCGCGCCGATGCGCGCCGCGGCCTCAAAAAGTTTGGCGGTCTTGGCCTCGATCACGGCGAAATAGGCCCCCGATCCCAGATGGGGATCGTTGGCGTTCTCCAACTGTGCCACTTCGCCTTGAGCAATGACGCTGGTGGCCTCCGCCATGGTGGCGAGGATGCGCATATCGCCGTCCCGCACCATCATTTCGAAGGAACGGGCGTAGAGAAAGTCGCCGACCAAAACCGCCGCAGCGTTGCCCCAGAGTTGATTGGCCGTCGCATTGTTGCGCCGCAGTTCGGAACCGTCCACCACGTCATCGTGCAGCAACGTCGCCGTATGGATGAACTCGACCACGGCGGCCAGAGGAATCGGGCGGGGACCGCGCTCACCCCCCATACGCGCCGCC
This sequence comes from Pseudomonadota bacterium, assembly GCA_021821285.1. Classification (GTDB taxonomy): domain Bacteria; phylum Pseudomonadota; class Gammaproteobacteria; order Acidithiobacillales; family Acidithiobacillaceae; genus Acidithiobacillus. Next base: position 59,187 of record JAKACQ010000004.1, read on the forward strand.
AGCAGCAGGACGATGGGGCGCAGCCTTTTACCACCAGCATTGATCAGGTAGGCGCCCATAGCCGGGATGGTCGGTACCCCGGAACGCAATTGCTCCTGGATGACCTCGTTCACCGCCATCATATCAGACCGCACGAGACGGTTGACTTCCTCCAAATCCATGCCTTGCTGCCCCTCTGTCTGCCTGCATCAACACTTGCTCGCACCTGCACGGTGTTGAGCTTGCGGTCGCAGGCGATTGTCGTTAGCGCGGCACGAGCTTGTCAAGCAAGCCTATCCGCCACTTTGGGCGGAACCGGACAAGCCTGCCGGGATCTCGACACGACGGGACCGGGCCAGCTGCCGCAATACCTCCGGATCGCCATCCCATTGCGTCAATACACGCCACAGAGGATGCGGACCCAGATCGGCGCCCGCGCGCAACATGCGCTCGCGCAGAGTCTTGCCACCGGTTCCCACGGCCAGGAAAAGCAGGATCAACGTGTTGATGTAATCTTCGATATGGTGCTGCTGATGGGTGATACGCAGGAGTTCGGCGTAGAGCGGCAGACGCTGCGGCTCATGGACCATCGCCCGCTGCAGCACCGCCATCCCGTAGGCCGGATCGGAATTTCGGGAGACCAGGGTCAGCGCCATCTCCGCCGTCATGGCCACTTCCGGGGCCTGGGCCTGGGCCTGCGGTATGGGCACCGCCATCCCCACCTTCTCGGCCAGCACCAGGAGTTCAAGATTACCGGGATCCTGCGTCAGGCCGGTGTCTATGCGTTCCCGCCACCAATCCTCCGTCATAGGGACAGCACCGGGCTTTTCTCCCAAACTTTCGAGTAAAGTGGCATAGCCATCCATGTCCGCCATGGCCAGGTACGTGTCGAGGAGGCGGTTGATGGCCCGGGTTTCGTGTGGATTCAAATCCACATACCAGCGCAGCACCGTGGCCGCTTGCGCATAGTGGCCATACTCCAAATAGATGGTAGCCTCGTTGAGCAGGTCTTCGACGCTGAGCGCTTGCTGTTCGACACCACTGTCCACCCCCGCCGGGGGAACGGGCACTTCCACGCCGGTTTCAGAAGACACCTGTTGCGGTGCCCGTGCGGCGGATGCAACATCTGGCGCGCTCCCGCTGTTTTGCACACGCCGGCGGCGCGCCCGGAGGCGGATAAACACTTCCACCAGCAGCAAGACAACAACAATAACCTCCAGAAACAGTATGATTCCTTGCATAGACCCCTCAGCCCGATCCAATCCCCAGACATACCCTTTATTCAGACATATGGATCAAGGGATTTAGTCGAAAATCCGGGATTCGCCAGATTCGGTGCTGGTGGTGTCTTCCATGCCCAATTCCTTGAGTTTGCGGGTGAGGGTGTTCCGTCCCCAACCGAGCTTGTGGGCGGCATCCTGCTTATGACCATGGGTATGACGCAGGGCGGCTTCCAGCAAACAACGCTCGAACTGCGGCTGAATTTTGCCTAGCAGCGCCTCTTCCCCACTGGCCAGGCGCCGTCGCACCAGATTTCCCAATAGCAGACGCCAATCCTCGGTGGCCGTCTCAGGCGAGGCGACGGCTGGCGGGGGGATCGCCATTTCCGGCGGCAGATCCGTCAACTGCACCTCGCTGGTGGGCGCCATCACGGTAATCCAGCGGCAAACATTTTCCAGTTGACGGACATTACCGGGCCAATGCCAGTCTATGAACGCCAACTCCGCAGCCGGACTGAGAATCTTGCGCTCCACGTCCAGTTGATCAGCGCTGCGACGGAGAAAATGGCGGGCGAGGCGCGGAATATCTTCCCGCCGCTCCCGGAGCGGCGGGAGATGGATATGGATGACATTGAGCCGGTGGTACAGATCCTCCCGGAAACTGCCATCTCGTACCTTGACCTCAAGATTCTGATGGGTCGCCGCGAGGACGCGCACATCCGCACGTTGCGGCGCGTGGCCACCGACGCGGTAGAAGGTGCCATCGGAAAGCACCCGGAGCAGACGCGTCTGCAAAGCAGCGGGCATATCGCCAATTTCATCCAGGAAGAGCGTGCCCCCCGCAGCTTGCTCAAAACGTCCCTGGCGGGCCTGCACCGCCCCTGTGAAGGCCCCTTTTTCGTGGCCAAAGAGTTCCGACTCCAAGAGCTCGGCGGGGATCGCCGCCGTATTGATCGCGATGAAAGGGCCGCGCGCGCGCGGGCTGTGGCGATGCAAAGCGCTCGCCACCAGTTCTTTGCCGGAGCCCGATTCACCGGTAATCAGCACGTTGATCTGTGAACGGGATAAGCGACCGATGGCACGAAACACCTCCTGCATGGCCGGGGCCTCACCGATCATTTCTGTCGGCTCGCCTTCCTCGATGCCCACGGCGCTGGGTTCTCCCTGACTGCCCAGCGCGCGCCGCACCAGCGCAACGGCTTCATCCATGTCAAAGGGTTTCGGCAGATACTCAAAGGCACCGCTTTGAAAGGCGGCAACGGCATTATCGAGATCGGAATGCGCGGTCATGACGATCACCGGCAGCTTCGGCCAGCGCGTTTGCACCTCACGCAGAAAGGCCAGTCCGTCCAAGCCGGGCATACGCAGATCGGTCACGATAGCCCCCGGCTGCTCACGCCCCAGGGCCCGCAGGGCGCTGTCGGCATCCGCAAAACTGCGTGCCGGGATATCGGCCTGATCCAAGGCTCTTTCCAGCACCCAGCGGATGGAAGGGTCGTCATCAATGATCCAGACATGCTTCATACGGAGCCCTCCGAGTGGGACAGCAAGGGCAGGGACACGGAGAATACCGTCTCTCCGGGTTGCGACCGGCAATGCACGACGCCGCCGTGTCCACGCACCAATCCCTGCGCGATGGCAAGCCCCATCCCCATACCCTCGGCGCGACTGGTGACCAGAGGCAGGAATATCCTGGGCAAGAGTTCCGCCGGAATGCCCGGACCATCATCAACCACGTCCACGCGCAGGGACAAACGGTATTTCTGATGGAGCAGGGTGACATAGCGCTCGACCCGGGAGCGAATCAGGATCGTGCCATGACGGTCCAACGCCTGCTGGGCGTTGCGCAACAAATTCAGAAAAACCTGCACCAACTGCTCCTGGTCGGCCAGGATCTCGGGAATGGAAGGGTCATAGTCGAAGCGCAGGGAGATACCAATGGACAACTCGGCACTCAATAGCCGGCGCACATGTTCGAGCACCTGGTGGATGTTGACCTCGGTAAAGACCGGGCGGCTACGTGGTCCTTGCAACCGGTCCACCAGATGATGCAGACGATCGACCTCGTGCAGGATGATGCGCGTATAATCTTTGAGTTCCGGGCGACGCAGTTCGCGCTCCAGCAGCTGCGTCGCTCCACGCAAACCGCCCAGAGGATTCTTGATCTCGTGGGCGAGGCCGCGGAGCATCTCTTGGGCGGCGCCGTAGATGCGGTCCTGCATCTCTTCTTCGGCGTGGCGCGCTGGCAATTCCATCGGCCGCATTTCGAGAATGAGACCGCCGGGGGGCGACGGCGTTACCACCAAATCCACCACCGCACTTCCTCCCTCATTCAACACCAAAGGCAAGGCGCGGCGCAGTATCGCCGAATTCGCCGCCACCGCATCGGCAAAAAGCGTGGCGAAATGCTCCTCGCCGACAATACTGCACAGCATCGGCAAACGCTGCCCCAATGCCTGACGCTGACTGATCTGCAACAAATTTTCGGCGGCAGGATTCATGTAATGGATGGAGTAGTCTCTCCCCAGAACCAGTACCGCGGATTCCAAAGCATCCAACACCATATTCTCCGTCGGCACGGTGACTGTGCTTTTACGGCGCGCCATGCAAGCTCCGATTCTGTAATTCGCCAAACAGGCTTTGCGCTCACTCAAGCAAGAAGCGCACCAACACCACGCGATACACTGCCCCGCACTTCCCACGGCGCCGTCAGGGCCACATTTTTTACCGGGCGCGGTCCGGGCGCGGACAACAGACTGCCGATGCACCATAATAGTGCATCTCGGGCGAATCGCCCAGGTATGCTGCCGGTACCGGACGACCCGTCTTCCCAACGACCTCATTTTCGGCGACTATCACACATTCATGTCGCCGGGCTCCGAGGGATAATCCATGACCTATTGCCTCACCGCTCACGTCGCAGGAGGCTTGATTTTTTGTTCAGATTCGCGCACGAACGCGGGCACCGACAACGTCAGTATTTACTCCAAAATGCACCCTTTCTGCTGGCCTGGAGATCGTTTTCTCTGCCTGCTTTCGGCAGGCAATCTGGCCACCACCCAGGGCGTGGTCAAACGTATGCAGCAGGACATCGACCAGGACGCTGCGACCCATCTGCTCAATCTGGCCAGCATGGCGGAAGCGGCGGACTATGTCGGCCTCATCAACGCCGAGATACAACGTAACCAGGCCAACCGCGACACAGCAAACACCAATTTTGAAGCGACCTTCATTCTGGGGGGGCAGATCGGCACGGAGACCCCGGCAACCTACATGATTTACCCGCAGGGTAACTACATCCACGAATCGTCGGACCATCCCTTTCTGCAACTGGGTGAAATCAAGTATGGCAAACCGATTCTGGATCGCGTGATCAGACCGGAACTCTCGCTCGAGGCGGCGGCCCGCTGCGCATTGGTCTCCATGAACTCCACCATGCGCAGCAACGTCACCGTGGGACCACCGGTAGAATTGCTCATCTACCGTACCGACAGTTTACAGGCGGGACGTTATCTGAATCTGGCCGAGGATGACGCTTTTTATCGCTGCATCGGAGAGCGTTGGAGTCAGGGACTGCTGCGAGCGCTGGATGATCTGCCGCATTTTGCCTGGGAAATCCCCAACGAGACCGCGTGCGCGCCGGACGAATAAGCATGCGGAAACCGTGCTGCACCAAATTTGCACAATACGCACCATTATGGTGCAACCCAGGACTTCGCCTGCTCGCCCGCTGAATATCGGCATCCACGGGTCGATACGCAACGGTGATGTCATGATCTGACGTCTGGATCGTCGGCTTGAAAAAGACCGGATGAGACAGAGGGCGCAGCGGCTTGATGCGCACTGAATGGGCGGGGAAGGACCAAAGCGGAAGGGAACGCCACGAAATAAGTGGCACATCGCTTGCTTAAACTTGTATAACGGCCATAACGTGACCCGATCCAGCCTACGGACAGGGACGCAGATCTCACTGCCATGTCAGGGGCGTGAACCGGCGTCACGCGAAAGGGAGTAAAGGCTTAATGGATTGGCTGAGCAGGCACTATCAGCAGCAAATCACCTACGATGAACTGGTGGGAGAAGACGCTATTCCGCGTCCGGCCGCAGCCCCCCTCTTTGACTACCTCAGCACCCTGGGCAGCAACGAGTTGCTGGCCCGCCGACAAGCGGCCAACGCCGCCATTCTCGCCATGGGCATTACCTTCACGGTCTATACCGAAGCGGGGAACATCGACCGTGCCTGGCCCTTCGACATCATTCCCCGCATCCTCCCGCGGCGGGAGTGGATGCGTATCGAGGAAGGACTCAAGCAACGGTTGCAGGCCCTCAACCTCTTCATCAACGATCTCTACAACGAGCAGCACATTGTCGCCGATGGGATTTTTCCCGCGGAGGTGCTGGCCGGCTCCCGCAATTACCGGGACGCTTGCCGGGGCGTGCATCCACCCTTCGGGGTTTGGGCACATATCTGCGGCAGCGACCTGGTCCGCGATGCCGACGGCACGATCTACGTGCTGGAAGACAATCTGCGGGTGCCTTCCGGCGTCTCTTACATGCTGGAAAATCGACAGATTATGAAACGGCTCTTTCCGGAGCTCTTCAAGTCTTGCACCATCCTGCCGGTGGACGATTATCCCAGCCGGCTCTACGAGACGCTCGCCGCCCTCTCCCCGCGGGGGGCGGAACGCCCCCTGGTCACCGTCCTCACGCCGGGCATCTACAATTCCGCCTATTTCGAGCACAGTTATCTGGCGCAACAAATGGGGGCCTATCTCGCCGAGGGTACCGATTTCTTCGTCGGCCATGATGATGTCGTTTATCTCAAGACCATTTCTGGACCGCAGCGGGTGGACGTGATCTACCGGCGCATCGACGACGATTATCTGGACCCCGAGATCTTCCGCCCCGACTCGGCCCTAGGCATTCCCGGATTGCTGCGCGCCTGGCGGCGCGGCACCGTGGCCATCGCCAACGCCCCTGGCGCCGGAGTAGCCGATGACAAGGTGGTGTATGCCTTCGTCCCGGAGATCATCCGTTATTACCTCGATGCTGAGCCCATCCTGCCCAACGTTCCGACCTACCTGTGCATGCGCGACGCGGATCGTAACTACGTACTGAACCATCTCGACACCCTGGTGGTTAAACCCGCCAACGAGTCGGGTGGCTACGGCATGCTTATCGGCCCACGCGCCACGCCTGACGAACGGGCACGCTTTGCGGAGTTGATCCAGGCAAACCCGCGCAACTACATCGCCCAGCCCACGCTGAACATTTCCACCGCGCCCACGCTGGTGGGAAGTCACCTGGAGGCGCGTCACTTGGACCTGCGTCCGTTTATTTTGCAGGCCGACAGAATGTACGTGACTACCGGCGGACTGACCCGGGTGGCCATGCAACCCGGATCCCTGGTGGTGAACAGCTCTCAGGGCGGCGGCAGCAAGGACACCTGGATTGTCGATGAGGAGGCCTCATGCTTTCGCGAGTAGCTGAAAACCTCTACTGGATGGCGCGCTACCTGGAGCGGACCGAGGATATGGCCCGGCTGATCAACGCCACCACCCTGCTCCTGCTCGATTTGCCTCAGGGCGCGCAATTCGGTTGGGACATCCTGCTGCAAGTCACCGGCGACGCCGAACTCTACACCGAGCATTATGGCGTACCGGAAGAAGGCCGCATCATGCGGTTCCTCATTGCCGACGAACGCCATCCCAATTCGCTGATGGCGGCCATCCACCAAGCCCGGGAGAACTGCCGCACCTTCCGCGACGTCCTCCCCGCCGATTTTTGGGAACGCCTCAACGTGCTGTTCCTTTTCGTCCGCGAAAACGCGGGCAGCAGTTCGGACAGCCGCCACGGGCGCTACGCCTTCCTCAACGAAGTCATTGCCCGGCGCCACGCGCTGGTCGGCCTGCTCATTGGCAGCATGAGCCAGGATAACGTGTACCAGTTCATCAAACTGGGCCGCAACATGGAGCGCGCCGACATGACCACCCGCATCGTCGATGTGACCAGCGCGGTGATCCTGCCGCAGGACCAGGGTCTGCAGAACACCACCGGAAGCAGCCTCTGGCTGGGTGTGTTGCGGGCCTTGAGCGCCTTTGAGATGTACCGCCGTCATGTCTCCGTACAGGTTCGCAGCAATCAGGTGGTGGACTATCTGCTCAAAGACAGCAAGTTTCCGCGCAGTATGAAATGCTGCCTCGGCGAGATGGAGGTGGCACTGGCCCATCTGCCCAACGCGGGTATCCCCGCTGAGGCGGTGCGCCGCGCGCGGCGGCGGCTGGATACGCTGAAACTCGCCGATTTACGCCCGGATCTGCTGCACGAATATCTCGATCAGGCACAGAAAGACCTGGCCGTGGTCCATCGCACCATTGAGGGCGTCTACTTCGCCCGTGATGATGCGCGTTTCGATGCCGCATCCAACGGGCTGCATTTGAGCGCCGTTCAAGCCTGACGGCGAACGCGGCGCAGCGCTCACTCCAGAGGAGCATATCATGGGCATCCACGTCGTCCTGCGCCACCAGACCGAGTATGACTTCGATCGCCTGGTGGAGATCCATCCCCATGTGCTGCATCTGCGCCCGGCGCCGCATTGCCGCACGCCGATCCTCGCCTATTCCCTTCAGGTACAGCCGAAGCATCATTTCCTCCACTGGCAGCAGGACCCCTTCGGGAATTACCAGGCACGGCTGGTGTTCCCGGAGCGGGCGCGGGCGCTCAAAGTCAGTGTCGAGGTCATCGCCGACCTGACGGTCATCGACCCCTTTGATTTTTTCGTCGAAGCGACCGCGGAGCACTGGCCTTTCCACTATGACCCCACTCTGCGCAAAACACTGGCCCCCTACCTGGAGGGTGAAAACGCCGGTCCCCTGATGCAACGGTTCCTGCTCGACATCCAGTGCCACCATCAGCGGACCGTGGACTTTCTAGTCGCGATCAACCAGCGACTCCAAGGGCATATCGGCTATACCCTGCGTATGGAAGCCGGGGTGCAAACCCCCGAAGAGACGCTGCAAAAGGCCAGCGGTTCCTGCCGCGACAGCGCCTGGTTACTGGTGCAGGTGCTCCGTCACATGGGCCTCGCCGCCCGCTTCGTGTCCGGCTACCTGGTGCAGTTGGTAGCCGATCAGGTGCCCTTGGACGGCCCTGCAGGCGCCACCGCAGACTTTACCGACCTCCACGCCTGGGCCGAAGTGTTTGTTCCCGGCGCCGGTTGGATCGGTCTTGATCCCACCTCCGGTCTCTTTGCCGGTGAGGGCCACATCCCGCTGGCCTGCACTGCGCATTACGACAGCGCCGCCCCCATCATCGGGGCTACCGGCCCCTGCGAGGTAGAACTGCACTTCGTCAACTCCGTCACCCGCCTGCCGGAAACACCCCGCGTCACCAAACCGTACACGGATCTGCAGTGGGAACGCATCATGTCCTTGGGAAAGGCGGTAGATGCCCGCCTGCAGACCGCCGACATGCGGCTCACCATGGGCGGCGAACCGACCTTCGCCGCCACCGGGGGCGGCGATGCCCCCGAATGGAACCAGGAAGCCCTGGGCGCGCAAAAACGGGAATATGCCGAAGCGCTGGTACGCCGCCTCGGTCAGCGTTTTGCGCCCGGTGCGCTGCTGCATAGCGGCGAAGGCAAATGGTATCCTGGCGAATCCCTGCCGCGTTGGGCGCTCGGCCTTTACTGGCGTAAAGATGGCATGGCGATGTGGACGGAACCCAGACTGCGGGCCGATCCGCTGCACGACTACGGCTGGCGGGCGGATGACGTCCACAACTTCGCCTGCGCCCTGACCCGCCACCTGCATCTCGACAGCGACCGTCTGCTGCCCGCTTATGAAGATGCCTGGCATATCCTGCATCAGGAGGGCCGCACCCCGGTCAATATCGATCTCAGCACCCATCGCCTGGATGATCCGCTGGAACGCCAGGCGCTGATCGGCAAATTGCAAGCGGGATTGGATCGTCCGGCAGGCTGGGTGCTGCCTCTCGCCTGGGAATGGCGCCAGCAGCGCTGGTATTCGGCGCCCTGGAGTTTCCGGAGCGGGCGCTTGGTGCTCCTCCCTGGCGATTCGCCGCTGGGTATGCGCCTGCCTCTCGACAGCCTGCCCTGGGTCGTCGAAACCCACAAAAAATGGCAGCCGGAGAGCGATCCCTTCGCGCCGCTCCAGTCCCTGCCGGATATCCACGGCGAGATCGCCGCAGGCCACTGCGATGTCCCCGCGGCGTCGAAAACGCCCATGGCGGACCGGCCACTCTGGGAGGAAATTCCCCATACCGCGGTCACGCTGGAAATCCGCAGGGGCTGTCTGCACTGTTTCTTCCCGCCCTTGCAGGTCATGGAACACTACCTGTATCTGCTCAGCGCGGTCGAACACAGCGCCGCCGAACTGAACATGCCGGTGGTCATCGAGGGCTATGCGCCGCCCAGCGATCCACGGGTGGAAAAGCTGCTGGTCACTCCCGACCCCGGTGTCGTCGAGGTCAATCTCCATCCCTCGACCCACTGGCGGGAGATGGTGGAAAAGACCACGGCCCTCTATGAGGACGCCCACGCCTGCCGACTGACGGCCGAAAAATTCATGCGCGATGGTCGACACACCGGTACCGGCGGCGGCAATCACATCACCCTCGGGGGCGCGACACCCAGCGACAGTCCTTTTTTGCGGCGCCCCGACCTGCTGCAGAGCCTCATTACCTACTGGCAGCATCATCCAGCCCTGTCCTATTTTTTCAGCGGCCTGTTCATCGGCCCTACCAGCCAGTCGCCGCGGGTGGACGAAGCGCGTCACGAAAGCCTCTACGAACTGGAGATCGCCTTTGCCCAGGTCCCTCCGGGGACCGTGCCGCAACCGTGGCTGGTAGACCGTCTCTTCCGCAATCTGCTGGTGGACATTACCGGCAACACCCACCGCGCCGAGATCTGCATCGACAAACTCTATTCACCGACCGGGACAGCCGGCCGGCAGGGGCTGGTAGAGTTACGCGCCTTCGAGATGCCGCCCCACGCCCGCATGAACCTGACACAGCAACTCCTGGTGCGCGGCCTTCTGCTGCGTTTTTGGGAAGATCCCTATCGTCACGGGCTGATACGCTGGGGCACCGCCCTGCATGACCGTTTCATGCTGCCCCACTACCTCTGGGAAGACCTGCGCGACATCTGCGCCGATCTGCGGGAACACGGCATTCCCTTTGATCTCGAATGGCTCGCGCCTTTCTCCGAGTTCCGTTTCCCGCAGTACGGCCATGTCCGGATCGGCGAGGTGGAGATCGAGCTACGTGCCGCCATCGAGCCCTGGCATGTCCTCGGCGAAGAGATGACCGGCAACGGCACCGCCCGCTACGTGGACTCTTCGGTCGAGAGACTCCAGGTGCGGGTCGTGGGCATGACACCGGAACGCCATGTGATCACCTGCAACGGTCGGCGGGTGCCGCTGCGGGCCACCCGCGCCCATGACACGCAGGTGGCCGGCGTACGGTATCGCGCCTGGCAGCCCCCTTCCGCGCTGCATCCCACCATTCCGCTACACACCCCCCTGACCTTCGACCTGATCGACACCTGGAACGGGCGCAGTCTGGGGGGTTGCACCTACCACGTCATGCACCCCGGCGGGCGCAATTCAGAGGTGTTCCCGGTCAATGCCTGGGAGGCGGAAGCGCGCCGACAAAGCCGCTTCACCACCCTCGGTCACCGTCAAGGTCCACAGGCCGAGCCCAGGGCGCAAGGCCCCAGCGAGGGCTTCTTCGTACCCACCGGCGGCGGTGAGCGCCACTGGAACGCCCCTCACGCGGAAAATCAGCCAGACTATCCCCACACTCTCGATCTGCGCCTGACTCACCCCATCTGAGCGCCCCGGCGATCCTCCCGGAGGGCAGGGAGGGTCTCTCAGCGCGCATTGCGGCGCTGATCCCTATCCCGCAACAACCGCACTTCCGCCTGCGCACCGAGATACACATAGAGGCCCAGCGCCACCATCAACGCGGCGGCGGCGAGCAATAAATCCACCGCCAGCCGCAGACGCCGCGGGTCATCGAGGGCGAACTTGAAGACCAGCATCAAACCCTCGATGGATACGGCAATCAGGATGGCGGCGATAAAGCGGGTCAGCGTCCGCCGAGTGGTGCTGTGGCGACGGATGTCCTTGCGCAGCAACACCTCTTCCTCAAAGATCGTCTTCGCCAAATCAAACACGGCAAGCGCCAGCGTGAACAGGATGGTTGCCTGAAACGGTGCGCTGAAATCTCCCAGAACGGCGACCGTCGACCAGACCGGCCCCAGCGCGATGACCGCGTGCAGACCGAGCGCCAGGCTCACCGCCAGCAACCCCAGCGAAAACAGCGCATAGAAAACCTTGAAATAAGGTTCAAAACTGCGCCGGGTATCATCTTCCTCCAGCAAGGCCAGTGCCCGATCCAGTTCGCTGTCGGCTACCACCATACCGAACAGATGACCCGTTTCATCACGCACAGGGGCCGCGACGGTCACACAGATGTGACCATTGACCGAGGACAAATATGGCTCGGTAAGGACTGGAGCCGTCGCCTCCCGCGCCAGCCGGTAGTAGGGCCGGTGGCTACGATCGGCACCAGCGCCGGCTTGCCTCTCGCGCCGCCGTGATGCCCCCACATGGTCACCGATCTGTCGACCATCGGCATCGAGCAGGTAACACAGGTCGAGAAAAGGATGACGGGCGATGAGGCAGGCGAGGGTCCGCCGCTGATCTTCACCGTCCTGCGCGAGCAGACGGGGGGTGGCCACGGCATCGGCCACCCCTCCCAGCAACGCCGCAAGGTCAGTCCGTACTTCACGAAAATGCTCGAAGCGATTCATAGGAAGGCCACCTGTCGGGTCGGAGTCCGAAAATACGCCGGAAATTCGCGTCATGAAAGGCTAAGCAAGGGACATGCCAGGCAAAACGATGCCATCGCCGCCGGCGCAGATTCCCGCCCGGATACCCCGCCCCAAGAGTTGGCACGCTTTCTGCTTAATCAATCTCGGTCATGGTCATGTGATCACTCCTCCTCAAGTGGCTTCCAGGGCGGTTCCCTCCGCCCTTTTTTTTCGCCCATCCGGCCACCGCGCCCGTATCGCCGCAAAAACAAGCCATTCCCGATGAGCGACGTCACGCGGCCGGGTGGACTCCGCCGTGAAAAAGCGGATAACCCCCTTGGCGAACCGCTCCGGAATGCACCATACTGGTGCGCGAGACGCACTGTTTCAGCGCGCGAAGGGCGCAGACAGAGGTATTGGAAAGCCCAACCGCATGGCACAGGAAATGCTTGATTATTGGTGAACCCGGAACGGCACTACCCGGTCCAAGCCGTTAAGGGTACATTAGTCTCACATGCCATAGATTGAACGCGGCAGTGCCGCAAGGAGTGGCAAATGGCCTTATTCGACCGTTACCAAGCGCGTTTTCTGCAGCGGCAGGAAGTCACCCTTTCCATTGACGCGTATCTTGATCTCTGCGCGAACGAGCCCATGGCGTACGCCACCGCCGCCGAACGGATGCTAGCCGCCATCGGCGAGCCGCAGGTTCTGGACACCCAGACAGATCCCCGACTCTCGCGCATCTTCATGAATCGCAAACTGCTGACCTACCCCGCCTTCAAAGACTTCTACGGTATTGAAGATGCGGTGGAAAATCTTGTTGCTTATTTCCGTCACGCGGCGCAGGGACTGGAAGAGCGCAAACAGATTCTCTATCTGCTCGGCCCGGTAGGAGCCGCCAAGTCTTCTTTGGCGGAGCGCCTGAAGAGCCTGATGGAACAATATCCCATCTACTGCCTGGCCGCACACGGCCAAGTGTCGCCGCTCTTCGAATCCCCGCTGGGACTTTTCGACCCCGACGAAGACGGTCCGGTGCTGGAGGATCGCTTCGGCATCCCGCGCCGCGCCCTCAGTGGCGTCATGTCTCCCTGGGCCGCCAAACGGCTGCGCGAGTTCGGCGGCGATATCCGCAAATTCACCATTCACCGCCTGATACCTTCCCAACTGCACCAAATCGGCATCACCAAAGTGGAGCCGGGCGATGAAAACAATCAGGATATTTCCAGTCTGGTGGGCAAGGTGGATATCCGCAAGCTGGAGGATTTCTCCCAGGACGATCCGGATGCTTATTCCTACGCTGGCGGCCTCAACGTCGCCACCCAGGGCGTTCTGGAGTTCGTCGAGATGTTCAAGGCGCCGATCAAGATGCTGCATCCCTTGCTGACGGCGACCCAGGAAGGTACCTACAATGGCACCGAGGGCTTTGGCGCCATGCCGTTCCAGGGCATCGTCCTCGCCCACAGCAATGAGTCTGAATGGTCCGCCTTCCGCAACAACAAGCGTAACGAGGCCTTCCTCGACCGCGTTTATATCGTCAAAGTGCCCTATTGCCTGCGGGTAACGGAAGAAACGCACATCTACCACAAGCTCCTCGAAAAGAGTGCGCTCAACACCGCGCCCTGCGCCCCCGATACCATGGACATGCTGGCGCGCTTCTCCGTGCTGAGCCGCCTCAAGGAAACAGGCAACAGCAGCTTGTGGTCCAAGATGGAGGTTTACGACGGCAAATCCCTCAAGGACAAGGATCCCAAGGCCAAAAGCTTGCAGGAATACCGTGACGCCGCCGGGGTGGACGAAGGCATGGACGGCATTTCCACCCGTTTCGCCTACAAAATCCTATCGCGCACCTTCAACTACGACAGTGACGAGGTGGCGGCCAACCCGGTGCATCTCCTGCACGTGCTGGAGACGCAAATCCGCGCCGAGCAATTCCCGGCGGAGATCGAGTCCCGCTATCTCGCCTTTCTGAAGACCGAACTGGCGCCCCGCTATGCCGAGTTCCTGGGTCTGGAGATCCAGAAGGCCTACCTGGAAAGCTACGGCGATTACGGTCAGAACCTCTTCGACCGCTATATCCAATATGCCGACTTCTGGTTGCAGGACACGGAGTTCCGGGATCCCGACACGGGGCAGCTCATGGATCGCGGGCTTCTCAACGAAGAGCTGGAAAAGATTGAAAAACCGGCGGGTATCGCCAACCCCAAGGATTTCCGCAACGAGGTGGTGAACTTCGTCCTGCGCGCCAAGGCGGCCAACGACGGCCTCAGTCCGGCATGGACGAGCTACGAGAAGCTGCGTGCCGTCATCGAGAAGAAAATGTTCGCCAACACGGAGGATCTGCTACCGGTAATTTCCTTTGGCAAGAAGAGTTCCTCCGACGATGAACGCAAGCATCAGGATTTCGTCGCTCGAATGACCGCCAAGGGCTACACGGAAAAGCAGGTGCGCCTGCTGGTGGATTGGTACATGCGATACCGCAAACACCACTGAAAGTCACCCTCGTGGTGCGTATCCTCCAGTGCCCGCGTCCGCGGGCACGCCTTTAGCGCCAGACTGAATGCACCATTTTGGTGCAACACCATCTCCCAACACCCCACCCTCCTCCAGATCTCCACAACGCCCCTTGTGCGGATCAGGTTTGCACGGTTATTGCTTACCCCATCTCGAAGTAACGAAGCGAGGCAAACCACCCCGTGATTTCATCGAGAAAAAGGAGTAACGAGATGCAGAAGGGAGCGATACACCCATTTTCCGCGGGGGCACCGTGGATCGGCATACTGTCCCTGCTGGCCAGTCCGCTGGCCCAGGCCGGCACCACCCCCTCTTTCAATGGCGGTGATACGGCGTGGATGCTGACCTCCACCGCCCTGGTCCTGCTCATGACCGTGCCAGGATTGGCCCTTTTTTATGCGGGCATGGTACGCAAAAAAAACGTCCTCGCCACGGCGGCGCAGAGTTTCAGCATCACGGCATTGATTTCCGTACTGTGGATGATCCTCGGCTATTCCATCACCTTCACCCCAGGTAATGCCTTCATGGGCGGATGGAGCCGTCTTTTCCTCAACGGCATGGGCCTGGACTCCGCCAACGGTCTGGCCCCCACCATCCCGGAATCGGTCTATATGACTTTCCAGATGACTTTTGCCATCATCACCCCGGCATTGATCGTCGGCGCCTTTGCCGAACGGATGAAGTTCTCCGCCCTGCTCTGGTTCACCGGTCTCTGGTCGTTGCTGGTCTATGCGCCCATCGCCCACATGGTCTGGGGTCCCGGTGGCTGGTTGAGCGTCGATGGCGTCCTCGACTATGCGGGTGGCACGGTGGTGCATATCGATGCCGGCATCGCCGGTCTGGTCGCGGCGCTGGTCATGGGCAAGCGAACCGGTTACCCCCACGATGCCATGCACCCCAACAATCTGATGTATACCCTCATCGGCGCTTCCCTGCTGTGGGTCGGCTGGTTCGGTTTCAATGCGGGTTCGGCGGTGGCGGCCAGCGACCGGGCCGGAATGGCTATGGCCACCACCCAGATCGCCACCGCGGTGGCGGCACTCTCGTGGATGTTCGTGGAGTGGATGACGCGCGGCAAACCAACCGTGTTGGGCATGACCTCCGGCGCTGTGGCGGGCCTCGTCGCCATCACTCCCGCCTCGGGTTTTGTCGACCCCATGGGCGCCCTGTGGATTGGTATGGCGGCGGGGGTCCTCTGTTTCTGGGCGTCGATCCATCTGAAAAACCGGATGGGCTATGATGATTCCCTGGATGCCTTCGGTGTGCATGCCATTGGCGGCATCATCGGGGCGCTGCTTACCGGCGTCTTCGCGGTGCGGGCCATCGGCGGCACGGCGGGCGTACTGGAGGGCAACACCGGACAGTTCTTGACTCAAGCCACCGGTGTGGGGGTCACGATTCTCTACGATGCCATCGTCAGCTTTATCCTCCTCAAAGCCATCGACTGGACCCTGGGTCTGCGTGTCAAGGAAGAGCAGGAACAGGAAGGACTCGATATCACCCAACATGGAGAGCAGGTGTACGAGTAAGCAATCCGCACGCATCGCAACCCTTCCTGCCATTATGGGTCATAATGGGGGAAGGCGTTGTCACTTTGGGGGAGTCTGCCATGAGCACGATCATCGACCGGCGCAGTTCCGGAACCCGCTCCACGGCCAATCAGGACCGTCTGCAAAGACGCGTGCGCGCCCGGCTCAGGGTCGCTGTCGAAAAGATGGCACGCTCCGGCTCCATCGAGGACCTGGCCAACGCCGACCAACCCATTTCCATCCCTACCCGCGATCTGCATGAACCCAGTTTTCGCCGTGACCTCAGCGATGCCCCCTGGGAACGGGTATTGCCGGGAAACAAGGAATATCACCGGGGCGACAGCATCAACAAGCCCGAGGGGGGAGGTTCCGGCAAAGGCCGGGAGGGCTCCCCCGACGGGTTGGGAGATGACGAGGTCGCCATCGTCCTCTCCGCTGACGAATTTCTCGATCTGCTTTTCGACGGACTGGCGTTGCCCAATCTACGCAAAACCGCGCAGGGGGACATCCACGCGGAGCAGTGGCGCCGGGCCGGTTTTATCAAGGATGGCAGCCCCTCCCGGATGCATGTCGGGCGCACCATGCGGGCCGCGCGCGCGCGTCGCCTCGCCCTGCGGGCCGGCAAGCGCCGTGAATTGCAGGACCTGCTGGATGCCCGCGGCATCTTGCAGGAGGAAATTCAGGACCGCATGGCGCGGGGACAGGATGTCTCCGTGGAACAGGGGCGGATCGACGAACTGGATCGCCAGATCGCCGCCCTGGAGCGCAAGATCAAGGCCATCCCCTTCATCGACGAGGCCGACTTGCGTTTTGCCCATATCGACCAGCAGCCCCATCCCATCACCAACGCGGTCATGTTCTGCGTCATGGACGTGTCGGGCAGCATGGGCGAGAAGGAGAAGGATCTGGCCAAACGCTTCTTCCTGCTGCTCTATCTCTTCCTGCGTCGCCACTATCAAGCCGTGCAGATCGTTTTCATCAAACACCACAGCACCGCCTCGGAATGCAGCGAACAGGCCTTTTTTGGGGCCAGGGAGGGGGGAGGTACACTGGTCTCCCCCGCCATCGTCCTGACGGAAGAGATCATGCAGCAACGTTTTCCGCCGGATCGCTGGAATATCTATCTGGCGCAGGTTTCCGACGGGGACAATTATTTCGCCGACAACGCGGTGGTGGGAGAGCATCTCACGAATCTGTTGCCGCAGTTGCGCAACCTCTTCTACCTGGAGGTCAACCGCGACAGCGAAAGTGACCTGCTGCAACTCTATGAGGCCATCGCCCAGAATTTTCCGGAACTGATCACCGCCCGCGCCAGCGAGCGGGAAGATATCTATCCGCTCTTTCGTGCCCTCTTTGCCACCGAGGAGATACCGAGCCATGTCTAAGTTTCTCTTTACCGACAACGACTGGACCTTCGCACGGATCGACGCGGTCACCGAGGAAATCGCCACCATCGCCGCCGAGGAGTTGCAGTTGGATACCTATCCCAACCAACTGGAGATCATCAGCGCCGAGCAGATGCTCGACGCCTACGCCTCCATCGGTTTACCGGTCTATTACGCCCACTGGTCTTTCGGCAAGCAGCGCGCCATCGAATCCGGTCAATACCGGCGCGGCGAGATGGGTCTGGCCTACGAACTGGTCATTAACAGCAATCCCTGCATCAGCTACCTCATGGAAGAAAACACCATGACCATGCAGACCCTGGTGATCGCCCATGCCGCCTATGGGCACAATGCGTTTTTCAAGAATAATGTCTTCTTTCAGCAGTGGACCGATGCCGAAGGGATTCTCGACTATCTGGCGTTCGCCCAGCGCTACATCGCCCAGTGCGAGGAACGCTACGGCATCGACACCGTCACCGACGTGCTGGATGCCGCCCACGCCATCAGCCGCAACGGGATCGATCGCGCCCGTCGTCCGCGTCACCTCTCCGCCCGCGAAGAAGAGCAACGCCGCGAAGAGCGCGAGCGCTACCTGCAGCAGCAACTTTCGGAAATCTGGCGCACCCTCCCCCCGCACAGCGCCGAACGGCCTCCGGAATCCACGGGTTTCCCGCCCGATCCACAGGAAAACCTGCTGTATTTCATCGAAAAAAACGCCCCTCATCTGGCGGGCTGGAAACGGGAAATCCTCCGCATCGTCCGCAAGATCGCCCAGTACCTCTACCCCCAGGGGCAAACGAAGATCATGAATGAGGGCTTCGCCTGCTTTGTGCATTACCATATCCTGCACAGTCTGCATGCCAAGGGGCTGGTGACCGATGGCACCCTGCTGGAGTTTTACGCCAGTCATACCGCCGTCACCCTTCAGCCCGATTTCGATGACCCACGCTATACCGGCATCAATCCATACGCCCTCGGTTTCGCGATGTTTCAGGACATCAAACGGATCTGTCTGGCCCCCACGGAGGAGGACCGCAACTGGTTTGCCTTTGCCGGGGATCCCGACTGGCGCAAACAAATCCTCTTCGCCATGCGCGAATTCCGCGATGAGAGCTTTGTGTTGCAGTATCTCTCACCCAAGGTCATGCGCGACCTGCGCCTGTTCGCCCTGAGCAATGATCCCAACGTAACGACCTACCGGGTGAGCGCCATCCACGACGACTCCGGCTACCAATATTTACGCCAGGCGCTCGCCCTGCAGATCGCCGAAAGCACCCGCCCTCCGGACATCCAGGTAGTATCGGTGGATCGCTGGGGAGATCGCCATCTGCGTTTGCGGGAGATGGGCGCCCAGCCCCTGGATCAAAGCGAAGCCCAGAAGACCCTCAGTTTCGTACACGACCTCTGGGGATACGATGTCCACCTGGATTTGGCCGATATTTCCCTGAGTGAACCATCGGCTTCCTGACGGCCGCGTTCTACCATACCGACCTATCGCACCATAATAGTGCATCATGCATCAATATGGTGCAAATCCGTACCCAATGCCCCGATGGCCTTCATAAGCGTGTTGATTTTTAATCGATCATCACTTGGCACCAAGTTTGCTATGTGCTTCTTGTCACTGATAGACAGGGAGCGACCAAACCCATGTGCACCTTCAAAAAAACAACTTCTCATCGGCACGATCGGTATACCATCATCTCGCTGGTGATGCTCACCGCATCTCCTTTGGCGATCGAGGCCAGCCACGCATCACCACTGGCGCTACCCAGCCCTCTGGTCTTTGAGGCCGGCCCTTTGGGCACACTCCATGCACAGGGCGTGGCGAGTGGCTACGGCATCTGGCAAGACAACAAATTCGCGGGATCAGGCAATCCCGGCAACAAATATGCGTCCACCGACATCAGCAATGGCATGCTCATCATTCAGAAGAATTCCGGGCTTCTGCAGTTTTATCTGCAAGCGGGGGCTTACAACATCACGACCCTGGGCGCCAATTATGCCTCCACCACCACCTTCACCCAGCACACCTTCGGAGCCCTGCCCGTCGGTTATGTGGAGATCGCGCCGACCGACAGCTTCAATATCCAGATCGGCAAGCTTTATACCCTGATCGGCGCCGAATACACCTATAGCTACCAGAACTGGAACATTGAACGCGGGTTGCTCTGGGGTCAGGAGAACGCGGTCAATAAAGGCATCCAAGCCAATTACACCACGGGTCCGGTCACGGCGTCGCTCTCCTGGAACGACGGCTTCTACTCGAATCGCTTCAACTGGGTGACCGGCTTGTTGACCTGGGCGGTCAACAAGCAGAACAGTGTGTTTTTCCAGGGCGGCGGGAACCTGGGACAGACCGACTATGCCTACGCCACCCTTGCCACCACGCCGTTGCAAAATAACGAAAGCATCTTCGACATCGGCTACACTTACAGTGGCGGCTCCCTTTCGGTCACCCCTTATGTGCAGTATACGCGCGTACCGGCCAGCGCCATTCAGGCGCTGGGCGCCGGCACTAAAACCACCCGCACTTTCGGTGCCGCCCTGCTCGCCAACTACAGCCTGACCGACCAGTTTTCCCTCGCCGGCCGGGTGGAGTATATCAGCAACTCCGGCACAGTTACGGATGGGGCCGCCAACCTCACCGGCTTTGGCCCCGGCTCCCATGCCTGGTCGCTGACGGCCACGCCGACTTACCAGAACGGCGGTTTTTTTGCCCGGGCCGAACTATCCTATGTCACCGCGTCCAGCCCGTCTGGGTACGGTTTTTCCGGTCAGACCATAGACCCCGCCAGCGGAAGCGCCCTGGGCCGCACCCAACTCCGCGGCATGGTCGAAACCGGCTTCATGTTTTAACCTCGGGGGCTTCTGCCCCTGGGCTGTTCCAACCCTGTGCAAGAGGTGTCGTCATGAAACTGATTACTGCCATTGTCAAACCCTTCAAGCTCGACGATGTCCGTGAGGCATTATCGGCTGTGGGTATCCAGGGCCTAACGGTTACCGAGGTCAAAGGCTTCGGGCGCCAGAAAGGTCACACCGAACTCTACCGCGGCGCTGAATACGTGGTGGATTTTCTCCCCAAGGTCAAAATCGAAGCGGTGATCAGCGATGACGCCCTGGATCAGGCCGTCGAAGCCATCGAAAAAGGGGCCCGCACCGGAAAAATTGGTGATGGGAAAATTTTTGTCTCTGAAATCGCAGAAGCGATCCGTATTCGTACCGGCGAAACGGGTAACGATGCCCTATAACTCTGTTTTACCTCTTCAACCGCTCCTAAAACCCTATAAGGGAGGATTTTCCTCATGTCAGTAGCTTGGCTGAATACCGGCGACAATGCGTGGCAGCTTACCGCTGCAACGGTCGTCGGCTTGCAAAGTGTTCCTGGGCTCGTCGTCCTGTACGCGGGCATCGTCAAAAAGAAATGGGCCATCAACTCCGCTTTTATGGCTTTTTACGCCTTCGCCGCCGTATTGATCTCCTGGGTACTCTGGGCTTACAACATGGGTTTCGGCAAAGAATGGTTCCCCTTCGTCGGTCTGCCGCACCCCATCCTCACCATGCAGGATGAACTCACCCAGGCGCTCATTCCGGCATCGAACACCACCGCCGCTTTCCCCATGTCCACCATGGTGTACTTTCAGTTCGTTTTCGCCGCCATCACCCTGATCATCATGGCCGGCGCATTCCTCGGACGCATGAGCTTCAAGGCATGGATGATTTTCGTGCCGCTCTGGCTGACCTTTTCCTATACGGTGGGCGCATTCAGCCTCTGGGGCGGCGGCTTTCTCTCCAGCCTCGGCGTCATCGACTACTCCGGTGGTTACGTCATCCACCTCTCCGCGGGTATCGCCGGCTTCGTGGGCGCGGCGGTCATCGGTCCCCGTCTGGCGCGGGATCGCGAAAACTTCCAGCCCAATAACGTACTGCTGATGCTGGTCGGTGCCGGTATTCTCTGGCTCGGCTGGAACGGTTTCAACGGCGGCGACCCCTACGCGGCGAGTCGCGATGCCGGAGCCGCGGTTCTGAACACCAATATCGCCACCGCCGTCAGCGTGATCGTCTGGACCATCATGGACATCTTCTACTTCAAGAAGCCTTCGGTCATCGGCGCGGTGCAAGGCATGATCACCGGGCTGGTGGCGATCACTCCGGCGGCCGGTGTGGTAGATGGCTGGGGCGCGATTGCCATCGGTATCAGCTCCGGCATCATCCCCTGGCTCAGCATGAACCTGCTCGGCAAAACGGCGATCTTCCGCAAGGTGGATGACACCCTGGGGGTCTTCCACACCCACGCGGTGGCGGGTGTGCTGGGCGGCATCATGACCGGTTTACTGGCAACCAAGGCGGGCTGTGCCGCTTTCGCCCTGAGCACTCCGGGCGGCGCCATCGAGGGGAATTGGCATCAGGTCTGGCTGCAACTCATCGGCGCGGCCTTCATCATCGTGCTGAACCTCATAGTGACGTACATTCTGCTCAAGCTCATCAGCCTGATCGTGCCCCTGCGCATGTCCGAGGAGGAACTGCTGATCGGTGATGACGCAGTCCACGGTGAAGAAGCCTACGCTTTCTATGGCGATGGTGAACGTCGACCGGTGACTGGTGACTGACCGTTTACTATAGGCGTTCTTCTGTACACACGGCGGATTCATCCGCCGTGTTCTTTCTGCCAAACAAGATGCGGATGCACAGCACATTTAGGCTGTACTTTGGCGAGTCACCATCCATCCGAATCGAATTCGTCTCTTCAAAAATATTTTGTAACAAAGTTTATAATACATTTACTTTACAGCATTCCAATCTATATCTCTTACCATGGGTATCACGCGGATGCCTGCAGCATACACGAAACGGCTATTATTTCCGGGAAAAGCGGACGGATATCCGCCACATTTGCGAGAGAAACGCACGAGCATGCACATTCAACTCCATTGGTCATGGAGATAAGAACATTGAGGGCAACAATGGAAAGCGCAAGACTCTCTGAACGTGTTCCAGTTGGATCATTCTACAAAACGAATATTGAAGCTGTGGACGATGTACGCAGCAAATACTTCATCGCGCTATGGATACCCGCATTCTTGCTCATTATCGTAAGTATAGGTATCTGGCAGGCTTTTACCAATCACGCCCAATCAACCGCCGCATTGCACCAATACCGGGCATACCTTGCCGCAGTGGAGCATTTGGAAAATAATACGATTGAACCATCTTCCGCAATACAACCCTTGCGCCGCTTCGCCAGCCGCCTACAGTCCATACGAAGTGATACAAATGGAGACTATGTCACCAATTTTGAGAAAAGCCTGGCCTACAACCAGGTCTTCAATACGGACTTATCGCAATTATTGCAAGGGAACCCTAGTCACCGTTCCGTGGTGCGCGGCGTACTTGAAAAAGCCACGCTATTTTACCAACAGCGAACCCAACATTACCTCAAAGACAGTCAACGATTCATCTTCGGCGGCGGGATCGCCATTTTCTTGGCGCTACTGTATGCCTGGCTGGGCATATTAAAGCCCATCGGCAGACAAAGCATGGAGCGAGCGCTGGCGCTGGCGCGGGCTGGAGAATTTAATGAGGATGTCATCAATACCTCGCGGGTAATCATCATCGTTCTCGAATCGGATGGCAAAGTGGTTCTCGTCAACCACTATTTTCAAAGCCTGCTGCAATGGCCGCGCACGCAGATAGTGGGCCGGTCGATACTGGATCGTCTCTTTTTCTCTGAAGATCATGGCACCGTCACCGCGCTGCTGGATGCCAGCGATCCGGAACAAATCGTCGAGATCCCGATTTTAGATGCCACAGGCAATACGCTGATAGTGGCATGGACCGTGACGACCGTACGCGATGTGAGTGGTAAAGATCTGTTGCGTGTCGCCATGGGCGTAAATGTGACCGAACGCACCCAGGCCCAAAAAGCACAGCAACTCACCCTGCTCAGGGCGCAATCGTTGAGCGAACGTCTCCAGGACGAGGCACAGCAAGCCGCCGAGCTTCACACGGCGTTTCTCGGTCCCCAGGACATCAAATTACCGGGAGTGTCGGGTCTCGCCACGAGTATCAGCACCTCTGAAGTGGGTGGCGATTACCTCGATTGCTATGCCACCCGCGAGACTAGCGTGCTGGTACTGGGTGACGTCAGCGGGCATGGACTTGCCGCGGGGAGTATCGTGGCTGTCGCCAAAACGGTCATCAACCAAATGCGCGCGGAAAGTATCGGTCATCCCGACCAGGTGTTGCGACGTCTCAACAACACCATTCTGGAGGTGGCTCAGGGGCTACGCCTGATGACCATGATCTGCGCCGCCATAGATTTCCGTCGCGGAAGGCTTTACCTTGCGAACGCCGGCCAGCAATTTCCGTATCTCCAGAAACCGGATGGTACTTGGGAGATGCTGGAGATAGGCGGCTTACCACTCGGCCAGGAAATAAACCAGGAAATGCTGGTCAGCGAATTTGATCTCCCTTTAGGGAGCCGGTTACTCCTGATCAGTGATGGTTGGGTGGAAGAGAGCAACCCGGATGACGAGCCTTTCGGTTACGAGAGACTAGAGGCCGCACTCGAAGCATTTTCGTCTTTCGATGACCAGGTATTGCGCGACGCACTTCTTGATAAATTACGCAGTTTCTGCGAAAAAGACAATTTTGATGATGACCTCAGCCTGATCATCGTACGCCACGATGAGCGTTTTGATTCTCTGGAAAATACCCCTTCTGCATCCAAACAATTAGAAGTCGTACGGCTCTCCCAGGATTATTATACGCACGCGCGCATCTCTCCCAGAATATCACGCCAGCACACCGTTTTGTTGACGGATAATGACTGGCACCATCTGCTTCCACAAATGAGTCGAGATGGCGTTCGTCGCGTATTGCAGTCCAGGGATACTTTCCTCACCAATCTTGGTTGGGATGCCCTTCTCGGCGCCCATCGTGATACGAATGACGAGTTATTCACCTATCTCGGCATAGATACACCGATTCAGTTACCCATTACCGGATCATCCGACAAGGATGGAGTCCTCATGTCTCTGGAATCCTGGTTCCAGGAATCACAGATGAGTGATGCATGGATGGATATCGCCATACTGGTTGCCGATGAACTGCTGGAAAATGCGCTTTATGCGGCGCCAAGAGATGCCCGGGGTAACGCGCTTTATCCCAAAGGGGTCAAACGCGCACTAGGGGAAGACGAATATATATATCTACGCGCTGCCCGCAAAGATAACATCCTGGCCATGCAAATGAGCGATAACTGGGGCACATTGACGCCGTCCATTTTTCTACAACGCCTCTCTGCGCACATTCATGGTCAGGGACTCATCGCCAATCAAGGTGGCGGCGGTTTATATTTGCTTTGGCGATTCTCGAACTATCTTCAAATAAGGGTATTCCCCGGACGGGAAACCCGGGCCACGCTCTTTTTTGATTTGGACCACCCGCCCCGGGAAGATCGTTACCCTTCCTTCCAATTTCTTTATCATAGTGACACTTGCGAGTTCAATCATGACAAGCCTTGAGGTAATCACGCGGCAACACGCAGCGGGGAAGACTGTGGTCAGTCTGCAAGGCGTCATTGACGCCGATGCCAAGGAACGACTAGAAGCCCTCCTTTCCATCGAGGATTCGGCCGTATTGGATTTTTCCGCCGTGCAGCGCGTCAACTCCATGGGACTCGCCATACTGCTCAATATATTGAAGCAGCTTCAGACCCAGGGGATAGCGGTTCACGCGGAAGGAATGAACCGCATGACGGCCATGTTATTCAAGATGACGGGGCTCAATCAGTATCTCCAAAATCCGTCCGCTTCCGCCCCGGTGTGCGACACCCCCGCCCCGATAACTACCCGCACACCCACTGCGGTGCCCAGCGCACCCACAGACCCATCACCCAGTAGCCACTGGCGATTTTCGGTGAGCCTGCAGGATCGCGGACAATTGGAGTCCTGGTACTTTTTAAATACGCATTTGCAAAGACATTGGGGACACACCATTCGGCTGGAACCGCATTTTGGTGCCCTGGATCAAGACCATGCGGCACCATTAGCCACCTCTGACATGGTGTTCGCCTCTCCTTTTGTGGCCTGCGAACTCATCGACGAGGGATTTCTTCCGTTGATGGTTCCTTGTAGCGATCCCGAGGAAGCGGTTATCGTGCGACGCCGGGATGATGAAAGGAAAACTTGGGGTCACTTTACGCGGCCAAAAATACTGACTGCGAGGATCGAAAGTTATGTATACCTGCTGGGCCGCATGCTCATTGACGAAACCGGGTATTCCTCCGACAACGCCAATTATTTATTCGTTGGCAATGACATGAAATCCATACAGATGCTCCTGAAAAACATGGGAGATATCGCCATTCTGCCGCGCCAGACATTTTCCGGACTCGCTTCGATTACCCGCAGCACACTAGAGGTAATGGATGAAAGTCGAACAGATTTCGCCTATCACACGCTGTGTCTCTCCCCACACAGAAAATCTACAGTTCTCAAAGTCAAGGAACTCTTTTTGTCGCTAAAAAGTGATACAAAAGGCCAGAATATATTGCGCGGGCTTGGCATCCACGACTGGCGAGAGCCCGCGCAGGAGGAAATCAGCATGCTCACCGAGGTCTACCATAGATATGCGGGAAGCGGCTGATCAATTGACCTGTTCAATGAATGTTCATCGATAGATCACCTTATTTGACCTTATCATCGGCACAGCAATGGGTATTCAATGGAGGACTCTATGTATTTGGCACACCCATCTTATCTCAGCCCAGGCGATACCGCATGGCAAATCACAGCGGCCACGCTCGTCGGGCTGCAGAGTGTCCCGGGCTTGGCCATTCTTTATGGTGGCGTCGTCAAGAAGAAGTGGGCACTCAACTCTGCAATGATGGTTTTTTATGCCTTTTCCGCCGTGCTCATTACTTGGATGCTGGTGGGTTTCAGCATTGCCTTCGGCAGTCCGGTACACCTCGGACCGGGAATACTTTCGGGCTTATTTGGCTGGCCACAGCCCGTGATGTCGGCGCTCGACAGTATTGGCCAAGCCAATATTCCCCTCTTGAACGGCGGTATGCCGAGCTTCGCGTTTCCACAGTCCGCGCTGATCTACTTTCAATTCGTTTTCGCCGCCATAACGCCCATCCTCCTCGCCGGCGGTGTCCTCGGGCGGATGAATTTCAAGGCCTGGATGGTATTCGTGCCGATCTGGTCCGCACTCGTCTATTCGGTGGGCGCTTTCATGCTGTGGGGCGGCGGATGGCTCGCGCAGCTTGGCGCGGTGGATTATTCCGGCGGATATGTCATTCATGTCGCGGCGGGCGTTTCGGGCTTCGTGGCCGCGGCGGTGATCGGACCGCGCCTGTATGCGGACCGGGCCGATTTTCCACCGAACAATCTGATCATGGCGATGGCTGGTGCCGGCCTATTGTGGCTGGGCTGGAATGGTTTCAACGGCGGCGACCCCTATTTTGCAAACCAGGATATGGCGGCAGCGGTGATCAACACCAATCTCGCGACAGCGGCGGCACTGCTCACGTGGCTTTTTATGGACATGGCCTTTTTGGACAGGGCATCCATGGTAGGCGCCATCAACGGCATGATTTGCGGCTTGGTGGCGATCACACCCGCGGCGGGTTTTTTGAACGGCTGGGGCGCGCTGCTTTTGGGCGTGGCAGCGGGGATGATTCCCTGGATCACCATGAATAAAATCGGGCCGAAGACCTGGCTTGGCAAAGTGGATGACACTTTGGGTGTATTGCATACCCATGCCGTCGCCGGTGCCGTTGGGGGTTTGCTGGTCGGTATTCTGGGAGACCCGCGGATGGTGCTCTACTATGGCGCGGGGAAGACTCCCGACATTTCCGTGGACGGCTTGCTTTACGGCGGCGGATTCACGCAACTTTGGCATCAGGGCGTGGCACTCGCGGTGATCGTGGGTTACAACGCCATCATGACCTATGGCATCCTCAAGGTGCTGGGTATCTTCATTCCGCTGCGGATGAGCGACGCAGACCTGGAAATCGGGGACTACGCTACCCACAAGGAAGATCCCATCCCCGGGGTCATGGGCGCCCCCATTGAAAATCTCGCGCCCAACAAGCCCGCCTGGGACGGGCCCGATGCGATCGGAGCGGCCACCCACTACCCGCCGGCGGGCACGGACTGACGGTGACCATTGATCCCTTGGGGCGCGCTTCGCGGCGGCCCACCCCAGCAGACGCGGTGCACAGTCCGGAGTTTCCGGAGCGCGCAAAATGATTTCCGCTTCCGTTTTAGACCGGCTGCAGAATCTCGTGCGTATTTACGAGTTCGACGCGTTTTTCGAGGAAACGGCGACCCTCGCCGCGGAGGTCCTTGGCGCCGACGGCGCGGCCTTCATCGTCCATGAAGAAGAGAGTCTGCGCTACCTTTTCTTTCACGGTTTGCCGGAGAGCTATGCACAACTCTCCCGGCATGTCTTTCCGGACGATCAAGGCAATAGTGGCAGAGCGTTGCGGGACGATCGCGCCTACTACATTCCGGATTATCCGCGCAGCGCGGACGCCATGCCCGAGTACGTCGCAACGGGCCTGTTAGGGAGTCTGGCCATCCCCGTACACGGTCCGGAGGGCTGCACCGGCATACTCGCCGTTTCCTGGTTTCACCCGGCACCCGAGGAAATCCACGACCATAATCAGCGCATCGTACAGCTTCTCGCCGACATGCTGGGCGCCGCCTGGTACCGCATGGGTATCGAAACGCATCTCGAACGTATCGCCACCCGCGATGCGCTCACCGGCGTGCCCAATCGCTACCAGTTGAAAGAGCGGCTGGAAGTGGCCTGCGCGCGGGCGCGGCGCAGTGAACGGATACTCGCCGTCATCCTCCTCGATATCGATGGTTTCAAGGAGGTGAACGACACCCTAGGCCATGCCGCGGGCGATCGGCTGCTCTGCGAGATTGTCGGTCGCTTAAGGGATGTGTTGCGCAGCAGCGATACGATCGTGCGCCTCGCAGGAGACGAATTTGTGCTACTGGCCGAGAACCTGCGCAGCTTATATGATCTCGAGGATGTATTACGTCGCGTGCTTCTCGCCCTGAATATCCGTATCGGCATAAATGACCAGCGCATCAGCGTGACCGCCAGCGCTGGAGTGACCACCTATCCACTGGATGACTCCGACTCTTCGGAACTGATGCATCACGCCGATCAGGCGGTATACCGGGCGAAGGCCGCCGGCGGTAATTGCTGGCGCTACTACGACCAGCAGGAGGACAAACGCCTGCGCGCCGCGCAGCGACTGCAGGGCGAGTTGGACCGCGCCCTCAAAAAACAGGAGCTCGTCCTGTATTGGCAACCCATCATCAGCATGGAGACCGGGCGCTGTGTAGGGGCTGAAGCCCTGATCCGCTGGCAACACCCGGAACGGGGGCTGCTGCAACCGGATAGCTTCCTCAACATCGCCGAGGATTCCCCCATCATGCACCCCATCGGCCAATGGGTGATCCGTAGCGCCTGCCGGCAGGGGGAAGCGTGGATCAAACAGGGCCTGAATCTGGACATCCAGATCAATCTCGCCGCCCGCCAGGTGGAAAATCATCGTCTGTGTGATGACTTGCGCCGTACACTCACCGAGTGCCCGGCGCTTCCTCCGGAGCGCGTCTGCCTGGAATTGGTGGAGCGGATCGCCCTTCGCGACATCACCAAAACGTCCCGATTGATCGCCGACTGCCAAAGTTTGGGGGTGCGCTTCGCCCTGGATGATTTCGGCACGGGTCCGGCGGCGCTCCAGTATCTTCTCGAACTCGGCTGCAACCAGATCAAAATCGATCACGGCTTTGTGATCCCCATGGTCCACAGCGGCCGTCATCAGCAGATGATTCGCGCGATGATTCAAATGGCGCATGCGCTTGGCGTCAGCGTCACCGCCGAAGGTATCGAAAACGCGGAAATCGCCCGCCTGCTCCGGGGGATGCAGGCCAACCATGGTCAGGGCTATGGCATCGCCAGACCGATGCCCGCCTCGGATTTCATGGCTTATCTGCGAGGCACGCAGTCGGGCGATTGCGCCATATTCAATCCATAACCGCACCGTATGCCTCCTCCATAAAAACCATCGGCAGGAAGACCCCGTCGCGGGATAAACGCCGTGACCGTTTCCTCCGGGAGAAAACCCCTCCCTTCAGGGGGCGGTCGCGGGGTGTAACTCCTGGGCCATTTCAGCGATCAGCAAACGCAGCAAGGCGAGAACCTCTTCCTGGTCCCGGGTATCGGTCGTGGTCAGCCGCAGACGCAGGTCGCCATGCCGTAAATAGGGCGGGAGATCAAGGGCGTTTCGCTCTTTCGCATTGAGCTTGTTGAGGGCCACGACCCCTATTGCCCGGTTCAAAAGGGGCAGGATTTTATCCAGGTAAAGATGCAGGGCGGCGGTCGGTCGGGGCCGTTTGGCGTCGATGAGCACGATGAGCCCATCGGTATTCTTACCGAGAATCTCCCACATGAACTGAAAGCGTTCCTGCCCGGGAATGGCATAGAGGTGGAGCCTGAATTTGCCGTCCGGCCAAGCGATCACCCCATAGTCCATCGCCACGGTGGTCGTGCTTTTACGCTCTGCGGATTGTGCTTCGGAATAACGGGCGCTGGTGGAAAGCAGGTTTGCGCCGAACAGTGTTTGTAGAGCCGTTGTCTTACCAGAGCCGACAGGTCCGGCAATGATGACTTTTTTCAGCAAGGGGGCCGCGTTCATCACTCCATTTTTCCACCTTTCCGAGAAGCATCAGAAGTGACAGGAGATTCCAAAGCACGCCGGATTCCGCGCCCCCTGTCCTGGCCACGACCGCCTCAGGGCCGCGCCATGGATTGCCCGACGTAGCGCCCCATCCAGTGTTCGATCGCTTCCACTTCCCGGAGGTGTCCGTAAAGACCAATGCGCGCCGAAAATTTAGTAACCGCCGCGCCTTCGGCATGCAAGGTAATCAAAATCGCATTTCCCTCGGAGTCGTAACCACGCACTTCCGTCGTATCGGGATCGATCTGCTTGGATCCGGTAAACCGCATACCCGCCTGGGGCAGGGCTTTTTCGGCCGCGGCAGTGACGACGCCGAGCGCTGCGGGATAATACGTGTAGTAGGGCACCGGGTTGACCTGCGGGGCCCAAGCGGCCGTACAGCCACTCAGCCCGAGAGTGAGCACGACCAAGGCGACTGCGAGGCGCGACGATAAGGTCATAGGATTCTCCATGGCAAACAACGACGTCGGTCCGGCGAATGAACCGCCGCCGCGCATTATACCGCAAAAAAAGACGGAGGGGATGCCTCTGGCAAAAATCCCGCTGGTGTCCCTATGGAATTTTACTTCATAATGAGCATTCAGACGTCCTGTGAGACCCTATGAGGAGACATAACCATGAAAACTGCGCGCTGGTTGATGATCGCAACGTTTCCCCTCGCGTTGGCGGGCTGCGCGAATAACCCCTACGCCAGCAACAGCACTACGGCCAATACGGCGGGGGGGTCTCTGCTCGGGGCTCTGGCCGGCGCCGTGATCGGCAACCAGACGGGCGCCCCGCTGGCGGGTGCCGCCATTGGCGCCGGGTTGGGCGGGTTGGCCGGTTATGGCATTTCCAACAGTCAACGACAGGCACCGGCACCACAGCCTGGTTATTATGCCCCCCCACCGGGCAGCGTGCCCTGCCCGGCAGGCTATGTGTGCACGCCAACGGCGCCTCAATACCAGCAGCCCCCGAGCTGTCCGGCGGGCTATACTTGTTCTCCCCGATAAATGGACCAATGACGGCGATTCCGCGGCCGTCTTTCTCCCAATTTTCGCTCATCACTTGAAAATAAGCGCTTAACCCTCAGCCTTTCTTGAATTTTCTCAAGATTATCGCCTAGAATGCGGAGACCTACGCAGACGTGGGCCGGGGGAGGGTGCGTCCAGGACCGCCCCCGGACCCAGAGGAGTGGAATACTCGTGCGATACCATCTTCAGGTTTTCAGACTGGGGGCCTTTGGCCTGGCGGCGGCGGCGGCGGCGTTGGCTGGCTGCGCAAGCATGCCGGGTCGCGTCGCCAGCGCACCGGGCTACAGTTCAACCGTGCGGGGCTCCGCTTATTCCACCGGACAGGATTGCTACGCACCCACACCCAATCTCAATGCCGCCTACAACCAACCCTACGAGATCAACGGCACATGGTACCACCCCATACGGAACGATACGGGCTTTTCCGAAAACGGCATCGCCTCCTGGTACGACCAACAGTCCTCCAGCAACATAACCGCCATGGGCACAGCCTTCCACGCCCGGCAAATGACCGCCGCCAGCCGAACCCTGCCGCTCCCTTCCTGCGTGCGGGTCACCAATCTGGAGAACGGGCGCAGCTTGGTGGTGCTGGTGGATGATCGTGGTCCCTTCGTGAGCGGGCGGATCATGGATATCTCCTATGGCGCGGCCCGGCTGCTCGGCATGCTCAGTCAGGGTACAACGCGGGTCCATATCCAAGTCGTCCCCAGCGCCCTTGGTCCGGGAGCATCCCTGCCCAGGGTGCTGCCAGTGGTTCAGCGTACGGCACCAGGAAGCACACCAACGCCGGTGACAAACCCGCCGACAGCGGTCCCGGTGCCTCCCTACACGCCACCGCCCTCCCCCGCGCGCGCCAATCTCACGGCCGTGGTAGACCATGCTTTTGCCAACACCCCGGCCCGCGCCCGGCCCGCGGTGACCGAACCCCTCCCTGCAACCGCGCCGCAGCCGCCCAAAACCCCCGCGCACACCCTGCGGCAGTGGCGACAGCCCGCGCAACCCAAAGCGATCTATCTGGAAACCGCAACCTCCATGCAGTTGCCCACCGCCGTTCGCGAACGCAGCAAACTACGGGACTTCGGAATCAGCACCGCCCGCATGGTACCGGTATCCTCCAGCGCGGCGGGCGGTCTCTACAAGATCAAGATCGGTCCGATGGCGCCCACAGCCGCCCCCGAAAATTACGCGGCCAGCCTACGCCGCTTGCGCCTGGGCACTTTCGTGGTCAGCGGCGAACACGAGGGTTGAAGACCTCCGCGCCAACGTGGCGCAAGGTCGGCTCCCGGCGCTCGCCGAGGATGGCCCAGACCATCAGGATGATCCAGACAATTCCCGACCAGCCGAGCACGATGTTCAGCACCAGCACCCATAAAAAATGCTCTTGATGACGTGCCGCGGCGATG
Organism: Pseudomonadota bacterium; assembly: GCA_021821285.1. Taxonomy (GTDB): domain Bacteria; phylum Pseudomonadota; class Gammaproteobacteria; order Acidithiobacillales; family Acidithiobacillaceae; genus Acidithiobacillus. Next base: position 91,830 of record JAKACQ010000004.1, read on the forward strand.
ATGCTGGGTATAAAATAGATGAACAGCCCGAAAATACCCCCCAACAGCCACACCGCCACATGCAGGAACATCGCCGCAATACCCAAAGCCATCAAGGCCAACACCACGATACTTACCGCCACCAGAGTACTCAAGCCTCAACTCCTTCCGCCGCAGCGGTAAACAGTCTGTTGATGATGGTGCTCCCCTCCAGTTCCTCACCACTGAGGGTCAGCGCCAGCAATTCGCCACCCAGCACCTCCGGGGCGATGATGAGATCCGCCCCGACTTGCCGCAAGCGTTCCAGATTCTTACCGTCCTGGACCGCCGCCACCATCTTTCCGGAAGTCGCCACCTCCTTGGCGGCAAGAACGATGAACGCATTTTCGCTGTCGATCACCCGCAACGCGAGAACCCCGAGGGCGTGCTCGACACCCGCCCTACGCAGCACGTCCGAATCCGTCGCATCACCGATCATCAGATCTCCTTCGGCCATCCACGCATGCTCGGGCACGGCGGGCAGCAGAATCAATGCGGGCAAATGCCGGGCACGCAGGGCGTGATAGGTGTTTTGCGCCAAGGCGTTATTACCAATGATCAAATAATGGTTACGCCATACACGCTTTTTTTCTCCCATCAGCAGATGTTGCATCCGGCCGTTCAACAAAGGCACCACGACTGCGGAAATAGAGGTGGCGAAAACGGTGATGCCCAGGATGATGATGGAAACCACAAAGAATCGGGCATCTTCACTTTTCGGCACGATGTCTCCGTAGCCCACCGTGGACATGGTGACTACCGCAAAGTATAAAGCGCTCACCAGGTCCTTGATCGGTGGTGAAAACCCGGCCCCCAGCACATAGCTGCCCAGCACCGCGTAACTCATCAGCAGCAAAATGGATATTGCCGCGAAGAGGGTGCCAGCGGCCACACTCGAACGCGCGAAATGGCGCCGAAACGCCAGCAAGGCCACCAGGATCACGGTATTGAAAACGGTGACACCGCTCCATACCAGCCCGTAGTGATGCAGCAGCATCGCCAGCATCGCCGCTGCGAGCACCAGCGTAATGGCCCAGGAAAAACGGGAGCGAAACAATAATCCGAAGGCCATCAGCAATAAAACGGTGCCGACAACCGCCTCGGGTACCGTGCCCAGCGCTGACAAAAGCGAGGACTGGGTCAGACTGGCGGCGGGCGCGAGATCGGCCAGTTCCGGAAAGAGCCTGGTGAGATGTGGCAACGCATCCAGAACCGCCAACGCCCCCAACAGCCCGACAGCGAGCGCCAGCGGTATTTGTGGAAACCATGCCTCCAAATACAGGACCGCCCGTGTCCTGACCGCGAAACGGAGCAACCGCTGCCGGGGCGACAAGCGCACGATATCGGGCATTCTGATCATGGGCAGATCCTTAATTTTCGCGTGTCAGCCCCCGTGGATCCGCAGACGGCCGACCCACTGCAGAGGTGGAAGATTCAAGCAGACTAAACAACATCGTGTCATGATTACAAGGTTGCGGCGACCCACACCCCGCAGCCCTGGGCACCGCCCGTCCCGCACCGTGGATGATGCACCTCGCACGAAACATCCTGCGAAGATGCCGCCAAGTGATTCAGGCTCCGGCGCCCACCGTGAGCCACAAACCGCGGTGCGCCGGCATGGTTCCCGGACAACGCATTGAACATTCTAGTGTAGTGTTGCATTTTGTTTGCTGCTTAAATGGCCATTAGCGCGGATGACCTTTTGCAGGATATCCCGTGCGGTTTTGGTCCAGATGAAGGGCTTGGGATTCGTATTGTGATGGGCGACGTA
>JAKACQ010000089.1:0-5729 GCA_021821285.1 Pseudomonadota bacterium
GGACCATACCTGGCTGGTTGATTGGTCCGGGGGGGTGTTGAGCGTGCTCTGTCAGAGCCCGGTATGGATTTCATGGTTGCGAAGAAATGAAAAAAACATACTGAAACAATGGAATAGTCGCTTCCCGAAAACTCCAGCGCAGCAAATCACTGCCTCGGTGCGGCCTTGGTCATATCGACTGCCGCCACCGGCCAAAATCCCGAAAGCACCTTATATTTCAGCAGCGGCACCGGAAGCCCTGCGGGCGGTGACCGATCAGATGCCACAAGCCATAGCCATCGCCCTGAAGCGCCTGGCGGCCACTCTGGACAGCCTTCAGGCGGAGGCCGTCGCCAGCGCATCAGCGAAGGAAAAGGGCGCACGCCTCTCGGAGTAATCCACAAACTCCCAGGCATCCTGACGGACAAGCAGCGCCCGCAGCAAATTGTTATTGAGGGCGTGCCCCGCCTTGTGACCAGAAAAATGGCCGACCAGCGGATGGCCAAGCAGATAGAGATCACCGATGGAGTCAAGCACCTTGTGGCGCACGAACTCGTTGGTGTAACGCAGACCTTCTTCATTGAGCACGCGGTAATCATCGACCACGATAGCGTTATCGAGATTGCCACCCAAGGCGAGCCCCATACGCCGCAAGGTCTCGACTTCACGCATAAAGCCGAAGGTGCGTGCACGCGCTACTTCCTTGAGATACGAGGTCCGCGCGAAATCCACCGTCACTTCCTGACCACCATTTTTCATCACGGGATGGTCGAAATCGATGGTAAAACTCACCTTAAAACCTTCAAAAGGCTCCAGTTGCACCCAGCGATCACCGTCTTCTGCTTTGAGGGGCTTGGTGATGCGGATAAAACGCTTCGGTGAATTTTGTTCTTCAATCCCAGCGCACTGGATGAGGAATACAAAGGGCGCAGCACTGCCATCCATGATTGGTACTTCCGGCCCGTCGAGATCTACATAGGCATTATCAATACCCAGACCTGCCAAGGCCGACATCAGGTGCTCAATGGTACCAACCCGTATCTGACCATCACCGATATTGGTAGACAGGCGGGTATCCACCACATGCAGAGGATCTGCCTTGATCCAGGCGCCACCCTCGATATCGCTGCGGTGGAAGACGATTCCCGTGTTTACCGGCGCCGGGCGCAGGCCGATGTACACCTTCTTGCCACTGTGCAAGCCAATACCGGTGCCCCAGATCATATTTTTGAGCGTGCGCTGACGGATCATATTCCCTCTCGCGATCGTGGGGATCGCCCTCCCGCTAAATACGTGTGGCCTACTTTACAACTTTTGTTGTCTCTATACAACTAATCAGGTGGTCAGGCAGTGTACAGTGACAATATTCTATTGACAGCCATTAACACCATGCGTTGACCGTCTTTTTTAGAGGACAAGCACGGCACATCACCCCAAGGTGCATCCAGTTATGTATAATCCGAAAGATCAGGCGACCGCACCACTGTGGTCGCACCAAAGCATGCTTCACCAATACAAGGACGTATATCATGGCGACCCCCAGCACCAAAAAAACTCTGATGACCCTTTACTCCAGCAACGATTGCGTTTTTGCGCATCGCGTCCGCTTCGTTCTGGAGGAAAAGGCCATGGAGTACCAGACCATCAACGTCGATCTCGCCAATAAGCCAGAAGATCTCGCGGAACTCAACCCCTACAATCAGGTACCCACCCTGGTGGATCGTGATCTGGCCATACACGAATCAGTGCTCATCATGGAATATCTGGACGAGCGGTTCCCCCACCCGCCGCTGATTCCTGTGGACCCCATCTCCCGCGCCAAGGTGCGCCTGGGTCTCCTACGTTTCGACCGCGACTGGTTCGCGCCACTCTTCCAGCCAGGCTATAATGCCGAGCAGATCAAAACGGCTAAAGAGCAGATTCGCAGCACCCTTGCCGGACTGAGCAGTATCTTCAGCCAGCAGCGTTACCTCTTCGGCGACGAACTCTCGGTGCTCGACTGCGCCATCGCTCCATTGCTGTGGCGCCTTCCGGTTCTGGAAATCAGCCTGCCTGCGGCAGCCCGCGCGACCCAGGAGTACATGGATCGCGTCTTCAATCTGGAGAGTTTCAAACGCAGCCTGACCCCTGCCGAGAAGGCCATGCGCTGACATGGGTATGGAGCTTGCCCGCCTCCACAGTCTGCCGGAAGGCCTCTTCGCACGCTGCAAACGCGACCCGGGTGGTGTCATTGCCCTGCACCGGCAAGGGGATGCTTTTCAGCCAGTGACAGCGGCGACCTTTGCCAGGTGTGTCCGGTTACGGGCTCGAGGGCTCCTGCGCCTGGGGGTGCGCAGCGGAGAACGGGTGGTCCTGATGGCCCCCAACTCTCTGGATTGGGCGATCATGGATTTCGCCATCCTCAGCATTGGCGCCATTACCGTTCCTCTCTATCCGACGTTCAGCCCGCGCGAGATTCATTATGTGCTGGGTGACAGCGGCGCCGGACTGATGCTGCTGGAAGGTGCCAGCGAGTGGCGGCGTATGCATAATAGCTGGGGAGTACCCAATGACCGCGTCCTGCTCCGCGATGCAAACGCTGCGCGAGAAGTCGGCCTGCGGCACTGGGGGACGCTGGAAGACGAGGGCGCCACCCTACGCGATGCTGAACTGGAAGAACGCCTCACGGCGCTGCGGCGCCAGCAGACGGCCACCATCGTCTACACCTCCGGGACGACAGGTTGGCCCAAGGGTGTCATGCTCAGTCACGGCAACATCCTGAGCAATGTCGAAGGGTTCATACCGCTGGTGCCATTACGCGCCGGACAACGCCTGCTCTCCATCCTGCCCCTCTCCCACGTTTTCGAACGGGGTACAGGGCATTTCGGCGCCTATCTGCTGGGGCTGGAAGTCGCCTATGCGGAGCGCCCGGACACGGTACTCCGTGACATGGAGGCATCTCATCCGGACATTGTGGTCGCCGTGCCGCGGGTTTTCCAACTGCTCTATAGCCGGGTACGACGGGGTATTGAAGATCGACCGGGTCTGCTCGGTCGCTTTCTGCGTCGAGGGGCGGGGATGGATCCGCAGGGACGTCCGGCGGCACGCTGGCAGCGCGCTCTTACCCGCCGCCTGCTGATCCGCAACCTCCGCAGGAAACTGGGTGGGCGCTTGCGTTTCTTTGTCTCTGGAGGGGCTCCGCTGGATGCTGAAATTGCTCGATTTTTTATTGATTTGGGTTTACCGATTATCGAAGGTTACGGCATGACCGAAGCGAGCCCGGTAATCGCCGCCAATCCTCTGGAGGCCATCCGTCCGGGAACCGTGGGACCCTTCCTGCCTAATCTGGAAGGGCGCATAGCAGCCGATGGCGAGATCCTGGTGCGCGGTCCGTCCGTCATGCTGGGCTACTGGAATAATGAGAGCGCCACACGTGAGGCCCTGGTGGACGGCTGGCTACACACCGGCGACGTGGGCAGCCTGGACCCGGATGGTTATCTGCGTATCAGCGATCGCAAGAAAGATCTGATCGTCAATTCCGCTGGCGAGAACATCCCGCCGCAAAAAATTGAAATGCGGCTGATGGCGCAAGCGCTGATCGACCAGGCCGTCGTCTTTGGCGATCGCATGCCCTATCTCACGGCACTCATTTTTCCCAATCAGGAACTCCTCAAAGAACGTGTCGATGCCCACGCCGACGGTGCCGCCACACGCAAGGCCATCCATGCGGCTATTTCGACCGCGCTTGCTGATCTGCCCTCCCATGAACAGGTACGGCGTTTCGCCTTGCTGCCAGAAGCGCTGAGCGAGGCCAACGGCGAACTAACTCCTACCCTCAAGGTAAAACGGCGCGTCGTCGCCGAACACTACGCCGAACTGCTGGCGCAAATGGGCAATGTCAAGGGCTGATCTCCCATGCTGCTTACGCCGCCCGCTGCGCTGACTCCCGTTCTAACGGCCCTGCAGCGAACGGGGGCGCGGGTCCTGGTGGTGGGCGGCACACCACGGGACACTCTGCTCGGTGTGGCCACCCACGACTGGGACCTGGAAATACACGGGTTAGGCGAGACCCGTCTGGCCGAATGTCTGATGCCCTTCGGCGCTCACCGGGTAGGTGGCCGTCATGCAGTCTGGGTGGCAGCCGGTGCGGAGATTTCCCTGCCACAAGCGCCGGGGGGGCAGATCAACCCGCACCTGCCCTGGGCCATCGCCGCTCAGCGGCGGGATTTTTCGGTCAACGCTCTGGCCTGGGACTGGCAGGCTCAGCGCCTCTTGGACCATGTTGGGGGAGTAGCGGACCTCCACGCCCGGCGGCTCCGCGTAGTAGCGGCCGACACTTTTGGGGAAGATCCTCTGCGCGTTTTCCGCGCGGCACGGTTGGCGGGCCAATTGGGTTTTTCTATTGAAGCCCGGAGCGCCACACTCTGCCGCCAATTGGCGCCTCGCCTGCAAGAAGTCCCCCGGGAACGCCTACGCAAAGAGTGGGAGGCACTGCTCCTGCGCGGTCGGCATCTGGTCCGGGCCTGGGATAGCCTCGCCCTTACCGGCGCCATCACCCGATTCCCCGAACTCCGAGCCCTGCAAGCGGTACCCCAGCGCCCCGACGCCCACCCGGAAGGTGATGTCTGGATACACACCGGGCGGGTGCTTGCCGCTGCTGGCCAGCTACGCAGCGGCGACAAAACGCGCGACATCATCCTCATGCTTGGCGCTCTGCTGCACGACCTCGGCAAAGCCAGCACCACCCGGCGCGACCCCCAAGGTCGCTGGCGCGCTTGCGGACATGAACAGGCACGAGTCACTGCCGAGACTTTCCTAAGTCACTACTTTCCTGGTAACCATCTCAGCCACCAGGTGCTGTCCCTCATTCGCTGGCACGGCGCACCCTACGCCCTGCACCGCGATGGCGCAGGGCGTGCCACCTATGCCCGCCTTGCCCTACAGGTCCCTGACCGCCCCTTACTGCTGGATATCGCCCTGGCGGATGCACGTGGCGCAGGCATAGAGCACCCCCCCGCCATAGATGTCGCCCGCAAGGTGTGGCAAGAGATGAACATCTGGACCAGCCTCCCAGACCCGCTACTAAAGGGGTCTGATCTAATAGCACTGGGATTCATGCCTGGACCGCGGTTGGGTAAGGCACTGGCGCTTGCCCGCGAACTGCAGGCGACCGGTGCTTACCATGACCGCGAATCTCTGATGGCGGCGCTGCATCGGCGCCTGCCCGAACTCAGTCTCCGAGACGGCCGCGCTTATTCACTGCCGTCATGTTTCCCCACTGACTGATGTCTGGTACCTGGACCCCTACCCACCAGTATGGAGCGACGCTATCGCGGCCATAACCGCCCACCAAACCCTGTCCCTCTGCCAGGTACACATGCCCTAAAAACTTCCTGGCATCCTCACGACTCCGGAAAATAGACCAAGCCACCACCCGCGCCATCGGCGTAGTCGAGGGCACCTCCCGTGCTTCATCGAGAAAACTGTCATTGATCATGGCACTCTACTCCTCTCTATGGCCCGCTATGGCCATCGCAGCGGGCCGCAGCAGGATCCTGATGCACCGGTGAAGATACATCACAGTATAGTGCGCAAAGTCCGGCCATGCGTTTTTCTTCTGACAGAAGGCCATAAAACGCGTATGCTCCGCGACGGAGTGGGCCAGACGACCGCCGCGGAGCAATCCGGGGAGGAAAGTCCGGGCTCCATAGGGCAAGGCGCCGGTTAACGGCCGGGAGGCGTGAGCCTACGGAAAGTGCCACAGAAAATAT
>JAKACQ010000090.1:0-5587 GCA_021821285.1 Pseudomonadota bacterium
ATGCACAGGGCACGTCTGGCGGCCTCGCCCTGCCGGTCGAAGTGCTTGAAGTCGGGCATGGCGACGGCCGCACTCAACTGACGCATGCGATCCGAACGGAAGTTAAAGAAGAAGACCGGCTCATCGGGTGCTATGCGGTTTTGTTGCGGATCGCCGATGATGGTGGGCGGAATGAACTCATCCCCCTCACCGCGCTTCCAGGCACTGTGGATGGCGGCCTCAGCACTGTCCGCAGTGAGCCCTTCCCCGCGCAGCAGGGCGGCCCAGGCCTTTTCCGTCCTGTCCCAATATCCGGCGCGGTCCATGGCCGTATAGCGCCCGCAGATGGTGGCAATGCGGCCCTTCTCCAGTTGGTGCAGGGTTGCCTCCACCTGACGGGCATAGAGGTCAGCGCACTGCGGCGCCGTGTCACGCCCGTCGGTAATCATATGCACTACCGGCTCCACACCCGCCGCCGCCACCAGCGGCAGGATGCCCAGCAAATGCTCGATATGGGAGTGCACGCCACCATCGGAGACCATGCCCACCAGATGCAGGCGTCTGGTGTCCCTGAGTATATTCTGCCAGGCCGGAATCTGCGCAAAACTGCTGTCCGTCAGGCTATCGGAAATGCGCACCAGATCCTGCAGGAGAATCCGCCCCGAGCCCAGGGTGAGGTGACCCACCTCCGAATTGCCGAATTGCCCGTCCGGCAAGCCCACCGCCCGCCCCGAAGCCTGCAGGGCGGTATGGGGAAAACTGGCAAAGTAATGATCGAGATGCGGCGTCTGTGCCTGTGCCCAACCGTTAAAGGCACGATTCGGGTTAAGACCGAAACCATCAAAGATCACCAGCAATACCGGGTTGACCTTCATACCTCTCCGCTCCGCTTTTTCTCTACGTCCAATACATGCAAGGTGGTGGCCAGCACCGTATCCGGGTTCAGGCTCATGGACTGAATACCGATCTGCACCAGAAACTCCGCCATTTCCGGGTAGTCCGAAGGTGCCTGTCCGCAAAGCCCGGAGTGGATGCCATTACGAGCGCAGCCCTCCACCGCGAGGCGGATCATCTCTTTGACGCCATCGTCCCGTTCATCATAGTCGAAAGCGACAATGGCCGAGTCGCGATCGACGCCCAGGGTGAGCTGGGTGAGATCATTGCTGCCAATAGAAAAACCGTCAAAGCGTTTGGCAAATTGATCGATCAGAATGACATTGTTGGGGATTTCGCACATGGCATAAACCTGCAAGCCATTTTCGCCACGGCGCAGGCCGAACTCCGCCATCTTCGCCAGCACGTCGTCCGCTTCTTGCACTCGGCGCACAAAGGGCAGCATGAGGATGATGTTATCCAGCCCCATCTCTTCGCGGACCCGCTTCATGGCCAGACATTCCAGGCGGAACCCTTCGGCATAAGCCGGGTGTGCGTAGCGCGAGGCACCGCGGAAGCCGAGCATCGGGTTATCTTCTTCCGGCTCAAACCAGCGTCCCCCCAACAGTGCGGCATATTCGTTGCTTTTGAAGTCGGACATGCGCACGACCACCGGCTTCGGATAAAATGCGGCCGCGATGGTTCCGATGCCTTCCGACAAGCGTTCCACAAAGAAATCGGCGGGCTGGGCGTAGCCCTGGGTCAGTGCGGCCAATGCTTTGCGCTCATGGGCATCCGCGACCTTTTCCGGATGCAGCAGCGCCATGGGATGGGCCTTGATGGCGCTGTTGATGATGAACTCCATCCGCGCCAGGCCAATGCCATCGTTGGGTAACATGCACGTCTGAAAAGCGATTTCCGGATTGCCGAGGTTGATCATGATCTGCGTCTGCGGACGGGGCAGGGTGGCCAGATCGGTATGGCGGACCATGAAGGGCAGGGCACCGGCGTAGACGCTGCCGATATCGCCACTGGCACAGGATATGGTCACACTGTCGCCATCCTGTAACGCGGTGGTCGCGTGATCACAGCCGACGACGGCAGGGATGCCCAGTTCCCGGGCGATAATGGCGGCATGGCAGGTGCGTCCGCCGCGATTGGTGACGATGGCGGCCGCCTCTTTCATGACGGGCTCCCAGTCGGGGGTGGTGGTTTCCGCCACCAGAATCTCCCCGGGCTTGAACTCCGCCAGATGTTTCACATCGCTGATAATATGCACCGGACCGGAAGCAATCTTGCTGCCGATGGCGCGCCCCTGCACCAGTACGGTGCCCTGACCGTCAAGGATGTACTCTTCGAGCACTTGACCCTGTTTCTGCGAGGCCACGGTTTCTGGTCGCGCCTGGACCATGTAAAGCTGGCCGTCGGTGCCATCTTTTGCCCACTCCATGTCCATAGGTCGGCTTTCCTGCATTTTCCGGCTGTAATGCTGTTCGACCTTGATGGCGTAATCGGCGAGAGTCAGCACGTCCGCGTCGCTGAGGCAGAAGCTGTCCTGTTCATGGCGCTGGGTGGCGACATTGCGGGTGCTGTGCCTAGTGTCCCCTTCGGTATAGATCATTTTGATTTTCTTGCTGCCCAGCACCCGCCGCAACACGGTTTTTTTGCCACGCAGAAAAGCCGGTTTGAAGACATAGAATTCGTCGGGGTCCACGGTACCCTGCACCACATTCTCGCCCAGCCCCCAGGATGCGGTGATGAATACCACGTCGCGGAAGCCCGTTTCGGTATCCAGAGAAAACATCACGCCGCTGGTCGCTTTGTCCGAACGCACCATCTTCATGATCCCGATGGAAAGGGCAACCTTGAAATGATCAAAGCCCTGATCAACCCGATAGTGAATGGCGCGGTCGGTGAACAGACTGGCAAAACAGCGGTGGCAGGCATCGAGCAGAGTGGTTTCGCCGGAAATATTGAGATAGGTATCCTGCTGACCGGCAAAACTGGCAGTGGGCAAGTCTTCGGCGGTTGCCGAGGAACGGACCGCTACCGACAGTGCTTCGCCATATTCCTTACGCAGTTCGGCATAAGCCGTCAGAATCTCTGCCTGTAAGTCTGCGGGTAACGGCGCGCTGTAGATGATTTCGCGTGCCCGCGCGCCGCGTCTGGCCAGATCGGTGACGTTGGTCGGGTCTAACCCATCCAGCGCATTACGCAACGCCGACCAGGCGCCGGCCTGATCGAGCAGGTAACGATAGGCCTCACCGGTGATGGCAAAACCATTGGGAACCTTTACGCCCTGTGGACTCAGTTCCCGGTACATTTCTCCCAACGAGGCATTTTTGCCGCCTACCAGAGGCACGTCCTCTATACGGATGTCTTTGAAAAACCGAATATAGCGACCAGACATGACCCTCTCCTCTGCTGTAAATCCGATTACCACCTCTCAATTAAACATAGTAGACATGTCGGGGACCGGCAAGCCTTGGCAGCTCTGAGCGAGGGCTCAGATGTTGCCGGATGGCTTCTGGGGCAGGGCGGATGCTTTGGTGTCCTTTGTCGGTTCGAAGGCCTTCCACGATACCCGCAACTCGGGCAGAGGTCGATTCAGCAAATGTTCCAGGCGTTCGATTTCCGGGGCATAAAGTTCTTGCAGAAAACGGCGCGCTGCGCTGTCCATGGGTGGCTTGCGACCGGCGCGCAGGAAAAAGTGACGCCAGATATATTCGCCCCAGCTATGCGGGAAAAGATGCTCGCCGATAAAACGGCTCATACGTCCGCTGGCAAGGCGCCTGGCCCAGTTCCCGCGCGGCAGACGGTGCGCGTTGTGGGCCGTTCCCAAGTCAATGGCGCGCATGGCCGCACGATCAATGTCCAGAAAATCGGCAATGCCCTCCAGCACCGCCAGCGGGTTTTTTTTGATATCTTCCAGGAGGCAAACGTGCACATGGTCGGCACCAAAACGCCGCTGATAACGGATGATCTGCGCCGTATAGCGCCCGAGTTCCACATAGAGTTGGGAGATGCCCCAGCCTTTGTCGGGACGGGTCCAGTCCCGCTGTAACGCTTCCATAAACGGCAGATCAAGGACACCTTCATTGAAATCCATGAGGTATTGGGCGTAGGCCCGCTGTACCGGGTCGCGCAGGATGACAATGATCCGTGCATCCGGCTGCACGGCATGGATACGCTCCGGGGCCTCTTCGCACCAGAGATAAGAAGGGCTGGCATCCCCGATGCGGGGAAACTGAATCGCACCCCGGTAGAGGTGCTGATATTGCTCGACATTGGCTACGTACTGAATCAGATGGGTCTGTTCGGGAGACGGATGGGGCCGGGTGAAAAAATGCGGTTCTTTCATCGTCGGCAAAAAAACCTGGGGATGTTGCCGCAAGTAGGCATAGAGCGAAGTCGTGCCGCTCTTTACCGCACCAACGATATAGAAATTGGGCCATATACCTTGGGACATTATGCGGTTCCTTTATTGTTCCACGCTATAAAAGTCGTGAAAGCCCATCTGTCTGAGTTCGGCAATGACTTTGACGGCGGTGATGCCATCTGGCAGCGGACCGATCTGTACCTTGTAATACGGCTGCCCTTGCACCAGTCCCGGTACGATAAGCACGCCGTGAATGCCCGCCTTGATCAGGCGGTCACGCTCGCGAGTGGCGTTGTTGACCCGACTGAAAGCCCCGGTTTGCAGGAAGCTTTGTGACGGCGCAGGTATCTCCGGGGCCATGGGCAGGGATGCCACCGTACCCGTGCCCCTCGCTGTGATTGCCGGAGGGGTGGCAGCAGGCATCAGAGCGACGATCTGTACCGGCGCGGTCCCTTGTCCGGCCATCCCCAGGGCGTTGGCTGCTCCATAAGAGAGATCCATTACCCGACCATCCACAAAGGGGCCGCGATCATTGACCAGCACGACAATGCTGCGCCCGTTGCTGAGGTTGGTGACCCGGGCGCAGGTGGGTAATGGCAGATCCCTGCTGGCGGCACTGAAGGCGCGGGGCCGGAAGGGGGTGCCCACGGCGGTGGTGGAACCGGACTCCCAGCCGTACCAGGAGGCCATACCGCGCACTGTGTACCCCGTGGAACTGGTCAGTGGCGCGTAGTGGCGACCATGAATCTGATAGGGACGGTTATAGGCAGCGCGCAGATCAGGGGCGGGAGTAGCGCAGGCCGCAGAGGAAGACGGCGAAGCGCCGGCGGCAGAGGGTGGTGTCGAGACCCCCGCACAGCCGCCCACCAGTGCCATCCCCATGCCTGCCGCCGTGTAGAGGATATGCCGTACGCGCCTAACGACCATCCGCAGGCTCCAGCAGATTGATCATAATCTCCGTATAGATCTGGGACAAATGTTCCAGATCGGCAACGGCGACGCACTCGTTGGTCTTGTGGATGGTGGCATTGATGGGTCCGAGTTCTACGACTTGCCCCCCCAACTGGGCGATGAAGCGTCCGTCCGAGGTGCCGCCGCCGGTAGAGAGCCGGGCTTCGTGCTGTTCTACGGCTTGCAAGGCCTTTTGGGTGGCGGCCACCAGGGGACCGGGTGCAGTAAAGAAGGGCGGACCGGACAACTGCCAGTCAATGGTGTAGCGCATGGCGGAGGCGTCAAGCGTTTTGTGGACCCCCGCCTGCAAAGATTCCGGCGTGGACTCCGTGGAAAAACGGAAATTAAAATCCGCCTGCAACTGGCCGGGAATGACGTTGTTAGCCCCGGTACCCGCATGGATAT
>JAKACQ010000091.1:0-5582 GCA_021821285.1 Pseudomonadota bacterium
AACGCTGCAGAGAGCAGCCGCCCTCCTCGCGATATCCGCGACAGGCGCTTATTCCCTTTCGATCCGCCTTATTCAGGAAGCGGGATCGTGCATGCAGTCGTAGGCACGGCTGCGAATCGCAGCAAAGTCTGCGGCCACGTTCGCCGCGACCTTCAAGGTCCAGGTACCGGCATGGCGGACGAGGCGGCCCGGTACCTGAAACAGCCGCCAGCGCACCGTGGCGACGCGATGCCGCTGCCAGCCCTCGCCCAGAGCGGAGTGCTTGAAGAGGACGAAGAGATTGTGGGCGATGACGCCGATCCGGAAGAAAGCGGCATTGGCGCTTTCCTGGCCACAGGGCATGCGTTCCATACCAAAGCCGATTTTGAGTTCCTTGATGCCATTCTCGGAATGCTCTCCCCGCTGGCGATACCAGATCAGCACATCGGCGGTACTGCCGCTACGATTGCTGGCGATGACGTGGTAACGGGGCCGGTCCTCTTCCAGGAGTTCTCCCTGATGGACATGGCGCACCACGATGAGACGGAAGGCTTTGTCGGTGTGCTCCATACTATGCACGGTCTCCGCAACCGCACAGTCGGCATAGTGGGTCCAGGCAGCATCGGGAATGGCGGCGATGGCCGCCAGGGTGGGGGCGTCCAGTCGTCCGCCAATGGCGAAGGTCTTGCCCGTCTCTTCGCAGTAGTTGAACAGATCCGCCTGATAGCTGGCGGAGTCTGCCCGGATGGCCGTCAGGGTGTGCCCTTGGGGCAGGCGGGCATCGCAGGCTTTCACGAAATCCAGGTTGGCACTGGCCGGAGCAACATTCCCAGCCCGGAAATCGTCGTGAATCACGACCCCGGCTTCGGCCAGTTGACCCACCATGGGCATGTAACCGCGCTCGCCCTTGTAGGTCCAGGCCGCATCGCGTTTCTCCGCAATGATCTGGGTGGCATCTATATCCAGGGTGTGGGTCCGGCGTTCCAGCTTGCGCAGCCGATGGGCCACGATCCGGCGATTCACCCGATCCAATCCCGTCAGCCCTTCTCCTTCTCCCGTACGGCGCAACCAGTCGCCCGCCGCATCTGCGCTGGGCAGATGATCAAGATGCAGCAAGCTGCGTAAGCACTGATCCCTATGGATCATCCGTAAATCCTCCAGAGCGCGTCCACCCCCGGTCAGCATCAATACAAAGGGCAGAACGTGTTGAACCGCTCCATAACCCCGCTTGCTGCCCGGCTTGGGCATTTCCTGTTCCAGCCAGCGATGCACGCCCACCCCCTGGATAAACTCCCCATGCAGAACCAGTCCCGATTGGGCGGTCATGGGTTCTTCCGTTGCTGCCAGCTTGAAAGGAAGCACGGTTCGTGCCATTTTTGTCATCGGGCCCTCCTGTAAATCTCCCGGTAGGTGGATCTTTTCGTCGAGACTATTATACCGGAAACCCTTACAGATTGGGCCTTTCAATCTATTCTTGCCTTACTCCATCGCGGGATTAGGGTCCTACTTTCGTACAGCCATGCAGGTACCAGACCGAAACCGACCCGTTTCGGACGGAAACTTGCGAGAGGAAGACCCCCATGCCCCGCCGTTCTATCTTGTCTGCCGCCGAGCGCAACAGCCTGCTCGAAACACCCACCACCCAGGATAATCTCATCCGGCGCTATGCCTTCGATGAGCGGGACCTCTCCATCATCCGTCAACATCGTAGGCCAGAGAATCGCCTAGGGTTTGCGGTCCATCTTTGCTACATGCGATTCCCGGGTGTCATCTTGGGAGCAGAAGAAATGCCATCCACACCGTTGCTGCGGCTGGTGGCCGATCAGATCGACGTACCCATGGAGGCATGGGAAAGCTATGCTCAGCGCGCGGAAACGCGCCGCGAACACCTGCTGGAGTTACAAACTGCCTTCGGGTTTACGACGTTCACCACGACACACCACTACCGCAGCGCTATTGAGAGCCTAGATGGTCTGGCCTGGCAGACGGACAAGGGTATCGTGCTCGCATCGGCACTGGTGGAGGGGTTCCGCCAACAAAAAGTGCTGTTGCCGGCACCAGAAGTCATCGATCGCATCTGTGCTGAGTCGATCACCAGGGCCAACCGGCGGATCTATGCGGCGCTGACGGATGTGCTGTCGGCCGACCACCGTCAGCGACTGGATGCGCTCCTCAAGCGCAAGGATGGCAACCAGAAGACGGTGCTGGCCTGGCTGCGGGAGGCACCGGCCAAACCGAACTCGCGGCACATGCGCCGGCACATTGAGCGTTTGCAGGCCCTACAGGCGATAGATTTGCCAACCGGCATGGATCTTCTGGTTCACCAGAACCGCCTGCTCAAGCTGGCTCGTGAGGGCGGCCAAATGACGCCAGCGGACCTCGCCAGGTTCGAGACCCAGCGCCGCTATGCGACACTGGCGGCACTAGTCATCGAAGCCACCGCCACGGTAACTGACGAGATCATCGACCTGCACGACCGCATCCTGGGGAAGTTATTCAACGCCGCCAAACAAAAACATCAGGAGCAATTCCAGCGTTCGGGGAAGGCCATCAACGACAAGGTCCGCCTGTACGGGCGGATCGGGGATGTCCTGTTGGAAGCCCGCAAGAGCGGTGCGGATCCATTTGCCGCCATTGAATCAGTCCTCCCCTGGGAGGCCTTCACCGCCAGCGTCACCGAAGCCAAAGATCTCGCCCGGCCCGCCGACTTCGATTTCCTCCACCATATCGGCGACAGCTATACCACCGTCCGTCTTTATGCGGCACCGTTTCTGGCAGTCCTCAAGTTGCGGGCGGCACCGGCGGCCCAGGACCTGCTTGACACCATTGAGGTGATCCGCGGCCTGTATGACAGCAATGCCCGCAAGATGCCCGCGGACGCACCGACCCGATTCATCAAGCCGCGCTGGAAAAAGCTGGTGGTCGCAGGGGAAGGCCTCGACCGGCGCTACTACGAGCTGTGCGTCCTGTCAGAACTCAAGAACGCCCTGCGCTCGGGGGATATCTGGGTGCAGGGCTCGCGCCAGTTCAAGGACTTTGACACGTATCTGATCCCTGCCGGGCGTTTCGACGAGCTTACCCAGGCTGGTGCCCTGCCGCTGGCGGTGAACACCGACTGTGAGACTTATTTGCAGGAGCGCATAGCACTGCTGGAACAGCAACTCTCCAGTACCAATCATCTTGCGGCCGCCGATGACCTGCCGGATGCCATCATCACGGACTCCGGCCTGAAAATCACCCCGTTGGATGCGGTAGCACCTGACACGGCGCAATCGCTGATCGACCAGGCGGCGGCGCTACTGCCGCACATTAAAATCACCGAACTGCTGATGGAGGTGGACGCCTGGACCGGATTCACCCGCCACTTCGCGCACCTCAAGAGTGGCGATGAAGCCAAGGACAAGACCCTGCTGTTAACGGCGATCCTTGCCGACGGCATCAATCTGGGATTGAGCAAAATGGCAGAATCGAGCCCCGGTATGACCTATGCCAAGCTGTCCTGGCTGCAGGCCTGGCACATCCGCGATGAGACCTACTCGGTGGCTCTGGCCGAACTGGTCAACGCGCAGCTACGCAATCCGTTCGCCGCGCACTGGGGAGATGGCAGTACCTCGTCATCGGATGGTCAGCGCTTCCGCGCCGGCGGCAAGGCCGAGAGCACCGGACACGTCAATCCGAAGTATGGGGCGGAGCCGGGGCGGTTGGTCTACACCCACATCTCCGACCAATATGCGCCGTTCAGCAGCAAACTGGTCAATGTCGGGGTGCGCGATTCGACCTATGTGCTCGATGGATTGCTGTACCACGAGTCGGATCTGCGGATCGAAGAGCACTACACGGACACCGCTGGCTTCACGGATCATGTCTTCGCCCTGACGCATCTGTTGGGGTTCCGTTTCGCGCCGCGGATCCGGGATCTGGGGGAGACCAAGCTGTTTCTCCCCAAGGATGGCCCCGGATATGACGCCCTCAAGCCGATGATCGGCGGAACCCTGAACCTCCAGCTCATCCGCACCCATTGGGCAGATATCCTGCGCCTGGCGGCCTCCATCAAGCAGGGGACGGTGACGGCCTCTCTCATGCTCAGGAAGCTCGGCAGCTATCCGCGTCAAAACGGTCTAGCGGTGGCTCTGCGCGAACTGGGACGCATCGAGCGCACGCTGTTCATCCTCGACTGGCTGCAAAGCGTGGAACTACGCCGGCGGGTGCAGGCGGGACTGAACAAGGGTGAGGCACGCAATGCGCTGGCCCGGGCGGTGTTCTTCAATCGGCTGGGAGAGATCCGGGATCGGGGCTTTGAACAGCAGCGCTACCGAGCCAGTGGCCTGAATCTGGTGACGGCGGCCGTCGTACTGTGGAATACCGTGTACCTGGAACGGGCAATCAGCGCCCTGCAGGAGCATGGGCAAGTGGTCGACGAAACGCTGCTGCAGTACCTATCGCCGCTGGGCTGGGAACACATCAATCTGACGGGGGATTACCTGTGGCGGCGTAGCGCCAAGCTCAAACAAGGCAGATATCAGCCGCTGCGGCCCTTCGCAGGAGCTTAACGTACGATTTTTTCCGTTTTCTCAAGGGACCCCTAATAGCGATAGAGATCTTTCTCCGGCTGGATTTTCTGCCACTCCCGTACCCACCAGCGATCCATGTCATAGACCAGATCGGCGGAGGATGATGATGTCATAGGCATGGCGCTACGCGATAACGTCCCGCTCGGGTACCACCGTCCCGGCGTGCTTGTAGATGGTGGAACGGGATACGCCATAACGTTTGGCCACATCCGTCACCCGCACCCGGGGGTTTTTGAGGAGCTGACGGATTTCCCGGATTTGCCGGACTTCCAATTTTGGCGGTCGTCCACCCTGGCGTCCCCGGGCACGGGCGGCATCGAGGCCTGCGCGGGTCCTCTCACGGATCAGGTTGCGCTCGAATTCGGCCAAGGCGGCGAAGACATGAAACACCAGGCGACCGGTGGCACTCACCGTTTCAATCTTCTCCGTGATGCTTTCAAAACCGATTCTCCGGCTTTCCAGCTCCCCGACAATGCGCACCAGATCGGGCAAGCTACGGCCCAGGCGATCAAGGCGCCAGACTACCAGTACATCGTCCGCCCGCAGGGAGCGCAGGCATTGAGTCAGCCCCGGCCGATCTGCCTGTTTGCCGCTGATCTTTTCCTCGTAAATATCCCGGCACCCTGCCTTTTCCAAAGCATCGCGCTGCAGGTCCAGATGCTGGTCGTCGGTGGTCAGATTAACTGCAACTGACGGCCCCGCTGTCCGCTTGAGGTATGCTTCATCTTGGGGTTCCCTCACGCAAAAAAGGAGACGGTTGCCCGTCTCCAGCATACCCAGAGGAGGGATTTTTAGAAGTCGTAACCAACCTGGACGCCGTAGGAGTTCTCAGACATGGTTGTGCTTGGAGAAACGTTGGGATTTCCTGGCGCAAGGAAAGCCGTACCCGGCTGCCCCGTATTGGTAACAGCAAACGAGTGCATATATGCTTCTGTGAGCTTCCATCCCATCCCCAGTTTCTGTGTGGCACCCACGGTGACGGCGTTTGTCATGATTGCCGGCATGATAAGATTATTGCTGATGTTTTTGTTG
>JAKACQ010000092.1:0-5572 GCA_021821285.1 Pseudomonadota bacterium
TTCGGCAACCAACTGGATGGCTGCGGCCTCACCCTGGGCGCGCAACACTTCCGCCTGTTTGCGACCATCCGCCACGTTGATGTCCTGCTGACGTTGTCCCTCGGAGGTGTTGATCTGCTGCTGCCGCTGCCCCTCGGACTTGGCGATCAGCGCCCGCTTTTCCCGCTCGGCGGTGATCTGTAGTTCCATCGCGCGGATGATCTCCTGGGGCGGAGTAATATCCTTGATTTCATAGCGCAGCACCTTCACGCCCCAGTTGATCGCCGCCTCGTCCACCGACGAAGCGACGGCGGTATTCAGCAACTGCCGGGACGAAAGCGCCGCATCCAGGTGCAACTTGCCGATCTCTGAACGCATGGTGGTCTGCGCCAGCTGGATGACCGCCGTGAAGGGATTACTGGAACCGTAAGCCGCCTTTACCGAATCGGTAATCTGCAGATAGAGCACCCCATCCACGGTCATGGTAGTGTTATCGAAGGAGATGCAAACTTGTGCGGGCACCTCCATGGGCACCTCGCGCATGTCAAAACGGAAAGCAATGCGGTCCAGAAAAGGGATGATGAAATTCAGCCCCGGCTCCAGCACCGCATGGTATTTACCGAGGCGCTCGACGACCCAGGCGCGCTGTTGAGGCACCACCCGGATGGTGGTCCGTAAAATGAAGAAAGCTGCAACAATAACGATCAGGATGACGATGAGGGAGGACATAATGGCTCCTTGCCAGAATTTTGCTGGGGTAGCACCCCCAAATGTAGCAGATTATCGGTCTTGGCGATGATGACGGCGCGGTCGCCCGGACAAGGGGAAGGGCCATCATCGACGACTGCCAGCCACTCGGCACCGCGATAACGTACACTGTATTGCTGATTGCTGTCCGGCCCGCTGACAACATCCACGCCCTGCCCCAGATCAAAATCGCCGAGATCTTTGGTTTTGGCGGCCAAACGATGACGTAGCCACAGTCCGGTGGGCAGCAAGACCAGACAAAACCCCAGGAAAAACCAGTGCAGCACCGTGCCTGGCAAAAGCAGCCCGGTGATCGCCGTGAACAGGGCCGCCAGCGCCACCGCCGCCAGGTAGAACGTGCCCGTAAAAAGCTCCACCAGCCCGGCGACAAAAGCAATGACGACATAGACCATAAACATCCTCACCCCCAGGGTCGGTCTGCCCCGGCCAACTGTAAATAAATCGCAGCAAGGGGCGGCAACACCAGTTCCAGCGAATAGGGCAACCCCATCCAGGCTTGAGCCTGCGCCGGCTGTGGCAGGTTGCCGAGATTGCTGCCGTGATAAGCGCCCGCATCACTGTTGAATATCTCATGATAGCGGCCCGCTACCGGTACTCCCAAGCGATAATTGCGCCGCGGCACCGGCGTAAAATTGAACACGGCCAGCACGAAGCCGCCATCCCGATCCCAGCGCAGAAAGCTCAATACGGACTGGTCGGCATCGTGACAATCCACCCAGGAAAAACCCTCGCCCTGAAAATCCTGCACATGCAAAGCCGGGACATCCTGGTACAGATGCGCCAGATCCCGGCTCAAGCGCTGAATACCCTGATGCCAGTCCCAATGCAGGAGACCCCAGTCCAAGGCCTGCCCGCAATCCCACTCCCGTCCCTGGCCAAACTCGTTGCCCATAAAATTCAGTTTTTTGCCGGGATGGGCAAACTGGTAACTGAAGAGCAACCGCAGGTTGGCAAAGCGCTGCCAGGTATCCCCCGGCATTTTGTCCAGCAGTGAACGCTTGCCATGCACCACTTCGTCGTGGGACAGGGGCAACACAAAATTTTCTGTATAGGCGTAGAGCTGGCTGAAGGTGAGATCATTCTGATGAAAACGACGATAGACCGGGTCCTGCTCCAAATAGGCAAGGGTGTCGTTCATCCACCCCATGTTCCACTTCATGGAAAACCCCAGGCCGCCGACATAGGTGGGGCGGGAGACCATGGGCCAGGACGTGGATTCTTCGGCAATGGTAAGGATGCCCGGATGGCGCTCATTGAGGACCACATTCATCTCGCGCAGAAAATCGATGGCCTCCAGATTCTCCCGGCCACCGTACTGATTGGGAATCCACTCGCCTTCCTGGCGCGAATAATCGCGATAGAGCAGGGACGCCACCGCATCCACGCGCAACCCGTCGATATGGAAACTGTCCGCCCAGTAACAGGCGTTGGCCAGCAGAAAACCGCGCACCTCATTACGCCCGAAGTTGAAAATGTAAGTGCCCCAGTCGCTGTGCTCACCCTCGCGCGGGTCGGCATGTTCATACAGCGCTGTGCCGTCAAAACGCGCCAGCCCCCAGTCATCCTTGGGGAAATGCCCCGGCACCCAGTCCAGGAGCACGCCGATACCCGCATGGTGAAAGTGGTCCACGAAGGCACGGAAGCCATCGGGGTTACCAAAACGGCTGGTAGGCGCAAAATAGCCGCTCACCTGATAGCCCCAGGATTCATCCAGAGGGTGTTCCATCACCGGCATCAGCTCAATGTGGGTATAGCCCATGTCTTTACAGTAGGTTACCAGGCGCCCCGCCAGCGTCTCATAACTGAGGAAATGGCCCGCCGCATCGCGCTGCCAGGAACCGAGATGCACCTCGTAGATGTTCATGGGGGCGTGCTGCCAGTCATGGCCCGCCCGCGCCGCCATCCAGTCCTGATCGGTCCAGACATGGTCATCTTCCACCACCCGCGCCGCCGTACTCGGCCTCAGCTCAAAAGCATTGGCGTAGGGGTCGGTCTTGACAAACACCACTCCGGAATCGCGGTGGCGCATCTCGAATTTGTAGATTTCGCCAACCGCCAAGTCGGGGACAAACAATTCCCAAAGACCGCTCAGGCCGCGCGCGCGCATGGGATGGAAGCGCCCGTCCCAATCATTAAAATCGCCAACGACGCTGACGCGCTCGGCATTAGGCGCCCAGACGGCAAATGATACCCCATCCACCCCCTCATGCTGGTGGCGGTGCGCGCCGAGATGGTGATAGGCTTCGTAGAGGCGCCCCTCGCCGAAGAGGTAAACCTCCAGATCCCCCAGCACCGGGCCGAAGACATAGGGATCATAGTGCTCGTGAAGCCCGTGCCGGTTCTCCCAGCGCAAGCGGTAGGGTAGGGGCAGTGCCTCACCCTGGTGTACGAAGACGCCGTCGCTATGGATCGGCTCCATGGCTATCCATCCCTTCGGCGTCTGAATCTCAACGCGGAACGCGCCAGGCAGAAAGACCCTCTGCACGGATTGTTGACCAGCCACATGCTGGCCCAGCCAGGCGAAGGGATCCTGATGGCGCGCCTCACAGATCGCCAAGCAGTCTGCGCTTTCGCCGGACAGACCGATCGCTGTACTGCCACGCTTTAGCATTGCCGTCACCGCACCCTCCTCTACCCGCCATCCGGGGTGAATCCGTTCCCGCTTTGTCGCCATACTGACGCCTCTTGAGCATAACACATCCGGAGAGCGGCGCTGTTCTGCCCGATGCGCAATTTTCCTGCCTATAGAGTCCTTGCCGCCATCGATTAAGTTCAGTACCTTAAAAGCCGGTGCATCGCCGGTCTCACCTATACTGCAGGTAAGCTCGTGTCTATGCCAAAATCAAGGAGAGGGTAATGTCGGAAGAAGGCAGTCTCGGAGTAGCCAATTCACCCCGCTTCGTCAGTAACCTCACCAAGAACACCCTGGCCCTGGTACTCGCCGGGGGACGCGGCAGCCGCCTCGGTCCGTTGACCGACTGGCGCGCCAAACCCGCCGTCCCCTTTGGCGGCAAATTCCGCATCATCGACTTCTGCCTTTCTAATTGTCTCAACTCCGGTATTCGTCGCATTGGTGTCCTCACCCAGTACAAATCCCATAGCCTCATTCGTCATATCCAGCTCGGCTGGGGCTTTCTCCGTGGCGAGTTCAGCGAGTTCACCGAGATTCTTCCCGCTCAGCAGCGCATGAACACCGGCTGGTACAAGGGCACCGCCGACGCCATTTTCCAGAACATCGACATTCTCCGCGCCCATCGTCCACGCTATGTGATTATCCTGGCAGGTGATCATATTTATAAAATGGATTATGGGCAGATGCTTGCCGAGCACGTCCAAAGCCAGGCCGACATGAGTGTCGCCTGCATTGAGGTACCGCTGGAAGAAGCCAAATCCTTCGGCGTGATGACCGTCAACAGCGAGGACCGCGTCACTGCCTTTGCCGAAAAGCCCCAGGACCCGGTCCCCACCCCGGGCAATCCCAATCGCGCCCTGGCAAGCATGGGTATCTACGTGTTCAACACCGACTTCCTCTATGAACAACTCATCCGCGATTCCGACAGCCGCGACTCTGCCCATGACTTCGGTAACGATCTCATTCCCTACATGGTGCCGCGCTACCGGGTGATCGCGCATCGTTTCCGTAATAGCTGCATTTCCAGTTCCGAGGGAAGCAACAGCCGCTGTTACTGGCGGGATGTGGGCACGGTGGATGCCTACTGGGCCGCCAATATCGATCTCGTACACGTCACTCCCGATCTCGACCTCTATGACAGCCGCTGGCCGATCTGGACCTATCAGGAACAATTACCGCCAGCCAAATTCGTGTTCGACGATGAAGGCCGGCGGGGCATGGCACTGGACAGCATTGTTTCCGGCGGCTGCATCATCAGCGGGGCCACCGTTCGCCGCTCCCTGCTGTTTTCCAACGTGCGGATCAATGACGGACGCACCCTGATTGAAGACTCGGTCATCCTGCCCAACGTGCGCATGGGCGAAGGGGCCCGCCTGCGCAAGGTGGTCGTGGACAAAGGCACCATTATCCCGGACCGGCTTGTGGTCGGTGAAGATCCGGCCGAAGACGCCCGCCGATTTTATCGCACGCCCAACGGCGTAACCCTGATTACCCCGGAATTACTGGGCCAGCAACTGCATTTCGTGAGGTAATCCCTATGCCCCCGGCGCGCGCGCTTCATGTCATTTTCTGTTGGCACATGCACCAACCCGATTACCGCGATGCCGACGGCTTCTACGCTTTGCCGTGGACCTACCTGCACGCCTGCAAAGACTATTCAGACATGATCGCCCACTATGAGGAGAATCCCCTCGCCCGGGGGGTGTTTAATTATGTGCCGATTCTGGTCGAACAGTTACAGGACTATAGCGCGCAATTTCAGAGCAGGCAGTTCCGCGATCCGCTGCTGATAGCGCTCGCCACGGACGACCTCAAGACACTGTCCAATGAGCAGCGGCATTTTCTTCTGGAGCAATGTTTCCGCCTCGACCCGGAGCACATGCTCAACCCCTTCCCGGATTATCGTCGCCTGCATGACATTTACCAGTTGATGCTGGAGGACGTTAAAGAAATGGCGGATTACCTCTCCGTACAATACCTCGCGGATCTTCTGGTCTGGTATCACCTGGCCTGGACCGGGGAGACCGTGCGCCGCGGCAGCCCTTTCCTGCGATCACTTTTTGCCAAGGGACACGGTTTCAGCCGGGAAGACCGCCAGCAACTCGTCCAGTTTCTCGGGGAACTGATTGGCGGACTGATTCCCCGCTATCGCGCCCTGGCAGAAGCCGGACGCATTGAGATTTCCACCACCCC
>JAKACQ010000093.1:0-5571 GCA_021821285.1 Pseudomonadota bacterium
TATCGCGCTCCTGTTCCTGCCGGTCAACATCACGGGCTTTTGTATGGCATTCGGAAAATGGAAGGTGGCTCACGACATGACGTATCCGCTGGCAATTTTCTTCGACGATATGGACCATTTGACCTATTGATTCGGCCAGTTGAAGTTTGAAGTTTTCATGCTGCATATTTCACGCGAGCATCCTGGAAATATTTTTTGACGCGTTCAGGTGAATGCTCCAGTGTCTGCATGTGCTCGGTTGTCGCGGCTTTCAGCCTGGCTTTGGTACGCACCGGAACCTTCGAATAAATAGCCTGTTTCAAGTCAGCGTTAAGCCGCTCTTCCGGGTTCAATTCGGGGCTGTAGCTGGGCAGGTAGAACAACTCGATCTTGTCTTTATGCGTCTCCACCCATTGCTTGACTGGCTTGCTGTGATGCACCCGCAAATTATCCAGAATCAGAAACACTTTCTTCGCTGCGTCCTGAACCAGCGCTTCCAGAAACTGGATCAGTTTGTCCGAGTTGAACGCCTCATCAATAATCATCCAGCGTGTCTTGCCCTGGTTGGTGACGGTGGCAATCATTGACAATTTCTGGCGCGTGCCGCCCACCGCAAAGGTCACCGGTGTTTTACCCGCTGGTGCGTAACACCGGCCACGCACATCGGTGTTCACGACCGCTGTCTCGTCGCCCCAGTGAATCTCGGCACCTTCGGACTTGGCGCGCTGCTCAATCTCTGGGTATTGCTGGTCTAGCCACTCCTGCACGGCCTCGGGACGTTGCTCGTACGCCTTCTTGATCGGCTTTTGCGGGGTGAACCCCCAGCGCTTGAGGTAGTTTCCAACCCCTCGCACCGACAACGTGATTGCGCATTCGCGCTCAATCAACTGCATGACGGCGGCCCGGTTCCAAAGCGCAAATTCCATCTTCAGTTGCTCCGGTCGCTTGTCGCAGATGATTTGCCGAACCCGGCGCTCTTGCTCATCCGTCAGGTGGCGACCTTCGCCAGATTGTCTGCCGCGTGGCGAGGGCTTGAGCGTTTCCGATCCGCCCTGTGCGTAGCGGTCAATCGCGCTACGCACCGTCGGGTAGGAGAGCCCACTCAACTCGACAATACGCATCACACCCATTCCTTTACGATGCAATCGCACAACTTGCTTACGCCGTTCGTGCAGTTGCTCCAATGTTTGAAATCTTGCGTCTTCTTTATCCATGCGGGTAAGACTGAAATACATGACCTAAGTTCAATCTTCATCATGCCGAGTCAATAGTTTGCACGCATCGTACCGAGACGGCACCCAAATCGAATAGCCACTCTGCCCCGTCGTTATCCCTCTGTACGCTGATCTATACCCTGATGATAGCCACAAGCGGGGTAAATTCATGGCACTGCCAATCACCGTAAAACTCAAGCTCACGGGCACCTACGCAGACAAGGTGCGGGTCGAAGCAGCATCCCGGCGCATGTCTTTGGCGGCACTGACCGCCGAGTATGCCATGCGCGGGCTCGACGCGGAGGCGGAAGATGGCAGCGAACTGGCCGGTTTTGAGCGTCGGATTGCGGCAACCATATTGGCGTCCAGAAGTGACCTCGAAGCCGTACAGGCCGAGCTCGACACGGTGGCCGCGATGCTCGACACCTTCGTCAAGCTCATGCTGGTTCACCTGCCGGAACCGGGTACGGAGAAGGAAGCGACCCAGGCTTCCGCCCTGGCCCGGTATGAACGATTCATCCAGCAGGTCGGCATGGCCTTTGAAGGCGACCGGCCGCAGGCCCTGAAAAAGATCGGAGAACTGATTCAGCAGCGGATCGGGACGGCTGAGGAAAATCGTTGAACATCAACGCGCATGACCAGCAGGAGCATCAGGCCTATGCCCGCCGGATCGAGCAGATGCGGCGGATTCTCGGTACGGAGATCGCCGCCCTCTTCGGTGACCCTGGTGTCGTCGAGATCATGGCCAACCCCGACGGACGGGTCTTCGTCGAGCGTCTGGGGTCGGGAATATCCCACCTGGGCGAGATTGATGTGAGCCGTGTCCAGTCCCTGTTAGGGCTCATGGCCGACTACCTGCATACCACGGTGAGCCGCGACCGGCCCATCGTCGAGGGGGCCATGCCCATCGAGTTCCTGCGCAGCCGCTTTGCCGGCGCGATTCCGCCCATGGTGGAAGGTGCGTCTTTCAGTATCCGCCTGCCAGCCCGTTCGGTGTACACCCTCGATCAGTACGTTGATGCGGGTATCATCACGGAGGCGCAGATGGACACCCTCTCCGATGCCGTGCTCTCCCGCAAGAATATCCTGGTGAGCGGTGGCACGGGATCTGGCAAGACCACCCTGGCCAACGCCCTCATCGACCGGATCTCCACACTGTCAGATATCGGCACCCGCATCGTGATTATCGAAGATACCCGGGAGCTCCAATGCACCGCTCCCAACGTGGTCCAGTTCCTGACCGACGATGATGCGGGCATCGACATGACGCGTCTCTTAAAGCTTACGCTGCGCTATCGGCCCGACCGCATACTGGTGGGTGAGGTCCGCGACAAGGCGGCCTTGGCGCTGCTCAAAGCCTGGAACACGGGACACCCGGGCGGCATCGCCACCCTGCACGCCAACAACCCCGAAGCGGCCTTATTGCGTCTCGACCAGCTCTGCCAGGAAGCGGGTGTTCCCGCACAGCAGACGCTGATCCATGAGGCGGTGGATATCGTTTTGCAGATTGCCCGTGACCAGAATCATCCCGCAGGCCGCAGGATGGCGGCCATCCTCGATGTGAAAAGTGGAGAAGTGCGGCAATGACCGACAACACCGAAAATCTCATGCTTGAACACCTCAAATGTTTTCAGGTTGGGCAAGATCGCATCGAGAAAAACTTGATGAGGTCGTCAGTCGCTTGGGAAATCTGGAGTTTAGAACTCGCCCAACATCCGGCGAGTAGTGGCGGGCGATTTTTCGGCTCATGCGCGGCATGAGCATGGGCAAAGAAAAAAGGCAGGAAGACTGAGTATGTCTACACCCTCTTATCTCATCGCACAACAGATCATCCCGAAAGTGAAGGCGCAATGCCCATACATTGTGACCCCTGCACCCCGCAAGGGACCGGACGGCAAAAACAGCTTCACGTTTTTTGCGGGCTCGGGCCACGAGCAAACCGTACAATTTCGCCGAATGATGGCGCGCGCGAACCCGTTCTGGGAGCCGTCGGACCATGAACCGATGGTCCGCGACTGGAACACGCGCATCCATGCGGCGTGGCTGAGTGCGACCTACAACAAGATTTTGCTTAATGAAATTTACGCGGTGATGGGCATACCGGAAGGCACTCGGCGGCATGACCTGGAGGATGAGGAGGATGATTTGCCGGAGATCACGGGGCGCGCCCTGCAAATCGCCAAAGCGCGGATATGGGGGATTCCAGTTAGCTTACGGTCCGAAGCGTGGTTTTTCCACCGGATCATCACCGCCGGTTGCGCCAAAAAGACCATATGTGGCGCCGTCTGGAAGCTCGCCTGCGGAAATGCGGGAAACGTGTACGCAGTGAACGAAAACGTCCTGATGGACGCCATACTGGAACAGAAAGCCTACCGGTCGCTGTACGCCATCCATCCTCTGTTGGGCCGGTCCTGGGTACCGTGGATAAGGCGTTTCGTAGAGCAGGTCACCGGATACCCCGCAGAGTTTCCGCGTTACGCCAAACAACTGCAATCCGCACTGGGCGCGCGCGGCATTCTCAAATCCGGCATGAAAACACTGCATCGCGCGGCTGAAACCAGTCCCTTGACCTTCCGTAAAGCCGTGCGGCATTTGGTCAACGAAAACATAGAAGAACACGCCGAACTCGTCGCCATGCTGAATCTGCTGAACGGACGGGCGCCCGCTTCCGGCGTCACCTTCCGCAAGATAATCGAAAATGTCACTGGCCATCATCATGAGATACCCGCCCGGCATCCGGAGGACATCCGGATTCTGGCCCAGATCGACCAATGGCTTGCAAAGGATATGCGTTTTGATCGCGGACTGATCCATGACTGGATGATTTTCCTGACGCGCGAACGCCGGGGGTCCTTATACCGTGGCTATCTTGACGTGACGAAAGCCCTCAGCCCTGCCGGCGGCAACAAGAGTCCCGCAAAACGCAAGGAAGCAGTTCTCGCCTGGGCCAACCGTTCGCAACAACACTGGCATCGGCATCGACCGGTGCAGGAAGCCGCCAATGTTTACCGTATGGGACAGCGGTCTTTAAGTTGGAAATCCATACTCGATGATCCCGTGTTTCGACTGAAGGTGGAGAACCGTGAATGGATACTGGTGGAATTGACTACCAGCGAGGCATTGCTGGAGGAGGGGGGTGCCATGCGGCATTGCGTGGCGGGATATGACGTGGATTGTCATCGCGGCCAGTCGCACATTTTTTCGGTACGCAATGCGAGCGGCGACCGCGTTTCCACTTTGGAATTGCGGCCGAAACAGAAAACCCGCAAAGGCATCCCACAATATGTCGTCGCGCAGAATCGCGGGAGAGAGAACGCGACGGTGTCTGCTTCCTGTCGAAGAGCGGCGGAACAGTTTTTGAAAGTGGTGAATGATTTCCTGAAGGCGAACGGTTGCAACAAGCCTGCCGACTGCAAGGCCTACGCAGCCTGCAAGGCCCAAAAGAGGCCGTGGCAGATCCGCCGAGAGAAAAAAGCCATAGAGGCCACTGGCGCGACGCTGCGTCTGGCGCCGTACCGTTTCGAGTCGGGGTCCCTTCAGGAAACGGAATTTAAAGTATCATCCTTTTGATTCTGGGTATACCAAAACCCGCCGATCTATACCCGCGCAAGGACAAATGCGTGTCCGTCCACGAAAGGGTGTTCTCATGGAAAAGCGGTTGAAGGCAATGTTCTCTGGAGTTCGCAAGGTCAGCGCAGCGGGCCTCATGGTCCTGGCCCCCGGCATGGCGTTCGCGTCCACGTCCGGCGGTGTGTTTTCTCCCATTGCGGGGCCGCTGAATACGGTCCTGACGGGCATGCAGGACCTGGGCGGGCTGGTCGCCGCTGGCGGCGTGGTGTCTACGGGCCTTGCCTGGTGGCATGGCGGCGAGCACAAGAAGGCCATGATGATTGGCCTGGGTGCGACGGTCGGCGGCATTGCCATGGCCAATGCGAAATCGCTCGCCACCAGCATCACCGGCGGCGCCACGATGGGTCATGTGGGCATCATGGGCCTCGCCGCATCACACGCCCTGCACGTCGTGGGGCTCTAGGCCATGGCGGCGGAGCTTACCCGCCGTCTCCCGCTCCACCCCTCCCTGACCAAGCCCATGCTCGTCGCGGGGGGTGAGCGGGAGGCCACATTTGCCCTTTGGTTCGTCTGTCTCTCTATACCGATTCTGGTCTCTCTCTGGTTCATCCCGGTGGGTCTCATCGTCGGCGGAGTGGGGCAGTCGTTTCTGCGAACACTTGCAAAACATGACCCGCAATTCTTTGGCGTTGTGCGTCGCCACTGGAGCCAGCAAGCCGTCTACCTGAGCGGGGCCAGCGCCTATGCTCCGGTCAAATACAAGGCCCCCAAAGAGCAAACGCAAAGTGCCGCGTCTGGCGGCCTACTC
>JAKACQ010000094.1:0-5552 GCA_021821285.1 Pseudomonadota bacterium
TCGCGAACTTCAGGGGAATATTTGGGTGTTTTAGCTTTGTTCATCATGGCTCCATTCTCTTGGAAAAAGGAGCCTCCTCAAAATCCGGGGCGGTTCACCATCAATCTATACGAACTGGGCAAGTTCGCGGCCGAAGGTCGGCGGGTTGCAGTGAGCGACTTGGTGACACGATACAACGAAATCGTGGAAGAGGTCGAAACCGACCCCAGTTTGAAGATTGAGTTTCGCCAATGATCGAAACGCCGGAGCAGCGCAGCCGCACCATGCGAGCTGTGCGCTCCCGCGATACCGGGCCTGAAATGATCGTACGGCGTTTTCTTCATGCCGCAGGCCTCCGCTTCCGCCTTCATGACCGCCGACTACCTGGCGTCCCAGACCTAGTATTCCCTGGCCGACGCATTGCCCTGTTCGTGCACGGCTGTTTCTGGCATCAGCATCCTAGTTGCCCTGCCGCTTCGCGGCCGCGCTCCCGCACAGACTACTGGTCTCAAAAGCTCGATGGGAACGTCGCTCGCGATGAGCGCCAACGGTTAGCACTGGAAGCTGCCGGCTGGAAAGTCTTGGCGATTTGGGAATGTGAAACGCGAAGCCAGGCAGCCCTTGAATCCTTGGCAGATCGCATCCGTAGCATATAAGGAGTCCCAGCGTATACCCCCTAAATGGAATTCACCATGACCACCACTTCTTTAGCTTCCGCCATATTCCCTTTCCCGTAGAGGTTGTTTTCATTGTCTCAGCTATCTCTGACTCTGACGATTTCTGCAGATCACCTGCGCCGAAATATCTGTCCTTCGCCAATCGATCGTGAACCCTGCCCACTTTGACCTGCTCTTGAGACCATTGTGCTGCCCATTTGACCCTGTTATTGCTGATCCAGTAGTGAGACTGGCAATAAAATCCCCAATTCCCGATCGACGGGTGCAGCGTGATTGTCTTGCCGTCGAAAGTCAGGTTCCAATCTGTGGGACTCAGTGGGGTCACAACTTCGTTTCCGCATCCGCAACAGCACTTGTGAACGACCGTCGCGAGCCCGATACAGATGTAAAGCGTTCCTTCATTTAGTTCATCCGGAACGAACTCAACGAATTCGTGTGCAAGCATCATTTGCTGTGTCATAGCCGCCAATCTGAATTTGTTAGAGTGTTTCCGTCGACGGTGTATGTGCAATGATGCTCGCGGTCAAGGTCCAGATAGAACCCGAACAGCTTTTTCCATTTAATGACCGCCAAAGCGGCATTCAACGCATTGAGATCGGCAATCTGGATGTTGACCGCATATTCATTGTGGCCATCGCCGTCAGAGAAAGGCACCCGGCTTCGAAAGTGATCACGCTGCTCTGGCGAACTAACTGTGACCCTGAGAACGCCGCCGAGCATATTATCGGTCGCGTAGACGCCCATGCCCACATCAATGAAAGGGATACCGAATTCCTCCAGCATCTCGACGATCAACTTTTTGGCGGTACCGCGATCGAGGCAGAGAAATACGAATTGCATGTCCCGCAGCAGTCCGACATTTTCAGCACCGACATAGTCCGCGTGGACCATAATGCCACGCCGCATCTTCGCATAGATACCCTGCAGATAGGCCACCTTGCTCGGCTTCACCCTCAGTTCCTCGATTGACGGTGCACCCGGTGATCGAAACGCATTGTGCTGCAAAAATATGTCTCCGTCGAATAGGTGAATCTCATTGACGGTGGTCTTGGCGACAAGGTCCAGCACGTAGGCTCCGGTTCCGCCGAGCCCCACAATGGCGATCTTCTGTATCGCCAATTTCTTGGTAATAAGATCAATTTCCGCCCGGCTCGATGCGGTGTCAATGTAGTTGAATACCGTCTCATCCTCCTTCTCCGGTTCGATGACCGGGAAAGTTCTCGCTGTGGCCACGGGGTCAATCGCCTGCGCCTGTCCCTCTAGAATAGCCACATATGTCGTCATCTTTGCGTAGTAATCGGGATAGGGATCGCGCGGCCTTGCTGAAAACGTATGGTTTACGACAAGACCCTCGGCAAGGGCCTTCCCGCCGCCAGAGTTCTTGATCTGGTCGATCTCCATGCCATCCTGGCGGCATGGATGATCCCCGACAAAATAGGCGACATGGTTGTCCGGCGTTGTCGTGTCATCGCCTGCCAGCGTCAGCGTCGCCACGAGAATCCCGCGCGTGACCTCCCGACGGGCGTTCACGTATGGAACATCCTTGACCAGCAAATAGCCGGACTGGATTGCCAGGTCATAGCCTTCGTCGCGGAGCCTTTTCAGATCGGGGCTATGACTTATCAGTTGGTGTGACATTGAAAACCATCCCGTCTTTGATCTTGACTGTGCCCCCTTCCAGCAAATTCCCTTCAGGGTTTGTATGCGGACCATGCCGATAAGTAATTGTGAACATGATGTTCGGACCAGTTGGTACTGGATCGAAAGCCAGTGCCACGAGTTCGTTGAACGACAACTCCGGCGTCGTCACCACTTTTTTTCGGCCGTTGATAAAAATATCGAAGTGCCTTACCTCAGGTGGACCGCTATGGAAATGCTCATCCTCCTTCAGATACACAATTCCCGGACCGTTCGGTACCACCGCGTCTTCCTTATCACCGCTTACTTCCCGAAAAAGTTCCAGATCTATCTGCACCCTGCCCAGCAGGTACAGTGCTTCGCCAGTTGTTGGGCTGGGGGACTCATACGGCTGTTGGTCGATATGAATCCGCACATGGTGCTTGGTTTCATCTTGTACTTGAACGTTGGCCATTTTCTTTCCTTTCTGGTTGATTGAGCCATGATCGTCATGTAAAATATGACGAATTCGTCAAAATCACAGGTCAACAAAAGGCCCAAACGGGCCATGACTAAGTCGTCATTTTAAATAATACGGAGTCGTAATGTCCGAGTCAAGTTCCCCGTCTACTATCTTTCCTTACCGTCTTCGGTGCGCGCGAGAATATCGCGGCCTCACCCAGAGTGAGTTGGCGGAGCATGCTGGCCTGCAGCCCTCTGCGATATCGCACTTCGAGACGGGCACGCGCAAGCCGTCGTTCGATAACCTTCGCCTTCTTGCCGACACGCTTGATGTGACCACGGACTATCTGCTCGGGCGGGTTGCTGAGTTCAAGGAGCTGGCTGGAGCTGATAAATTGCATCGCCACTACGATGCCCTACAGGAGGTTGATCGCAAGTTCGCCGATGCACTGATAACGCACCTTGCTGGCAAGGCCGCCGTGCGTGGTTCCGGCAAGAAATGATTCTTACCGATCCCTACGCATTTGCGTCGCTGGCGGCAGAACAACTCATCAAGGGTTTGGGCATTACCACCCTACCCATTGACCCATTCGCCATTGCGCGGAATCGTGAAATTGAAGTGGTGTCTAAACCAGCGCGCGACGCCGGTGTGTCTGGAATGCTGATCCGTGTCGGCAACGAGTTCGCTATCGCCTACGCGACCCACATAGACAACGAGCCATTTCAGCGTTTCAGCGTTAGCCACGAGCTGGGGCACTACTTTTTGCCTGGCCATGTTGACGCTGTGATTGGCGAGAACGGTATTCATGAGTCACGGGCAGGCTTTGCGTCGAGGGATCGCTACGAAATGGAGGCGGACCGCTTCGCCGCAGGCTTCCTCATGCCGAGGCACTTGTTCTTTCCAGAGCTTCAAAGCTCTGGCGAGGGGCTTGCGGCGGTTGAGACCTTGGCCACCCTGTGCAAGACCTCCCTGCACGCTACAGCCATTCGTTACACCCATTGCGCGCGCGATCCTGTGGCGATCATTCTCAGCGTTGGCAACAGTATTGACCACTGCTTTATATCCGGGGCCCTCAAGACTGTTGCCGGCATTGATTGGATTCGCAAGCGCGAGGCGATATCACGCAATACGACGACATTCGCGTTTAATCAGGACGCCGAGAATGTGCGATGCGCCGCTCGCATTGAGGGCACTTCCAACCTGCAAGACTGGTTCGGTGGCCGTCGCAGCATCGAAATTAATGAGGATGTAATTGGCTTGGGGAGCTATGGCAAGACGCTCACCGTGCTTTATAACATTTTCCTACCAGATGCTGAGGACGAAGAAGATGAACAGTTGCTGATTGAGTCTTGGACACCACGTTTCCGGCGTTAGCTGGTGCGATGTGCGCGTCTGAGGGAACCCTTAAATGGGTTTCACGCTTGATACCAATCAGTATGTGGCAAATGCAATCCAGTTAAGACATTTGGTGTCGTTTTGTCTGGCCGATGGGCGGGCCGGGGCGGATGGACTGCTTTTGCTGGGTTCTCCGGGTGCCGGTGACTGGCCATTTTGAGACAAAACGATGAGGTTACTCATTTTGGATTGAAACCGGGAACTCACGGCGGGCATGCACCACGTTCACGATCTCGATGCAGGTGGCCGTGACACGATAGAGCACTATGTAGTTTGGGTGCGCGACGATTTCACGCAAGCCCGGCACGCGATCGCTGATGCGGTACAGGTAGGGATGCTCCGACAGTGGTAACACGCAGACGCGCAGGCGTTCCCACAGGCGTTCGGCTGCACTTACATCGTACTGACCGATGTAGTCTATGATAGTGGCTAGATCGGCGTCGGCAGACTCAAGCCAGAAGATGGGCAGCATCAGGACGCTTTGCGCTGTCTGAGTCGTGCTAGTCGCTCGGCCATGCGCCGCTCAATCTCATCGTGCGGGATGCTCGGGCGCGGGTCGACCATGCTAGCGGCAGTCTTGGCCTGCAGCCAGGCCGTGTAGCTGGCCTCCTGCTCGGCGGTCTCAAACTCGGAAATGATAGATGGTAAAACGGCATTCATTCTGGGCACTCCTCTGGTATCGATCATCAGTGCGGGTTTAAGCCCCCACTCGGCCAACCATGCGGCACTTAAAAGCTATATTAGGCGGTTTTCACCCTTGCAGGAAACCATCCACAAATTCTGTGTGCCACCCTGTGAATAGAACCAGCAACCCAGCGGAGAATATCGGAAAAATCCCCGGCCACCAAAAGCATCCAGATCCTCTGGAAGATCAGACTGGGCCAACTTCAACACCGTACCAACCGGCAAGGTCTAATCCGTGGTTGTCACTGTGACAACCTCTCACAAACGAGGGTTTTTGAGAGGCAAAATCCGGCACGGGCGCCATGACCAACAATCAACAGGATATGGTTCTCGAAAACAGGTATTGAAATGGAGTTCTTGATTCATTACCTTCACCATGAATATCGAGAGAGTCAGGAGAAAAACATGCTGATTGGTTATGCCCGGGTATCCACCCAGGACCAAAATCTGGACCTGCAAAGGGAGGCGCTGACCAAAGCCGGTTGCGAGAAGATCATGGAGGATCAGATCAGCGGTGCCCGCGCAGAGCGACCGGGCCTCACTCAGGCGCTGGGAGATCTCCGCGCAGGGGATACGCTGGTGGTCTGGAAGCTGGATCGCCTGGGACGCAGCGTACGGAATTTGATCGACCTGGTCAGCAGCCTGCAAGCTCGGGACGTTCAGTTCAAAAGCCTGACCGATGCCATCGATACCGGGACACCCTCGGGACGGTTTTTCTTTCATGTCATGGCCAGTCT
>JAKACQ010000039.1:0-25833 GCA_021821285.1 Pseudomonadota bacterium
GGCGCCGCGCGATATATACGGCACCCTCCAGGGCCAGATTCGCCCCAATAGCAAAGGGATGGACATGACTTATGCGAACGAACGCAATCCGGTAACGGCGGCCGCTTTGGCTCTGCGCGTGCCGACCCTCGCGGAGAGCCGCCCCGAGGAGGTGGACCCGCTCCTGCGTACCTTGCATGCCGCGCAGCCGCGCTGGGATATGGTGCCGGTGGAACGGCGTGCCGAGATCATGACAAACGCCGCCGACCTGTTGGAGTCCCGTCGTGAAGCCCTGCTTGCGCTGCTCCTGCGCGAGGCGCACAAAACCCTTGGCGACGCGGTGGCAGAACTGCGGGAGGCCGTTGACTTCTGTCGCTATTATGCGATCCAGGCGACCGCCTTGATGCGCCCGGAAACCCTGCCGGGTCCGACGGGGGAGACCAATACCTTGCGTCTGCGCGGGCGTGGCGCTTTTGTCTGCATCAGTCCGTGGAATTTTCCGCTGGCTATTTTCGCCGGGCAGGTGGTTGCGGCGCTCGTGACGGGCAATAGTGTTGCCGCCAAGCCGGCCGAGCAAACCGTGGCCATTGCCAGAGCCTTTGTGGAACTGCTCTGGGAGGCGGGGGTCCCGCGCGACGTGGTGGCCCTGATGCCGGGCCCCGGCGAAACCGTGGGGGCCGCGCTGGTAAATCATCCGCTGACTGCGGGGGTGGTGTTCACCGGATCAACAGGGGTGGCCCGACATATTTACCGGTCCCTGGCGGCGAAAGAGGGGCCTATCGTTCCCCTCATCGCGGAAACTGGCGGTATCAATGCCATGATCGTGGACTCGACGGCCCTGGTGGAGCAAGTGGTAGATGCCGTAATCGCCTCGGCTTTTCGTTCTGCCGGACAGCGCTGCTCGGCGCTTCGCCTGCTCTGTGTGCAGGAGGAGGTGGTGGAGGAGGTCCTGGCCATGCTCGGGGGCGCCATGCAGGAGTTGACCATTGGCCCGGCAGTGGATTATGCGACAGATGTTCCGCCGGTGATCGATGCCGAGGCCCAAGCCACGCTGCTGGCGCAAATCACCCGGCTGGAGCAGGGAGGCGCACGGTTGTTGATGCGAACGGCATGGCCCGCGGAAATGCTGGCCATGGCATTGACGGGCGGCACGGAAGCGGGGTTGGTGCTGCGCGATGATCAGCGGCGTGACCTGCATTTCGTGGCCCCTTGTATTTACGCGATCGATCACATCGCGCAGGCGCGGGAAGAGATCTTCGGTCCGGTATTGCAAGTGGTCACCTGGAAGGCGGATCGTCTCGATACGCTCATGGATGATCTCAACGCCCTGGGTTTTGGTCTGACGATCGGCGTGCAGACACGCATCGATGGCCGTGCAGCCCATATCGCCGCACGGTCCCGCTGCGGCAACGTGTATGTAAACCGGAACATGATCGGCGCGGTGGTGGGCGTGCAGCCCTTTGGCGGGGAGGGGCTCAGTGGCACCGGACCCAAGGCGGGCGGCCCGCATTACCTGTTGCGCATGGTGGCTGAGCAAACAGTGACCATCAACACGACCGCGGCCGGGGGCAATGCGGCATTGTTGGCGCGTGCGAAAATGTAGCCGTGTCACCGTCTGCCAAACCATTTCATTTCTCAGTGAACAGGAGTGTGCCGCGATGGAGGGCAAACCACTCAGTCAGACGGGATCAGCAGGTAAGTATTTCTGCCAGAACATGGCGATACCTGCCGTATCGTTGATGGTATAGGGCGTAAAACCGAGCTGACGATAGGCCGCTTGTGCCGGGGTGTTGCCTTCGAGCACCTCCAGCGTGAGCTTGCAGCAACCGAGCGCGCGGGCCTCGGCCTCGATATGCGCGAAAAGCGCCTGGGCGATCCCTTGGCGACGCGCTTCCGGTCGCACGTAGACATCATGGATGTTGAGCAGCGGTGCGCTGTTGAATGTTGAAAAACCCTCGATGCAGACGCCGATGGCTACGGCGGCATCGTTCTGGTAGGCGAGAAACACATGGACCCATGGCCGGTTGCTTAAATCGTCCAGTAAACGACACTGAACATTGTCTGGCAATGCCTTTCCTTGCCCCATACGGTCTGCCGCGTAGTCATTGATAAGGGTGAGAATCGCAGCGCGATGATTCGCCGTCTGATAGTTGGCACGAATAATGGTGATCATGGATATGGCAGGCCCTGCAGGTTGACATGAAACGTATTTATTTTATGGTGTTATCGGATGCATACCCACTCTTGGGGCTTGTATCACGCCTTATCATTGGGATTCTATGACACAGTCAAGCCTGGAGAGCAGGCGGCTGATGATTTTCTTGCGGCTGTCCTCTCCCCGGAAGCGAATGGTGAGCCTGCTGAGACGTACGGAATCCATCGGCGGATTATCCTCATGCATTTGAATGCTTTTCATGGAAATGCCCCGGTTTGAAAACACGGAGGAGACGAGGAAGAGCGTGCCCGGTTCATCCTGGACCATCAGGACGATGGTCTGCAAGGGAAGATTCTCGTCATCGGCTATGCGTTCCATAGGAGAAGCTTCCTGTGGATGGATCGCACGGCGTTGAAAAATAATTGCTGCTCATCATCCGAGAGCGGGACGGGATAGACACCATCCCAGCCTTTAGGGCTGATGACTACGGGGGCGCCGACCGGGCCGGATACGGACAGAAACTCCCCGTCCAGTGCGACCTGGGCAGCGATAACGGTATCTTTGCCACTTAAAATGGACTTCACCAGGTCTACCGTGGCATGCGCTGTAGCGATATCTGTTTTGGCACCGGAAAAAAGCGTCAGAAATGGCCCTACCATGACCCGAACGTCGGGAGGGAGTGTATCAAAACGCTGAAAGGCCGCACTCATATGCCCACTCTGAGCGATCTGAATGATTTCATCGCGTAGACGTTGCAGGGTCTCGGGGAACTGTACGCTGGACGTACTGCTCCGCACTTGCCGGATGGCCCTTGCGGTTTCAGATGCGGAGAATCCTTGCACGGTGACACTGCTCCACAGTGGGACGATGCCCTCTCCATGCTCGCCAAGCACCATCGCCCGCACTGCTTCACGAGAGACGTTGATGGAACGGGCTACCTCCCGGCGAAACCGCAGACTATCCTGATAAGCGCCCATACCGATAACGCGCCTGCGGTCA
This sequence comes from Pseudomonadota bacterium, assembly GCA_021821285.1. Lineage (GTDB taxonomy): Bacteria > Pseudomonadota > Gammaproteobacteria > Acidithiobacillales > Acidithiobacillaceae > Acidithiobacillus. The sequence continues at coordinate 3,134 of JAKACQ010000039.1, forward strand.
TAGTGATCGGCGAATACCTGGACAATCAGTTCTACCGGATTGGTGACGACAATCACTATCTCGTGGCCATATCCATATTTCGCTATGGCTTCCGCATAGGGGATGGCCATCGCGCGATTGTATGACGCCAGTGCATCGCGGCTGGGGGGTGGTTCGTCTTTGTGGGCGTGGGGATGAAGAGTCGATCCTGCCGTCATCAGAATGATATCGGCCACGATCTCTTCGGGACGCAAGGCGATATCGATAATGGGGCAGTGTTCTGCAAAAGCGTCTTTCAGGTCTTGCCGAAAGCCATACAAGGCAGATGCGCTGGCCCCCGTGGAGCGGCCCACAAGCTGTAAGCGATCCGTGGGGAGCAAGAGCTTCTCCAGGAGAATGCGGCTGGCCATATGTTTGCCGGTGCTGCCGTTGGCACCGATGATCGCGATATCCAAGTGATGCGCCTCGTGATGCCTCAGCCAAGGCCGGGTAGCAGGGACCGGAGACCGCAATATCTCATGTGCCGCTTATAAAACAAGGCGCATCAGGAAAAGCGACCGGAAAGGCCGACCTCTATGAAACGAGGTTCTCCGGGATATGCCTGGTTGTATGGCTGCCCCACCGCATTGAAGCCATACTCCTTGTAACTTTGGTAGTAGTGGACGTAATAGTGGCGATCCAGAAGATTGTCCACGTTCAGGCTCACGGTAAGTGATTGTAAGTGGTCTTTGTGGATGGGGATTTTATAGCTGGCGCTCAGGTTGACCAGAAAGTAGCCGGCCAGATAATTCGATGCGTTGGGTACCGTGGCGTCGGCCAGAAGGGGGTTGGTCTCGGTAGGGGGCAAGGTGTAAGTGGTGGGTTGAGAACCGGTGTAGGAACCGTAGATTTCCCCATGAAACCCCCCTCTATGGTAGTTTACCCCGAGATTAGCCAGCCAATTGGGCACGGCCGGCAGAGGATTCCCGGCGAAAACATAACCGTATTGGCCTTCAAAGGGTGTATCATTGGCCGAAAAACTATTCATGTAGGTCGCTTTGGTATATGAGGCGGACCCGAATACGGACCAATCCGGCGTGATCAGATATTTTCCAGAAAACTCCAGGCCCTTCATCTGCTCTTCCCCGATATTCGCATACTGGGAAAAACCGGTAAGATAATTCGTGTAGAACGAGAACATTCCGTGCATGTTTTGCAGGTAGCCATCGAAATTCAAGTACAGGTGTTTCCCGACATAGCGAATGCCTGCTTCGTAGGCGTTCACCGTTTCCGGCCCCGGCGCGACGGTCGAACTTCCGGATGGCCCAAGGATGTAATCGGCAATCGGTGCGAAACGCGCACCTTTGCCGTAGCTTGCATATGCTATGACCTTGTGTGTCACGTCATAGGAGAGGCCAAGATAAGGCAGTATCTCTTTATCGTAGTTTCCTAGATTGTAGGAGTAGTTCGGCGAGGCATAGATATTGACCGGCTGGAACTGATTTGAGGAAACCCCAGTGATCGTGACGCCGGGTTCGATGTGTAGTCTGTTGTCCAGAATATTTATTTTGTCCTGAATGTAACCCGAATAAACTGTTCTATGACCTTGACCTCCAAAGCCGTTGGTACCCGTATATGAGTTGTATCCATTTATTTTTGGCATGTTTAGTGTGCCATATATATACTGGTTGCCATTGTTTTTTTCCGAAGCAATAAGGCCACCTATGGTTATATCGTTGTAAGGTAGAAATATGCTGATCTTCGGAGCGAAGCCGATGGTCTGTGAAGATTGGTCGTTAATCTCTGCGGCCTCCCCGGCGGTATAGCTTCCGAAAACCTGCTCAGGATTGTAACTAAAATAGTTGTTAGGATTGTTTGGCCCTCCTAGCGGTCCGTAGGCAAAGTATGGAGCATTGAAGTTGACTTGATAAGGGTAGCCGGCGTTGATGTACGCCGGATTCGCATAGGCCGAGAAAGTGCTCGATCGGCCCCTGTAGTATAATTTTCCGCCTATCACTAGATGGCGGTTGATATAGGTGCTGTCGCCGAGAATGGCGGTGACGTAATTATTGACTTCTTGTGTGCTCGCTTCGGATAGCGGCACATTATAAAAAATGCCATATTTGTTGAGCTGGGCTGTTGGTAAGGGAGCGCTTATGAGATAGCCATTGCCGCGGTTGTAAATAACCGTGGCGGTCACCCTGGAGAGACCATAATCGTACGGCTTGACGGCGCTGAACAGAAAGTCGGTATAGCGCGCTGGCGTGTTCTGGATATAACCGGCGGTTTGCGTCTGACTCAGTCGCATCAGCACTTTGAGCCCATCCGTATGGGGGATGATTCCAGAGTTGATCTGGGCACCGTAGACGTCGGTGGAAAAGGACCCGATCTTGCTAAAGAGGTCGGTGTAGAATGTGTTCGTGGGTGGTTTGGTGATATAGTTTACCGTGCCACCCACCGTGGCGAAGCCGCCACGGTCCGGCGGGGCCACGCCGGGATAAACATGGATTCCCTGGATTTGCCCGGTCGCGACCACGCTTCCTATGTTGTTGTTTAGATAGCCCCCCTCGCCGCCGTAGAGTAGGCTGGTCATCGGAATCCCATCAAGCGTCTGGGCGAGCTGCGACATACGCACGCCACGCACGGTCAGCACGGGGGTCCCTGGTCCGATGTTCTGCTGATATTCATTGACGGAGGGGGTTCTCTTGAGGAGGCTGTAAATGTTTTCCGAGGAACTGGCATGTTTAATCTGTTCCGGGGTGATCACTGACATTGCCGAGGCGATATTGCGTTCACCCACCAATAATTTCTGATATTTTTTCTTGATTTCCTTCAATTTGACCACCTTCCGGGCAGGAGAACCATCGGAAGATTTGCGGATCGTCGTAGATCCGGTTTCGGCGAGTGCGTGGGTGGTAAGGAGGGAGCACAGGGCGAGGACCGTCGCTGTGGCGAGGTTTGTGCGGTGTGCGATTTTTCTATATGATTTTGACATTACTCCATTCTCCATGACATGACTTCATAGAAATAGAAAATTCAGGACCCGACGCCTGCCGCAAGGTTAATGGAGAGCGGCGGACGGCAATTTGAAAAGCAAATGCTGTACCATCTCTACAGGAGTGCAGAAATGGCACAGTTGCTGCTGGAGAAAGTGCAGGGACGGCATGATAATACGCTCATTATTTGAGGAAAGGCCTGAATGGTCTGGTGGCCTGTTTTTGCCGCAAGTATGAATGGTAGCCGCGATTCGGCGCTCCAATATGGTGCATCCCGTGCAGACATTGCACCAGAACAGGGTGTGTCCGCTGTGCTCCCGTTTTGTGGAAAGAGGCTGAGAGGCGGTAGCGCGGCATCCGTTTCGGGACGGATGCCGCGCTGAAATTATAAAAAACAGAATACTATCCGCATCATGACCATGGGGGATGAAAACCGCATGCCATGTTCGCTGTGTTTGGTACGAATCATGCCTGCACTGTTATGCCTTGAGCTTGTGTATCGCCATATTTGGCTCTGGAAATAAGCGCGTGCAGCGGCTTACGTTCGCCGTTCATGGAGATGAATGAACATGGCATTCTGATTCCTTGAGAGCTAGTGATGATTGATGAGATGTATTTGTCAGGTTGGTTGCCTTAAAGTTACCCTGATGCGATTACTTCAGGAGTTCTGTTATAAAACTGCGTGTTATCTCTGGATAATTTGTTCTGGAGCGCTGTTCTCCTGCTCCGGTTTTGCGGCCACCCCGCGGTACGGCGGTACGCTGACCACCATCCCCGGCGTCGGCCTTTGCCCCCCGGCGGCGATGAACGGGTTCAACCCCTTGTTGACTTCGTCGGCCTTCGACACGGAGGCCGAAGGCCTGATGTATCAGCCATTGCTCTGGATCAACCGCCAGTTCAAGATTGACTACGGGCTGAGTGTCGCCAGTGCCGTTGTTGTCGGACCGGGACATCGCACTTTCACCATTCATTTGTCCAAGGGATGGAAATGGTCCGATGGCGTACCGGTCACTGCTGCGGATGTGGCCTATACCTATCACATGATTCTGAGGCTCGGCCCCAAATATCCGGGTTATGCCAGTGGTGGTATTCCTGGGGAAGTGGCTGCTTTGACGGTGGTGAATCCTTACGAGATTCGCGTAGTGACTAAGCGGCCCGTCAATCCGACTTGGTTTGAGTTGAGCGGATTAGCCCAGTTGGTTCCTTATCCCGCTCAGGTCTGGAACAAATACTCGGTCAACCAGATGGTTGACCAGATGACGAATCTACATTTCTTTAAGGTCGTGGACGGACCTTTTTGTTTGGAATCATTCCATCCCGGGCGTTATGTGAGCATGGTTGCCAACCGGCAATTCTCTGGTCCGGATAAACCTTACATTCACCGAGTGATTTTTCGATTTATCCATTCTCCCTCCAGCGTTTTCTTCGCCCTGAAGAGCGGGACAATCCAACTGGGAAACCTGCCTGCGCCACTCTACCCCGCACGGCATCAATTAAAGGGAGATCGCTTATTTACCACCGGACCGGCGTGGGGCTTCAATTATCTCGGGTTTAATTTTGACAATCCGCACATTGCTTTTGTGCGTGATCCTCTGGTACGTCAGGCTATGATGCATGCCATCAACCAGGACTTGCTCATCAAGATTTTGGGATATGGATATGGTGTTCGCGCCTTTGGTCTTGTTCCGGGCGTGCCCCCGGCATTTTTGTCGCCAGAAGCCAAGAGGCTCCTTTCCCAGGGCGCCTACGACCCCGCCCTGGCGGATGAATTGCTCGACCGGGCGGGCTGGCACCGGGGGTCTGATGGGATCCGCATGAAAGATGGGCACCGGCTGGCCTTCACGCTGTATCTGCCGCCCGGAACGATACGGGGCCCCACCTTGCTGGCGGACATGCTGGCAAAAGTGGGGATAGAAGTGCGTATGCGTGAAAAACCGTTTAATGAAATAGTTGCGCAAATGTCGGACCCGAGCAATAGACACTGGCAGGCTGTGTATTCGGCTTGGAGCCAGAGCGCCTACCCCACGGGGGGCTCTGTATTCAAGTGTGGCGGCACGCAGAACAATTATCATTATTGCAGCAAAAAAATGGATGCGTTGTCCGATAAGATTCGGATTCAGTCAGGCTCGCAGGCGTTATACAAGTTCCAGAACTATTTTACCGAACAACAGCCGGTCATCGTGTTGCCCAATATGAAGATTTTTGTGGAGGCCGCCTTGCGACTCCACGGATTGGCGCGTGCGTTCAGCCCTCTGGGGGGCTTTTATCCGCAGTTTATCTGGATCGGCCGGGAGTAGAATGATGAAACGTATGATTTTAAATCGTCTGGGCACCTCCGCCCTCTCGCTGTTTTTGCTGGTGACCATCGTATTTTTTATGATTCACGCGACACCCGGAGGTCCGGCGTACAGTATTCTGGGCCTGCATGCGACGCCGCAGGCGGTGGCGGCGCTGGACCGGCAGATGGGTCTCGATCACCCGGTCTGGCAACAGTATGGCATCTGGTGGGAGCATCTGTTGGAGGGCAATCTCGGCTATTCCTTCACCCAACATGCCCCGGTGGTGTCGCTGATGGGCGCCTATCTGAAGAACTCCATCCTGCTGTATGCACTGGCGACGGCCATCGCCATCGTCTTCTCCGTCATCATCGGTATGTTGCAAGGCTACTGGGCGGAACGCACCCCAGGACTGGTGATTGGTGGACTGCAAATGATCGTCTACTCTCTGCCGGTATTTTTTATCGGCACCCTGCTTATTCTCTTCTTTGCGATTGATCTCAACTGGTTTCCGCCGGGCGGTATTGGCAGCGGCGAGAGTTGGCAGAGCGGAGGAGCCCATATCGGAAGCTATATCCAGCATATGATCCTGCCCGGCGTTACCCTGGCCTTGCCCCTGACGGCTGGCCTGTCGCGCTACTTTGGCCACCAGGCGCGCAGCGAGTACCGCCTCGACTATGTGCGTACCGCCCGGGCCCGGGGCATTCCGCCCTTGCGGATTGCCATCAATCACGTCTTGCGTAATGCCATCCGCCCCCTGGTCACGGTCATCGGCATGATGATCCCCGGCATTTTCGTCGGTGGCGTATTGACCGAGAGCGTGTTCAATTATCCCGGACTCGGCTGGCTCTTATGGCGCTCCGCGCTCGAACAGGACTATCCGACCCTGACCGCCATCGTCCTGCTGATTGGCATACTGACCATTCTCGGCAATCTCGGTGCGGATCTCCTCAACAGCATTCTCGATGTGCGGGTGCGTTATGAGTAGTCATCCCACCGGTATGGCCGTCAATACCCGTCTGGTGGCCCGGCCGATCCCCGGCCTGTTCACCCGGCTGTGGACCGGCTCCCTCAGCCACTGGGTCGGTCAGTACAGTCACCCGATGACCTGGACCGGTCTGACGATTTTCGTGCTGCTGCTGCTATTTTCCTGGGGAGGGCCCTGGGTATATCCCGCCGATCCCCTGGCCATTCATGCCAACCACATCCTTCTCGCACCCTCCTGGCGGTTTCCGCTGGGTACCGACAACCTCGGCCGTAATATGCTGGCACGGATGATGGCGGGCGGCAGGGTTACGCTGGAAGTCGGTTTGCTGGGTTCCTTCATCGCCCTCTTCATGGGCGTCCTCTACGGCATGAGCGCGGCGTTGAGCCCCCGCTGGCTGGATAAGGTGCTGATGCGTCTGCTGGATGCCCTTCTGGCGCTGCCCGGTTTGGTCCTGATGATTTTCTTTGCCGCCCTCGTTCCCTTGAACGCTCTGAGCCTGGTGCTGGTATTGGGATTCCTCTCCTGGCCCGGCCTCGCCCGTATCGTGCGTAACGAGGCCCTGGCCTATAAGGAGCGCGACTATGTTCTGGCCGCCCGGCAGTTTGGTGCGGGCACGTTTTATATCGCCCGCACCCACCTGATGCGCTCCATGCTGCCCATCCTGATCGTGAACGCCACCTTCATGGTCGCCGATCTGATTCTCGCCCTATCGGGTCTGTCTTTTCTGGGGCTGGGGATTCAACCGCCGCACCCCTCCTGGGGGGGGGTGCTCAACGATGGGTTGCAACTGGTGATTATCGGTCCCTGGTGGCTGATCGTCTTTCCGGGGCTGGCGATCTTTCTCGCCATCGTGGCCATGAACGTGCTGGGTCAGGGCCTGCTGGCCCGCCTGGAGGGCCGCTGAGATGCGTGCGGTCATTCCGCCGAAGCCCGGTCCCGCCGGATTGCAGGTACAGAATCTCGGTGTCAGCTTCGGGCGCGGGCGCAAGGCCTTTGACGTGATCGACTCCCTCAGCTTCCAGGTGGGCGCCGGGGAGACCTTGGGGCTGGTGGGTGAATCCGGTTCCGGCAAGTCGATGACCGCAGCCGCGCTGATGGGTCTGCTGCCCTGGGGCGGACGTATCTCCGCCGGGTCGGTGCGGCTTGACGGCACCGAGCTCACCCAGCTCTCGGCACCCGCCCTGCGCGCTGTGCGTGGCCGGGAGATCGGCATGATCTTTCAGAATCCGCTCTCGTCACTGAACCCCAGCCTGACCATTGCCCAGCAGATTGCCGAACCCTACCGGCTCTATGGTGGCGCTGACGCGCAGGCCGCCCGGACGCATGCCCTGGACCTGCTGCGAGAGGTCGGCGTACCCGATGCCGCCCGGCGCCTGGACGACTATCCGCACCAGTTCTCCGGCGGCATGCGGCAGCGGGTGATGATCGCCATGGCCCTGGTCTGCCATCCGCGCCTGCTGATCGCCGATGAACCCACCACCGCCCTGGACGTGATCACCCAGGCGCAGATACTGCGCCTGATCCGGCGCCTGCAAAAGGCCCTGGGGATGGCGGTGATTTTTATCACCCATGACCTCTCCCTGGTCGCCGAGCACGCCGATTCGGTGATGGTGCTCTATGCGGGCCGAGCGGTGGAGCAGGGACCCGCGGAAGCCTTTTTTCGGGCGCCCCGGCATCCTTACAGTCAGGCGCTGCTGCATGCCATCCCGCGTCTGGCGAAGCCGGAGAAGCGTTTGAGCGACATTGACGGTCTGCCGCCGCGCCCGCAGGAATTTTCCAAGGGCTGTCGCTTTGCCCCCCGCTGCCCCGCGGTCACCCCGGAGTGTCTGAGCGCCTATCCCCAAAGGCGGGGTGGCGCTCACCACTTTTACTGTATGCATCCGGTGGGGGGATCGGCATGAGGCCCTGGTTGGACGTGGAGGGCCTGGACGTCCGTTTTACGCTCGGTGAGGGAGGGCTGTTGCGCCGGAGCCAGGGTACCATTCACGCCCTGAGCGATATCCATTTTGGCCTGGAGCAGGGTGAGACCATGGGTTTGATTGGCGAGTCCGGCTCCGGCAAGAGCACTCTGGGCCGGGCGATATTGCGTCTGGTGCGTCCCACGGCCGGGGAGGTGCGCCTGGGCGGTGTGAACTTGAGCGCGCTCAGCGAGCGCGAAATGCGTCCATACCGGCAGCAGATGCAGATGGTGTTTCAAGATCCCTTCGATTCCATGAATGCACGGATGACGGTGGGGCAGATCATCATGGAGCCCCTGCGGTTGCAGGGTATCGGCCGGACGGGCGAGCGCCGCGAAAAGGCCGCCGTTTTGCTGGAGCGGATGGGCCTCGACCGCCGGGCGATGCACCGCTACCCGGGACAGTACTCGGGTGGGCAACGGCAACGCATCGCCATCGCCCGCGCACTCTCCACCGCGCCCCGCCTACTGGTGCTCGATGAGCCCACCTCGGGGCTGGATGTGTCCATGCAGGCCCGTATCCTCAACCTGCTGCGCGACTTGCAGGGAGAGATGGGGCTCAGCTACATTTTTATCAGCCATGATCTCGGGGCCGTTGCTTATCTTGCGCAGCGTATTGCCGTGCTCTATCTGGGACGGATTGTGGAGATCGCCCCCACCGGGACGCTGATCGGTGCCCCGGCCCATCCCTACACCGCGTCCCTCATGGATGCCTTGCCGCTGATGGTGCGCCGCGGTGAAGCCGCGCATCTGCCGCTCCCGGTGGGAGAATCTCCGTCGCCGGTGCATCCGCCTTCGGGTTGCGCGTTTCATACCCGTTGCCCCAGGGCCGAGCCCCGCTGCGGCATGGAGCGCCCGTCTCTACGGAGCGTGTCCGCGGGGCATCAGGTGGCTTGCCATTTTCCCTTGGCGCGGATGGGCAACCCGCCGACGCCGGCAGGTCTCCCCCCATATTACGCAGCAGGGGGCTAGAAATGGCTGTTCTCCACTCTGTACCGGGCGAAGATATCCGCTTCCCAATATTTGGGGCGAGGATCTGGGGCGCTTGGGTGCAACATCATGAAGATTCTGCATAAGCGCCTAAAATTTCTGCTGGGTGGCGCCATGGTCGCCATAACCGGTACAATGGCATCGGCCGGTCCGGTAAGCGCCCTGACCACGGTGACCGCTGTCGGGGTCGCGCCGCCCATGAACGTAAATTCGCTCATGCCTGTGGTCAATAACGGTTCCACTGCCAACGCGCAGATCGTCACCCTCATGTTTCGCCCGCTGCTCTGGATCGGTACGAATCTGAAGATTGACTGGCAAAAATCTATCGCACAGTCCATAAAGGTCTCTCCGGATCGCCGTCATTTTATGATTCATTTGAAGCCGTGGCAGTGGTCGGACGGCCGCCCGGTTACCGCCGAGGATGTGCTGGCCTGCCTGAGGATGATCCAGCAATTCGGATCGCGTTATGCCTACAGAGGTATGGGCGGAATGCCGGAGATCATCGAGAACGCCTTCGTCTCCAATCCAACGACTTTACAGATCAATCTGAAGCATCCGGTGAATCCCCTGTGGTTTGAACTCAATGGCCTCTCGCAGTTGATGCCGGTGCCCGCCTGGCGCTGGGGTGGTTACCGTATCGATGCGTTGTTCAAGCATCAGGATGATCCCGGGTTGGTAAGCGTGGTCGACGGACCTTATCGGCTAAGACGCTTCATACCGGGTCGCTATATTGATTTTGTGGCGAATCCCCGCTATTCGGGATCGCCGCCCGTGTTGAAAAACCTGGGATTTCAGATGGCCACCTCTTCCGCGAGCGCCTTTTGGGCCTTGAAATCCGGCATTATCCAGGTCGGGATGGTTCCCCATTACCTGTATGATGCCCGTTGGAGGGTGCATGACTTGCGGAGCTGCGTCAGTAACGGCGGATACGGTTTTAACTACGTGGCCTTGAATTTCACCAATCCAAAGGTGGCGTTTCTACGAGACGTAAAGGTGCGGCAGGCGTTGGAGCTGGCCATCAACCAGCCGCAGATCATCGGCATGGCGTTCCACGGAATGGGGGTGCCGAGTTTTAACCCGGTGCCCACTAACCCGGATACCTACTTGTCACCGAGGATGAAGGCGCTGGTGGCCGACCCCTCGCGGGCCTATGATCCGCAAAAAGCGGATCGGCTCTTATCCGCGGCGGGATGGCACCGGGGACCGGACGGCGTCCGGGTACATGATGGCCGGAAGTTGATATTCACCATGATCGTGCCCGATATAAGCCAGACACTGGTGGCGGTGGGTGAGCTTTTAAAAGCGGACTGGCGGAGAGTGGGCGTGGATATGCGTATGCGCATCCTGCCGTTCAATCTGGAGTTGGCCAAATTACATCCGCACGGCACTTGGGATGCGGCTATGATTGTGTGGTCCTATGATCCGGATTACTATCCGAGCGGGGATGGACTGTTTAACACCGGCGGTGGTTCGAACTACGGTAATTATAGTGATCAGAAGATGAACCGGCTCATCGTGAGGAGCGCGGATGACAAGGGAATCCATGCGCTTTACGAGTATGAGCATTATGCCGCCGACCAGGTGCCGGTGCTGTTCCTGCCGTATCCTGAATACTTGGTCAAGTACGCTCCAACAATAACCCCTGCGCAACTGGATGAGTCCTTGTACTCCGTCTCCTGTAGACCGCTTGCCGTACGCTGATCATATACAGTAAAGCCGAAATTTCCTGGGCGGAGGAAATCCTGACGTCTTGATTATTGCGCAATGACCGGCAATGAACACACATGAATATGGATAACCTCTATGTATAAGATTTTTGAAAAGATGATCGATGTGTTCCGGGATCATGATACGCATGAGATCTCCGACCCGATGCGCCGCTCTTCGGTATGGATGTTCTACTGGCACTATGTGTCACAAGTCAAAGGATCCATGATTCTGCTCTTTGTCGTGGGATCACTGACGGCGATCGTCGATTTGTCGATTCCGGTATTCATTGGAAAGATCACTGGATTCGTGGCGCATGCGAAAACGGATATTTTGCCCGCAGACGAGATGAGGGCCACACTTTTTATGGCGGTCATCATCATTATCGTCAGGCCCTTCATACACTTTTTCCATGATCTCGTGATCAATCAATCCATCGCGGCGAATTTTACCAATCTGATCCGCTGGCAGAATCATCGTGGGATTATTCGCCAGGGATGGAGCTTTTTTCAAAATGACTTCGCCGGGCGCATCGCCAATCGGGTGATGCAAACCGGTCCTTCTTTACGGGAAAGCACGGTGGCCACATTCTCGGCGGTATGGTACTTGCTGACCTATGGGCTGAGTTCGATCGTGATCCTCGCCCGGCAGAGCTGGAAACTGTCCCTTCCGGTTTTGTGCTGGTTTGTCCTCTACGGCATCTTGATGCGGTTTTTTATTCCGCGCCTGACCCAAAGATCCAATCTGCTGTCGAAGACGAGATCGGGCTTGACCGGCGCCATCGTCGACAGCTATACGAATATCCATACCGTCAAACTCTTCGCAAAGTCAGAGGATGAGGATCAATTCGTCAGAGATGCCCTGATCGGCCATACTTCGGCCTTTCGTGCTTCGTTACGCATGGTTACCACCTGGATGACGTCGCTCACCCTCCTCAACACCCTGTTGCTGAGCGCTACGACCGGGGTCGGAATCTGGCTCTGGCAGCAGCGTGTCATTTCCGTGGGGATCCTTGTGACGGCGGTCCCCTTGGTTTGGCAAATCGCCAACATGTCGGGTTGGGTGGCCAGCAATCTGTCGGCCATCTTTGAAAATATTGGTACGGTTCAGGATGGCATGCGGTCGGTGGACAGACCCCGGATCATGGGCGACTCGAGATTGGCAAAGCCTTTCGTATATCGGGAGGGGCGCATTGACTTTGATCGGGTTTCTTTCAGTTACCATCAGCCCGACAGGAATAGGGTGGAGGCCATCAGGCACATAGACGATGTGAACTTGGTGGTCAGGCCCGGCGAAAGAGTGGCCATCGTCGGTCCGTCGGGGTCGGGAAAATCCACCCTGGTGAGTTTGCTGTTACGCTTTTTCGATGTGGATCAGGGCCGTATATTGGTGGATGGACAAGATATCAGGAACCTCCAGCAAGAGAGCCTCCGGCAATATATCGGCGTGGTTTCCCAGGACACTTCCCTGTTACATCGCTCGATTCTGGAGAATGTGCGTTATGGCAGGCAAAAAGCATCCCGCGCCGAAGTGGAGGAGGCCTTGCGAAGGGCGCGTGCGGATGCCTTTGTGGATGATCTGGTGGATTCGCAGGGGCGCACCGGATTGAACGCGCGGGTAGGAGAGCGCGGGGTGAAACTCTCTGGCGGTCAACGGCAGCGTATCGCCATCGCTCGCGTATTCCTGAAAAATGCGCCTATATTGATACTGGATGAGGCCACCTCCGCACTGGATTCGGTGACCGAGCAAGAGATACAGGCGGAACTGGACGACTTGATGGCGGGCCGCACGGTGATCGCCATAGCGCACCGAATATCCACCATCGCACACTTTGATAGAATCGTCGTGATGATGAATGGCCGTTTGTTAGAGAGCGGAAACCATCAGGAACTGTTGCAGGCGAAGGGACATTACGCCGAGTTATGGGCCCGGCAAAGCCGGCCGATGCGTTATCGCCGGGATGCCCGCTGCGATGCCTGAGCAGCGGATATCCCTTGCGGGGCTGATTCGGTTGCCGGCGGGAGTTTCCGCGGCGGCGCGGCCCTCTTTTCACAGCGGTCTCCCTGAGGCAGACTTCAGTCCGCCCCGTTGGCGGGGGCCGCTGCGACCGTGGCAGGTTACCGGTTAGGAAAAACACCATCATCCCGAGTCACCCGATCGTTCCCAGGCGCGGACAGCGCTTGCCCATCATCGCCCTGCTGGTCGGCTCCAGCCTTTGGGGCGTGCTTTGGTGGCCGCTCCGCTATTTTGATGCGGCTGGTTTGCGGGGGGCATGGCTGATTTTCGCCATCTACCTGCTGCTGGCGCTTCCTGCCGGGTTATGGTCCTGGCGCCGCCGCCGCGAATTACGGCGGCACGGTGGCTCGCTGGTCGGGCTGTTTCTGCTCGGCGGCTGGACCAACGTGGCCTTCATGCTGGCGTTGGTGCATGGGGAAGTCATCCGGGTGCTCCTGCTCTTTTATCTCTCCCCCGTCTGGGCCATTTTCGCCGCGCGGATCTTTCTGCGAGAGGCGATCGGCTGGCGCGGTGCCCTCGCTGTATCGCTGGCGGTCGGGGGGTCCGTCCTGGTGGTGAGTCATGGTCAGGGCTTCTCTTTCGCGGATCTGGATATGGATGATCTTCTGGCCATGTCCTCTGGTCTTGCCTTTGCGCTGAGTAATGTCGTCCTGCGTGCGGATACGGTGTTGGGTGATCTGCACCGGGCCACCGCGGTATGGTGGGGTTGCGCGCTGATTGCCTTGCCCTTCGCGCTTTTCCAGCCTGTACCGGTGCTGCCGTTGCCGGAATACGGCGGCCTGCTCGCCTTTTCCTGGTTGTGGATTGCCGGAGCGACGGTGGCTGTGCAGTTTGGGGTGGCGCGGATGCCGGTGGGTACTTCCGCCGTCATCATGCCGTTTGAGGTCATCGTGGGCGCGTTATCGGCCTGGTGGTTGGCGGGGGAGATGCCGACGCTGTTGGAGTTGTTCGGTGGCGTTCTGATCTTGGCGGCGGCCCTTCTGCAGATCACCCGCAGCCGCGGGCGCCCCATCTCCTTGGAAGAGGGCAGATGCTAGCGCTTCACTCCGGTCGATGACGCGTTCCGCTCCCCAGTCTTGCGGGTGGTCGCCGGCCTCCAGGTAACCCCAGGCGGCCGCCCAGCAGCGCGCGCCCGCCGCCTGACCCGCCGCCATGTCGCGGGGATCATCACCGATCATGAGACTTTCGGCCGCCGCCACCCCCATTCGTGAGAGGGCGTGAATGACCGGCAAGGGGTCAGGCTTGGCGCGTGCCGTGGTATCCCCGCAGACAACCGTGTCGGGCGCTACGGGCAGTTGGAGCGCGGTAATCAGCGGCAGGGTCAAAAACGCCGGTTTGTTGGTCACGATACCCCAGGCTATCCCTCGTTCTGACAGCATCAGCAGAGTGCCCGTCATCCCCGGGAAGAGGGCGCTCCGCTCGCAGAGGTGGGCGGCGTAGGTTTCCAGAAATTCCGCGCGCATGGGGGCAAATTCCGGGTCTTCCGGGTGCAGGTTGAAGGCGATACGCAGGAGTCCACGGGCGCCTTGCGAGGCGACCGGCCGGAGTATTTCGGGAGACATCGCCGGCAGACCACGATCGGTTCGCATCCGGTTGGCTGCGGCCCCGAGATCCGGTGCCGTGTCCACCAAGGTGCCGTCGAGATCGAAGAGTACGGCCGCCAGTTCAGGCATGGGGGCCTGGTTTGCGCACATGACCGAGATAATTGACGCTGATGTCCTCCGTGAGTCGCCCGCGATGGCGGATGGGATCGAAACGCATCCCTTTGAGCGTCACGATTTGCAAGTGGTTTTCACGGATCATGGCCAGCCATTCGCTGGGTCGAATGAATTTTTGATACGCATGGGTGCCACGCGGAAGCAGGCCCAACACATATTCCGCACCGACAACGGCCAGCAGATAACTCTTGGGGGTGCGGTTGAGGGTGGCGAAGAAGGCATCGCCACCGGGGCGCAGCAGGCGGGCGCATGCGGCCACCACGGTTGCCGGATCCGGGACATGCTCCAGCATTTCCATACAGGTGACAACGTCATAGTGTGCCGGTTGTTCGATCGCCAGATCTTCCACGGCGATCCGTCGATAATCGATGGGCAGTTCGCCGGCGTCCGCATGGACACGGGCTGCATGGAGACTGTCTTCGGCCAGGTCGATGCCGGTGACTTCGGCCCCACGTCGTGCCATGGCCTCCGCCAGAAGTCCACCGCCCGTGCCTACATCCAGCACTTTTTTGCCACGCAATCCACCGCATCCGTGGGCGATAAACTCCAGTCTCAGCGGATTGATCTCATGCAGGGTGCGAAAAGGTCCCCCAGTATCCCACCATTGATCGGCGAGGGCGTCGAATTTGTTGACTTCAGCCTGATCCATATTCATGCGTCGTTATCTCCTTCACGAATGCGTCGTGCCCAGCCGTGGGCGCGTGCAAACAAGTCCCGCACGTCCCAATTCACCGCCTGTCCTCCGGCAATGCGTGGATTTCCCTGCACCCAGACATGACTGACTTGATCGCGCCCCGCACAATAGGCCACCTGGGAGACGGGATCGTAGACTGGGAAGGTGGCTGGATGATCCAGATCGATGGCGATGCAGTCCGCCGCTTTGCCGGGCTCCAGACTGCCGATTTCCGTGCCCCAGCCGATGGCTTTGGCGCCTCCCAAGGTCGCGGCCTCCAGTGCCGCCCAAGCGGGAAAGGCGGTGGGATCACCGCTCACGCCCTTTGCCAGCAGGGCGGCGATACGCAACTCACCCAGCATGTCGAGGTCGTTGTTGCTGGCGGCGCCATCGGTTCCAATGGCGAGTCCGATGCCCTGTTGGCGCAGGACGGCTGTCGGCGCCATTCCCGATCCCAGTTTCAGATTGGATTCCGGGCAGTGTGCAATGTGTAGTCCCGAGTCGCGGCAAAGTGCCAAGTCATCGTCATTCAACTGGGTCATATGCACGGCGAGAAAATGCTGGTTCAATAAGCCCAGTCTGCCTAAACGCGCCAGCGGGCGCATGCCATCACGGTCAACGGCCTCCCGCACCTCGCTAGCGGTTTCATGGACATGCATGTGCACTGGCAGATTTTCCACTTTGGCCAGGTCGCGTGCGCCGCGTAAGCCCGCGTCACCGACGGTGTAAGGGGCATGCGGGGCGATACTCTGGCGAATGAGGGGCATCTTGCGCAGACGTGGCAGCAGGTCCGCCGCCGCCTGCAGGCAGGCATCGGCATTGGCCGCATAGGCGGTGGGGAAATCGAGGATGACGTGCCCGATGGTGGCCCGCATACCCATGCGCTGAGCCACTTCCGCCGCCGCTTCGGGGAAGAAGTACATGTCGTTGAAGGTGGTGGTACCGCCGCGCAGCATTTCCGCGATAGCCAGTTCCGTGCCCATGGCGACGAATTCCGGGCTGACAAAACGGCCTTCCACGGGCCAGATATGTTCATTCAGCCAAGTCATCAGCGGGAGGTCATCCGCGAGTCCGCGCATCAGGGTCATGGCCGCGTGGGTGTGGGCGTTCACCAGTCCCGGCATCAGGACGTGCCGGTCGAGGCGTGTGTAACTGGCCGCGGCGTACCGTTGCCGTATTTCCTCGGCTGGGCCGATGGCGACAATGTGTCCGTTGTGCACCGCCAGCGCATGGTCGTGAAAGACCGTGCGCGGGTGGATTGGCAGCATCCAGCGTGCGCGAATGAGTAGGTCAACAGATTGCACACCGTGCTCCATCGTGGTCGGCGAACGAGAAGGCACCATGTTAGCATAAGGGCGGCGGCAGCGAACAAAGGCCGGCAGAAACGGTGCGGATACCCTCCTGGTCAGTCGCTGAGGGTCCGCTGGATCGCCTTTGCGTAGGCCCAGACGGTCGCCGAGTAGTAGGTGCTTGGGTTGTAGCCCATGATGGCGTAAAAGTTCGGGTAGGCGATAAACAGGGTCGGGCCGTGTTCGGTTTGCAAGCGCAGCAGACCCACCGGGGTCGTTTCCGGAAGTCCCGGTGCGGTCCTTGGTTGGATGCCTGCGGCGCGCAGTTGGGAAAGCGGGTGCTTGCCCTGCAGAAAGGGGGTGATGTCCGTCTGCTGGCCGCTGACTACCTGGCCCAGTACCGGCTGTCCCGGTTGCCAGCCGTGGCCGCGGAAGAAGTTGGCGGTGGAAGCCAGGACGTCTGCGGGCGACTGCCATAGATTGGGCATGGGCCCACCGGGTGGATCATTCCAGGTGACGCCGTAGCGCAGATAACTGCTGGAGAGGAACTGTGACATGCCCATGGCCCCCGCCTCTGAGCCTTTCAGCGTTTGCGGCGCTACATTCAGGCGCTGCGCCAGTTTGAGTGTTTCTGCCGTTTGATGCAGGAAGAACCGCCGCCGTCCGGGCAGCGCCAGGGCCAGACTCAGGTTGCAATCGAGCACGGAAAATTCGCCTTGAAAGGCCCCGAAAGCCGTTTCTATGTTGAGAATTCCCAGCAGAATCGGCCCGGGAACCCCATATTTCCGGCTGACGGCCCGTAGGAGTCCGGCATGATCCCGCCAAAAGCGCACTCCCTGATCCACCCGATCCTGGCGCAGGAAGCGATCCCGATAACGCCACCAAGGGAAAGGGGTCGCCGGTGTTGTGGAGGGGGGAGGAGTCATGAGCGCCACCGCGCGGGCGTCAAAGCGGGCGTTTTGCAAACTGGGAATCACGTAACTGGCGGGCAGCCCATCCCGTTTCTGCAAATGGCAGGCGATTTCCTGCATTCTGTGCTGATACTGTTGTGGGAAGTTGGGGAACGCCACGTTGCTGACACAGGTGCCGTTGATCCGCGGCATGACCATGGCGCTGGGTTGCTCCGGCATGGGTGCTCCGGGCAAGGGTCGTGGCGCAGGTGTGGCGATGACTGGAGCAGCCGCGTGATTTACCGCATCTACATGCGTCGCACAGGCTGACAAGGCCATCACCAACAAATGAGCGATTATTGTTTTGGAAGGTAGAGCTCGGTAGCTGCGCATGATGTCCGCCCGTGATCAGGTGTTGAAAAGGAAGTGTTTAAGGGGTTCGCATGGCCAGCAACTCGGCGGGCATGGGACGGCGCACACCATCCAGCCGCTGCGCCCAGTAGGGAGCCCGCAGACTCTGCACAGCCACGCCCTGCTGGCGGTTCAAGGCACTGACGAAGCGATCGCCGCCGATATAAATGCCCACATGCGAAAAGGGTTGCCCCATCGTATTGAAGAACACCAGATCCCCAGGCCGGATACGGCTGTCCCTGACGGTTGGCAGAGCCGCTGCCTGCGCGAAAGACGTGCGGGGAATCGATACTCCGGCGCGGCCCAATACATATTGAATCAAGCCACTGCAATCGAAGCCCGTGCGCGGATTTTCCCCACCCCAACGGTAAGACTTGCCAATTTGCGCGATGGCATTAACGAGTACGGTGTCGAGTGTAGTGGCTTCCGCGTGGTGGTCATAGGACGACGACGCATTGCCGGGAGAGGGAGAGGGAGAGGTCGGTGAATGTTCCGCAGGGGGTGTCATGGTCGCGCAGCCGCTCAGTGTCAGCGTCAATAGCAGAAGGAGTCCTCCCCCTCTGCGCACCGGATCAATGGGTGACACTTTTTTGGGATGCTGCACAGGCGTTTTCCCCGTTCTTTATGCTTGGTAGTAGGTAAATAGCCGAAATGCCGCGTTTTGACAAGGAAAACCGCGTCGAAAGGGACGATAGGCGGATGCCCGCTCCTTGACGCGCACCGCACAGGAGGCTAGGATACGCCCACTTTTCCCCGGTAGCTCAGTCGGTAGAGCGGGTGACTGTTAATCACTAGGTCGGCAGTTCGAGCCTGTCCCGGGGAGCCAATTTAATCAACTGCTTAGAAATAGCGCTAAGCGGTTTTTTTCTATTTCTGGGTTACTTTCCGCCTTGCGCTTGCATGATGGCACATGACTGGGTTTGCCCGTAATTCTCCCCTGCATCAAAACTCCGCTTCCTGAACGGCGCCCACCACATCGGCACCTCTAAATGTTTTTTTAGCATATCCCAGGTGCTCGACCATCTCGGTCTGTAGTGCCTGCTCCACCAGTTGCTTGAGCAGTCCGCCTTTACCTGTCAAATCTTCCGGTACGAATTTTAACCGTTCTACATCCTGCTGTTCATAGTGACGAATACCGCCATATGGCCGCTCTGGCACGCGTAACAGCCTCTTGCGTTGATAGAAGCGAATGATTTTGACATAGACATCTGCGGCCTGCGCCAGGGTGCCGATGGTGGAGCCATTACAAAGCGTTTTTTATGGCCCTTGACTCCGTACCTGACTACGGCTGTAAGTATAGATGAGACTGGATCGGCGTATGGGCGCCGACGTTACCGTGACCGTGCTACCGTGAAGAACGGACGGCCACGCAATAAGACGCGGCACTGAACAGGAGGCTTGTCATCATGAACACCCAATGGCTGACCCGCATTGCCGATAAGGCGGGTGTAATGGGTACGATCATCGGCAGTTTCAGCTGTGCCATGTGCTTCCCTGCGGCGGCAAGCATTGGCGCGGTCATCGGATTGGGCTTTCTCAGTCGTTGGGAAGGTCTCTTCGTGCATATTTTGATCCCGGTGTTTGCCAGCGTCGCTCTGGCTGCCAACCTGCTCGGATGGTTTTCTCATCATCAGTGGCATCGGGTCCTGGTCGGGGTCATCGGGCCCATCCTGGTTCTGATCGGGTCCTTTGGAATGGCCCGACATTTCCTGCCCACAGAGATGGCTCGTGGAGTTTTCTATACCGGACTGATCGTGATGTTAGCAGCGGCATTGTGGGATTTGTTCAACCCCGCGCATCGCCGCTGCGACGTTTCCCAGTCAAAAGCGGGCAATTCTTGCGGGCAATAGTGCCATGCGCGCCCCGCATATACATGACGTCAACATCTTACCAAACGGAAATAACCCATGAACCCATCAACCATTGCGCTGAACATTACCGGCATGACCTGCGATAATTGCGCCGTGCATGTGCGCGAAACACTGGAAAAAATGCCCGGGGTACGCAAGGCGCAGGTGTCCTACCCGGCCGGCACGGCGGAGGTCACGCTCCAGACCGAAACGCCAGTGGAAACGCTCTTAGCAGCCGTGGCCGCCAGCGGTTACGGGGCCAAATTGCGCAACGGCCCATCGATCAAGACCACCAGCGGCGAAGACAATCTTCACGTGGCCATCATCGGCAGTGGTGGCGCGGCCATGGCCTGTGCCTTGAAAGCAGTGGAACGAGGCGCGCGGGTGACCCTCATTGAGCGAAGCACTATTGGTGGCACCTGCGTCAATGTTGGCTGCGTGCCGTCCAAGATCATGATCCGCGCCGCCCACGTCGCCCATCTGCGCGTCCACAGCCCCTTCGATAAAGGGATCACTGCCACGCCACCGACGATCTTGCGGGATCAACTGCTGGCCCAGCAGCAAGGCCGTGTCGAGGAACTGCGTCATGCCAAGTACGAAGGCATCCTGGAAAACACACCGGCCATCACCGTTTTACATGGCGAGGCGTACTTTCGGGACAAGCGCAGTCTGACTGTGCAGAGCATAGACGGTGGTAAGCATATCGTTGCGTTTGATCGCTGCTTGATCGCCACAGGGGCGAGTCCGGCGATACCGTTGATTGCCGGACTCAAGGATACGCCGTACTGGACCTCTACCGATGCGTTGGTGAGCGACATGATCCCCGAGCGGTTGGCGGTGATCGGTGCGTCCGTCGTCGCCGTGGAGTTGGCACAAGCCTTTGCGCGGTTAGGGAGCCGGGTAACGATCCTTGCCCGTCACCAATTATTGACCGACATGGATCCGACCATCGGCGAGGCGCTGACGGCAGCCTTTCGCGACGAGAACATCACCGTGCTGGAGCACACGCAGGCAAGCCAGGTGGTCTACGTAGACGGAGAATTCTGGCTCACAACCGGCTGCGGCGAACGGCGGACCGACCGGCTATTGGTCGCCACCGGACGTGCGCCCAATACCTGCGCCCTGAACCTCGCGGCGGCTGGGGTGGAGATCAACCATGGGGGCGCCATCGTCATAGATCGCGCCATGCACACAAGCAATCCGGACATCTATGCTGCCGGCGACTGCACCGATCAACCGCAGTTTGTTTATGTGGCAGCGGCGGCAGGCACGCGAGCCGCCATCAATATGACCGGGGGCGATGCTGTCCTGGATTTGACCACAATGCCAGCAGTGATATTCACTGACCCCCAAGTCGCTACCGTAGGCTATAGTGAGACGAAGGCGCACCACGAGGGTATTGAGACTGACAGTCGCACACTCACCTTGGACAACGTACCACGGGCACTGGCCAATTTCGACACGCGCGGCTTCATCAAACTGGTTGCCGAGGCAGGCAGCGGGCGGTTGATCGGGGTACAGGCGGTGGCCCCGGAAGCGGGCGAGTTGATACAGACCGCTGCACTGGCGATCCACAATCGGATGACCGTACGGGAGCTGGCCGACCATCTCTTCCCCTACCTGACCATGGTCGAAGGACTGAAACTTGCCGCGCAGACGTACAGCAAGGATGTCAAGCAGCTATCCTGCTGTGCGGGGTAGGGCATGTCAGTACAGATACTGCATAACCGATACGAATGATGCAGAGAACATTGCCCTATATTCACCGTGCCTTGGTCGGCTGCAGACTAAAATTATCAAGAACAATTTAGAAAAGATGATCCAAGCTGACAGCCTTCATTATTTAAGGTCACCACCGAAGCCTTCGCCTGGCTCAAATGGCTGCCGCGCGCCAGAGACAGGAATAAGCACAATGAACGCTCTACGCCAGCCCGCGCAAGCGCACATAGGCCGTGCGCGGGTCAACCATGGGCATCTCTTCGACTGTCCCCAGCGCCAACAGCGCCTTATCGCCGGTGACAAACAGGTCGGTACGGGCAGCCAATGCTGCCCCGATGATCCAGGCATCATCAGGATCAGGAATACCAGGTGTCGGTTGATCTGCCGCGGCCACAACCACGGCATAGCGCTGGAAGAAAACATCTGCCTCATCCAGAGTCTGAGCATCCACGGCAAACTTGTCCCGCGCAATGCGCCGAAATTCCGCGTAAACCCGTGGATCGAGCAAAATGACCAGCAGTTCATCGCTGGCCAGGGTATCCAGCAAATCGGCGCACAATCCGCGTCCAAAACGCCCGGCAAGCCAAACATTGGTATCAACAAACACCTTCATGAAAAATCACGAAAAAAATCTTCGTCGCTCAGATACCCGGCACGCTCGGCATATGGCTTCAGCATAGCACGCGAGCGTTTCAGCTCATCCAGCGCCGCCTGGCGCCGCAACATCTCCCGTACCAGATCACTCTTGGAGCGGTGCGCACTCGCCGCAATCCGGGTCAGTGTCGTATCCAGCTCATCGTCCAGTCGGATGGTCAGTGTAGCCATGGTCAACCCTCATTTTTCGCTCGTGTAAGACAGTGTAGCACAGGAGAGTTTTTATGCCGATTGCCGCCGTACCCCAATATCTTGGAGATGACTTCAAAGAAGCCTCGCCGGGAATGCGTTTTGGTCATTTGCTGCCCATTTGGACGACCAGAAAAGATCAGGAAGACTCAGTCAATGAGCGGGCAGGAAAAAGAAGCCGTGAGGGGAAGGAGATTGCTGAAGTGCTCCAGAAAAAGGGCATGGATACCGCCATCCATTCCGACCTGTCCATGCACAGGGTGCTTGTGGGCTAACACGGGATTCAGGACCCTTGTCAACCCAATTCACAAATGTCCCCTTTTGAGCAAAGCAGAGATGTCCCCCTGTGGAGGGTCAGGGAGGGGGTTCTGGGGAGGATGTTGAGGAGGAATAGCGACGCCAAGGATGGTCGGGAGCGG
>JAKACQ010000005.1:0-88720 GCA_021821285.1 Pseudomonadota bacterium
TCCCTTCGATGCGGCCTTCAGACGGCCCTCCGAGGCGCTCCCTCCACGCAAAATCAGAATTGGGGGTGTATCAGTTTTAAATCGCTGTTCGAAGGAAAAATGTGTCAGTTTTAAATCGCCGTTGACAGGCCACTGAATATGGCGTATCCCCGGCCACCGTGAAACGCGCCGCGAAGTTCGCAAACAGGGCAGAGTCACCCACATATATAACAACACCATCCGCACCGATTGCATGCGCTACAGGGCATTCCAGGGCCCTCCCCGAGCGTTTGCGAAACAATCCCATGGAAGCCCTTGTCAAGCCCCTGCCTCATGCGTCGTTATGGGGTGCTGGTGCTGTCACCGTGACGCCCGCATGAACTTCATGAACTTGGTTTCCGAGCTATACCCTTGGTCAAGAATAGTGCGCAGAGTGAGCAAGATATGAAAGCATGTTGCGCCAGCGTATACGCGCTAACACAATACGTTATTTATTACTCTAATCAATGGATTTTTGGTATTAAAAACCGGCTCGTGGACGGTTATCTGGAGAGTTTTGGAAGTTGTGCAAGAACGTGTAGGTAGTCATGATTTTTCTTCGGCAACCTGCGAAGCGGGCTGCAGGATCGATAGCCCAAGCGGCATTGGTCCATAGGGCTGTCTGCCTGTCATCCAGTAGACGGCTTCACGAATGGCCCCAAAAACTACACTATGCCCAGTGATAGTCAAGGCAGCTTGTACCTCTTCTTCTGGGGCGTCTTCTTTCGCGACAAATATCGCGTGGCACTCCATGTCTACAGAGTAAGGAGCGGACACGTCTTGCTCTGGGTTAAAGATGGTCTGCATGGTTACCGCGTAGACCTTGGGCCGCTGCGGGACCGGGAGCACGGTTATAGTATTTGTCGGCAACAGAACCTTGGCGCTGTCCCCATCCTTCGGCTGAACGTAACCATGCACGGCAATAACGATCTGCCGCGTAAAGAAGACCTGTTCCAAGCGGATAGGGAAACTGTTCGGATTTGCCAAGCTCACGCGGCAATGCCTCTGCCGTCCACGTAGTCTTTCAACTTGACGATGGTACTGCAGGAATTGGCAGCAGGAGCGACAAGATGGGTTAGGCCAGAATTGGCGGGGACTGTTGCCCACTCTGCCGAAGCCGCCTGGGGCAATATTCGGATTGAAAGAACGCCACCAGACGCGCGTGCCAACTTCACCATAGACTCAATGGTAAAGTTCACATCTCCGCGAAAGACTTTGGAAATATAGGCTCGGGTTACACCGAGGGCGTTGGCGATGGCCACAGAGGTTTTCCCAGACCGCCGACGTTGATTTTCCAGGGAAAAGGCGAAGTCCAACTTTGCCCTCTCAACCCAATACGTATCTTTCTTACCTTCTTCTTGGATCCACTTGTCCAGCGTTCCCATCGTGCTCTCCTTCTATTTGAATCGTCCCCGCTTTCTTGGCGGACATGTACTCCTGCTTCAAACGAACCGCTTGCGCGACCTCGCGAGAGGGGGCTTTTTGTCCCTTTTTGATGTATCCCCCCGTACAGACAACAAGTTCGCCATCAGACCCCTTAAAAAACAATAGCCGCAGATCACCTTTGATGAACTCATAGATGCCGTTCGGTTGATCGACCAGATGTAGCAGCTCAGATGAAAACTGGTGCAGCCCATCATCCGCAGCGCGCCTAAGCAGATCGTTCAACCCATCCCGAGAGGCAGCATATTGCTTTTCCCCGGAGGTAAGGAATCTCTCCGTTGGACAGGTGTCGCCTTTCAAGGCACCCATCACACGAAATCTGCGCTCGGTGAAGAGCCCCCTTAGGCGCATGTTAACTCATAGGTGAACAACGTCAAGGCGTTTATCCATTTTTTTCCCTCAATCGGTATCAATGCCGGGTAGCTTCAACATCTTCTGTCAGCACTTTGATCATGGCGAGAATCTGTAAATCCTCAAACTTCATAGAGTGCCCGCAGCCCATGCAGACGATCCGATCATCTTGACTGGCGAACTCGGCACCGTCGCACCGTGGGCAGTGTAGCTCTTTGGAGTCAGCCATGTTTGTACCCCCCCACAGCACCAGCATCAATGCTGAGTAGACTTTGCCGCCTCTTTCATGACGTGCTCCAACGCCAACTGCTGCATATCCTCTGGCGTGATTCTGTGACCACAGAGGGAGCATACCGGCACGGCATTCTCCACGATGAACTCCACAGACGCGCACTCAGGACATTGGAGGCGAACTGCCTCTGGAGGTAACTGGATCATCTTGCTGAATGGCTCCGAAACTCACTTGCAGGTGATGCCTAGCAAACGCGCAGACCTATCAAATCCTTATCAAAACCGACTTATCAAGGCTTTTGCGCCTTGGACATGAACGCATAACATATTGTTTTAATTGGTGGGCCCGCACGGACTCGAACCGTGGACCAAGGGATTATGAGTCCCCTGCTCTAACCAACTGAGCTACAGGCCCTGAAGTTAAAGATATGGAGCGCACCGACCTCACGCCCCATGCCACTTTAAAGAACACCCGTCACGATGGGATCGTCACCTCACCGTCCACAAAGCTGCGCAACCGCTCCGACCGGGAGGGGTGACGCAGTTTACGCAACGCCTTGGCCTCGATTTGGCGGATACGCTCACGGGTGACGTCAAACTGTTTGCCGACTTCCTCCAGCGTGTGGTCGGTGTTCATCCCGATACCAAAGCGCATGCGTAGCACCTTGGCTTCCCGTTCCGTCAGACCGTTATCCAGCAACTCTTCCACCACTTCCCGGATCGCCGCGTTCACCGCGGAATCAGATGGCGCCGTCACATTCCGATCCTCGATGAAATCGCCCAGATGCGAGTCTTCATCGTCGCCAATGGGCGTCTCCATGGAGATGGGTTCCTTGGCGATTTTCAATACCTTGCGAATCTTGTCCTCCGGCATCTCCATCCGCTCCGCCAATTCTTCCGGCGTCGGCTCACGCCCCATTTCCTGAAGCATCTGCCGACTGATCCGGTTGAGTTTGTTGATGGTCTCGATCATGTGTACCGGAATGCGGATGGTTCTCGCCTGATCCGCGATGCTCCGCGTAATAGCCTGCCGTATCCACCAGGTCGCGTAGGTGGAGAACTTATAACCGCGCCGGTATTCAAATTTATCCACCGCTTTCATCAGGCCGATGTTGCCCTCCTGGATCAAATCCAGGAACTGCAAGCCACGGTTGGTATATTTTTTGGCAATGGAGATCACCAGACGCAGGTTGGCCTCGACCATCTCTTTCTTGGCCCGCCGCGCCTTGGCTTCACCAATAGACATCAGGCGGCTGGCCTCCTTGATTTCGGCAATGGGCAAACCGGCGCGCTTCTCGATATTCGCCAGCCGCTTCATGATCGACACGATGTCGTCACGAAATTCAGCCAAACGGGCGCTATAAGGGTAATCCTCCGCTATTTGCTGATCGATCCAGGCGACATCACTCTCATGCCCGGGATAGCTGCGCACAAAGTCCTTGCGCGGGAAATGTGCCCGCTCAATGCACAACTCCATCAATTCACGCTCGCACTGGCGGACCTCCTCGGTCAGGGCGCGCAATGCCTCGGCCATGACGTCGATTTGACGGCCGTTGAGCTTGATTTCCAGAAAACGATCGGCAAGCTCCCGGCGCTGTTGCTGGTAACTCTCGCCATGCATTTCACCATCCGCATAGCTGACGAGCAAGGCCGAGTAGGCGGCGCGGATCACCGCGAAACGCTCCAGCGCTTCTTCTAGCTGCGGTCCTTTGTCCACCACGATGTCCTCTCCATCATCGGACGCTTCCTCGTCGTCCTCGACTTCGAGCTCGCCGCCCTCCAACAGCACGGCATCCTCATCCTCGCCAACCGCCTCGGCATCCAGCGCATTGGGGTCGATAAAGGCATCGACCACCTCATCCAGGCGCGTTTCACCACGCTCGACCCGCTCGGCGGCATCCAGCAGAATGGAGATAGTCGTCGGACAGGTGGATACCGCGCGCAGCACTTGCATGAGGCCGTCCTCGATGCGCCGAGCGATCTCGATTTCACCTTCGCGGGTCAGCAGTTCCACGCTGCCCATCTCGCGCATGTACATGCGCACAGGATCACTGGTCCGGCCGATATCCGCCTCGACCACTGCCAAAGCCTCTTCCGCCGCTTCCTCCGCTTCCTGCGCGGCGACCACAGAGCCGCCATCCCCATCCAGCAGGGTCTCGCCATCGGGAGCTTCTTCGAAAACCTCAATACCCATGTCATTGATCATGGAAATGACATTCTCCATCTGCTCGGGGTCGAAGACCTCTTCGGGCAAATGATCATTGATCTCGCGATAAGTGAGGTAGCCTTGCTCTTTACCGCGCGCAATAAGCCGCTTCAACTCAGACCGCTGAGATTCGTTGTCCACTGCACTCTCACCGTCTCTCATAACCACCCTGCACTCGCGGAAAGCCGCACATTGTATAAAAAAAAATACACGCTTGGGAAGGTGCCTCGGGATCATGGAACCCGGCACCCGAAGCACCCTTTGTCGAATCATTCCCGTTTCAAGTATCCTTCCGCCTCCCTCGCCGCGAAAGCCGCACGATCTCCGCACGCTCCTGCTCGGAAAGAGTGCTCAAACCGCCCTGATCCGCCGTTCGACTGATAAAATGACTGCGCGCGGCCCCCAGACGTCGGCCGATCCGAGCCACGCAGTCCGCAATTTCTCGCTGCATCAGGGCACCGTCGCCGTCGCTCATCGCCAACGCGCAGCAAGTCTCGGCATGTTCCGATGCCGATAATTTTGCCAAAAGCCCGTGGGGACTTAGATGGGTCATGTTGGCCCAAATATCAAGGGCATCGGCCAGACTTTTTACCATCGGGTCACTCTCAAAGAGAAACGGCAACAGATCGCGATCCAGTGTCTGCCAGGCCGGGTCCTCCGGAAAGTTCAGCAACAGCCTCAACGCCGTCTTGTAGAGGGATGGCCCTTGCACAGACGGACGGGCGGCTTTACGCGCCGCGCGGGGCGGTGTCCGCCGGGGGACAGGCGCCAACCCGCAAAGATCCTGTATCCGTTGCTCATAGACTTCGCGCAGGGTGGGATCCGGCACCCGCTTCAGGAAGTCGCGCGCCGCACGCAGAAAATGGGCTTTTTCATCTTCCGCAGCGAGGTCGTAGCGTCGTTGCAAAGCATCCAGAAAGAAATCCACGGCCGGGCGCGCGGTGGGCAACAGTCCTTCGAAGGCAGCGGCCCCCTGTTGACGCACCAGTGAGTCGGGGTCCTCTCCGTCGGGCACAAACAGGACACGCAGCAGACGCCCCTCGCGCAAATGTTCCGGCGCCATCTGCACGGCCCGCCAGGCGGCGTTGCGTCCGGCATCATCCCCGTCGAAACAGAGCACGACTTCCGCCGCTGCCCGAAAGAGCATTTCCAACTGGCCATCCCCCAAGGCGGTTCCGCTGGCGGCTACCGCATAGTCAATCCCCGCCTGATGCAAGGTAATGACGTCCAGGTAGCCTTCCACCAGCAAAACACGACCGGTGCGCCGCAAACCTTCTTTGGCCTGATGCAGGCCATAGAGCACCCGGCCCTTGTGGTAAATCGCACTTTCCGGCGAGTTGAGATATTTGGGTTCATGACCATCGAGACTCCGCCCCGCCAGACCCACGGCCTGTCCGCGCCCATCACGAATCGGAAAAATCACCCGGCCACGAAAACGGTCATAGATCGAATCATCCCCGCGTCTGCCAACCAGCCCTACGCCCAGCAGTTGCCGGTGGACTGATGCCTCCCTACCCAGTCTCTGGCTGAGGAACTGGGCCATGGGAGGTGCATAGCCCAGTTCAAAGCGGGCGATCATGTCAGCGCTCAACCCTCGGCTCTGCAAATATTCCTGTGCCTGCGCATATTCAGCGAGCGCCGATTGGTAAAGGACGATGGCCTTTTCCAGAACGGCGCGCAGTGGCCGAAGGTCTTCCCGCGCAACGGCAGGATTGTCTTCCGGCAACGCGATGCCCGCCTCCTCCGCCAGCATTTTCACCGCCTCAGGGAAGGAAAGCCGGTCATAGGCCATCAGGAACCCGATAGCGTTGCCATGGGCGTGGCAACCGAAACAATAGTAAATCTGTTTTTCAGCACTGACCGAAAAAGAAGGGCTCTTTTCCTGATGGAATGGGCAGCAGGCCCAGTAGTCCTTACCTTTTTTTTTCAGGGGCACGCGGCTGTCGATAAGGTGCACCAGATCGCTATGCGCCAGTACGGCATCCATGAACGCGGGAGAGAAGCTGGCCATGAATCAGCGTAACTCCAACTCGCTGACACCACCACCGCCATGCTCCGGCCGCGCCATGCGCCATTGGCTGACCCGTGGGTCCTGCTCGGCGAATTCACGCACCATCTCGGCCAGCACACCGTTCCCCTTGCCATGCAGAATGTCGACCTGCTGGCGACCGGCAGCCACTGCCCCGTCCACATGACGGCGTAACGCCGTCCAGGCATCTTCCCGAAGCTGCCCGCGCAAATCCAAGCGCCAGGGGTGGTCTTCCGGCGTTGCGTACCGGGTACCCCCTTTCTCCTTGGGGAGTTGCAAAGCAGCGTCGACGGCGAACCGGGCTGCAGGGATCCAAAGCTGTTTGCCTCGCAGTTGAATCTGCACCCGTTGCCGTGCGGGGTCCACACGCAACACCTGCGTCACTTGCCGGAGCGGCAAAAACAGACCCTTGGCGCCCACGGCAGGCAAACCATTCGCGTGCGGCTCTTCCACCCGAAAAGGGGCGCTCAGGCGCTGCAAGGTCGCCGATGCGGCTTGCGTATCCCGTCCCGACTTGAGCGCGGCGATGGTCTCCCGGACCTGTTGACGTGCCGCCGTCAGAATACTCTCCCATTCCGCACGTGCCGCGGTAGCGGCTTTGTCGCGCTCCCGGCGTGCCGCCTCCAACTCGTGCTCCAGGCGTCTAGCGGATCTCGCCGCTTCATCACCCACCCGCTCGGCCTCCTCCATGGCCCGCTGTGCGGCCAGCAGTAACCCCTCCCGCTGCGCTTCCCAACGCGCCCAGTCCTCGCGATCACTGGCGTGGAGCGCCTCGGCACGGGTCATAAGCGATGCTGGCATGCCCTCCCGGCGAGCGATGGCCAAACCATGACTGGCTCCTCCTACCCCCCATTGCAAACGGTAAGTAGGTGCCAACCGTTCTGCATCGAATCCCATGCCCGCCAGTGCTACCCCCTCACGGCCCAGCGCATAACGTGTCATCGCCTCGAGGTGGCTGGTGAGCAGGGTGCAGGCTTTCATCTCCAACAGCGTCTCCGCCACGGCCTGGGCCAGCGCACCCCCCTCCCGCGGATCGGTTCCATTACCCAATTCATCCAGAAGCACCAGGCTATTGGCGTCGGCATGCTCCAGCACTCCTATCAAGCGCCGCACCTGTGCCGAAAAAGTGGACAAATCCGCATGAATGTCTTGGGCGTCACCAATCACCGCGAAACACTTCTGGAAATAGCCCAGAGTACCCTCCGCCGTCACCGGCAACCCCATGTAGGCGAGTAGATGGTTGAGTCCCACCGCCTTCAGGAGGGCGGTCTTGCCCCCCGTATTCGGGCCGGTAATCACCAACTGCCCCATCGCGCCGCCCAGACGCACGGTGTTACCCACCACCTGTCCCGGATGACGCAAACAGAGCAGCGGATGACGTAACGCGCGCAAATCAAATGCCGCCACCGCATCCACCCGGGGTAAAATCCCCCCGTAGGCATTTCCCAACGCCAACCCCGCTCGCACCGCATCCAGGCGGCCAATATGCCGCAAGGCCGTGATCATGCCGGGCGCAACCTCCCCAACGGCAGCGGTCAGGACACGAAGAATGCGCTCCTGTTCCCGCATCTCGGCACATCGGTCCTGAACCAACTGGTTGTTCAGATCAACCGCGGCAAACGGTTCCACAAAAAGCGTTTCGCCACTCGCCGATCGATCGTGGACGATCGCCTTGATCCGTCCCTTGTGACTGGCCTTGAGCGGCAACACGTAACGGTCATTACGCTGGACAATGACCTGATCCTGCCAATAGTCCTGCCAGTCCGGGTTACGCAGAACGCTCTGCAAGAAACGCTGCAGTTCACCGCGACTGGTGCGCAAGCGTTGGCGCAGAAGTGCCAGATCAGGGCTGGCCGTATCGAGTATCTCGCCCTCCTCATCCAGCGCCATGCCGAGACTGCGCAATAACATCGCCGGGGGATCCAGGTCCGCCGCCAGCGTGGTCAGGAAATCCTCCGTCTGGCGTAGAGCGGCAGCATAGGCTTTCTGCGCAATCAATATCGAGAAAATGGCACGCAGATCCCGGCCACTGAGCCCAGCACCGGAACGCTGGGCCAGATCCAGCAGGGCGTCCACGTCGGGCAGATCAGGCGTAGGGAGGGGAGAACCGGAGGTGACACGTTGCGACAGGCATTGCGACCAGGTCAAACGATCCTGAATTTCCGCACAGGTCACCCACGGCACGATCGCCGCTACATACCGTCGACCATATAGATGGCTGCAATGCCGCGACCACCCCGCCCGGATATCATCGGCGTCCAGCGCCCGCCAGAAACTGTCCTGCCAGGGCACCCTCTCGACCGAAGCCGCGCCCCCGTCCATTAGTGGCTAAGGCGGGCCTTTACTTTGTCCGCCACCACGGCCATGTCGGCCCGTCCCTGCATGTGCGGGCGCAGTGCGGCAAGAACCTTACCCATGTCCTTAGGACCGTTGGCCGCCACTGTCGACACGGCCTCACCGATCAAGGTGTCGATTTCTGCAGGCGATAAGGCCTCCGGTAGATACACCGCGAGAAAGGCGACCTCCGATTCTTCTTTTTCTGCCAGGTCGGGACGACCGCCGGCCATGAATTGACTGGCGGAATCCTTGCGTTGCTTGATCAGTTTGTCGACGATACCCCACATCTCGGGATCGTCAAGCGTACGGCGTTCGTCAATTTCGCGCTGCTTTATCGCCGCCAGGAGCATACGAATCGTCACCAGACGCTCGGCTTCCCGGGCGCGCATGGCCGATTTCATATCCTCCTGGATGCGCTCGCGCAATGTCATCAGTAGAGCCGCACCAAACGCAGCGACTGGCGACGCATGCGCTTCAGGGCACGCTTACGGGCAGCGGCAGCCTTGCGCTTACGCTCTTCCGTAGGTTTTTCGTAGAACTCGCGGCGCCGCACCTCGGTGAGCACACCGGCCTTTTCACAGGAGCGTTTGAAGCGCCGCAACGCGACTTCGAATGGCTCATTCTCTTTGACACGAACAGTTGGCATAGAAAGATTCTCGACCTCATAGGGCAAGGGTAACAGGAAGGGGAGGATTATAGGCAGATCAAGGAGTAGAGTCAAAAAGCCGAGGGGGGTCCGCAGGATCGGCCGCGCAGGCGCATCCCAACGGCAAACCCCTTGAACGCACGGTTGCTAAAATGGCGAGACATCATGTTGCAAAGCCTTGACAGGTGGTTCAAAAAGAATTCTAATATACCCAAGGTGGGAGCCGCCTCATAAAAATCAGAATTCAGGATGTTTTCAGTCTTCTATAATTTTTGGTGTGGAATCAGAGGGGGCCGCAATGCACACTGAAGCCAGAGAATTAACCGGTTCAGATATTCCCGATGTGGCGCCCATCATGGATCCACCACCTCTCGATGATTTCATCGCCGAGGAAGAACGTGGCCCCTTTCTGAGCCAGAAGCAGGAATCACAGTTGATTCGCCGCCTGCGCCGGGGAGACGAGTGCGCACGCGCCACCCTTATTTCCGCGCACATGCCCCTGGTCCGGGCAGTCGCTCGCAGCTATCGCAACAAGGGCTTGAGCCAGGAAGACCTCCTTCAGGAGGGCTATATGGGCCTGCTGCGCGCCGCCGATCGCTTCCGGGAGGGCCTTGGCACACGCTTTTCCAGCTATGCGACCTGGTGGATCCGCGAAGGTATGCAACGCGCCCTCATCCGTTCCCGCTTTATCCGTCTGCCCGACTATCTCGCCAAGTCCTTGCATGCCTATCTGCAGCGCGAAGAGGAAGAAGGCGATGTCGATGCTCGCCGCGAGCAACGCCGCGAAGCCTTGGGCGTGCGTGAGAGTACCATGCGCGCCCTGGATTTCGCGGACATCCGCGTCTACTCCCTCGACGACGACTCGGATGAAGGACCGAGCCGCATCGAACAAGTAATCGGTGATGTCGCCGGCCCGGACAACGACTACGACCGCGATGCCATCTGCAGGGCGTTGCGCGTGCATGTGGCCGAACTTAACGAGAAACAACGGGAAGTCATGATGTTTCGCTACGGCATGTATGGCGGCGCGCCCATGACTCTGGAGGCCGTCGCCGAACGCATGGGTGTCAGTCGCGAGGCGGTCAGGCAACTGCAGGTGCGCGCATTGGCCCGCTTGCGTCAATCCCTGAGTGAGAGTGGTTGGGGCTCCTGACGCTCCGCCAACAGTTCCAGCAATCGTCGCAGAGCGCTCGCCCGGTGACTGTCGCGGTTTTTTTCCGCCGGGCTGAGTTGCGCCGCGCTCCTCTTTCCACCTTCCGGCCAGAATAGCGGGTCATACCCGAAACCACCCCTGCCTACCGGACGGACACCGATACGCCCCCGCCAAAAGCCCTGAGCAACGAGGGGCGCCGGGTCGGTCGGCGAATCCAAAAAGACCATGCAGCACACATAATGAGCGGCACGCGCGCGCCCCCGTACGCCGGCCAATGTTGCCAGCAGCTTGACGTTGTTGGCCGTATCATCGCTCTCGGGGCCCGCGTAGCGCGCGGAATAGAGTCCGGGGGCCCCCTGTAGAAAAGGCACGCAAAGACCAGAATCCTCGGCAAGCGCCGCCATACCGCTTTGCCGTGCCGCATGCCGTGCCTTCAGCAAGGCATTTTCGACAAAGGTCGTGCCCGTTTCCTCAATACTGGCAATACCCCGCTCTTTTTGCCCAACCACGACAAATCCATGGGCGGCGAGCACTGGCCGCAGTTCCCGTACCTTGCCCGGATTACCCGTGGCCAGCAACAGCGGGATCACGGATGGGCGTCCGGACACTCCTGGCGTTGACGCGCTACCAGTTCACCAATCCCCTTACGCGCCAACGCCAGCATTTCAGCCATTTGCCCCTCACTGAACACGGCCCCTTCCGCCGTACCCTGCACTTCGACGAAGGCACCCGCGCCAGTCATCACCACGTTCATATCGACTTCAGCATGACTGTCTTCCGCATAGTCCAGATCCAGCACCGCACACCCCTGATATATACCCACGGACACCGCCGCCACCCAGTTCCGCAAGGGGTTATCCTGGATACGCCCCGCTGCGCGCAAATGCTGTAGGGCATCAGCCACCGCCAGACAAGCACCCGTGATACTGGCGGTGCGGGTTCCGCCATCGGCCTGAAGGACATCACAGTCCACCCAAATGGTGCGTTCGCCCAGTGCGGACAAATCCACGGCGGCGCGCAAGCTGCGTCCGATGAGACGTTGAATTTCATGGGTACGTCCACCGACACGTCCTTTGGCCGATTCCCGCGCCACCCGCTCTCGGGTCGCCCGTGGCAGCATGCTGTATTCCGCCGTCACCCACCCCTTACCAGCGCCGCGCAAGAAAGGCGGCACCTTCTCTTCGACACTGGCGGTGCACAGTACCTTCGTGTCACCACAGGCGATCAGCACCGAACCCTCCGCGTGTTTGGTAAAATTTCTGGTGACCTGCACCGGACGCAGGGTGTCGGCATTTCTTCCACTGGGGCGTGTCATGGGCATCCTTTTGAGGAGCGGGGCTCCATTCTAGCGGCCGAAGTGGCAAGATTCAAAGTGTGCGGATCTGTCCTCACCCACCTTCCTGCCTCTATAATGGGAAAAGACTGATCTCCACAAGGAACCCTTCCCATGCTTGGCATCCCCCATGTAGAAATCACGCAATTTCTCAAACAACATCATCTGGCCCAGTCCCTGACCATGAGCGAAATCCAGACCCTCGCCGAATATGTCACGCACGCCCAGTTCCACCTGGATCAGGTCATCGCCGAATGGGGAACATTGGGGGAGGCCCTCTTCTTCTGCGTCAAGGGAGAAATGGCTATCATCCACCACACTGCGGACGGCGACGAAGTGGAAGTGGTCCGGGTGCGTGATGGGGAGATGGCCGGGGAGATGTCCTTTTTCGACCGGCAGCCACGCAGCGCCCGCATTCTTGCCAAAAGCGACGACACCCAGGTATTGGTCCTCACCCGCGCCCGCTATCAGCGTTTAAAGGTGGAAAAACCCTACATTACGGTGAACATCCTGGAGCAGGCCATCATCAGTCTCGACCATCTTTTTCGCAACCTTTCACAGAACTATAGCGACTTTTCCACCTATATTTACGGCAAGGGCAAGCGTTGAGCCTCGCCCTACACACCGCCATGCCGGTTGAGCAGATCCATAATACGGTGCAGCCGCTCCAGTGGATCTTGGAGGAGGAGGAGTCGTTGCTTTTCTTCCGGAGAAGCGGGCAGAGCCTGTGCCAGGATCATTCCGGCACTACTGGCGTCCATCTCCGCGGCGGGCTCCTTGCCCACCAGTTCTTCCAGAATGGAACGCAGCACGTCGCTTTCCCGACGCATGGGCACGATCGGCTCCGCAACCCAGCGCCGAATGACCGCCACCGCCAATAGCCCCTCGTAACGCCAATCCTGGATGGTGAAGCGCTCCTGCCCTTGGACCTGGACCTGGAGAATGCCCGCCTCGCCACCCCAATCCACAATGCGCGCCAGAGTGCCCACTCGTTCGGGTTCAGCACGGCCGTCGCCGCGCGGGCGGCTTAGGCAAATACCAAAATCGTGCCCCTGCCGCAATGCCGCGCTGATCATATCCAGATAGCGCGGCTCAAAAACGCGCAACCCCAATAAAGCCTTGGGGAAAAGCACCGTCCGGAGTAAAAATAAGGGAGTCCAGTCCGTTTCCGCCACCTGTCATTCCTTTCGCGAGCATCCATGAATCCCAGTCTGCAACTGCCGTCCTCGTTCTCGCTCTATGTCCATCTGCCCTGGTGCAAGGCCAAATGCCCCTATTGCGATTTCAATTCCCACGTCGCCGATAGTATCCCGGCAGAACGTTATCTCGCCGCCCTGATCGCCGATCTGGACCGCGAACTACCGCGCATCTGGGGGCGCCGGGTGCAAAGCGTGTTCATTGGCGGCGGCACCCCCAGTCTCTTTCCCCCGAAAATCATCGATCATCTGCTCTCCGAGATCCGTGCCCGCCTGCATCCGTTACCCGGTCTGGAAATCACCCTGGAGGCCAACCCCGGCGCGATCGAAGCGGCCTCTTTCCGGGCCTTTCGAGAGGCAGGCGTGACCCGGCTCTCGTTAGGCATCCAGTCTTTCAATGACCTCTTCCTGCAACGGCTCGGACGTATTCACGATGCGGCAGCGGCGCGGCACGCCGTCGAACTCGCCATCGCTGCCGAGTTCGAGAGCCTTAACCTTGATCTCATATTTGCCCTACCAGGGCAGGATCTCGATGCTGCACGGGCGGATCTGCGAATCGCACTGGACTATGCACCACCCCACCTCTCCCTCTACCGTCTCACCTTGGAGCCGGGAACCCCCTTTGCGGCGCATCCACCGGAAAGCTTGCCGGACAACGATCAAGCTGCCGACATGGAGGATGCCCTTCGCCGACAGATCCACGAAGCCGGGTTGTCCCGCTATGAGATATCCGCCCACGCCCTCCCCGGACACCGCTGCGAGCACAACCGTAATTACTGGCTCTATGGCGACTATCTCGGCATTGGCGCTGGCGCGCACGGCAAAATCACGGGGCCCGATGGTATCTGGCGCAGCCGCAAACCCAGCCGCCCGGAAAGCTACATGCGCGATGCCCTGGGCAATACCGATACCATCGGGCACCATGAACCGGTTCTGCCCGCCGACAGACCTTTCGAGTTCATGCTCAATGCGCTACGCCTGACGGACGGCTTTCCCATAGCACATTTCCAGGCGCGTACCGGCCTGCCCTGGCTCGTGGTGCAACCGCAGGTGCGCCGGGCCGAGCGGGAAGGTCTACTGACCATCGATGGCGAAACCCTGCGACCCACCACCCTCGGACTGAATTTTTACAACGACCTCTGCGCGCGTTTTGTACCATGACGACGCATTCGGTCTTACTCTCGTCCCATAGCCGCGGATTCACGATCGACGATGGCGCCTTCGCTGAACAGATACTCACGCAACTCTTTGTCCAAACGCGGCATCTGGCGGCGCAACCACTCCAGAACCATGGCGGCATGTTCCAGCTCTTCGTCACGGTTATGCTCCAGAATCCGCCTCAGCGCGGGGTCCTTGCAAGCCTCGGCGCGCTGCTGGTACCAGTCCACCGCTTCGAATTCTTCCATCAGGGAGGAAATGGCCCGGTGGATATCCACGGTTTCCGGACTCAAGGTCTCGGCGGGCTCATGCAGAGTTTCGTGCGCCATGTGCAGCTCCTTTCGGCAGTCAGATGAAATATCCCACAAAGCATAGTTCAAAGCATCT
Organism: Pseudomonadota bacterium; assembly: GCA_021821285.1. Classification (GTDB taxonomy): domain Bacteria; phylum Pseudomonadota; class Gammaproteobacteria; order Acidithiobacillales; family Acidithiobacillaceae; genus Acidithiobacillus. Next base: position 14,489 of record JAKACQ010000005.1, read on the forward strand.
TCAACTCCAAAAAAAACCTCACTTTGGACTGGCTCGCATCCTCTCCAAAACTGGGATCTGCTCCCGCAATGTCGCTGCGGAATGGATTCGCGCAGGCCGTGTACAGGTGGATGGTCAGCGAGTGCATGATCCGGAAGCACGTTTCGCACTGCCCGGCCCGCGAATCCGCATAGACGGTGTTGAGATCATGGCGAGTGAGCGTCGGACACTCCTATTGCATAAACCCCGGGGAATTCTCACTACCCGCCAGGATGAAAAGGGCCGCGCCACCGTGTATGACCTGCTGCCGAAGCATCCATGGATGGCGCCCATAGGGCGCCTGGATCAGGCCAGTTCCGGTCTTCTGCTGTTCAGTAACGATCCGCTCTGGGCGCAGCAACTGCTCGCGCCCGATCAGCACGTGACAAAAACCTATCACGTGCAGGTTCGACCTCCCCTCCCCGCCGCCACCTTGGTCCGACTCGCGACCGACTCCGTGTTGGATGGCCGACCCTGCCTGCCCATGCTGATCAGTGAACTACGGTGCGGTGGTAAAACCCAATGGCTGGAGTTCGTGCTCCACGAAGGGCGCAATCGGCAGATTCGCCGCCTTCTCGCTGCCGCGGACACGGAAGTGTTACGCCTGATTCGCGTCGCCATAGGGAATCTGCCCCTCGGCACACTACGCCCGGGTGAATGGCGCTGGCTCCGTGAGGAGGAGGAAACGCTGCTGCGTCAAATACCGTCGTCTCCATGACACGCCTCTCGGGCACGCCGCGGCGGTCTCCCAGTTCGTAATGGGTTACCGCCATCCGTGTTGCCAGAGCGCGGCGGCCCCTCTATAATGGCACTCTCGACCGGACGGTCAGTATTCTGACCCGCGCCGTCCCAGGTCAATGCGCCCGGGGGTCACCGCGGAGGCGGTCGGGAGCGCCCGTCGCGAAGAGGAGTCATTGCGGTGCCAGAGCGTTCGGCTTCACGCCTCACCATCACCATGGCGGTCATGCTGGCCGTGGTCATGCAGGTACTCGACCTCACCATCGTCAACGTCGCGCTGACCTATATGCGCGGCTCCCTGCAAGCCAACAGCGATCAGATCACCTGGGTGCTCACCAGTTACATGGTCGCCAATGTGATCATACTGCCGCTGACCGGATTGCTGGTGGAACGCTACGGTCAGCGCAACATCATGCTATGGAGCGTGGTCGGCTTCGTGATTTCCTCGGCGCTATGCGGCCAATCCCATAGCCTGGTGGAAGTTGTTCTTTGGCGATTCCTACAGGGCATTTTTGGGGCCTCTTTGGCTCCGGTGGGGCAGACCATCATGCTCGGCGTCTACCCATCCAACAAACGGGGGCAGGCCATGGCCATACTCGGCATGGGTATCATGCTGGGTCCGATCCTCGGCCCGACCCTGGGTGGCTATCTGACCGACACCCTGAGTTGGCGCTGGGTATTCTACGTGAACATTCCCTTCGGTATCCTCGCCTTTCTCCTCATGCAAACCGTCCCCGACGGCGGCAAAAGCGACAACCCCCGGCCGGTGGACTGGATAGGCTTTCTCTCGATGGCCTTGGGTCTTGGTAGCCTGCAAGGGGTATTGAGTCTCGGCGATCAGGATGACTGGTTCAGTTCGCATACCATCATCATTCTGACGCTTTGCACGATACTGGGGATGCTCTTTTTCGTCTGGCGCTCCTTGAGCGTCAAACACCCGGTGGTGAATTTGCGCCTCCTCAAAGATCGGAACCTGTCCATCGGCAGTATGGGCATCGGCATATTCGGCCTCGCCCTCTTCGGAACCATGGTGATTCTGCCCATTATGCTGGAGAGCCTGATGCACTATGAGGCATTCACCGCAGGGCTCGTGATGGCGCCACAGGGTGTTGGCGCGATGATGGCCATGATGCTGGCGGGGCGGCTGCTCGGGCGCGGCGTCCATCCCCGCAACATCGTGCTGGTGGGCATTGTTTTCGGTGCCTTCGGCACCTACCTCACCACACTCTACAATCTGGATATCAACATGGCCTGGGTCATCTGGCCCAGTTTCATTCGCGGTATCGGCTTCGGCCTCGTGACCATTCCACTCTTCACCCTGGCCTTCATGACGCTGAAAAAATCGCAACAGGCGGAGGGATCGGGGATATTCAACCTGATGCGCACCTTGGGCGGAAGCATTGGCATCGCCATTGTCTCGACAGTCACCACACAGGAAACACAGGTAGCCTGGAACCAGATGAGCCACTTCATCAATCCCTTCAACCCTGCCCTGCGTCATTACCTCAGCGCAGCGGGCATGACCCAGAATCCGACCACTTGGCAAATACTGGGGAACATAGTGGTCTACAACCACGCCGACATGCGCGGGATGCTGGATGCGTTTGTGCTCGTCTTCTACGGTTTCCTGGTCATGGTGCCCTTGATCATGTTTCTGAAGGAGCCACCCACTGACCCGGCGAACGCGGCACCCGCCGCCCATGTCAGCGAGTAATACAGACGGCGGCTCAAGGCACGGAGATACGTTCCAGATGCGGCGTTGCCGGTAGCCAAAGCGTTCGCGCAAAACCCCAGTCGAGCAATTTCAAGCTTTGCCACGAGGCCTTCCAGAAACCGCGGTTTTCTTTATGGAAAGAGGGCACGCCGAGGATCACCGCAATCAGATTAACGCCACCCTGCGTGCCCGTGGCGACGAGACAATGTCCAGCCGCATCGGTGTAACCGCTCTTCATGCCGGTAATAAAGGGCACCCGCCCCACCAGCAGGTTGGGATTGGGGCTGGTGATGCCCGCGTAGGTGAACTTGGCGTGGCCAAAAAAAGGCATGAACTGCGGAAACTGCGTCATGATCGCGCGGGTAAGTACCGCGATATCGTAGGGGCTGGCCATATTGTTGGGGTGCGGCAGACCGTCGGGGTTGTAGTAGGTGGTGGAAAGCATTCCTATCTGACGCGCCGTTCGATTCATGTCGGCGACAAAGGCGGGTACGCTGCCCGCCACCAGATGCGCCGCCTCCACCGCGGCATCGTTGCCAGAGGGTACCGTCATTCCGAGAATCATTTGCGCAACCGTAAAAGACAGGCCAGGATGCAGAAACATCGTCGAGCCACCGGTCCGTAGTGCCGTCTGGCAAGGCACGAAGTGCTGGTTCAACGCCAAGTGTCCTTTGTCGATATCCTTGAACAGCAGATACAGCGTCATCAACTTGGTAATACTGGCGATGGCGTAGGGCAGATAAGCGTTTTTCGCGGCCAGAATGGCGCCGGTATCGGCATTCATCAGGATGTACGCGCGCGCGTCGATGGCCGGAAGGCCACTCGTCTCGGCGCGTGCGCGGGGCACACAAAACAGCAAAACGATGAGACACAAAACCGTGTACGTGCGCCACGACCTCATGAGCGGAACAGATCTTGCCGCCGTGGGTCGAGAAGTTGCACCGGGTGCAGGAATGGAGGCCAGCATGGGAATACCTCGCCGCATCAATTTGTAATAGTTTAAAGCAAGTTCTCAGGATGCTTCGATATTAGGCTATTTTTTTAAGGTTGCCTATAGGCTCCGATACCGATACTCCACATGGGCGACATGGCCACGCCACCTGCGTATGGAAGCGCCCCCCCAAACCATATAGACTGGTCGGTATGATAACGCAGGCTTCCCTTTCCTACGCTACCCTGATTCAGCACCCGCCACTTTGGACACTCGCCGGAGCCATCATCGCCGTCGCGTTTTACGTCCGCGCAGTGATCGGTTTCGGCTCCGGATTGATTTCAGTAGCCGTGCTGACACTCATCTTCCCCATCAAGGAGGTGGTGCCTGTCGTGCTCCTGCTGGATCTGCTGGGATCGATCCTGCTGGGCGCTTACGACTTCCGGGAGATATGCTGGCCGGAGTTGCGCTGGCTGATCCCCGGCAGCGTGATCGGGCTTGCCCTGGGCTCCTACATTCTCGCCGACACCGACGCCCAGAATCTCACCCGCTTCCTCGGTATCTTTATCCTGGCCTATGTGATCTATGCCTTGGTGCTCAAGCCCGAACATCTGCCACAGGCGGGGTTGCCGTGGGGCGTGCCGCTGGGGGTATTTGGTGGCGTCGTGGGCAGTCTGTACGGAGGCGGGGGTCCACCGATCGTTGCCTATTTGCAGATGCGCCACCTGGACAAACGGGCTTTTCGGGCGACATTTCAGGGTATCGCCCTGACCGACAATGTTCTGCGCGCCCTGATGTATGTGGCATTAACCTTACTGACCTGGCAGCTCGTCGTGGGTTTTCTGCTGCTGATTCCACCGGTACTGCTGGGCTTATGGGCCGGGAATCGTTTGCATATGCGGATCAATCAACGGGCTTTTCTCATGGGGACCCTGGCGGTACTCGCAGCAGTCGGAATCAAGTATCTCATCCAATAAACAAAGGAGCGCGACATGACTTTACGCAGTATGGACATACTCCGGCAGCAGGCTCAGGGGGCCCTGTCTTTGAACATCGCCTTCATCGGCGTCGTCAATGGACTATTCAGCGCCCTGCACACCCTGGGCTCCGCGGATAGTGCGCGGCTGGCCGCCGCCGCGAATATGGACCCCGGCTACGTACTACGCTGGTGTGACGCCGCCTATGCCTTTGGCTGGCTGGAATTGGTTGAAGATCAATGGCAACTCAGCGAGGATGGTGCCAGCATGTGCCCGGAAGCGGAAAACAGCCGCATGGGTGTAGCGGTCGGTTCGGTGCTGGCCGCGCATATGGCGGAACGGGCAGCGGGCCTCATGCGCACCGGTGAACGTCCGGGCGAGCAGGTGCTGGCCGAACGCGAAACCATCCTGCCCTGGTTTGGGCTGATGCTGGAGAACAACTTTCGCAAGACCTTCGAAGAAAAGATCTGTCCGGCCGTACCCATCTTCGCGGAAGTGGATGCCCGTGGCGGCGTGGTGGTAGACCTCGGTTGTGGAAATGGCTGGTACCTGCGCGCACTGCTGCGACGCTGCCACCAACTGCGTGGGCTGGGACTGGACGGCTTTGCGGAAAATATCCGACAGGCCAACGTCAAAGCGGCCGCCGAAGGCATGCGTGATCGCCTGAGTTTCACCGAGGGTGACATCCATGCCTTCGATTTGCCGGAACCCGTCGACCTCATCGCCATGAACCGCGCCCTGCACCATGTCTGGGAACAGCGCGGTGAAATTTTCCAGCGTCTGCGCAACCATCTCAAGACCGGCGGCGCCATCGTCATTTGGGAACCGGCCTGGCCCGATGATCACCGCGTGCTCAACGAGCCCGCTTTGCGGGGCATGGCTTTCCAGAACCTCACTGAGCACATTCAGGGCAATCATTTCCTGCATCCGCAGGAAATCGCCGCGGCCCTCGGCGAGGCGGGATTGCAGGCACAGATCTTCCCCTTCGGCAGCGATGCGGTGGTGGTGGGGCGGCTCTGACCCGCGAAACTTCCCGCTCCGCGGGTATCCCACCTGAATGACGCACCCGAGCCGGCGCGGGGACATCGGCTGGTAGCTGGATCGGCCAGGCACCCATACCCGGTAAGAACACCGCTTCCTCCGAGTTGCGTTACGGCGCGCTTGCCTTTATCCTACCCGGCGATGGGGCGGTAGCTCAGCTGGGAGAGCGTCGCGTTCGCAATGCGAAGGTCGGGAGTTCGATCCTCCTCCGCTCCACCAAATGAAACAAGGGGGTTAGGCTTGACAGCTTAACCCCTTATTGTTTTTTCGCTGCGATTATGCTGCACTGAGTCTGAAGTCTTGTGCAGCGAGAGTGCAGCATGGCGACGATAAACCCCAGGGAAGATCAGGACGGCATTGTCATAGGGTGGCAGGCCATCATACGAAAGCGCGGGTTTCCTTCTCAGACAAAAACCTTTCGTAACAAGCGGGACGCTGAATCATGGGCGACGGTCACCGAGTCGGAAATGGTTCGTGGCGTCTGGCGAAACCGGACGGAAGCAGAAAATACCACGCTGACCGAGGCGTTGAACCGTTATGCCAAGGAAGTATCCGCTCTAAAAAAAGGCGCCGTGCAGGAAATCTCCATCATCGGCAGGATCAAAGAATCCTCACTGTCCCGCATGTACCTGGCCGTCATACAAGGAAAGGACATAGCAAAGTACCGTGACGCCATGTTGGCCGATGGCTACAGTCCTATTACCATCAAGCGCCGCCTGTCCTTACTTTCTCATCTGTTCAACGTCGCGACAAAAGAATGGGGTATAGCCGGGTTGATCAATCCCGTGCCCCTGGTGTCCGTTCAGAAGCCCAACAATGCGCGAGATCGACGCCTTGCCTGTAGCGAGGAAGAAAGGCTGCTGACTGCGGCGCAGGAGTATGGCGCCCCCCTGTCCTCCATCATCCGCTTTGCCCTGGAAACAGCCATGCGCCGTGGCGAGATTGCCGCGATGCTCTGGCAGCATGTAGATATGAGGGCATGCGTGCTTCTAGTGCCAGATTCCAAGACTGGTGATCCGCGCCGGGTACCGCTGTCCAGCCGCGCCCTAGCCGTGCTGGATGCCCTGCCCCGTCGCTTGGATGGCAAAGTGTGGGGTATGCGTGCGGATTCCATCACACAAGCCTTTGACCGCGCTTGTAGACGCGCAGCCATTGATGACTTACGCTTCCACGACCTCCGCCACGAAGCCACCAGCCGCCTGTTCGAGAAAGGTTTCAACCCCATGGAAGTGAGCGCCATCACCGGCCACAAGACATTGCAGATGCTGAAACGATATACTCACTTGCGGGCGGAGGATCTGGCGAAGAGACTTGGTTGAAAATAATAGGACCCATTCAGCATATCGAGATCATCGCCGGCGGCTCCGGCATCCGGGAGTTGGCCGGACTCAGAACGCGGCATGGTGACGGAAACTGGAAAAAGAAGAAAGGCGTCGCCATGGTAGAATTGAACAATGGTACGCAAGCGCTGGCGGAAGTGCATTGGTATGAGGCACACGGTATCGGCAAGGTCAAAATGAAGGTGAAACGATGGCTATGAAATTTGTGGTCTGCGTCAACAAGGAAGGGTTCGGCGACCTGTCTGGTGAAGATGTGACCATTGGGCATGTCTATGAAACTATCGGCGATCCTGACCAGCACGGCATGATCAGAATCATTGACCAGAGCGGTGAGGATTACCTGTATCCGGCGAACTGCTTTGAGGCGGTTACGTTGTCGGATAGTGCGGAGCACCGGCTGCACGACGCCTTGGCAAGGATGAGCGCATAGCGGGACTCGTCGAAATGCTCCACCAACAAGTCAGTCAGGGCCATATGCGCCTGCCCATGTGAAAATAATCTGGTCGCGATTTAGCGTGCATGCCACGCTTTTCGGAAACCTTTCTCTGAGCCGGATCTATTAAATGCGGGTCAGCCCATGTCCTGCCAGTGTTTTAAGCCTCGCTTCCCGTTCCCCTCTCGCTTTGTCAGAGGGGCGGGCAGTGAGGCGCTGGCAGGATGGGGGTGGTGTTTCCGCATGATTCCGCAGCATTGCTCATTGGCCCCAAGAGCGAGTTGTTCAGTAGTAAACTCCCCGCCGCCAGGCAGGGAAAGGCACCGGACGTTACCCCAACGCCCGCCGTGCGTTCACAAAAATCTGCATCCATGGTGTAGCCTCACCCCACTCCGGTGGCCGCCAACTCATCTGTAAACTGCGCACGGCCCGCTCCGGATGCGGCATGAGGATGGAGATCCGGCCATCGTCATTGCAGAGGCCGGTAACACCTTGCGGGGAGCCGTTGGGATTGGCTGGATACCGCACTGCAGGCTGTCCCTGGGCATCCACAAAGCGCATGGTAACGGGTGCCACGACCGGCTGATCCCCGGCGAAGCGCGCCCGCCCTTCGCCGTGGGCAATAACGATGGGCGCGTAAGTGCCCGCCATACCCGCGAACCACAGCGACGGCGAATCCACGACCTCGACCATGGCCAACCGCGCTTCGAACTGCTCCGAGCGATTGCGCGCGAAGCGCGGCCAATGCGCCGCGCCGGGGATAATGTCCCGCAGTTCCGCGAGCATCTGACAGCCATTGCAAACGCCCAGGACCAGGCGTGAGGTGTCGGCAAAAAAACCTACGAAATCGTCCCGCAGACGTTCATGGAAGAGGATCGATTTGGCCCAGCCCGCACCGGCGCCCAGCACGTCTCCGTAGGAGAAACCGCCGCAAGCGGCCATGGCCTGGAAATCCGCTAAGCGATGACGACCAGTCGCAAGGTCGCTCATATGCACGTCCACGGCGGTAAAACCGGCACGATGAAAAGCCGCCGCCATCTCGATCTGACCGTTGACACCCTGCTCCCGGAGGACCGCCACACGGGGTCTGGCCCCGGTCTGAACCATCGGCATCTGCGGGGTAAACGACAGATGGGAGAACAGTGGCGCATCCTCGCTGGCCACCATGGCAAAAGCCTCTTGGGCGCACAGCGGATCATCGCGCAGGGCCTGCATCCGGTTACTGGTTTCCGCCCAGGTGCGCAGCAGGTCAGCGACGGCTTCGTTCAGAACGGGTTGGCCACCCTGCTGCACTTGCAAACGCCAGTGCTCAGTCTTTACCTGGCCAATGACCTGAGCCCTTCCGTCAAGGCCGGCATCGACAAAAATCCGCGCGATCCGCTCACGCCGAGCCGCCGGGGTCTGAATGACCACTCCCGGCTCCTCGGCGAAGAGAGAGGACCAGACGTCTTCGTCCGACGGCAACCCGATGTCCGCCCCGCAACGGCTGGCGAAAGACATTTCGCAGAGGGTCGCCCAGAGGCCACCGTCGGCGCGATCATGGTAGGCCAACACCAGTTCCTGCATGCGCAAAGCCTGCAATGCGGAAAACAGGCCGCGCAACAACCCCGGAGTATCCAGATCGGGCGCACTGTCGCCCATTTGCCCCAAAGTCTGAGCCAGAATGGAAGCACCCAGACGGCCACACCCCAAGTCCACCAGCCAGAGATCCGTATCGGGTTGAGCAGACCACTGAGGGGTCCAGCTCTTCCGCAAATCCGCCACGGGCGCGAAGGCCGAGATGATCACCGACAGGGGCGACACGACGGCCTTTTCCACATCCCCTTCCCGCCAGGTAGTGCGCATGGACAGGGAATCTTTGCCCACCGGGATGGCAAGATCCAGCGCCGGACAGAGTTCCAAGGCTGCCGCGCGTACCGCATCATAGAGCGCCGCATCCTCTCCCGGATGATCCGCCGCCGCCATCCAGTTGGCCGAGAGCTTGATATCCCCCAGCGCGGCCACATCGGCGGCAAAAAGATTGGTGAGGGCCTCGGCAATGGCCAATCGGGCGCTGGCCGCGGGATTCAACACCGCCACCGGGGCACGCTCGCCGATGGCCATGGCCTCGCCGTGATGATTCCAGAAATCCGCGGCGGTAACGCCGCAGTCGGCCACCGGCACCTGCCACGGCCCCACCATCTGGTCGCGGTGAACCAGGCCGCCGACACTGCGGTCACCGATGGTGATGAGAAACTCCTTGCTGGCCACCGAGGGATGACGCAGGACGGCATAGGCGGCCGCGCGCAGGTAGACACCGGACAGGTTCAGAGGCCGCAAGTCGGGCTGCGCATGCCGACTGTCCCGCTCCATGCGCGGCGGGCAGCCCAGCAGAGCGCTGAGGGCCATATCCACCGGCCGGTCATGGAGCAGGGAGTCTTCCAGAATCAGGGCATCCTCCGCCGTGGCCTCTCCCAGGACCGCCCAGGGGCAGCGCTCGCGGGCGCAGATCTCCGTGAAACGCGGCAGATCTGCCGCTGCCAGAGCCAGCACATAACGCTCCTGCGCCTCATTACTCCAGATTTGCATGGGGGACATGGCTGGTTCTTCATTGGGTACCGCGCGCAACTGCAAACGCCCGCCCCGACCGCCATCGTGCAGCAACTCGGGAATGGCGTTGGAGAGCCCGCCCGCCCCGACATCATGGATGGACAAAATGGGGGAATCCTCTCCCAGAGCGATACAACGCTCGATCACTTCCTGGGCCCGGCGCTGCATCTCCGGGTTGCCGCGCTGCACCGAGGCGAAATCCAGTTGCTCATCCCCTGCCCCGCTGGCCACACTGGAAGCGGCGCCACCACCCAGACCGATGAGCATGGCCGGACCGCCGATGACCAGCACCTTGGCGCCTTCCGGCAGGGGCTTCTTCTCCACCAGCAAGGGGCGAATCTGACCCAGACCGCCGGCCAGCATGATGGGTTTGTGGTAGCCGCGGTGCAGCCCGTCCTGATCACATTCGAAGACCCGGAAATAGCCGGCAATGGCCGGGCGGCCGAATTCGTTGTTGAAGGCCGCGGCACCCAGCGGGCCTTCGCGCATGATGTCCAGCGCCGAGCGGATACGCGCCGGCTTTCCGTAAGGACTCGACTCCCATGACTGGATATAGCCGGGAATCCGCAGATGCGACACAGAAAAACCGGTCAACCCGGCCTTGGGTTTGCCACCCCGTCCCGTAGCACCCTCATCACGGATCTCTCCGCCGCTCCCCGTCGCCGCTCCCGGGAAAGGAGAAATGGCCGTTGGATGGTTATGTGTCTCCACCTTCATCAGAATCGCGGTACGCTCCTCTGATACGGCGTATTCTCCCGTCGCTGCTGCCGCGAACGGTTGACTCAAGCCTCTCCCCGCCATCACCGCCGCATTGTCCTGATAGGCGGATAACGTCCCCTGCGGATGCAGGCGATGGGTTTCGCGGATCATGGCGAACAGGCTGAGCGGCTGATCGTGGCCCTCCAACCGGAAGTGGGCATTGAATATCTTATGCCGGCAGTGTTCGGAATTCGCCTGCGCGAACATCATCAGCTCGGCATCGCTAGGATCGCGGCCCAGTTCCGCGAAATACCCATGGAGATACTCCAGTTCAGCGGGAGCCAGCGCCAGTCCCATGCGTGCATTGGCGTCGCGCAAGGCGGCGAGACCATCCTTCTGCAAGGAGATGCGCTGCAACGGCGCGGGCGCCGGACGTGCAAAAAGCGCCGCCGCCACCGCCCAGTCGAGCAAAACGGATTCAGTCATGGGATCATGTAAGAATCGGCCCATCGCCCGCAGTTCTGCCGCACTGAATACCGCATCGCCGGACTGCATCAGGCGATAGGAGATACCCCGCTCCACACGCCGCACCGCGGTCAGCGCACAGTGCTCGGCGATGTTCGTCGCCTTGCTCGACCAAGGTGAAATCGTCCCGAGGCGAGGCACCACACAGAGTTCCTGCGCCCCTTCGCCCGCACCCTCCAAAGGCTCCCCGTAACGCAGTAGAGCCGCCAGCACCTCCATCTCTGCCGCGGTCAAGGGCGCTCCGAGGTCGATCAGATGGACATACTGAGCGATCACGCCCTGGACGGGAAAGCCCCCCGCAACCAGGGCATCCACAAGGTGTTGCAAACGAAAAGCGGACAACGCCGCAGAGCCGCGAAGCAGCAGCATGGAGTGATCCCTCATTCAAGAAACGCGGCGAGACAACCCCTAAAGCCGTCCCGCCGGGAAAGAGCACGGCTTCATGATTCCAACGCGAGCGGCACACCCAAGCGGCGCGCGACCTCCCTGTATGCGTCAACCACCCCGCCCAGGTCGCGGCGGAAACGATCCTTGTCCATCTTTTCCAGACTCTGGGCATCCCAAAGACGGCAGCCATCCGGGCTGAATTCGTCGCCGAGATACAGTTCGCCGTCAAAGCGCCCGAACTCCAGCTTGAAATCCACCAGAATCAATCCCGCCTTGGCAAACAAGGCCGACAACAGCGTATTGACGCGCAGGGTCCAGCACCGCATGGCCTCCACCTCTTCCGCCGTTGCCCAACCGAAGGTACGAATGTGGGAAGTGTTGATCATGGGGTCGTGCAACGCGTCATTCTTCAAAAAAAACTCCAGCGTCGGCGGCTGCAAAATCTTGCCCTCCTCCACACCGAGGCGCCTCGACAAAGAACCCGCCGCACGGTTACGCACCACGCACTCCACCGGGATCATCTCCAGGTGCCGGACCAGACTCTCTCGCGCATTGAGACGGCGAATGAAATGCGTCGGCACCCCCTCACGCTGTAAATACTCCATGATGAAGGCGTTGAAGGCGTTGTTGATCTCGCCTTTATGCGCAAGCTGCTCCACCTTTTCGCCATCAAAAGCCGAGGTGTCATCCTTGAAATGGAGGATCAGCTCGTCGGGGGATTCGCTGCCATAGACGATCTTGGCCTTGCCTTCGTAAAGGGCGCTGCGCTCGCTCATCGGGGCTGTCCTTCCGGGAAAACCCGGGCGAATATGGCGTCAATATTGCGGACGTGGTAGGCCAAGTCGAACAGTACCGCCAGTTCCTGCGCATTCAAATAGGGCTGAATCTGCGGGTCTGCGGCCAGCAGCGACTGAAAATCCGCCCCCACCTCCCAGACCTGCATGGCGTTACGCTGCACCACCCGGTAAGCGTCTTCACGCAGCATGCCTTTTTCGGTGAGCGCCAGCAGCACCCGCTGCGAGAAAATCAGGCCGTGCATCTGGTGAAGGTTCCGCAGCATCCGCTGGGGATAAACCACCAGCCGCTCCAGCAGGCCACTCGCCCGATGGAGCATGAAATCCATGACGATACAAGCGTCCGGACCGATCACCCGCTCCACACTGGAATGCGAGATATCGCGCTCATGCCAAAGGGCGATATCTTCCAGGGCCATGGCCGCATAACCACGCAGCAGGCGAGCCAGCCCTGTCAGATTCTCGGAGAGGATGGGATTACGCTTATGCGGCATGGCGGAACTGCCCTTCTGCCCCGCCGTGAAGGGTTCCTCGGCCTCCAACACCTCGGTCCGTTGCAAGTGGCGAATCTCCACCGCAATCTTTTCGATGGAACCCGCAATCACCGCCAGCGTGCCAAAAAATTCAGCGTGGCGATCCCGCGAAATCACCTGGGTCCCGGCCAATTCCGGGGTCAATCCCAATTCCGCGCAGACGGCCTCTTCAACATCGGGATCGATGTTGGCGAAAGTACCCACAGCACCCGATAACATGCCCACCGACACGGCGGCGATGGCCTGCACCAGGCGCTGCCGATTGCGCTGTGCCTCGGCGCACCAGACCGCCACCTTCAGGCCGAAGGTGATGGGCTCGGCGTGGATGCCATGGGAGCGACCGATCATCGGCGTATCCTTGTGCTTCCACGCCAACCGCGCCAGCGCCTGATAGAGGCGATCCATACCCGTCAGCAAGAGCGTGCCGGAACGCTTCAGTTGCAGCGCAAAACCCGTATCCACCACATCCGAAGAGGTCAGGCCCACATGGATGAAGCGGCTGGACGGCCCCACATGCTCGGACACCGACGTCAGGAAGGCAATGACATCGTGTTTGACTTCCCGCTCAATCTCCTCGATGCGGGCGCCATCGAAGGCGGCCTTCGCTTCGATCTCGGTCAGGGCCTCGACGGGAATCCGCCCTCGCGCCGCCAGCGCCCGGCAAACGGCGACTTCCACCTCCAGCCACGCTTGATATTTGGCATCCTGCGTCCACAAAACCCCCATCTCCGGGCGCGTATAGCGCTCGATCATGTGTTGTCCCCCGGCTTTGGAGACAACGCCGACTGGAGCCTGTCGAGAATCTCCACGGACCACTTCGAAGCCTCCTTACCCACGCCGGGCACCGTCTCCAGCACACTCCCCGCGTCATTCTTCATCCGCAGCAGTTTCACCTGCACGGAGAGGGGTTTCCGCTTCTGCGGGTTGCTCCAGATCGCCTGGATACTGTCCCAAGTGCGATGAAGAATACCACCCAGGAAGCCCCGTTTCTGGGCTGCCTGCGCACGCCCTTCCTGAACCTGGACACGCCATACCCCAATCCCTTCATCATCCACGGGGTAACCCAGTCCCTGCAAGGCCGCCTGCACCGCTGGCTGCGCCTTGGCGGGCGCGGCATCCAGCACCAGGTAAGGACCGCGATCATCGCGGTAACGGGTGACCTTGATTTTCGGCATCTCCGCCAGGACGGATTCCTGGCTCAGACGCTTTCGCACCGCCTCCATGATCTGCCGGCTATGATCCGCATCGGCGGGCACACGCTTCCAGTCCGTGACGCTGCTGCCGTTCGGGTCATTCCAAATACGTTCCTGCTGGATGGAAAGCCATTCCACCCCGTGATCGCCAGAACTCAGATGGAAGGTATACTTCTCTCGGTGGGTAGGCGCCACCGTGTTGCCCAGCACGAAAGCCAAACCGCTGCGGAAGTCCCGCCAGTGGGTCACCAGGTCACCCTGTTCGGGGGAGAAGCGCGCTACCGGTATTTTATCCGCGGCCAAAACCGCTTTCAGCGCGGCCCAGATCTGCACGGGTTTCGCTGTCGTGCGCATACGCAGATCTGCACCAGTGCCCAGAATCTGCGCGCTGACACCAGGCAGCGTCTTTTCTTCCAGCGGTTGCTGGCCCGATGCCTCGTGTGGCTGGAACAGCCCATAACCGCTGGCGGTCTTCGCCGTGGGGATTTCGCTGGGGGTCACCGCCCCCCCTGGTATGGTCACTCCCGGTTGCGGCACTTCCGCCAACAGGTTGGGCGGCACGGCCAAGGGCTTCATCGCCTTGGCATCGTCATATTTCGGACCGTTGTTGGAATGAAAAAAGGGAATGTAGGAACAGCCTCCCAAACCCAGACTGGCCACAACGGCAAGAGTTACGTAACGGCGCATGCAAGACTCCACTGAGCGCGACGAATCGCAAGATGATTTAAATACACCGCGCCTGACGCAAACTCGCACGCAGGCGCTCATGATAAACCGGCGATAAAGGCGTAAGTGGGAGACGCAGATTCGGCCCCATGCGGCCCATCTCATGCAGGGCCCATTTGACGGGGATGGGATTGGATTCCAGAAAGAGATCCCGATGCAATCCAACCAGTTGGGTGTTGATCGCGCGCGCCGCAGCGAAGTCTCCGGCCAGCGCCAGATTGCACATCTGCGCAACCAGCCGGGGCGCGGCATTGGCCGTAACCGAAATCACCCCGTGGGCACCCAGCGCCATTGCCGCCAGGGCACCACCATCATCGCCACTGTACACTTGCATCTGGTCCCCGCACAGCGCCAGGATCTCGGCGACCCGCTCGATTTTGCCGCTCGCTTCCTTGATCCCCACGATACCGGCCCGTGGGGCCAGACGCGCCACGGTCTCCGGCAAAATGTCCCCGGCTGTCCGCCCGGGGACGTTATAGAGGATGATGGGGAAATGGCATTGGTCGGCAACGGTCGAATAGTGTTGAAACAAGCCCTCCTGCGTGGGTTTGTTGTAATAGGGCGTGACCAGCAGGGCCGCATCGGCCTTGACCTCCATAGCCGCACGGGTCAGCGCAATGGCCTCGTGTGTCGCATTGGCTCCGGTCCCGGCGATCACCGGAATTCGCCCTCTCGCCTGCTCCACCACGACGCGGATGACCGCCACGTGCTCCTTCATCTCCAGAGTGGCGGACTCCCCCGTGGTACCGACGGCAACCAGCGCATGCGTCCCTTCGGCAATATGCCATTCCACCATATCGCGGAGCGCGGCATCATCCACCACCCCGTCCGCATGCATAGGGGTCACCAATGCCACCATACTGCCATGAAACATGATTCAGCTCCCGCTCTTACCCATGCCTTTTCTGCTGGGGATGTTACTTGCCCGACGGCGGGCTTGGCAAGGCAAGAATGGCCGGACCGGGCCACGCGCCATCACATGGGCCTGACCTGACCCGTCAACGGGTGGCTTTTTCGAAGCGGATTGTCGGGAAACTGAAACAGCAACGAAAATGGCGCTCCCAAGGGGTTTCGAACCCCTGTTACCGACGTGAGAGGCCGGTGTCCTGGACCACTAGACGATGGGAGCGGGCGCGCCGATTATAAGCGCTTTCCGGCCCAAAAGCCAAGCCGGACGCCACCGATTCCGCGGAATGCCACCGCATCCATCCGGTCAACGACCAAAACGCAAATCCAGCCGCGGGACCCGCCGCGTATCAGCCAGCGTACTGAAGAATCGCCCAGAATTGCAGGGCCGTCCCCGCAACGACAAAAACATGCCAGATGGAATGAAAATATTTCCAACGATCCAGGAGGAAGAAGAGCACACCCACCGTATAAGCCACCCCGCCCGCCGTCAACCACCATAAAAACCAGCCCGGCGCGGCATCATAGAGGGGGACCGCCGCAAAAATAGCCAACCAGCCCATCAGAAGATAGAGCCAGAGAGAGATCGACTGAATGCGCGCTCCGCCGAACGCCAGCAGCACGATACCCACTGCCGCCAGACCCCACTCCAGCGCCAACAACACCCAACCCCACGGATCATGCAGGACCATGAGCGTCACCGGCGTGTAAGTGCCGGCTATCAGCAGATAGATGGCGGAACGATCCACCAGTTGAAAAATACGCTTGGTTCGCCCCGGAGGCAGGATGTGATAGATCGTCGAAGCCAGATAGAGGATCAGGATGGTACACACGAAGATGCTCACACTCAGCACCGCAAGGCGGGTGCTGTGAATGCCGGCGCCCACCAGCCAGAACACATACACCGACAGCGCCAAGGCCGCGCCCGCGCCGTGCAATAGGCTATTGATCCATTCCTCTATCCGGGTCTGATCCCGGCGAGCCGCCTCGGTGGTGTTTTGCCTCATCGCATCCCCCCATCGCCCTGCCCCTTCCGGGCGGGGTGATTGTAACACGCGGGCCGGGCGTGGGCCATGACGGCGCCGGCGCTCAGGTTCCGGCACTCACCTCAAGCCCCCATGACCGGTACGCGCAGAAGCCTTCCGGGCTGCCCCCCCTCTCTCGGGAGATTATTGGCTAGTCGCAGCGCTTCTACGCTCAATCCATAGCGGTGCGCGACATCCGCCAGATTCTCTTCCTTGCGCAGAACGTGCTGCGTTACCGACCAGGCGCTATCCGCGGGCGGCGCCTTGACGAAGTGGGCGACCACGGCATCGTGCATGGTGCGTGCGAGCAGCTGACGGAAATCCGGGTCGCGCAGGCGCTGTTCCTCTTCCGGGTTGGAAATGAAAGCGGTCTCCACCAGCATGGAGGGCACGTCCGGTGCCCGCAACACTACGAAGTTGGCGTGTTGCACAGCGGCATTATGCAAATCCTCCACTCCGGCCAGCCCGCGGATCATCACTTCGGCGGCTGCGGCCGCCGAGTTCATGGCGGCGGTCTGTGTCATATTGATGAGCACTTCATTCAGTATCGGATCATGCACTCCGGCCTGAACATGCCCGAGAAACGGATCGGCGGCGTTCTGTGTCTTCGCCAGCCAACGCGCCGCCGCATTGCTCGCCCCCCGTTCCGATAATGCCCATACCGTCGAACCGCGCACGCTGCGCTCCGGAAAAGCATCCGCATGGATGGAGACAAAAAGATCCGCGCGCTGCCGCAACCCCAGGTGCATGCGGTCCATCAACGGCACATAGCGATCGGAGGTCCGGGTCATGAGCAGGCGCATCCCCGGCGTCTGGCGAATCAGTTGCGCCAACGACAGTCCGACATCCAACACCACGTCTTTTTCGCGGGTTCCCCTGACACCAATGGCACCAGGATCGTGGCCGCCGTGGCCAGGGTCCAGGCAGACCACGATGGGCCGCCCGGTATGGTCCAATGGATGGACGCGGGGGGATTCCGCCATCGGCATGAGATCCAGCACCACCCGCTGCGATGCCCCGTTGCCCGGTCCCAAAGAAAAGCTGCGCCAGCGCACCGCTTCCCTGAGCGGCAGGGTAAAGATCAGGCCATCGCTACCCAAAGTCATCCTGGAACCGCCACGCAGGGGACCCAGCGCAGGCACCTGGGGGCGACTCACCCAATGTTGTACTCTCGGCAGTTCCACATGGAGGACGTCACCGGAGCTACGAATCCGCGGCACGGCAGCCAAGCGCTGATCCAGATCGAAAACCAGACGCACTCCCCGGTGATACGTACCCACACGCACAGCACGCAGCCGCGCGGCGGCGGCCAGATCCCAAGTACAGAGCAATGCACCCCCGAGCACGGCTTGCCGCAGGAACTGCCGCCGCGTGGGCCTCCCATCGTGTTTCAGGACCAACGCACCCTCCCAATATTTATTAGGAATATAGTGTTATGAGAGTAATTTAGAGTATATTCACAGGAAGTCAAGGAGATACGCGCGTCGTTGGCGGGCAGGGCCCGCCATACCCCGATTCAAATACCCCGCCCCTTCAACCAGCGTTGCAGCTCTGCCGACGATCCCATCGCGCCGCTCACTCGCGCCAGCTCATTGCCCGCCCCGAAAAGCACCATGGTGGGGATGGAACGGATCTGGTAACGGCTGCCGATTTGCTGCTCTTCCTCGGTATTGACCTTGGCGAAGAGTACGCGGCCCCGCATGTCCCGGGCGCACTGCTCGAATATCGGCGCCATCATCCGGCATGGACCGCACCAGGGCGCCCAAAAATCCACCAGTACCGGCAACTCGTTTTTTTGGATATATGCGAGGAAATTATCGTGACCAAGATGGACGGGGTGATCGGGAAAAATCCGCGCATGGCACTTGCCACACTTGGGATTTTCCCCGAGACGCGCTTCAGGCACCCGATTAACCGCGCCACAGGCGGGGCACAACAAGAGTTTGGATGTCATTTCTCCTCCAGACCACGCCGTCGGCAGCTATCGATCATCCCTTCTGCCCTCCATCCTGAAGCAGCGGATCCAGAGCGCCCCGGCGATCGAGCGCAGCGATATCATCATAGCCGCCGACATGCCGGCCGTTGATGAATATCTGCGGGACGGTGTGCCGTCCCGAAGCGAGCTTTTGCATAGCCTGCCGCTGCATGGGATCACCATCCACCCGGATGATTTCTGGCGTAATCCCCTTGCTGCGCAGCAGCATCTCAGCCCGGTGGCAATAAGGGCAGGCGCCCGTTGCGTACACCCGCACCACGGCCATCCCCTTCATGATCATTTCTCTACCGGCAAGCCGGCGCTGCGCCAGGCGCTGATACCGCCTTTCAGGCTATAAATCCTGTCAAAACCCGCTTTCTTCAGGCTGGCCGCAGCGCGCATCGAACGCATACCGCTCGCGCACTGGCAAATGACATGATGGCCGCGGTGCTTCTCCAACGACTGCATAGACTTGGACAAGTCCCCCAACGGTATGTGCCGGGCACCGGGCAGATGCCCTTGCGACCACTCATTCTGCTCGCGCACATCGATAATCACGGCGTCTTCATGGTTGATCAACTGCACCGCCGCCACGGGATCGACCTCCTGGACGCCCACGGCCCGCCGGGTCAGCGGTCCCTTGAAAATCATGACCATCAACACCCCTGCAACCAGCAGCAAAGGCCATTCGGACTCCACGAAGAACAGGATTCTATCTTCCATGACTCAACGTCCACAGGCCCCGGAACCTGGCACTCCGAACTTCAGCAGAATACGGTCCAGCGGACAGAAACAGGTGAAACCGCTTTGCAACAGGTTAAACCCCACAAAAAGGGTAAAAGCCAAAAACCATTCACTCACAAAGACCGGGCTGGCAGGAGCGCCCAACACCACGCTGGCCAGTACAAAAAGGCCAGCCACCACCCGTACCCAACGTTCAGTATTCATCGGTTATCAAACCCCTTGTGTCTGTCCTTCCAGGCGCCTTTCCCAGAGGAAATAGAGCAATGGAATCACGATCAATGTCAGCATAGTGGAGGCGAAGGTGCCAAAAATCAAGGAGACGGCCAGCCCGCCGAAAACCGGGTCCGGCACCATGATGGCAGAGCCAAACATGATGGCCAACGCG
The DNA here is from genome assembly GCA_021821285.1 of Pseudomonadota bacterium. Taxonomy (GTDB): domain Bacteria; phylum Pseudomonadota; class Gammaproteobacteria; order Acidithiobacillales; family Acidithiobacillaceae; genus Acidithiobacillus. The sequence continues at coordinate 34,162 of JAKACQ010000005.1, forward strand.
GTGAGGAGGATGGGCCGGAAACGCACCGCGCCCGCTTGCAGTACCGCCTCTTCCAGGGTATACCCATGGCGTCGATAATCTATAATAAAATCGATTAGCAACAACGAATTTCGCACCACCACCCCGGCCAGGGCGATGACCCCGATCATCGAAGTCGCGTTGAAGGGCGTATTCAACAGCCAATGCCCCGGAAAGACCCCGATCAGCGTCAGGGGAATCGCTCCCATGACGATGACCGGCATGACGAAGGACTGGTAGTACGCCACCAGCATCAAGTAGATAAACACCAGTGCGACGATAAAGGCGGCTCCGAGATCGCGAAACACATCCAGGGTCAGACGCATGTCACCCCCCCAGAGGATCTGGTAATGGGTGATATCGTTGGGCTGTGCCGGAGAGAGACCAAGATTACCCGTAGTAAGATGCACACCGTCGATGCGCTTGCCATCCAGCCAGCGGTTGAGGCTAAGCACGGCATAGACCGGACTGGAACCCATGAGATCCCCAGTCACATAGACCACCGGATGCTGATCACGGCTATATATCGGTTTGGCCAGGGTGCTGCGCTGAATCCGTACAATACTCGCCAAAGCCACCTCCTGACCGCTCTGGCTCTGCACATGCAAATCGAGAATCTGCTGGCGCCAGGCGCGATCGGAGCGGGGAATACGCAGAATGATGTCCACGGGCTCCTGGGCATCTTTGACGTGCAGCGCCCCGAGCTTGGTTCCAGAGACATAGTCATGCACCAGTGTCGCGACTCGTGCGGGCGCGACACCAGCCAACATGGCCTTCCGCCGATCTACATGGAGCAGATACTCGGGCACTGTCGCTGTCACCGAATCATCCACATTGATCATGTCGTGGATCTTGCGGAAGTCCTGCTCGACTCCGCCTGCCACGCGACGCAGCGTGTCGTAGTTGGGGCCGTAGAGCTCTGCCACCACCTGGGCGCGTACCGGCGGGCCCGGCGGCACCGCAAAGATCTTGACGATACTACCGGGAAAACGCTCCCGGACCGACCGTAACGCCTGGTACACCTCCACGAGGACCGTGTGGGACATGGGTCGCGCGTCACGTGGCACCAGATTGACCTGAATCTGGGCATAATTACTGCCTTTGCGCATCAGGTCACCGCGCACCAATCCCGCGAAATCCACCGGCGCGGAACGCCCCAGATAGGTCTGAAAATTTTCGATATAACGATTCTGGCTCAGCACGTTGCCCACCGCCTCCGTGACGCGTCCGGTCTGATCCAGCGCGGTTCCCGCCGGCGTATCCACCTGGATCATGAAATCACTGACGTTTCCCTCGGGCAGCATCTTCAGGTTGACGCCGATGGCGCTCAAAGGGCCATTCATACCCTGCGGGCGGATGAACTGCCACATCGGCATCAGCATCGCCAACAAAAGCAGCACAACCACCACCGCGAAAAAAAGATTGCGCCGCCCCGGGGATCCGAGCAGCGGCTTGAACATCCGAACATATCCCCGCTGCAAAACGTCCGGCTGCGCCACGGATCCGTCTTCCACACCATCGACCGACCTGGCGGCCTTGCCCCGCAGAAAACGATACGCGCCCCACGGTACCACCGTGTACGCGAGCAACACCGAGACGATCATGGCGATGGGGACGAAAATGGGGATGGGCAGCATGAAAGGCCCCATCATACCCGTCACAAAGGCCATGGGCACGAAGGCGAGGATGACCGCCAATGTGGCAATATTCGTCGGATTACCGATCTCATTGGTGGCGTTGACAATGCAGCGGGCAAAACCCTCCTTACTGCAACCATGCAAGTGGCGGTGGATATTTTCGATGACCACGATTCCGCCATCCACCAGTAGTCCCAACGACAGAATCAGCGCAAAAAGGCTGATCCGGTTGATGGTCTGCCCCAGCAACCAGCCGGCGCCCAGTACCGCGCCCAGGGTCAGGGGCACGGTCAGAATAACGATGCCCGCCTCCCGCCATCCCAGAAAAATCATCAGGATGACGGCCACGACCCCGATGGCGATACTGAGGTGCTCAAACAGCGTGCGCACCGCATCATCAGCGCGCGCGCCGTAATCACGGGTAACGGAGACATGCACCCCCTGCGGCAAGGCCTCTCGTTCCAGACGGCCCAGCTTGGCCCGCACCGCGTTGGCCACGGTCACCGCGTTGGTCCCCGGACGTTTGGCCAGCGTGATGGTCACTGCGGGCCTGGTCGTACCGGCAGGTACGCCGAAACGGTTCGCACGGCCCGCCGTATCGCTGGTCGCCGTGCCCTCCTCCGCCGCGCCCTCCTCGACTCGGGCCACCTCCTTCAAAAATATCGGCTGTCCGTTATGGCTGCCGATGATGAGGTCGCCCACACCGCGCGCGGAACCCACCGCCCCACGGATACGCAGGGGAATCTCCCGATTGTTGCGTACCAGGTTGCCACCCGGCAGGATGACATTACCGCCTTTCAGCGCTCGCCGGATATCCTGCAGACTAAGGCCCACGCTGGCCAGCTTGGAGGGATTCAGCCAGATATTGACCGCCATGGCACGGCCCCCGATGACCTCGGCATTAGCCACATCGGGAACATTCTGCAGTTGATCCAGAAACCGCACGCCCACCTGACGCAACGCCAAAGGCGTCAGACGACTGGAACTCAGGGTTACCGACATGATGGGAACGTCATTAATCCCTATCGACTTCACCAGGGGCTGTTCCGTACCCGGCGGCATCTTGTCCATATTCCGGCTGAGCTGGTTATAGACCTCCAGAAGGCTCTTTTCTTCATTCGCCCCCACCCGGAACTCCACCGTGACGACTCCCATGTCATTGACGGCATAACCGAAGGTGTGATGCACTCCCGGCAAGGAAGCCATCAGAGATTCCAATGGACGAACGACCAGACGATGAATCTCCGTACTGTCGGAACCCGGCCGCATGACAAATATTTCCGCTGCGGGCACGACGATCTCAGGGTTATAAAGACGCGGCGTCACCAGTACGGCCAAGGTTCCGAACAAGGCAATGGCCATCATCATCAATGCGGTGATCTTCGACTGATAGAACGACTGCGCGAGCCGTCCCGCCAGATTATGCCGCTGCGCCGGTTCAGCCATGGACCAGTCTCGAAGACGCAATGCGATCCCCATTGTTCACTGCGCTGAGGTTCCCCACGACCACGGTTTCTCCAGCGCCCAGACCAGCAAGAATCTCCACGCCTCCCGGCACGCTTTGACCCGCCCGCACCATGCGATAATGCGCGATCCCTTGCGCGTCGACCACGAAAACACCGGGAATGCCGGCTCGGTCCAGCAACGCCGCAGCGGGTATCACGATGACCGAGCGCCGGGCAACCGGCACCTCCACGCGCACATAGTCCCCAGCCTGCAGCGCGCCACCCGCGGCTAAATCGAGCTTGACCAGATGACCGTGGGTCTTCGCGTCTGCCGCACCGACCAAATCGAGAACCGTTGCGGAAACCCTGCGCCCCTCGGACAGAACCGCGACACGCTGGCCGATGCGCAGGCGTCGATACAGGTCGCTGCTGACACTGCACTGAACTTCCAGCCCCGACAGATCAGCCAACGCCAGGATAGGCCGGCCAGGGGAGGCGAGATCACCATTTTGCATGAATTTGCGGGTGACGATACCGGAGAATGGCGCGGTCACCCGCGCATAGCGCAATTGCGATCGCGCGATAGCGATGGCGGCTCGAGCGGCGGCGGCCCGGGCCCGCGCCATGGCATAACCGGACTTGACTTGATCCCACTGTTTTTCCGGAATGGCCCGTTGGGCGTAGAGCGCCCCAAACCGTTCATAGTTGGAACGGGCCTCCGTGAGTGCGGACTCCGCCTCACTCAGTCCCGCTTGCGCCTGCCGCAACTGTCCCAGCACATCCGCCGGATCGACTTCAAAGAGCAATTGCCCAGCCTCGACGGCCTGCCCGTCGCGTGCGCTCAGATTGTGGATGTACCCACTGAGGCGCGAACTGAGTTGTACTTGCCGGCGCGCGGTGACGGTACCGGGGACCTGGGCGAAAGTAGCCAGGCTTCGGCTTTCCGTCTGGATCACCGGCGCCTGGACTTCACTCGGGGTCGGCGGCGAAGCTGCGGGGGGTGACTCGCTGCAGGCGGCAAGACTCGCCATGGACATGACCCAGGTAAACAGCAGTGCGGCCCGCTTCCACACAGACATCAGGGAGCTCCTTCTATGGCGAAGACAGGGCGCGCACCAGCGATTGCGCGCGGATTCAGCTTACCGATGGCCAGCAACAGCGCGGCGCGATCCATCGCTTCCGCGTAGCGGGCCGCAACGAGTTCCGCGCGCGCGCGATCCAGTTCCGCCTGCCCGTGCAACAAACCCGTCACGGTTTCCACGCCATGCGCATACCGCAGGCGCACCAGACGCTGCGCCTCTTTCATCTGGGCAACAGCCAGCGTGCGCATTTTGACACGCAGCGCGGCTTCCCAGGCCTTGCGCCAGATCTGCGCCACCTGTACACGCAGCTTATCCTGGGCCTCCTGCAGGGCGGCCATGGCCTGCTCACGCTGGGCCTGGGCCCGGTCTATTCCCCCACTCCGCGCAAAGTCCAGGATATTCCAGGTGACTTCTCCGCCGATGGTATAGGATGGCGCCGCGTTGCCCAAAGTGCGGCCATTCCACTCCTGGTCGGCCATGGCATTGACATGCGGCAGATAGGCTGCGCGTGCGACGTGGATACCCTCCTGTGCCGCCTCGACCCGATGACGAAGGGCAATGATGTCGGCATTCCGGGTCATCGCGTCGCGTTGCAGGACGATGAGCGGTGCCGCGGGCAGCACGGGCTGGACCGGTTCAGCCACGGTCAGCGTCATACTTTCAGGCCAGCCGATGAGCGTGGCGAGGGTATCCAGCGCATTGGCCCGGGTGTCCTGGGCACTTTCAACGGCGAGGTCGACCTTTTCGAGGTGAACTTCAGCGGAAAGCAGGTCGCTTTTGACCAATACTCCGCGCGCCAGCAGCGCGCGGCTGGTCTTCACGTAGGATTCGGCGGCCCGTTTTGCCTTTTCGGCCACCGAGATGCCGGCATTGGCGGCAATGACGCCGTCATAGGCCCGCAACACCGCGAAAACGAGCTTCTGTCGCGCCATCCGGTTGCCACTCTGCGCTGCTTGCAGCATAGCCCGCATCTGACGGAGCCGTCCCCAGACGGCTCCGCCGTTCCAGATGGGAATTTCCAGTTGCAGCTTGGTGCCGAAGTTATGATAGCTGCCCGGGTGATTCAGTTCATTCGGCGCTATATCCAAACCGGCGGGATGGTTCGGGTTGAATTGCCCCGCACCAAAGTCATTGAAGGTCGCTTGCCGCTGTGACAGCCTCATGCCGAAAACGGTCAGGGCATTGTTGGATTGGCTGGCGGAGAAGGATGCCGAGAGCCTGGGCAGCAGGTGACCGCGTGCCTCGGATACTGCGCCCTTGGCCTCTGCCTGCCGGGCACGCGCCGCGAGCATCCGCGGATTTTGCTTCAGGGCAAGGTCAACGCACTGGTGAAAGTCCAGAGCCGCCGCAGGCAGCGCGGCGGTCGTGCCCATCAATAAGATCACCAAAACGGTACATTTTTTTTTGTGGGAACGCAGAGACATACTCTTTTTCCTCACCGCGACCAGCGATACAAAACGAACCGAATGACACCACGATACGTCCACGTCACCCAGCGCTGCCACGAACCATTGTAGACACGCACTGCACTTCCATGTGCAGCGCGTGTCCGCCGCCAATGCGGGCCGCATTCAATAGAATATATTTTATAATATTATTATATATTGTCTATCCATGCAAGCGCCCTCTGCCTGGAGGCCCCCGCCTCTCCATATGCTACATGGCCTGATCCTGTGTTCCAACGTTTAGCGAAGGTTACAGAAGACATCACTCATCATGGAAATCAACCGCAAGGTGCGGGGGTCACCCACACGGTAGTAGACTTTGTTGGCGTCTTTGCGGGCGCGGAGAATGTCCTTTTCGCGCAAGATGGCAAGATGTTGGGAGATATTGCTCTGGGTCGTGCCGACGGCGGAAACGATGTCCTGCACGCTCATTTCTTCTGAACCCAACACGCACAACACCTTGAGGCGCAGCGGGTGGGCCATGGCTTTCAGGGAACGGGAGGCCTGCTCGATATCCTCTTCCCGGGTTGGTAACTGATCCATAATCGTGCCTCTTAGTGTAGTATATTATTGACTTTGTTTATCATTACCGGCAATCGCAATGTTTGCGGCCACCTTGCCTTTTTTTGCATGTCCGCATAGAATTCGACCCATGCGGGTGTAGTTCAATGGTAGAACCTGAGCTTCCCAAGCTCATGGCGTGGGTTCGATTCCCATCACCCGCTCCACAAAACCGGGGGTTAGGCTGAGGGCCTAGCCCCTTCGTTTTGAGGGCTCAGGGCACCCGGCTTCCCATACATCAGTGATTGAGAATAACCCCATATGGGCATTTTAGGAACCCCGCAACAACGGATCAGAACAGAGGCCGTTCCAGCGTCGCTAAAAGCGCATCCACACGCTGGCGCACCGCATCGGTCATGCGGATCGGACGACCCCATTCCCGAAGCGTTTCTCCGGGTAGTTTGTTGGTGGCGTCCATGCCCACCTTACCGCCCAGTCCGGCCACCGGCGAGGCAAAATCGAGATAGTCAATGGGCGTGTTTTCTATGAGCGTGATATCCCGCACCGGGTCCATACGCGTGGTCATCGCCCAGATCACCTCCTCCCAGCACCGCACATCGATATCATCGTCCACCACAATGATGAATTTGGTGTACATGAATTGCCGCAGAAAACCCCAGATACCAAACATGATCCTTTTGGCGTGGCCGGGATACCCCTTGCGAAGGCTGACCACGGCCAGGCGGTAGGAACACCCCTCCGGCGGCAGATAAAAATCCGCTATTTCCGGGAACTGCTTTTGCAGCAAAGGCACGAAGACTTCGTTGAGGGCCGCACCGAGTACGGCAGGTTCATCCGGCGGGCGACCGGTGTAGGTGCTGTGATAAAGCGGGTTTTCGCGATGACTGATCACCTCAACGGTGAACACCGGAAAGCGCTGGGTCTCGTTGTAGTAACCGGTGTGATCTCCAAAGGGGCCTTCCACCGCCATGTCATCCGGGTAGATATGCCCTTCCAGCACAATTTCCGCGCGCGCCGGCACCTGTAGGGGGACGCTTACCGCGTCGGCGAGTTCCGTCCGGCCGCCGCGCAACAGGCCGGCGAACTGATGCTCAGAAAGGGTGTCGGGAATGGGGATAACGGCTGCCAGGATGGTCGCCGGATCGGCCCCATAGGCTACGGCAACGGGGAACGGCGCGCCGGGATGGGCCTTCTGGAATTCGCGCAAATCCTGAGCGCCGCCGCGGTGCGCCAGCCAGCGCATGATGACCCGGTTACGGCCGATGACCTGTTGCCGATAAATACCCATGTTGGCCCGTCGCTTGTGCGGGCCCTTGGTGATGGTCAGCCCCCAGGTCATCAGCGGAGCGGCATCTTCCGGCCAACAGGTTTGCACCGGCAGGGCGCCGAGATCGACCTCCGCCCCCCTCCGGATGATGTCCTGGCAAGGCGGACGGCTCAGAGTCGTCGGGGCCATGTAGAGGATTTTGCGCAGGGTAGGCAACTTTTCCCAAAGATCCCGCAGGCCGCGTGGCGGGTCCGGCTCCTTGAGATAAGTCAGCAATTGACCAATCTGCCGGAGGTCGGCGAGGGATTCGCCCCCCATCCCCAAGGCCACTCGCTGCGTCGTTCCGAAGAGGTTTCCCAACACCGGCATGTCGTGCCCAACGGGCTGAGTGAACAAAATGGCGGGACCCGCCGCGCGCAGCGTCCGATCGCAAATTTCCGTCATTTCCAGCTCGGGCGAGACAGGCCGGTCCAGACGCCGTAATAAATCACGTTTTTCAAGATCGGCCACGAAGGCCCGCAGGTCACGATAGCTCATGGGGACATTGTAACCGCAGGTGGATTATCTTGTCCCGCTGTCAGGATCCTCACGCGCCACGATGAAAACACCATCCTCCATGGCCAAAGAAGAAGTCGCACGCAAATCAATGGCCTCATGGCCACTGATGTACTCGTCTGCAAGTGTGGTCAGGCAGGCGATCTCCTCTTCGGTGACCGGGACGAAACCTGAAAAGCCGATATCCCGCAACAATACCTGTCCACGCGCTTCCGCATTCATCTGACAAAGCACCTGGGTAAGCAGCGCCTGCTGCGGCAACAGTCGCGGCCCGATACAGAACGCGTGGAACGCGAAGGCATCTTCGGAACGGTCTATGATGCGCAGGCGGTCACGAACCAAACCGCTCGCCCCGGCATAGACTTCGTCAAACAAAAAACCGACATCGGCCTGTCCTTGCAGGATGGCCTTGAGCACCCCCTGGTAACTGCCGGTAAAAACAAACTCCAAACGGGCCCGGTCAATGTCCGCCTTGTCCAGTAGAAACAACCCTACCATATGAATCAGCGTGGCGGGGTGGGCCGAGGCGATGCGGATGCGTGGCGGCAAATCCGCAGCCTCCCGTATCGGGCCAGCCGCCGCAGTGCATAAGTATACCTCGTCAAAATGGTCGCGGGGTTTGGCGATGGGCACAAAACCCAACTTTTGCACGTACTGCACCCAATCGAAAGGATTTGCGTAGACCAGATCATAATGGTTGGCGAGCACTGCGGCACGACAGGTATCAAAACCATCATGCGGCTGAAAATGCATCGTTTGTCCAAGATGACGCTGTAAATAGGTATTCACCAAAAACCATCCCGGAAGATTTTTTCCGGAATAGTTGGGATCCACCGTAAAATTCAGCGTGGTTTCTCCGGAGGCATCGGAAGGTAACATAGCGCAGGCCCTCAAATATCGAAATCTACCGGAATCTCACCAAGAATATTGAGGTGGATATTGAAGGGCGTCATGTATTTCATGGCCGTCATCATAGATCCTTTGAATTTAAGCCGTCGAGTCATCAACGCCGATTTTCCGCTCATCTCTCCGGAGAGGATCTGTTTCCAGTGCTCCATCGTCGTCCACATGATGAAATCCCGGCGGCGCCCGTCCGAAGGACCCGCGTAAATGATCCTGCCCGCCTTGCAGAAAAGCATGACATGCGGGATGTCCGGGCGATCTTCAATGTAGTACTCCCAGGTCGCATTGAAGTTTTTGAGATCTTTCTGGATCTCCGGATACATGTCCCACTGTTTGCCCACCAGGCGAATCCACTCTGTACTCATAAATTTTGTCGTCATGACCAGCGCCTCTACTCGTTGCAGTCAGTCCATCAATAAAGGTACGCAGACTATCATCGTTTAATTATATTTTTATACGATAGCAATGATGATCTCTGTTCCCTCTTATTTAGACAACATTGAGATTTTCGCCAGTCTTTAACAAATGGTGGAGAATAAGGCCGGACAATATCACACCGAAAAGTGCAGGCATGAAAGAAATGGTGCCATTGACCGTCTTCGCCCGCGCGCCCGAACCGGCCCCTTCCGCGGGAGGGGCCGTCGGGCGCGGCGACTCGTCGGAAAATACCGTCTGGAGGTCCAAGGAAGCGCCATTCTTGCGTAATAAGGCACGCAACTCGCGGGCCAGTGGGCATTTTTCCGTTTGATTGAGGGTGGCGACCCGCACCCGGCGGGGATCAAGGCGATTCCCCGCGCCCATACTCGAAAAGACCGGTAGTCTCAGGCGTTGCGCATGCTGGATCAGAATGGCCTTGCAGGCGATGGCATCGATGCAATCCGCCACAATCTCGGCTCCGCTGTCCATCAGCAAAGCGGGCGCACTGTCGGCACTAATGAACACCTGGTGCGTTTTGAGCACGCAATCAGGGTGGATGTCACGAATCCGCGCGGCCATCACCTCGACCTTGGGCTGATCCAGGGTCGAGTGCAGCGCGACCAGTTGACGATTGAGGTTGGAGATACTGACCACATCATGGTCGACGAGGGTGAGATGCCCTATCCCGGCGCGGGCGAGATTCTCCGCGACATACCCTCCGACACCACCAACCCCCGCAATCAGTACGTGACGGTCACGCAGGGCTTCGATGGCGGGTGCGCCCAGGAGGATCGCGGTGCGGGCAAAGGGGTGCGTCATTGCGGGATTCCCTGCAGAGAAAATAAGGAGCGGGCGTTTTGCGCGGTGATCCGCGCGACTTCTTGGACCGAAATATGCCGCAACCGCGCGAGACTGGCGGCGACCATCGTCAGATAGGCCGGCTCATTACGCATGCCAAGGTGCGCATACGGGGGTTGCCAGGGGGCATCGGTTTCCATCAGCAGGGATTCTGCGGGCAACCATTCCGCCGTCGCGCGCAGACGCCGGGCGCGCGGGTGCGTCAGCGCGCCACCGAGTCCCAGCAGAAATCCCAGATCGATCAGGCGCTGCGCCTGCACCAGGCTGCCCGAAAAACTGTGGAGCACCCCACGCAGATCAGGAAAGCGTCGCAGGATGAGTATCACTTCTTCTACACAACCCCGGGCGTGGAGAATCACGGGCAAATGCAACTGCCGCGCCATGGCGAGTTGGGTCGTGAAACAGGCGCGTTGGCGGAGCGCGTCGGGCGCGCCTGCACAGGTATCCAGTCCGATCTCCCCCAGAGCCACGGCATCGGTCAGACAGTTGGCCAACACATCTTCCCAGCCCGCTTCCCGATCCTCCAGGTACAGCGGATGCACGCCAAAGGCCGGATTCAATTCCGGATAGCGCGCGCAGACTTCTCTGACGCGGAACCAATATGAAGGACTGTAGGCCGGAACGATGATCGTGTGCACGCCAACCGCCGTCGCGCGGCGCACGACGGCGTCGCGATCCACATCAAAGGCCGCGTCATCCAAATGGCAATGGCTATCCACCAGCCCACGCAAAGGAAGCGCCACCGCATCGTTCGCGGCATCGCGAGTGAGGGGTTCCATGCCCCGATCTTACAGCCGGGAAACCCCGGGGTAAACGGACATCCAACGCCGCCACGATACCGCCGGGACTTGCTGTATGAGGTGTCTTGGTCTTAAATGGCCGGATATGGAGATTTCGCCGGAGAGATTATGCGTACGCTGAGCGCCGACCTGGCCATCCTCGGAGATGGTCCGGTGGCGCGTAGTCTGGTCCTCGCCTTGGCGGACAGCCCGTTACACGTGGTCATGCTGGATACTTCACCGCTGGGTCAGCCCCGACCATCGCAGAGCGATCGTACCGTCGCGCTGGCGCTGGGCAGCCGCCGGTTGCTGCGTCGGTTAGGCGTGACCATGCCGCTGACCGGTGCCGCCGCCATTCAGATCGTGCAGATCACCCAGCAAGGCATCAGCGGACAGGTACGTCTGGAGCACAGCCTGCTGAATGCGCCCGAGCGGCGACTGGGGGAAGTCGCCGGTCTGGAAACCTTGAATGAAGCACTCGCGCTGTCCCTGGCACGCTGCGGCCGGCTCCAGCAGGCATCCTCCGGACCATTACAAACTCTGCAATGGTTTCCGGACCGGGTACAACTGGACTGGCCGGATCTGCGTGTCGAAACGGCACTGGTAGTGGTCGCCGATGGGGGCCATGGTGGCTTGGCGCGCCTTGCCGCCCTGCAACGCATGGGTTGGGACCATAACCGCCACGCCGTCATCGCCACAGTCACTCCACGACAACCCCTGCCCGGTGTCGCCTTCGAACACTTCCTGGAGAGCGGGCCACTGGCCTTCCTGCCTATCGGCAATCACCAATTCTCCATCGTCTGGAGCTTACGCCCGGGCGATGCCAGCCGAATACTGGACCACTCCGACGCGGCCTTCCTGAAGATATTGAATCACCAGCGGCCACCGCATTTGCCGCCGCTGACCTTGACGGGTCCACGTAGCGTCCACCCGCTGTTTTTTCAGCGGCTGTGGGCCGAACCGAACCAGCGCCTGGCTCTGGTGGGCAACGCCGCGCAGACCCTCCACCCGCTGGCGGGACAGGGTTACAATCTGGGACTGCGCGACGCCGTGACCCTTGCCGCCCTGCTGCGGGAGGCGGCGGCGCGCGGTAACGATCCCGGAGAGGCATCGCTGCTGCGCGATTACGCCCGCATCCGCCGCCGCGATCGGCTGGAGACCATTGTTTTCACCGAGACAATGAACCGTCTGTTCAGCAGCCCACGCCTGCCGCTGCGACTGATGCGCGCCACCGCGCTGACTCTGCTCGATCAGATACCGTTCGGGAAACGCGAACTCGCCGCACGACTCGCTGGCGTTCACCTCCCGGCGCAGAGCGCTATCCCGGATTTCTCCATGGACGAACACCATGTCTTCTGAGGCAACCCACTACGATCTCATGGTTTCCGGCGCTGGCCTGGTCGGCGCCAGTCTCGCCCTGGCGGCCCACCAGGCCGGATTGCGGGTTGCCGTGTTCGAGAAGCGCAGCGCCGCGGCCTGTGCCGCACCAGACCCCTTTGAACGTGCCAGTCTGATTACCCTGGGTTCCCAGCGATTTCTTGACCGGCTGGGCCTGGATGTCAGCACGCTGGGTAGCGCCGTGGAGCGAATGCAGGTTTGGGATGCGGAAGGTCCAGGCAGCATCCGCCTGGATGCCGCGGAAGGGGATGCGGATCACCTCGGGCACATAGTCGAGAATCGCCGTCTGGAACAGATCTTGCGCATGGCACTGGAAAAAACCGGGCTCCGCATACACTATGACCGGGAAATCACCAGCGCTTGCGCCGACAGTAGAGCCATGCATCTCATCGACACCTCGGGGACGGAGTTCCACGGCACTCTGCTGGCCATTGCGGAGGGACGGCAATCGTCCTTACGCAACACGCTCATTCAGGCGCCGGTGTTCCGGGAAAACTATGGGCAGGACGCGATTACCGCGACAGTCTGGATAGAAAAACCCCATCGCCACACCGCCTATCAGCGTTTCCTCCCCACCGGACCGTTGGCGGTACTCCCCTTTAGCGGCGATGCCGACGGTAAAGCCCGGGCCTCTATCGTCTGGAGCGCGAAACATGCGCGTGCGCGCCACCTAATGGCCTTGGATGATGCCCAGTTTCTCCACCAGTTACATCAGGCCTTCGGCCCGCAACTGGGACATTTTCACCGTATAGGACGCCGCGGCAGCTATCCACTCTCCGGACTGCACAGCAGCCGTTACATCGGAGCACGTAGCGTGTTGGCGGGGGATACCGCCCACGGTGTCCATCCGTTGGCGGGGCTCGGTGTGAATCTGGGCTTTCGCGACGCTGAACAGTTGATGAAAGTCATCGCAACAGCCCGCCAGCGCCATGAGGACTGGGGCGAAGCCAACGTGTTGCGTCGCTATCAAAGTGCACGGCGGCCTGATAATCTCGTTACCGTGCTGACCTGCGGCGCCCTCAGCCACCTTTTTTCCAACCGCAGTCGCGGGCTTGCCCGACTGCGCGACCTGGGGATGCTGGGAACGGGGATGATCGCGCCCGTCAAACGTTTTCTCATCCGTCAGGCCATGGGCCTTCAAGGAGACTGACATGCAACACCGAATTGCCGACGATATCGCCGCCGCCCTTGGCGACACCCTCGCCCGTTTGGGGACAGTCAAGGAAGATATGGATAAGCAGGCGCGCGCCATGCTCGCCAATGCGCTGGATCGTCTGGATCTGGTCACACGCGACGAATTTGATGTGCAACAGGACCTGCTTTCCCGCCTCACCGCGCGCGTCGCGGTGCTGGAAGAACGCCTCAACGCGCTGGCGCCCGCAGCCGTGGTGGACGAAGACACCGGCAAGGGCTGAGCTTGCCACTGGCGACAGTCCATAGCCGCGCACTGACCGGAATATACGCAGCAGGCGTGACGGTGGAGTGCGATCTGGGTCCCGGGCTGCCCACCTTCGCCGTGGTCGGTCTCGCCGAAACGGCGGTCAAAGAAGCGCGTGACCGGGTGCGCTCGGCCATTCAGAATAGTGGTTTCGACTTCCCGGCGCGGCGGATGGTCGTCAATCTGGCGCCCGCCGACCTGCCCAAGGAAGGTGGCCGCTTTGACCTACCCATGGCCATCGGCATTCTCGCCGCCAGCGGACAACTCCCTTCGGCGGCATTGGAAAAATTGGAGATGATCGGTGAACTGGCCTTGGACGGCAGTTTGCGTCCGGTGACGGGTACCTTGTCCAGCACACTGGCGGCGGGGCAAGCGGGACGCACCATTCTGGTGCCGCAAGGCAATGCCCAGGAAGCCGCCTTTGCGCGAAGCACCTCCGTTCTTGCCTGCATGAACCTGATGGAAGCCGTCGCCCACCTGCGCGGCACGGATCGTCTGCCCGAGGTCGTCGCCGAGGTGGAGGGCATGGAATCCACCCTGCCCTACCCCGACTTGCGCGACGTGCGCGGTCAGGAATCCGCCAAGCGAGCACTGATCGTCGCGGCGGTGGGCGGCCATCACCTGCTCCTGTCCGGCCCGCCGGGCACTGGCAAGAGTATGCTGGCGGCGCGCCTGCCCGGCCTCCTGCCGCCCCTGCGCCGCAGTGAGGCGCTGGAAGTAGCCGCCATCCACAGCTTGCAAGGGGGTGGCTTCGATATGCGCCATTGGGGCAGACGCCCGTTCCGCACACCCCATCATAGCGCTTCTTCAGCGGCACTGGTGGGTGGGGGTTCACACCCGCGCCCCGGCGAAATCAGCCTGGCGCACCACGGCATCCTTTTCCTGGACGAAATGCCCGAATTCCCCCGTGCGGTGCTGGAGGTGCTGCGGGAGCCGCTGGAGTCCGGAGAAATCCATATCGCCCGGGCGGCGCGGCGGACCACTTTTCCGGCCCGTTTCCAGTTGGTCGCGGCGATGAATCCCTGCCCCTGCGGCCACCTCGGTGATCCGCAGCGGGCGTGCCGCTGCACCCCGGCGCAAATCAGCCAATACCGCAGCCGGCTCTCCGGACCGCTGCTGGACCGCATCGACCTCCAGATGGAGGTGCCCGCCCTGCCGGTGAGCACCCTGCAGGAGGCGGCACAGGGCGAGAACTCCACCTACTGGCGCGCACGCGTTGCCGAGGCCGTTGAACGCCAGTGGCAGCGCCAGCAGGTGCGCAACGCGCAACTTCAAGGCGATCTGTTCGACCAGTTTTGCGCGCTCGATACGGTGGGCACCCGCCTGCTCAGCCGCGCCACCGAGACCCTGCACCTCTCCGCACGCGGTTACCACCGGGTGCTGCGTGTCGCCCGCAGCATTGCGGACTTGGAGGGAAGCGATCAAATCGCCACCCGGCATCTGGCGGAAGCCATCCAGTATCGACGCCTGGCGCGGACGCTGGCGCAATAATTCAGCCGAAAGAACCATGGCTGGTCATTACACCAGCGGCCCGATGGGAAGAGACCCCATCGGTCTCACCGACATGGTGCCTGTCTATGATGACACTTCGCCAAGATCGATACCCAACCCGTCCGCCACACCTTTCCCATAGGCAGCATCCGCCTTCATAAAGTGGCCAATCTGACGGATCTGAATAAACCTGGGCACCTCACGCATGGCACCGACAATATTTCCGATCAATTGCGCTTTCTGATCGGCGCTCATCAAGCGAAATAAATCGCCTGCCTGCTGGTAGTCCTCATTGCCTTGGCGATGATCATAACGATCGGCATCCCCGGATATTTTCAGAGGTGGTGCGCGATATTCAGGAGCCTGTACGGGTCCGGAGAAGCTATTCGGTTCATAATTTACGCTTCCTCCGGAGTTACCGTCGAAACGCATATGGCCATCGCGATGATAAGTATGCACGGGACAATGCGGCTGGTTCACCGGCAGGCTCGCATAATTAATGCCGATACGGTACCGATGCGTATCGGCATAGGATAACAGGCGTGCCTGCAGGACCTTATCCGGCGACACGCCCAAACCCGGCGGCAAATTACCTGGTTCGAAAGCCGCCTGCTCCACCTCGGCAAAAAAGTTTTCCGGGTTTCGATTCAAAGTCAGGATGCCTACTTCTTGGGGCGGATAATCCTTATGCGGCCATACCTTGGTTAAATCAAAAGGATGAATCCCGTAAGTCTCCGCATCTTTTTCCGGCATGATCTGTATCTGTACTTGCCAACGCGGGAATTCACCGCGGGCGATGGCTGCATGGAGATCACGGCGATGAAAATCGGGGTCCTCTCCGGCAATGCGTGCCGCTTCTTCTGCCCGCAATGTTTTAATCCCCTGCATGGTTTTGAGATGCCATTTTACCCAGTAGCGCTCACCCCGATCATTCCAGACGCTGAAGGTATGGCTACCGTATCCGTTCATATTCCGGTAAGAGGCGGGAATTCCACGATCAGAGAACAAGATAGTGACCTGATGCAGGGATTCTGGAGATAGACTCCACCAATCCCATTGCATGGTATTATCGCGCAGGCCGGTATCCGGACGGCGCTTCTGGCTATGAATGAAATCCTGAAATTTGAGCGGATCCCTGATAAAAAATACCGGCGTATTATTGCCGACAAGATCCCAATTGCCTTCTTCCGTGTAAAATTTGACGGCGAAACCGCGCGGATCACGCACGGTGTCCGCATAGCCTTGCTCTCCGGCCACATGGGAGAAACGCAAAAACAAGTCACAACGATTACCGATGGCAGAAAACAGATGGGCACGGGTAAAACGGGAAATGTCGCCAGTCACCTCAAACTGCCCATAAGCACCCGCGCCCTTGGCATGCACCACGCGCTCCGGCACCCGTTCACGATTGAAATGCGCCATACGCTCAAAGAGTTGGTAATCTTCCATTAAGAGCGGGCCACGCGGCCCGGCAGAGAGACTGTTCTCATTGTCAGCAACTGGAACCCCGGCGGACGTAGTCATTACAGGACATTTGCTCACGTTACACCCCCTACAGAGTTGTGAATGCGTTCCGAGCGCCCCGGCCCGATCTCCTGGGGAAGGACTCATCATGTTTCTAGGCCTGATTTAGGCCCATGTCAAATAGGCAGCGTATCGCCAATTTAGATAGTTCTTATATTTTTCGTGGCATCAACGGCTGCGGACCCCCTAATCCTTATGGATATCCATATGCTGCCCACCCGCAGCGCTGGCCGATGAGGACAACGCCGTCTCCATGCGGGCTATGGCCGCCATTCGGGAGAAATACATTGCGGCACGTTGCGGATCTTTGGCGACGCCCAGACCCTTTTCATAGGCCAGACCCAGATCAAAATCCGCCCGGGCACAACCCAGGCGCGCCGCCCGACGATACCAGCGCAGGGTCTCCGGCCAACCCTTGACGACGGTGTTTTCCCGACGGGTAATCAGCGGGGAGTAGAGGGTGCCCAGATAAAAAGCCGCCTTGGCGTTCTGCGATGCCGCCGCCTGCCGCAAACGCACCAAGGCGGCGGGGTCCTGCTCGGCTTGGTTACGTAAGGATTCCAGATCCTGCGCCGTGGCAACGAAAGGCCACAGACCAGCCATCAGCAAGCATATGACACGTAGAAGCATGGCTTCTCCTCCGTCCAATCCAAGGTATTATGACCCCGCATGCTCCCGGGTGGCACGGAACGCCACTTGCGGCCAGCGCTCCATGATGAGATCCAAATTGACACGACTGGGCGCCAGATAGGCGAGACGATTCCCGGCGTCTTCCGCCAGATGTTCCTCATGCTTACGGGTAAACTCGGCGAGCATCTTGGGATCATCGCACTGAACCCAGCGCGCCGCCTGCACCGCCACCGGATCAAACATCGCGTCAACGGCATACTCGCTCTTCAACCGCTCCGCCACCACATCGAACTGCAACACACCCACCGCGCCCAAAATCATGTCTCCGCCTTGCAGCGGTTTGAAAACCTGGGTCGCCCCCTCTTCTGCCAGTTGTTGCAGACCCTTTTGCAATTGCTTGGTCTTGAGCGGGTTCCGCAGGCGCACCCGGCGGAACAGCTCCGGCGCAAAGTAGGGGATCCCGGTAAATTGCAAGACTTCGCCCTGACTGAAACTGTCGCCGATCTGAATGCTGCCGTGATTATGCAATCCGATGATGTCGCCCGCGAAAGCCTCCTCCACCAGTTCCCGTTCCTGGGCAAGGAAGGTGATGGGGTTGTGCACTTGAACATCCCGCCCCAAACGCAAGTGTTTGATCTTCATGCCTCGTTGAAAACGCCCGGAACAAACGCGGAGGAAGGCCACCCGGTCGCGGTGCTGAGGGTCCATATTGGCCTGGATCTTGAAGACGAAACCGCTGAAGGCTTCTTCTTCAGGCCGCACCGTCCGCCCCGTGGTGGGACGGGGGCGCGGCGAAGGCGCCCAGTCGATGAGCGCGCTCAGCAATTCCCGCACCCCGAAGTTGTTGATGGCCGAACCGAAAAACACCGGCGTCTGTTGTCCGCTCAGGAAGTCTTCCAGGGTGAAGGGATGGGAGGCGCCACGCAGCAATTTCACCTGCTCCCGCAATTCGGGCATTTCTGCGGGAAAGCGGCGACCCAACTCCGGGTTGTCAATCCCGGCGATGCGCTCCACCGCCTGCTCCCGGGTTTCTCCGCCCGCAGCGAAAACCAGCACCTCATCGCGCAGCAGGTGGTACACACCGCGGAAACATTTGCCCATCCCAATGGGCCAGGTGACGGGTGCACATTGGATACCTAGCACCGACTCCACCTCATCCAGCAACTCCATCGGATCACGACTTTCACGGTCGAACTTGTTCATGAAAGTGATGATGGGGGTGTCGCGCAGGCGACAAACCTCCAGCAGCTTCACCGTTTGTGCCTCGACTCCGTTACCGCCGTCGATCACCATCAAAGCCGAGTCCACCGCGGTCAGTACCCGATAGGTGTCTTCCGAAAAATCCTGATGGCCCGGTGTGTCGAGCAGGTTGATGACGTGCGCATCATATTCGAATTGCATGACCGAACTGGCGACAGAAATGCCACGACTCTTTTCGATGGCCATCCAGTCGCTGGTGGCATGGCGGCTGCTTTTGCGCGCCTTGACCGTTCCCGCCAACTGAATCGCGCCTCCGAACAGAAGAAGTTTTTCGGTCAGTGTCGTCTTGCCGGCATCGGGATGAGAGATGATGGCAAAGGTGCGGCGGCGCTGAATCGCGTCGATGGACGCGTCGGCGGGGACCGCGGTAACAGGGGATGACGACATAAACGATCAACCTTCTCCGAGTGGGTCTACGGACGGCAGAAGCGACAAGGACAAAACCAGCGCATCCTCCCGACCCTCTGCATTGCGATAATAATTCAAACGTACCCCGATTTCATGAAAACCCTGGGAGCGATACAAACTCTGAGCACCCACATTGGACACCCGCACCTCGAGAAATGCTCTTTGCGCCCCCAATTGCCTGGCCCGGCAGAGGAGATGCCGCAGCATGCGCCGCCCGAGACCCCGTCGCCGCAATGCGGGCGCCACACCGAGATTAAGGATGTGCGCCTCGGCAGCGCCCGTGGACAAGACCCCAAAGGCCGCCACCACTCCGGCGTCATCTTCCAACACCCAGGCATCATAACCCGCCTGCAGGCAATCGCGGAAAATACCCCATGTCCAGGGTCCCGGAGAAATGTGCGACTCCAGCGCCGCCACCATATCCAGATCCTCTACCTGCATGGGGCGTAGATTCACTGTCGCCCCTCTTCAGACAGGGAAGGGCGGATGTAGTGAGGCTCCAGCAGTACCGGGGCGATTCCCCGATCCCCCGCCTGGATACGCGCCCGCGCAAGACGCAACACCGCCCCGGCCCGCGGAAAACTGTCGCCACTCCAGCCCAGTACCCCGGCATCCCGCCAGTGCGCATGATATACCTGCCAACCGGTACCCAGCCCCCACCAGTGGCCCGTTGTGGGCCAATTCACCGCTTCAGGGGCACAAACTTTTTCCACACCCTGCAACTGAGGAATCGCTTGCGCATCTTGCCGAAACACCCCGGCGTAGACTTCCCCTCTGCGTGCGTCCAGCGCCGCCAGCACCTGCGGCCGAGGGACCGTCGCCGCCAGCGCCTGCAAGCTGGAAACCGGATAGACCGGAAGCCCACGGGCGATGGCCAGTGCCTGCGCGGTGCTCACCCCAATGCGCACCCCGGTGAATCCACCCGGACCCACTCCACAGGCAATAGCCCCCATATCGGCGAGGGTACAGTCGGCGCGATCCAACACCCGCTGAATCATCGGAAGCAGCAACTGGCTATGGGCATTGGTCGCCACGACATATTCTTCAAGCACCCCCCCGTCCGCCGTGTCGACGGCCACGGAACAGGCCTCGGTGGCGGTATCTATGGCCAGCAGGCGCAGCGACCCCATCAATCCTCTCCCCGCCAGAAAGCGAGCACCGCATCGAGACTGGAAACGCGCCGCATAGGCGGCAGACTGTCGAAGAAAATCTGTCCGTAACGCTTGCTGCGCAGGCGCGGGTCGCAAAGCATCAGCACGCCGCGATCCGTCTCCGAGCGGATCAGTCGTCCCACGCCCTGACGCAAGGCAATCACCGCCTGCGGAATCTGTAACTCATGGAAGGGGTCACCGCCCGCCGCCTGACACTGTTCCGTCCGCGCACGCAAAATCGGATCCGAAGGATTGGCGAAGGGCAGCTTGTCAATGACGACGCAGGAGAGCGCTTCACCCTGCACATCCACCCCCTCCCAAAAGCTGGCCGCGCCCAGCAGCACCGCATTACCCAAACGACGAAAACGATCCAGAAGGCGGGACCGCGGCATGCTCCCCTGCACCAGGATGGGGAAGGATAACCGCTGCGGCAAGGATGCCGCCGCCTCCCGTAAGGCCCTGTGACTGGTGAAGAGAAAAAATGTCCGTCCACCACTGGCCTCGATGACGGGCGCGGCCGCCCCCAGACAGGCCTCGGTATACGTGGGATGATTAGGCTCAGGCATCGCGGACGGCAGGTACAACAGAGACTGCCGCGCATAATCGAAAGGTGATATCGCGGTAAAGGTGTTCGCCGCCGTCAAGCCCAGAGCGCGCTCGGTGCTGGCAAAGCTGTCGTCCACCCGCAAAGTCGCACTGGTGAAAATCACACTGTCCACCGGCTCCAGCAGATGCCGCTGCAAGGGGGTCGCCACATCCAGCGGGGTCGCATGGAGCTGTACGGCACGCGCCTTCTTTTCCTGCCAGAACACCATGTCCGGGGTGTTCTGCGCCGTGAAGAAATCCATCGTCGACAACAGCGCCGCGCCGCGCGCCGCGCATTGCTCCAGGCCTTTACCGCGGGACGCGGCCGCATTCAGGGCCTGGGTCAGATCCGCCACCGCCTGACGCAAACGGGCAAAGACGGGGGTTTGCGCGCTATCCGGGTGCAAGGTCCAGGACCCGCGCTCCTCACCCGGACCCAGCGCCGTCCGCCACGCCGTCGTCTGCGTTTCCACCTGTGCCGCCGCCGCCAGCAACTGTTCATCATCCCCGGCTTCCGTCAGGGCCTCGGCACGGCTGTCCCGCCCCCAATCCCAAAGTTGATGGCTGCTCAGATGCTGACCGAAATAACGCCCCGCCAAATCCAGTACCTGGTGCGCCTCATCCAGCACGATGGCGTCGACCCGCGGCAACAGGTCACCCATGCCGCTGGCCTTCAGCGCCAGATCGGAAAAAAGCAGATGATGATTCACCACCAGGATCTCCGCCTCGTGCGCCTGCCGTCGTGCTTCAATGACATGGCAATGCCCATATTCCGAACAATCACTGCCTAGACAGTTGTCCCTGGTCGAGGTGACCAAAGGCCAAACCGGCGAATCTTCGGGCACCGTAGTCAGCTCACCGACATCCCCCTCCCGCGTTCGTCCGGCCCAGTCGGCTATCCGCGCCAGGGGAACCGCCAAAGTGGGCGCCACCCCCTCGGTGCTGAAACGGTGCAGACGGTGCCGGCAGAGATAATTGGCGCGCCCTTTAAGGCGACTTATCCGTAATGGTGTTCCGATGGCCCGCAACAGCAGCGGGATGTCTTTTTCCAGGATTTGATCCTGCAAGGCCTTACTGCCGGTGGAGATCAGCACCTTGCGTCCGGAAAGCATGGCCGGCAGGAGATAAGCGAAAGTTTTGCCGGTACCCGTTCCCGCTTCAATCAGGGCGACGCCGCCGGCGCGCAGGGTGCGGGCCACCTGCGCGGCCATGTCCTGCTGCTGTGCCCGCGCCCGGAATTGCGGCAACACCTGCGCCAAGGTCCCCGCCTCCCCCAGCAGGACGGACCAGTCCTCTACCTCCCCGATCACTCCCGATACCCCATCGCCGCTCCCGCTTTATCGTCAGTTCTGCTATTTTTACATAAATTCATGATAAGGAGGGTATTCATGTATAAAAGGCGCGCGCGCGTTCTGTTCTGGCACCCCACTGATCCGGCAAAGGCCCGCTACGCCGCTACTCTGGCGGGAAACCTGGGTGCGGATTGGCTGGAAGCGCGGGCGGACGCAACCGATCGTGCCTGGCCCGACCTCCTCATCGCCCTCGACTGCCACACCCTGCCAGAAATTCCGCGCGCCGAACACACCCAAGGCAAATACTGGTCCCTACCCCAGGACCAATGGGAGGCCGCGCTACGCGCCCGTATCCTCAGCGTTATCGGTGGCTTCCGCCTGCTCGCCCGCATGGACCGGAGTCCGGCGCCCGGTCATGCGACGGCGCGCTTTGACAAAACACCCCGACTGGGCTAAACCACTGGGGAGTGGGCGCCCCGCATGCGCCATCAAAGGATGTTACAGACCGGCGTAACCACGCATCGGCAGACATGTGTCTATGGGCTTCAACAGGAGAACACCATGGAAGTCATCCACAAAGACGGGCAAAGTATCACCATCCGCTTCGACAAAAAGGATCTTGCCAAAATAGCCGAACCCATCGTTCAACATGCGGAAAGCTTTGCCAAGGACACTTTGGATATCGCCTACCTATTGGCCGAACAGGACTACCGCACGGACGACCATTTCAAACAGCCACCCCACGTTTTCGACTAACGAGGAGAAACCATCCATGCACATTCGCGAAGAAAAAGAGCAGAGCGTGGAAGTTGTTCTGAGCGCGCACGAGGCGACACGAATCGCTGACAACATCCTAAAAAATCGGGTGGCGGCGGGCCCGGGCGCGGTAGCGCTGGCGGAACTCCTCCAGAAGGAAGGTTTCACGGCCGCCCGCCCCCAAGTATCCGATCGCTACGAGTGGAAGACACCGGATGACATGGAGCAAAACGCTTAGAATCGGGTGTGCCTTACCGATCACCCTATCCTCTTCGTCCATACCCGATCTCCGCGGAATGCACGAATCCACAGAAGTCAGGAGAGGCTGGATATCGGCAGGCGGCGCGCGCCGTCGAAACGGGCGGCCCAATAAGGATCATTGAGGCTCGCGATCTGAACCCCTGTGCTGGGCGTCTGTGCACTGACAAAATGCTGGTGGCCGATGTAAATTCCCACATGGGAATAGGGTCGGTGCATGGTGTCAAAAAATACCAAGTCCCCAGGCTTTAGATTGATCCGGGAAACTTTCTGCAACTCCGTCGCCTGGGCGTAGGACGTACGCGGGACTCGAATATCGAACTTCGCCAAAAGGTACTTGACGAAACCGCTACAGTCGAATCCGGAGGTGGGACTCATCCCTCCCCAGCGATAGGGGGTTCCGATGAATTTGAGCGCGGAAACCACCAAAGAGCGGGGCGAGAGCCAGGAATCAGCACCCGAATGATGCTCCGACACCACAGACCGGCCTTCCTGAGCAATGTCATCCGCCAGTTCTGTGGCAGCTCGTGTTCCTACGGCGACATCGCCGCTGGATTCCAGCGCCTGCAGGGGGTGACGCGCCCAATGATAGGCTTGACTGGCCAACATCTCCAAAGCCAGCCGCAAATGCGATTGCGCTGGTGTTGAGGCGGCGATTATCACTCCCGTCGGCGCGACCCCGGCTCGCTCGGAAAGAACGGCTGGGCTACCGCCAACCACCGTACCGGTCTTCATGCGCAGTAGGGACTGATCGACAAAAACCGGACTGGTGATTTCGGCCGGATCCCTCGCGGGGAATGCGCGTATTTTGAACACATAAGCCGAGGTCGTCCGTGGCGCCGCGCCTACCCCGGCAAACTCCACGGGCGCGAGATGCAACAACTGCAGCGCCATCGGCGTGAGTGTCGTGTAATCTCCCCCTCGAAAGCGATGGCTCACCCGATGCGCCTCCCTGTGCGCGACCGCATACGGCGCCGCCTGACAGACACCGATTCCACCGGCCAACATCCATGCAAACACAGCGATCTGCCAGCGATGCTTCTGCTTCATTCCTTATCCCCCGGACTCTCTGGGAATCGCCGCTGCGTAATCTGCCCATTGGTTGATTACGCAGGGACATTGCCATTTCTCATCAAGAAGCGCGACTTCGCGGCCGTCCCCTCACCCATAAATAAAACGGTAGCGATCCTGTACCCCGCACGGGCAGATCCCTGTACGAAAACGCACTCGCCAACCCCCTTGAATATTAGTCATTAGTAAAATCAATGCTCCATAGCCCACGTTTGGGACTATAGGTCGTATCCGTCCCCGAGGCAAGACCCAATCGCTAGTTATGACACAACACGGCGGCCGCCTTGAGAGACGCTGGCCTGACAATTGCTTAGTGAAGATGGAACAGGATCCTCATGGAGCGTAAAGCGATGCATACTTCGACCACACAGAGGCGGAGGCAAACACTTGTCAGTCATATCCTGATGTGGGTCGGCGGCAGACGCTGGACGTGGTCCACACTCTGGCCTGGCTTGTTCGCGCTCGTGTTCTCCTTGGTGCCCGTCCTGGTGGTGGCTGCCCCAAATGGCACAACGCGGGACACCGCGCCCCTCCTCCAACGGCTGGATCACGCCCGCTGGATCGCCCAGGGACACGGTCCGCGCATGCTCTATATCCTCTTTGATCCCAATTGTCCTTACTGTCACCTCCTCTATAATGAACTGCAACCCTTCATCCGGTCGGCCCAACTCACGGTTCGCTATGTACCGGTCGGATATCTGTCCCCCTCCAGTTTCGGAAAAGCGGCCGCGATACTGGAAGCCAAAAATCCCCTGGCCGCCCTGCAAAAAAACGAAACCGGCTTCAACGTGAAGACTCATGACGGCGCCATCGCCGAAATCCTGCCTGACGCGGCCAGCACCAAGGCCCTCCAGTCCAACATGAGCATCCTTGAGGCTACCGGACAAAAGGTCGTCCCCACCATGGTCTACACACGCCGCGATGGCACCGTGAAAATCATCAAAGGCGCCCCGGGCAGGGCGGATTTGCCCGAGGTGCTCAAGGAGATTCGCTAAACCCCGGCAAGGTCCGGATCGCGGCCACAAAGGCGCATGACGCACGCCGCGTATGCGGAAGTGGCGGATAGCGGGTAGGCCCGGACAGGACTGTTGACAGACGCATTCGCTTGCACCATAGTGAGAATGGTTCTTATTCATTGTTCCAATGGTGCCCCATGCCTCTGCCGTTTTCTCACCATTCCGCTACGGCGCTCCTCTTCTGCGCCAGCATCCTCGGACCATTTTCCGATGCCTGCGCAGCGGCGGATTTCGCGTCCCCGGACGATGAGTCCGCCCCGCCCATCTCCGGCATTTCCCCCAAATATCTGCCCGCTTACAGCCCTCCTGCGGACGGCATCTCGTGGGCCGGGCATGTGGATAGCGAGCTGTTCACCAATCTGTCAGGCGGAATCCAGCAGGGTGGCACGGGCCATGTCGTTGGACAGTTCGGTGTGAGTTACGACACGCAAAAAGCCGGGCTCTGGAAGGGCGGTAAGTTTACGCTCTCCCTCATGGGCATCTACAGCAGTGCGGCCCAACAGGACTACAGCGGTGACATTCAGACAGCCAGCAATATCTGGGCCCCCGATGCGCTGCGCTTTTACGACGCCGCCTTCCGTCAACACTGGACGAACTGGCTCAGCACCCGCGTCGGCTACATGGATGTGAACTATGACTTTGACGTCACCACCAATGCCCTGCAACTCATCAACAGTTCTTTTGGCATGACCCCGACCATCACCGTCAACGTCCCCGGCACGCCCACCTATCCCTACTCCGGGTTGGGAT
Source organism: Pseudomonadota bacterium (assembly GCA_021821285.1). GTDB lineage: Bacteria > Pseudomonadota > Gammaproteobacteria > Acidithiobacillales > Acidithiobacillaceae > Acidithiobacillus. Next base: position 60,118 of record JAKACQ010000005.1, read on the forward strand.
TCCTGGTGGAGGCCCACAACCAGCACCTGAGCAGCCGCATCGCGATCTTTCAGGGTGATCCCCGTCATCAGACCTCCGCCTTTACGCGCGGCTACATGGTGCTGTGGGAGGGTGATCTGCGCTGGGACGGACAAAAAGGGGGCCATCGCGGGGTCGGTACCGAAGACAACGGTCGCTACATACTCAAAGTGGGTGCTTGGCATTACCAGCAGAGCAACCCCCGTCGCTACGGACTTTCCCCCACCACTTCAGGGGTCTACGCGATCGCCGAAGGAAACTGGGATTGGTCCGATGAACGTCAGCTCGGCGCTTTTGCACAACTGGGCGGCGCACCGCAGGCGCTCAATCCCGTCCCCTGGTACCTGGGGCTGGGCTTGCGCCTGAGTCATCCTTTCGTCAACCGTCCAGACGACAGTTTGTCCATCGGCATGGCGCGTGCCTGGCTGCGCCCTGATTCGGCGGCTGACAGCCTCGGTGTAGCCGCGGAACGCGTCCAGAGTGCTGAAACGGCCTACGAAGCCACCTACGTCGCACGACTCACGGAGCACGTCACCCTACAGCCCGATCTGCAATACATCCAGCATCCTGGCGGTCACCATCCCAATGCCACGGTCGGCATGATGCGTGTGCACATCGAATTTTTTTGAACCCGTCGAGAACCCCTATGGAACGAATCGCCATGCATGAACCAGCAAATCATCCTCCCGACATCTGGTCCGTCGTCGACCTGAGACAAAACGACAGCGCCAGAGTCTGCAAGCTCACAGGAGATAGGGGCATGCTGCAACGCTTGGCCATGCTCGGCATCCGCCGAGGCATCGGCATCCGCGTAGTCCATGGCCCGGGCAAGCGGGGGGCCATATTGCAGGTAGGTGGGGCGCGTATCGCGCTGGGTTGGGACGTGATCCAACATATTGAAGTGGAACGGCTGGGGATCGACCCCCACGGTACGGGAGAACCATCATGAGCGCATGCCACACAGAACATCGAGAGATCCAGTCCGCAGAAGACATACCCGTCATCGCTCTGGCTGGAAACCCGAACTGCGGCAAGACCACACTGTTCAATCTGCTGACGGGCGCACATCAGCATGTGGGCAACTGGCCTGGCGTCACCGTCGAACAACGCAGCGGCAGTACGCAGCTGAGGGCGCGTAAAGTCTCGGTAATGGATCTGCCCGGCATTTACAGCCTGCTGGGGGGAGGCGGCGAAGACCAGACCGTGGCGCGCGATTTCTTGCTCAACGGGCGGGTTGATCTGATCGTCAACATCGTCGATGCCTCGAATCTGGAACGGCATTTAGTCCTGACCGCGGAACTGCTGGAAACGGGGCGCCCGATGATTCTGGTCCTGAACATGGTCGATGAGGCGGAGGCCCGGGGGCTCGACGTGCTCACGACGGCGCTGTCACACAGCCTGGGCCTGCCGGTAGTGCCCATGGTGGCCCGCACAGGCAAAGGACGCCGTGACCTACTGGAAACTTTGGCACAGGCCCTCGGGACTCCGCCCCGCGGGACCCCACCCACCTATGGCCCACTGCTGGAATGCGCCCTCGACGCCTTGGCAGCGTCGATGCCCGGCAGCAATCCCGGGTATCGACGCTGCGCGGCGTTGCGCCTGCTTGAGGGCCATGTCGATCCGGTAGACGCTACCATAAAGCAGGTTTTACATCAGGTCACCACCGACATGGAGAGGAACGGCGGTGAGGTGCCTGCGGATCTGATCATGGACCGGCGTTTTGACTGGGCGCGAGAGGCCGCCGCCAGCGCGTTACGGCACAATGGACGCGCAGGCATTCGCCAACGGGTTACCGATCTGCTGGACCACGTGGTCCTCAACGACTGGTTGGGTGTACCTGTCTTCTTGTTGGCACTCTATCTGATCTTTGTCGTCAGTTTCAGCGGCGGCAATATTTTTCTGGATTTCTTCGATCAAGCCTCGGCCGCCCTGCTGATCCACGGGGTTGGTCATGTACTGCTGGAGGCGGGGCTGCCTCCCTGGTTGGTCTCCATGGTCGCGGGTGGCGCAGGTGGTGGATTGAATCTCGTGATCTCCTTTATTCCACCTATCGGTCTGACCTTCCTGTTCCTGGCCTTCCTCGACGATTCGGGTTACATGGCCCGGGCCGCCTATGCCATGGATCGTCTGATGCGCCGTCTGGGATTGCCCGGCAACGCCCTGGTCCCCATGATCATCGGCTTCGGCTGCAATGTGCCGGCCATCATGGGCTCGCGCATCATTGAAGATCCGCGTGGGCGCCTCCTGACCGTGCTGATGCAGCCCTTCATGTCCTGTTCCGCGCGCCTGACCATCTATATGGCCTTTGCGGTGGTATTTTTTCGCAGCAATGGTGGCCAAGTGGTCTTCGCGCTCTATGTCTTGGGTATCATCGTCGCCCTGCTGACCGCCTGGCTGCTCGGTAAAACCGCCCTCCCTGGCGAAGCATTGCCTTTCGTCATGGAACTGCCACCCTACCGTCTGCCCAGCGTGCGGAGCGTGTTACTGCAGAGCTGGCAGCGCCTGAAAGTCTTCCTCTTCCGGGTAGGGCGGGTCATTGCCGCCATCGGCGTAGTGCTTTTCATCCTCCCCGGCGTCGGCTGGACGGACCGCGGTTTACAAAATACCGACATAAACCACTCCCTGCTCGCCCAGGGCAGTCGCGCCCTGGTCCCGATTTTTGAACCCATGGGGATTCGTGCGGATAATTGGCCCGCCGTTTCCGGCCTGATTGCCGGAGCCGCCGCCAAGGAGATTGTGATCGGCACGCTCAATGGCATTTATCAACGGCAGAATGCGGCCGACCTGATGGCCAACTACCGTGATCCCGACATTGCCGGGCAGCTCTGGAGTGCCGTGAACACCATCCCCGTCAATGCCCTGACCTTTGTCACCACGCTGAACGATCCCTTGGGACTGTCAGCCATGGGGTCGGTTTCCGCAATCGAACAGTCCTCGGGCGCGGAACGCGCCACCCTCCGAGCGATCGCATCGGGCTTCACGACGCTCTCGGCCTTTGCCTATTTGGTCTTCGTTCTGCTCTATGTGCCCTGTGCCAGCACCATGGGCGCTCTTCGCCGCGAAGTCGGCTGGGGCTGGATGGGCTTTTCCTTGTGCTATGGCGTCTGCCTCGCCTGGGGTGCGAGCACAGTAATTTATCAGACGGGCACCTTTGTCGAGCATCCGGCATCCTCCGCGGCCTGTATTGCGGGGGTATTGGTCGCCTTTGCGGCGCTGGTCCTTGGCCTGCGCATCCATGGACGGCGGCGTGCTCGATCCCCAAAGCCGGGGCTGTTTCGGGGGGCCGCCATATGAATCCCTTGTTCGCGGTCCGAGAACTCCTACGCAAACGAGAGATGGCAACCGCCAGCCAGATTGCTGCCGAATTACGCCTTTCTACCGGACTGGTCGAGGATATGCTGGCCTACTGGCAGCACCGCGGCGTGGTGAAGCAGATCTTCGCGGCTGCTGCCCGCGGGGGTTGCGCCAGCGCTTGTGATACGGGGAGTTGCCACCGTTGCGTCCCCGCCACAGCGGCCTCTGTTCAGGCCTATCGCTGGTGTGGCCACCCGGAAAGTGCGGCGGCTACACCGATACCTACCCATGTGCTGCACTTCCGGCACCCCCGGCACGGTGTCACCCATTGACACGACCCCGTACCGGGATTCCCCTTATCCCGGAGCGGAAAGGCCACTCCCCTTATTGAGCTGAGACGCAGGAGCCTTTATCTTAGATCCCGTAAACGGAATTCGTCCGAAAGCGGCGGGAAAGGTGGCAGATGCGGGTAAAGGTGGCAGCCATTCAAATGGCCGTGACAGCAAATGAGGCAGACAACATCGCCAAGGCCCTGCACCAAGTGACGCGAGCGGCGGATGCAGGGGCGCAAATCATTCTCCTGCAAGAACTCTTCAGCACGCCCTACTTCTGCAAGGATCAGGACCCCGCTTTTTTTGCGCTGGCGCAGCCACGCGATAACCACCCCGCCCTGCTGGCCCTGCAGGCGTTGGCGTGGCAACGCGGGGTCGTGCTCCCGGTCAGCTTTTTTGAACGGGCCAACAACGCCTTCTTTAACAGCCTGGTGGTTTTTGATGCCGATGGCACCGACCTCGGGCTGTATCGCAAAGCACACATTCCCGATGGTCCCGGCTATCAGGAGAAATTCTATTTCAATCCCGGCGATACGGGATTCCGCGTTTTTGACACCCGTTACGGACGCCTCGGAGTCGCCATCTGCTGGGATCAGTGGTTCCCGGAAGCCGCGCGGGTGATGGTGCTGCAAGGCGCGGAGATACTGTTCTATCCCACGGCCATCGGCTCTGAGCCCCAGGCCCCGGAACTCGACAGCCGTGGTCACTGGACCCGGGTCATGCAAGGCCATGCCGCCGCCAATCTGGTCCCCATTGTGGCCGCCAACCGGGTGGGCCGGGAAGTCGGTCGGGGAAATGAAATCACCTTCTACGGCGGGTCTCTGATCAGCGATGCGACCGGGGCACTCATCGCCCATGCCGGTCAGGAGGAAACCATCCTCTACGCCGACCTCGACCTGCAAGCCCTCGCCGTGCAGCGGGCGGAGTGGGGGCTCTTCCGGGATCGCCGCCCTGAACTCTATGCGGCCATACTGACCGCCGACGGCAACCCACGCCGTGGATGATCCCCGAATGACGGGCGTCACCTCCGCGCCGCCCGTCATCGCGCTGAGCGCCTACGAACGAAACGGGGAGGCTTATTCCCTGGCTCCCCAATATGCCGCCGCCGTCTGCCAGGCGGGCGGTTTACCCGTGCTGTTCCCACCCCAATGCCCCGAGGCCCGGACCGTCCTGTCGCGTTGTGATGCCTTGGTGCTCACCGGCGGCGGTGATATCTCCCCCAACCTCTACGGTGCGCCGTGTGACGACAGCATTCACGCCGTACACCCGGATCGTGACACTTCCGAGATCGCACTGGCACGGGAAGCCATTGCCCAGCGTATCCCGGTGCTGGGTATTTGCCGGGGTCTGCAAATCATGAACGTCGCCCTGGGCGGAGATTTGCTCCAGGACCTGCCCAAAACCGTGGGCGCCCGTATTTGCCACCGCGACGCGCAGCACGATCCGGTCATGCATAAGGTCCTCGTCTTGCCGGGTACGCTGCTGGAAGCGATTGTCGAGAAAGAGACCTTGGAGATCTCTTCCTGGCACCACCAGGCAATAGCCAACATGGCGCCCTCTCTGCGCATCAACGCCATCGCCGAAGACGGCGTCATCGAAGCGGTGGATATGCCCGGAAACCCGGATGTCTTCGCGGTCCAATGGCATCCGGAACATACGGCCGCCGGTGACCCGCATCAACAGGCCTTGTTCGACTGGCTGGTACGGCGTGCCGCCCGGCGCATGGCACAGATGCGGACGGTGGAGAGGTGCTAGCGGGAAGCATTCCCCGTGGGCGGCCTGCGCTGCCGTAGCCAAGCCAGCAGCGCAGGCAGCAGAGAAATCGCGATAATCATCACCAGCACCATACTCAAATGGCTTTTAACCCAGGGGAAACCTCCGAGAAAGTAGCCTGCGCCGAGCAGTCCTCCCACCCACAGCACCGCGCCCGACAGGTTAAACCCGAAGAAGCGGTGATAGGGCATGGCGGCAATCCCTGCCACAAAAGGGACAAAAGTGCGGATGATCGGCAGAAAGCGCGCAATGATCACCGCTTTACCACCGTGTCGCACATAAAAGCGCCGAGTCAGGTCGAGGTGGTAGGCGTTGAGCAAACGCCCGCCAAAGAGCCGGACCCCCCAGCGCCGGCCCATCCAGTAATTCACCGCGTCGCCGAGCGTCGCCGCCGAGATCAGCACGCCCAGCAACCACGGCGCACTCATTACGCCCGCCCCCGCCAAAGTACCGCAGACAAAGAGCATGGAATCACCCGGCAGGACGGGCATGATGACCAACCCGGTTTCCGCGAACAGGATCAAGAACAACAGGACATACACCCAAATGCCGTATTCCCGCAGGAAGGGCACCAGATATTGGTCAAAGTGCAGTAGCACATGAAAAACACCGGATAAACCGGACATCAGGAGTGACACCCCTCGAGGAGCGGATTCACGCGTCTTCCGGCTCACCCCGGTAACGCTGATAGTGACGCTGGAACATCACTTCCAATTCGGCAATGACCATTTCCGCCGATGCCCCGCCCATCACATGCTTGGACACTAGGCTGGAGGTATCGTTGAGCATCGTCCTGGCATCCAACATGGCGTAGCTTTCCCGCAAGCGTTTGATGGCCCCAATGACCGTCTCCCCCGCTTTGGCCGGCAGGAGACGCGGCTCCTGAAACACACCGCCCGCCTCCTGACAGGTCTTTCGCCGACTTTCCAAAAAGTCGGCAAAGGCCAGCAACTGTTCCTGCTCCGCCTCCCCCAATTGGCGCATCACGCGCAAAAAATGCCGTTCCCGGCTATTCATGCATCATCCCCGGTGTCCATCTTGAGAGCGAATACCCGTGGCTTGCGTTGCTCCGTCATCAGTGCCAGTTCGCGGACCAAGGCGACCACCACCCGATCGGTGGTCTTCTGCATCTCCGGCCACAGCGCCCGCGCCTGCTCCAGTAATTCACCAATATTCCCGGGTGTTTCGCGGTCTTCTTCCATGAGAATGTCTTCAATCAGCCCCGGCTTCATCTCGGGCCGAAACAACAGACCCACGGCGCCCTCTTCCGGGCGGAAAGCAATCCAGCGGCCCGCATCATCCACCACCAACGGCGCCATGCCTTCCGGCAAAGTGGCCGTCCCTGGAGACCAGACCATCACCTGAGCGCCGTCCACCGCTTGCGCCAGCGGATCGTCACGGCCTGCCTCGGTCGCGTGGGCCGTGGTGAAATAAGCGTTGTGGTAAGGCGCCAAATGCAACTCGGCCCCTTCATACTGCGCCAGCAACAACGCGCCCAAACCAAAGCCCACCACCGGCCGTTTCGCTTTGCGAAACATGGCAATGGTATGGAGCTCCTGGTTCAGCCAGGCATATTTACCCGATTCCAGGGGCGACATCGGTCCACCCAGCAAAAACAAGGCATCGAAAGTGAGTGCGTTGCCTGGCAACTCGTTGCTCAAGAATACCCGGAAATAACTGAAACCGATGTCGCGCTTTTCGAACTGACTCTCGACAGTGCCCAGAAATTCGGAGTAACTATGCTGCACCACGGCAAAATGCTTCATGTCTAACCCTCTCGGCGCCCCGGCATGGACAGCATATCCCTGCTACAGCGGTCCTTGGCAAACTCGAGAAATTCATCCATCACCAGACTGCGGAACTTCTGCTTCTGGTAGACGAAGAAATACGGACGGTTAAGGGGCGGGTTCAAAGGACGGGCCAACAAAATCCCCAGTGCCAACTCCTTGAGCACCGTCGTCTCGGAGACGACGGCTATCCCCAAACCGCCTTCCACCGCCCCCTTGACCGCTTCCGGGCTACCCAATTCCATTGTGATATGGAGATCCTCCGCATCCACCCCCGCCTGATGCAAATATTCCATGGTCACTTCACGGGTACCGGATCCCTCTTCCCGGGAGACAAAGGGATAATCCAACAGTTCCTGCGGCGTGACACTTTCATGGATGCTCAGGGCATGATCGGGCTGGGCAATGACGATCATAGAGTCCATGCAGCACTTGAGGGTGGCGAGACTCTTGTTGGTCACCACACCTTCCACCAGGCCCAGGTCGATACTGTTATCCTCGATCATGTGGACAATCTTATCCGTATTACCCACATGCAAACGCACCTGCACATCGGGATACTTCATTTTGAAGTCGCCCAACACCCTCGGCAGCATATATTCGGCGATGGTCGTGCTGGCGCCAATCAACAGGTGGCCGCGTAAATCGCCCGTCATTTCTCCTACGCGATTGGACATCTCACTGTAGAGCGAGATGATGCGCTCGGAATACTCATAGACCACCATACCCGCTTCGGTAAGACTGATACGGTTGTGGGTGCGGTCAAACAAGCGCGTATTGAACTGTTCTTCCAACTGTTTGACCTGGAAAGTCACCGCCGGCTGGGTCATGTGCAGCGTATCCGCCGCCTTGGTGAAGCTGAGCAGTCTCGCCACCGTGTGAAAAACCTGTAAACGCCTGTCTGCCATGGAAATCCTCAAAGTCGCCCGCGACTTTTCACCAGTTTAGGAGTAGTATCTGAGCGCTTCAATACAGTATTCACGGAGGATAACCCATGCCCAAGGCTTGGGAAAAGCTCGATCTGCACGGCGCCGGGGTACAGAGTCTACAAATTCGTCTGCAAAAACTCCAGAAAAAATCTCTATGTGCCTATCTGTACTGGGGCTTGTTCCCGATCGGCGCCCATCGTTTTTATCTAGGGCGGGCCTGGGCCTGGGCTTTCCCGCTGGCCAGCGCCACGATGGTCGCACTGGCCTTTCTGGGCCTACTCTGGGAGGCCGTCGGTCTCGCCACCCTCCTCTGCGCCATCGCGCTCTGGGACCTCAGCCGCATCGGCCTGTGGGTCAGTGCCTACAACAAGGAGTTACGCAAGGCAAACTGGTTCGCCAAGCAGACACCGGCCGCCCCCGCTCACTATCAAGGACGGGCGGATACCGACGCGCCGCCGGCGCAATGGCAACACGAATTGCACACCTATACTCAGACCAAGGAAAGTGAGCGCGCCGGCCATCCTGTCGCCGATGCGTCCGGCAAAAAAGGTTTTGCGCCCGGCCAGCGCCGGCTTTCCTTCGCGGAGCAGGAACGCCTGCTCGCGGAAATAGCCCAGTCCTCGAAAAATACGGCGGCGCAAAAACCCGCGGATTCCACCCGGACATAGGCGGAGTCCGTCCATTCAAGCTACTGCTGCTCCTTTTCAAACATGGCCAGATAACGCGCCTTGGGAAGCGGAACTTGTTGAGCCACCGCCAGGAAATCGGCGAGATGCAAGGGTGTGCTGAGCCCCACCAGTGTCACCCCGATACCCGGGGTGGAGCGCACAAACTGAATGGCGCGCTGCGCGGCGTTGGTCAGTTCCGGCATCGCTTCCCGTAAGGTAGGCACCTCTTCCCGCGCCAGCAGCCCTTTGCCGAGAGGATGGCTCGCCATAATGGTCAGCTTGAGCTGAAAGGCCGCCTGAATGGTCGAGCCGATATTGCCCTGCCCCGTCACCTGACTGAAGCGCGTGTACGCTTCCGGCATCAGCGCGTTGAAAGGGAGCTGTACTACCCGCAGATGATGGCGATTCCCTTGCCCCGCCGCTTTCTCGGCCAACCCGATCAGACTCGTCAGCGACTGGAACGCGGGATGGTCCGTCTCCACTCGGCAGGCATTGAAAGTAGCAATACCGTAATAGCGAATCTTGTTGGCTTGCACCGCCGCCTCGAGCATGGTGAACACATCCAGCAGCTTGTGGTACATCCGTTCCTTGCCGATCTCCGAGATATGCACCTCCGGCTGATCCACCAAGAAGACATCCAGGGTCTCCAGCCCCGTCTGCTCGCGCAGCGAATCCAGTTGGTTGGCGATATATCCCGGACTCAGACAGTGCACGCCCTGAACCAGATCCGCCTCCCGGCCCAATCCCTTAGCCACCACCTCCTCGCGAAAGAAGGTCAGCGGGTCTGCCGGTCGTCCATCAGGAAACGTCAGAAATCCCCCCTTGCCGACCACGAAAAATTCCTCACGCCGGATACCCGCCGCCATCGCCTTGGCAATGCCCACACCCACCGCCCGCCCGGCCCGCCCGAAACGGTAGTTGGCTCCGGTGTCAATGACATTGATGCCCGACTGCAGGGATTGCGCGACAATAGCCGCCACCCCCACATCGGTAACATCATCCACACCGCCAGGAAAGGTGCCGACTCCCAGGGAGGACAGCTTGATACGGGTGTTTAAAAAGTCACTGAAGTGTGCGTTGGCGAGCGTCTCGGCAAAGCGCGCCATATAAGCGTTGGTGCCGACACTGTTGGCGGCCCCCGGAATCAATCCATTTTCCGCAGCATGCACGCGGCGTCACTCCTGTTGGCGAAAAGGGGATGCTGATGCAGCAAAAAATCCAAGCGTTCACGTATTTCGGCACGCACCGGCCCCGGCTGGGGCGTGTCTTGCAACATCAGGAACTGTTGACCATAGCCCGGTGCGTCCGCGTCGTCCAGATCCCATTCCACCGCCTCGAGCAGGGCCTGCCCGGTAGCCGGTAGCGCCGCCGGCAACGAGCGTCCGCTCAGAATGGCCCAGAGACCGGTCCAGCAGCGCGCCAAGGCGATGGGATGATATCCTCCCCCGCCGAGCACCAGCAGGCGCGGGCTTTCCGCCACAATCTGGCGCACAACCTGCCAGAACAATCCGTTGGAGACCCGGAATTTGCTCAGCGGGTCGGGTGCGAGGATATCGGTGCCCGCCTGCAAGACGGTGACATCAGGATCGAAGCGCCGCACAACGCGCGGCCACAGCGCCGCGAAGGCCAGGGCATACTCACTGTCATTCACCGCTTCAGGTAAAGGCAGATTCACCGCCGATCCCGGCCAATCACTGAGCTTACCGCCCTGGGAGGGATAGGCATAATCCGTGTCCATGTGCAGGGAAACCGTCAGCGTGTCGGGATCCTCCGCAAAGGCCGCCTCCACCCCATCACCGTGGTGGGCGTCCATGTCCCAGTACAGCACCCGCAACCCGGCGCGGCGCAGGCGCTGAATGGCGAGCACCGGGTCGTTGAGATAACAGAAGCCGCGGGCCTGCCCCGGCGCGGCATGGTGCATTCCACCCGCGGGGCTGAAGGCGGTTACGCCCTCCAGCACGGCTTCCGCCGCGAGCACGCTGGAACCGGCAGCCAGGGAAGGGATATCGAAAAAGCCGGGAAAATACGGATTCTCCAGCGTGCCCAACCGATAACGCTGGCGATCACGATCCTGCACACCGCCACGAAACTGCGCCCGCTCAAAAGCCTGAATATAATCTTTCGTATGAAAACCGAAGAGTTCCTGATGGCTCGCCGGACGGCCCTGTCGATATTCTTCCGGGGCCATGGCGCCGTAGCTGTTGATGAGATCCAGGGTCAGCGACACCCGCGGAATGGCCAGGGGATGGTTGCTCCCATAGCTCGCCCGCCGGTAATGCGCCGCTCCGACGAAGACCGCCGGACAGGTCGCGGCGATTTGCGGCTGTAGCATATCCCGCTCGTTCATTCTGCCGGCGATTGTATGCACTTCACCCATCACACGCTACGGCCCCGCAGGCGCAAATAAATCTCCGGGAGACGTGCCGGCAGGCTGTCGAGATGGGGTAACACCAGATAATGCCCGGGCCCGAAAACCCGTGGCAGATATTCGCCGCCCCGCGGATCGAGACTGATGCAAAAGGCATGGACACCCAAATCCTGCGCCTCCTTCACCGCCATCCGCGTATCTTCCTGCAAATACCGGGAATCACCGCCGTCATCATAATCGGCGGGACGACCATCCGACAGGATCAAAAGCAAACGCCGTTGCCCCGGACTTTCCGACAGGCGCCACGTGCTGTGGCGGATGGCTGCCCCCATGCGCGTCGCCAGCCGTCCAGACAGACCGCCGAGCAAAGCCCGCACGCGCGCATCGAACTTATCGGCAAATCGCTTGATGGGATAGAGCACTACCTCATCGTGATACTTACTGGCGAAACCATACAGCGCGAAAGCATCTCCCACCTCTCCCAGCGCTTCGCCAAAGAGCAACATCGCCACGCGCAGGCGATCCACCACCCGCACTCCGGAATCCCCGGCCTCCGCCATGATGGATGTAGACAAATCGGCAAGAAGCAGTACTGAGGTATCCCGGTGTTGCGGTCGCCGTTGCCGGTAGATGTCGGCCTTGGGCGACCGCCCAGCCCGCCGTTCCACCACAAACTGCACCACCGCTTCCAGATCCGGCGTCTCACCCTCATATTGGCGGCGGCGCGGGGACATTCGTGTCGGTTTCTGTGCCTGCAAGGCGCGTTTCAACCGTCTCAGCGTCCCATCATATGCCACGGCGATCGTGGTGGCCCTGGCCGCGTCATGTTCGCGCAGGGGACGCTCATGTACCCGTGCCCAGTTCTCTTTATAGCGCTGATGCCGGTAATCCCACTCGCGGTAGGGCCAGCCGCCTGGAGGCCCTTCCACCCCGCGTCTCCTGCCGGTGACCTTGGCGGCTACGGGCATACCGACCCCGACGCGCCCGCCGGCTCCCTGAATGTTCTCCGGCGGAATGTCCGTATCGGGATCGTTGCCCTCCGCCCGCTGCGGCGCCTCCCGCAATTTTTCCTCATGGCCCGTGCTACCCGGTGCATCACCGCTCTCCATCTCGGGCGTGTCGCTGGCGTGCTTACGGCGCGGATATACCGGCCGCGCCGCATTGGGGGAATGGCCGGGCAGGTAAGCACGCGCGCGCTCTGACAGAGAGACCGGTGGCAAGTCCGTCGTCGCATACCAGGTCAATGCCGCCCGGAAGGCATCGACAATACCTGCTTGCGCCGTCGTCAAGGCGGCAAGGTCTTCGGGCAATCTTCCAGCCATGCCATCCTCCAGCATGGTCATGGCCCTCCGGTAATAATACCCGGCGGCCCCTTCCGGTGGCGTGCGCTGGCGGGATGCCCGCAACACCCGCGCCAGATAGCCGGGCATCTCGCGTTCCAGCGCCGCATCCACCCGCAAATCCTCGCAAAGATCAAAAATGAGCTGGAAACGGATCAAATCCTCGCCAAACCGGGCGAAAAGTGGCCGCCAAGTAATCCGCTGCTCGGCATCCAGAGGTGGATGCTCCATGCCGATTTCAGCAAACAGGAGGCGAATGGCGCCTTGTTCGTAACTGTCAAAAGCCAGATGCGCACCGGTATGGTAGAAGGCCAGCAAAGCCTCTTCGCGGTCCGGCATGACCGCCGGCACAAAAAGACTGCGCCCATCGGTCTCCAGAAAACCACGCCCGCCCTCCTGGCTCCAGTCACCCTCTTCCAGCGGCGGCTGCAGCCCGGTCCAAGCCTGAAGCAACAACCCGAAGAACCGCTTGTGGATCCCCGGATGGAAACCCGGCACGACCTCCAGCAAGAAACCGCGCGCCTCGTCACTCTCCAGCCGGAACCAAGCCTCACCGCGCGCCCGCCCCGCCGCGAGCACATCCACACCGCGCTGCGTCCACTCCGCCAGGCCGTCCAGTCCGCAGATCGCGCGTACTTTGATGGCACCTTCCAGATAGGTCCCCAGTCCCAGGCGACTCCTCACCAGGGCATCAGCGGGAGCCAGCAACGCCCGCAACCCCTCGACGCCCGCATCGCCGAACAAGACCGCTATAGGCACCCGGAAGTAGGACGCCGCACTATCCACATGTCGATCGATCCAAGCCGCGCCAAGCTCAAACCAGAGCGCTTCGCCTTCCGCACCCCAGCACCGGCGCACCGCTCCGGCCTGTTCGAAAAATCCCACTGCCGCCCGGAAGGTGCCGCGTTGCGTGAGAAATACGCGCGCCTGCTCCAGCCAGGGGTCCAAACCCCCAAAAGCCTTGACCAAATCGGCGGTGGCGTGAAAAAAACCCTTGCCCGCTTCCCGGTCATAAAAAAACAGATCCCGCCCGGTCTCCAGATAGCGTAAAGTCGCCGCCGCGCCCAGGGACGCCACCGCGGGTAAAGCCGCGCGCGCGTCCCGCCCCGCCACAAAACTGATGGCCGCCAAGTGTTCGAGGATATCCTCCGTCGCCGCCGACATGATCGCCCCTTTCAGGGTTGCTCCGGAAAGAACGTGCGGAAAATCTCCAACAGCGCTTCGGCCAACTCCGGATCGTCCGTCTGCGGATGGATGATCGCCGCGGTGCAAGCTTCCAGGGCGTCCAGTCCCGCCGCCATCAGCGAGCCCGCATAGATCAGCGCGCGAGTAGAAGTCACCTCCTGCAAGCCCTGATCCTTGAGATTACGCGCCTTGCCCGCCGCAACCACCAGTGCCTGGGCCCGCTTTTCGTCCAGACCCGCCTCCTTGACCACGATCCGCGTCTCCACATCGGCTGACGGGTAGCTGAAGTTCATCCCGACAAAACGCTGTTTGGTGGAAGGCTTAAGATCCTTCAATACCGTCTGATAACCCGGATTGTAGGAGATCACCAGCATAAAACCGGGATGCGCCGTGATCTCCACGCCGAGTTTCTCGATGGGCAGGTGACGGCGATGATCGGTCAGCGGATGAATGATGACCGTGGTATCGGTACGCGCCTCGACGATCTCGTCCAGATAGCAGATCGCCCCTTCCCGCACCGCTTTGGTCAGCGGACCATCCTGCCAGACCGTCTCGTCGCCCTCGATCAGAAAACGTCCGACCAGGTCCGAACTGGTCAGGTCTTCGTGGCAGGCGACAGTCACCAGTGGTCGCTTCAGGCGCCATGCCATGTGTTCCAGAAAGCGGGTCTTGCCGCAACCCGTCGGGCCCTTGAGCATGACCGGCAAACGCCGGCTCCAGGCCGCCATGAACACCCCTACTTCATTCGCCACCGGCTGATAAAAGGGCTCCTCGAAGAGCAAGCGCAAGCCATTACTCTCCGCCATTTTCATCTCGCTCATACTTGGCCCCCACCGTGTTGCTCGACATAACTGCGTAGGTACAGATGGATATGACGCAGGGTATGCATCACCATGCGATCCGGTCGTATCGGCAACGCATCGCCACGCTCCGCTCTCAAGCAGTTTTGGTAATAGATCAGCTCACGACAGTTGTCGCGGATCGTATTCCAGTGCGGCGAGCCCTTCACCAGAGCTTTCCACAGCGTCAGCAAATCCGCATCGCTGGTGTAGGGTTTACGTTCCGCGGACAGCATGATGCGCAACATCGCCGCCGCCTCCTCCACACCCGCAGCCACCAATTCCGGCAACGCCATCCCGGTAGCCTGCCGCCGCGCCAGCACCTCAATACGCCCGTGTACCGCATCCAATGCGCTCATTAATTCGCTTGACTCTGGCATCATCACTCCTGATTCACTTTCCGACCGCGGCCTGCTACCGCCCCACGCAATTTTCGTCTAGGATAAAAGAGTTTTAGCTGAATGCGTGTACAATTCATTTTATAGCGTGATTAAGAAGGGGCCACCATGCGTACAAATCTGATCAAGATGGTCAAACTCAATAACCTGCAATACAACGCCAACCGCGACCCGCAAGTCTATCGCCGCGTCACGGGCCATCCTTTCCGGATCCAGGCCATGCTGGAAGGCAAAGGCGCGGCGAAAGTCAGCGTGACCTGCGAAGGCAAGACCTTGAAAGAAGCCAACCTCGAATTGCCCGGCATTTTCTCCTACGAAGTCACCTTCAAGGACGCGGGCACCCGTATCGTCACTCTGACCGTGAGCACCGATGGCCAGAGTGAAAGCCGCGACCTGCTGCTGGATACCGAGGCCCACGCCAAAGTCGGTTAACGCCGCGCAACGGGTAACGCCCCTCGGCCCTCCGGTCGATGCGCGGCGCTTCCCTGCTTACCAGCCAAACTGGGCAAAAAAATCCGGCAGTCGCCGCAAGCCCGTAGCCCGGTCAAAGAAACGATCCGCCCGTACTGAGCGGGCCCTGTCCTGCTGTTCCTGACTTCCACCCAGGCAAAATATCGCAAGGTTCAATTGATATTCCCGCCGCAAGATATCAATGATTTCGATCGGATCCTCGATCTCCGGATCCTCCAGATTCAGCAGCATGAAACGATGCAGCAGCACGGTTTGCCAATCCCCCAGACCATCCAGGTCCGTGCTTTCCGTCATCTCCCAGCCTTCAGGCGTCGCCGCCACGACGGCCGACCGCAATTCCGGATCGCTTGCCATGAGAATAAAACGCTTACGCATCCGATCACTGATACTCGGCATCCGGCCACCTCCAATGTGGTATTTCCATCCGCGGTAGCACCAGCGGATTCAGTCTGTCCAGACTGCTGTCTCCCGCAGGCGTTCGCTCCAAAGCGGAGCCTTGCTGCGGGCGATGTCGCGCAATCGCTCATGCAGCCGAGCCGAGTCGGGCCGCAGACCCGCCAGGCGCTCCCCCTGTTCCACCGGCCAGACCGAACAAGCGACACGCCGAAAGGCGCCATTCTCCGTCCACACCCGTAGCCAGTGGCCATCGGACCAGCACCGCTCCGTCAAAAAGGTGCCCGCCTTGAGTTTGATGCCGGCGGGCACCCGACGACGGACCGGCTGCTCCCAATCCACCTCCTCCAGATCGGCCTGCGCCATCGCCCGCGACTCCACCTCCCGGGGCCGCGTTGGAAGAGTCGGTGCCCAACCCACTCCCGCCAGCAACGCTGGACAGGCCTCCAGCACGGCTTCTGGTTCCACCGCTCTGCCCAATAGCTGCGACCAGCTACATAGACCTTCCTGCAACGCCTCCGCCAGCCATGCGCGGAAACCTTCCGAAGGCGCCGCCACGCAATCCACAAAGGAGGTCCACCGCGCCTCCAGGATGAAGCTGCCGCCGAGCACCAGACTATGCCCGATGGTCGCGGCCCCGGTGCCGCCGATTTTGCGCCCCTGGCACCAGAAATCATGTCCATTCCGTGCCTCTACGGTCAGACCGAAATGCGCATGCATGGCGATTACCCAGGGGGCAATCCGGACAAACAGATCCGGCGCGCGGCGTATTCCCGCCGCGGCGGGGAAGATGAAGAAGTAATTCAACTGGCCCGGGTCCACCCAAACCAGGCCGCCACCCAAGCCCCGCAGCACGACCGGGATTCCCAAGCGTTCGCAAGCCACCCGGTCCAGTTCCGCAGCCGGCCCCTGCGTGGCCCCCAGACTCAGATGCGCGCGCGATCGCGCCAGCAGCAAAATCGGCGCGTCCTGCTCACCCTGCGCCTCCGCCAGACCCGCATAGGCACGGTGCAGGGCCTCCGGCGCGAGCATCCCCAGATGGATCAGGCGAATTTGCATCCTTGACAAGACCGCACCCCGTCGCCACGATTCACCCGCTCAATCACTCTTGCGGAATTTTTTCCTGCGCCCTCTCCTCTCGCGGACGGTAGAAAGCCGAAAAATAGAAGTCGCGCGCATTGAGGGCCTGGTACCAGCGCACCCGCTCTTCCACGCCCGCCTGCATGATGCCCGCCATCGCCATGGACTGCTCACTGTCGAGGATCAGAATGGTCTCCTGCAGATCCTCGTCCAGTTCGATGAAATGCGCCGCCAGTCCTTGCGGCGCCTGAACATGCACCAGAAAAGACTTGCAGGATGGATCTTCCGGGTCCAGCGGCGTCATCACCAGCCGCCCCATGTAAGCCATCCGTGCCAGTTGATTAAACCGGGGAATTTCCAGCTTCTTTCCCATCTTATACTTTTTCAACTCGTTCTTCAGGCTGCTCACATCCGTAATCGGTATCGACTTCATGATAATCCCTAGTAATGTGATCGGCTATATGTTCCCCCAAAAACTCCTCCCCATGCAAGGCGCCCACAAAAAAGGGAGACGGTCACCCGTCTCCCATATACTCCGAGGAGGTTCTTTAGAAGTCGTAGCCGACCTGGATGCCGTAGGAGTTTTCATACATGGTGGCGCTGGCGGGCATCGGTCCACCAAAAGGAGAAGAGCCGGCCGGGCCGGTATTGGTATTGGAGAACGTGTGCATGTAGGCCTCCGTCAGCTTCCATCCCATGCCCAGCTTTTGCGTGGCGCCGAAGGTGACGGCATTCTGCACGATGGCCGGGAAGATCAGATTGGAGGCGATCGTGTTGTTGTTGATGGGGTTGGAGCCCCAGGTATACCCGGCACGCACCTGCAACCAGTTGTTCACGTCATACTGCGTACCGAAATTGGCCACCCACTGGTTGCTCCAGTGCATCGGCAGCGAGATAGAGGATACACCACCCGCAGGGGCGCCCTGATAAACGGCATTCCAAGGACCGGACACCTTAAAGTTATTCATCGTGCTCGCCCAGTTGATCCACTGCCCCTCTACGCTGACCAACCACCGCGGGATCGGGCGGATCGCCAGACCAAACGCCACCTGCTGGGGATAATTAAGCGTACCGCTATATTGGCCGGGAGTTCCGTATACCCCAGACATAGTTTGGGGATTTACCTGGTTTTGAACGCCCGCCTGCCAATTTAGGGACGTAAACCAAATGGGTGATTTATAGGTCAGGCCCAGGGTCACCATATCATTCACCTTGTAGAGCGCACCCAAAGTGAACCCAGCGCCATACGCCCACGAAGGATTAGCGAGATTCAACCCCCCTGTATTCGACGGACCCATCGGTCCAGAGGCAGACGCATATTGGGTGAATGTCTGCTGGAAAGATGCTTGTTCAGCGGCAATGTTCAGCGTAGCGCCCACGGCCAAATGAGGATTCACCTTCATGGCAATGGAAGGCGCCATTTGCATAAAGGTGATGCTGCTAAAAGCTTGCGCGTATCCACCATTGGGCAAATGAGGATTGGCAGGCACATTCTGCAGATAATTCACACCCAGGCCGGAGGTACCATACACGCCACCGCCGAATACAATCCCATCCCCAAATGCGGGGGCCGCCCAACCTATTGCGGGCACGCCATATACATTGCTGTGACTGCCAATCTCGCCAAATCCCAAATTCGTCTTGCGAACCGGGTTAAAAATCTCCGCCGAGAACGCGGCTTGCGGAGTCATCAAAGCCAATCCGGCGGGATTGTTTATAGCGGCGGACAGTGGATCATCGGGCGCAGCAACAACGGCACCCGCCATACCCATGGCATACTGACCAATACCGATCAACTGATAACCATCTGTTGCGAACGCGCTGGCCGACAGGCTCATCGCCAACGTCGCACCAACCGCGATTCCTAAAATCCGTGATTTTTTCATTTGGATCCTCCACCCTCAGTTGTGTCTCTAATGACACATTGATTGTGTCGGACTTATTACAACGTTGCAAGACCTGGGTTCTATCAATTTTTTAATCCATTTATCAATACACAAAATATAGGTTTATTAGCAATAATAAACATTCTGAAACTTGACGAATCCCACGTCCGACACGCAATAAAAAGGGGCCGAAGCCCCTATGCACAGGTTCATAATACACCCCGATGCGGGGCGGAATCTTGGCGTCAGTCGAAAAACCGCAAATCCTGCAGCCGCATCTGGCGCCGCACAATCTCCACATCCTCCTGATTCAGGGCGAAGGGGAAGGAACGGATATCCGAGGGCGACGAATCCCCATAAGGCCGGTTGCAAGCACTGATTTCTTCGTCATCCCTGCCCGGGCATCCGGAGGTTTGAAAGGGCTTGCCGGAGTTGATGATATCGTCCAATTCGGCCTGCGGATATCCGAAATCTTCGACCCGGCCATGGACGTCAAAGCCCATATCCTCGTAGCGGCCACCCGCATAATCGATCAGGAAGCGGCCCAATTGCACTCGGCGCCAATGATCCTGGGGCACAGCGTCCCAGTCTTCCATCATGGAGCCCTTCTCGGGGAAGAAAGCGAACATGTGATTGTGGCCACCCATATCTTTCATCTTCTGACAGACGGCGAGAATTTCCTGCTCGGTCTCGCCCATGCCACAGATCAGATGCGCGCCGAACTTCTCCGGCCCGTAAATCTCTGCGGCCCACTCGATCGTCTGCCAGTATTTGTCCCAGGAATGGGGGCTCTGCACCGTCTTGCCACGGGTACGCTCAAAGATTTCCGGCGTCACGGCATCCAGCGCCACCGTGAAGATATCCGCTCCCATCATCTTGAGGTCGATGAGGTCCTGCTTGTCCATGGTGGTCGGATTGGACAGAATGGAAACGGGAATATGGGGCGCCACCTCCATCCAGCGCTTCAGCATGACCTGTGTATCATGATCAGAATCAGGGTGGGTAATCATACTGATGCACATGCGTTGGAACTGCCCTTTGTCGCTGTTCCGGGCCATCCGTTCCAGCATTTCGTCCACGCGCACCGTCGGCCAATCCACCCGGATGAAGTTGCGATCCGCGTAATCGCGACTTTCTTCACGATGGCGGGCCAGACCGCAGTAAGTACAATTGGCACGGCAACCTTCCGGATACGTCATCAGTAGATTCAGGCAGTGCGTACAGGAAGTCCGGTGCATCACCCCGGGCACCAGGCCGAGCGTGATCGCCGCAGCGGTGCTGAGTTGCACATACTCCGGCGACCGCATCGTCGGCGTTTTGACGAAATAATCCGGGCGATAAAAATTCAAGGTCTGGGAATGTTCTTGCGCTACCGCACTCATGGAAGTTCCTCCTGTCATTCCGCCTCAAGCGGCAAAGTATTCATCAAAGGCGATCCAACCGGACCGCATTACCCTGTCTTCCCGCGCCGCAGGCTGTCGCCAGACGGCCTCCAAAGCTTTTCTCCGTTGCATCGCGCGCGCAAGGGTGGGACCAAACTGATCCCGCATATCTTCTGCGTAACTCTCCAGCGCGCCCATATCGCCCGCCAGATAGTCAGCCGCCGCCGCGCCCGCCCTTTCGCCACTGATCACGGCCGCAGGTATCCCCGCACCCGTGATCGGATGGGTGAGCCCTGCCGCGTCCCCGGCCAACACGACATTGCCATGCACCATGGGCCGAATGCCACCCACCGGAATCGCCCCACCGGTCCGTCCAAGTATCGCTGCACCGACCAGGCCGCGCTCCAGCACTTGCCGATGCAGTTGCTCCAACGGCAATTTGAGATTCCCCTCAAACCGCCGGTCCGTACCCAAACCGAGATTCGCCACCGGCCCACGGGGAAACAACCAGCCATAGCCCCCCGGAAAGGCATCCGAGAGAAAAATATCCGTATCCGCATAGGGGCGCAGCAATGGCACCGTATATTGGCGGGTATACACCACCTGTTGACGTGGCAGTCCCACGGCCTCCGCCACCAGGCTGTGCGGCCCATCGGCCCCAATCAACAATCGGGGACGTAGCGCCAATGCTTCGTCGGTGCCACGGCGCAACCGCGCCACTTCGCCATCCCAGTCGAGGAACTGGCAACGTGTCTCCACCCGCGCGCCCGCCGCCTGTGCCAACTCCGCCAACCCTTGATCAAAACGCGCCCGATCGATCATCATGCCGGGGAAGACACGGCGGTGCCGCAGCCCGGATGGCAATACCGTCAACATCCCTTCGACATCCTGCACTCGCGAGTCCGTTTCATGTACGCTGCGCAGGAGCGGCATGGGGACGAACTCGGCACATTGCACCGGCACGCCAATCTCCGCACGGCGGTCTGCACAGATCACCGTAAGTCCCTTACCCGCGGCGGCACGCGCCGCCGACGTGCCAGCCGGACCAGCACCAATCACCAGTATATCTATGCGGAAAGAAGTCATGCGTCTTTTGCCGCCATCCGTAACACGGTCCCGAAATGCCCCGGCTGCAAACCAAAGCCATCGACCTTCTGTTGCTCAAACAGTCTCTCGATAATCTGATCCACCTCATCCAGGTGAACATTCCGCAGCGCCGCCTCCAGATCGGCGATGGCACGCTGCGGCTGAACAAAATAATCCCCACTGAAATGGACTTGTCGTACGCGGTTCCCATAACTGTCCCAGAGCATTTCGGCTTTCAGCGTGCCACCAGGAGCGCGCAGCGTCGCCTTGCGCAACGGCATCCCGTCACGCGGACGTCGATTGATTCCCAGCCATTCCGCACCGCGCACCTCGGCCAACGTCTCGGGCAGCAGAGCGCTCACGGCCTTGGGCAAGTCCCCAAAGGTAAAGGACAGCCCCATATGCGCGCGAAAGCCCTCTAACAAGGCATTCTGCACGACCGCCAGATCCGGCGCTACGCCCAATAAGATTTTCAAACTCGTTACCCGCTCCGCTACGGAGGAAATCGCATGGGCGTCCAATTTTTCCAACGGCACACGCAGTACCCGCAACATCCGGGGAATGTCCAGGTCGACAAGCACCGTGCCCTGAAACAACAACACCTCGCCATCCATGATCCCGCCGGTCCCCGAAATCTTGCGGCCCTCTACCTCAATATCATTACGTGGACGAAACCGCGCCGTCACGCCCAAGCGAGAAAGACCTGCGGCAGCGGCCTCGCAAATCCATCTCGAAAGCGCCGCCATATCGCCCTTAGGCAGGGCATCCCGCCTACAGATCAACTCCCAGCCTATCTGCGTGGGATCGAAGATAAGCGCGCCGCCGCCGGTGAGGCGACGTTGCACGGCAATTCCATGCGCATGGCAGAACTCTAGATGGAGCTCCTGCTCCGGTGACTGATGAAAACCGACCAGCGCCGATTCCTCAAAACGCAGAAAACGGAACATCTTCGGCACCTGGTGCTCCGACATCGCCAGGAGCAAGGCTTTGTCCAATGCCATGTTTTCATCCGCTGGACGCAGCCCGGTGTCGACCACAAGCCAATCCGTAGAACTGTACGTTGCGGTCATGACACACGTGACCGAAAAAACAGGGAGTCCAGAAACAGCGCCACCTTCTCAGGCCGTGAACACGATGGGGATATCCCGTAGTCGCGAGCGCCGCTTCGGGGCTGCGGGCACGTAATCCAAAGGCATGGTGGCCGTCTCGTCACCCAAGGTCAGCACCTCTTCACCGACAATCATGGAACAACAGGAGGGCGTCACGAAGACATCCCGCTCCAGGCGCTTGGCGAGGGCCAGCATCCCGTCAGAAGGGAACGCCACACCATTGAGCCCCGCCATTACCGCATAAGTGTCCGTGATGGAGCGATGCACACCGGATGGCCGTGCACAACCCAACAATACCGGCGTTTCCGGCAACGCAGCCCGCGCATCCATAAAAAATTTACCCACCTCATCCGTTGCAGGCGTCGCGAAAGGCCGACTCGAAGAAGCATACTGCGGCATGATCACCACCAACACCAGCGCGCTGGGCAGGTGCCGCTGAATGATTTCCAGCGCGTTCCACTCACCGAGCAATTCGCCATAATGCAGCCCGATGACAATGTGCGGCACTACTTTCATTTCCGTGGCGACCAGCGCCTCCAGAGCGGCCTCGAAGTCGTCCACGGAACGCCGCAAATGATATACCTGATGGATGGTGTCCTGCGCACCGATCACATCCATCATCGCCACATCAACACCAGCGTCCTCCATCCCTCTCGCAAACTCCGGTGTAGCGATCCCGGTGTGCATGGCAATCTGCAGATTCGGATGGCGGTCCTTGATTTTACGAACCGTCGGAAAGTAGGGTTCGTAATGAACCACGTTCTGGTGATCAGAGCCCCCCGAGAGCAGCAACCCACGACCACCGTCCAACACGATTTGGTCCACCAAGCGATCCAGTTCTCCGGGGGTTCGCACGGGGATCATCGGTTCCAAAATCTTCGCTTTGCAATGATCACACTGTAACTTGCAATCTCCACCCGTAATGGAGATCGCCGGAAAAGCATTCTTCCCACACGCGGAGACTTCCGAGGTTTCATGGTGCTTGAAAGAAGGCGTATAAAAATTAATACGACCCACCTGGCTGCCCGACAAACCGGACCACCGTTCACACATAGAATCCACCAAATCCGCATTGAGGACCAGGTCCTCCAAAGCCTCGACTTGAGAAACGGCGTTTAACCACGGGTTCATACGAATTTCCATCCCTTCACTGAGAGAAAGCTAGACGGCCGCAAATGCGGCCGTCTTCCTGGATCGTCACCGATTTTGCTGATCAGCAACCGCCAAAACCATCCGCCGTCATCTTTTCTTCAAAAGCCGTCAACGCATCGGCACCCGTCTTCAGTTCACCGGAATCCCCCGCGAAATCCGTCGGGGTCAATTTGGCGATCCAGCCGCTACCATAGGGATCCTTGTTGATGAGACCCGGATCCTTGGCGACTTCGTCGTTGCTCGACACCACCGTGCCACTGACCGGGCTCTTCAACGGGCCTACCCACTTGCCTGATTCCACGGTCGCGGCCGACTTATCTTTCTTGATATCCTTACCGGCTCCCTTGGGCGTGTAAGAAACAATCTGACCCGCCAACGCGCAGGCATAGGAGGTCATACCGATGGTCACGCTGCCATCATCCTCCTTGCGCAACCACACGTTGTTATCGACGTTGTACATCAGGTCTTCGGGGATTTCACAGCCACGTACGATACCCATCATTCTCTCCTTCGGATTTACATTTCAAACAAATAAGATCTGCTGCCCAGCAGCGCTCATTAAAAAAACAGCAGCCGATCCACGGACAAGATCAGGTCGGCGAGATCGCCCGCGGATGCCACGGCATCCACCTCTGGGATCAGACTATCTGCCTCAATCTCATAACCGGGTAACGCCGGACGGCACACTTGAATCTCTACCCCGGCACTCTTCGCATCGCGAATGAAGTCAATGATCCGCTTGCCACCGTCCATTGCGGAAAGGTGCTCCGCAACCCCCTTCTGCATGAGCCGAACGGCTTCCATCGTGCAAAAAATCTTAACCTCTGCATCCATGGAAGACAACAGAGAGCCCAGATAAAACGGGGTGGCGCAGCGATGCACGGTGCTAGGCCCACTGGTCATCACAATAACCACGGATTTTTCACCCTGGTCATCCAGATAGTGATCAGTCATCGCATTCCTCGCTCGCAATGAATATCATCCCGCAGGCAGCGTTGCCGATACAGATCAAAGGCAGCGTCCCCAGTAAACAGCTTTTTGAGCGCAACGTCCACGGCGGCAAGAGGACGCACCCGCGCGATCCATGCTTCATAGGGTTCAATATTCAGGAGATTGGGGTCCTCCAATACATCCTCATTGGCCAGGTCGATCACACAGTCGAAGACGTTCGGTACTGGGCCTGCCCATTTGGCACTCTCGATGGTAGCCACCGGCTTGCCCATCGGTCGCCGTGTCCCCGGTCTGCGCACGCGGACATGCAAAATTTTCCCCGCTATCGACTGGGATATGTCGGTCATACCCACGGTAAGCGCGCCATTATCTTCGCGTCGTACCCAGATTTGGCATTCCCGATCGTAATATAGTTCGGCGCGGAATTCGCAACCATTACATTCCATGGCCTCCCCCCGGGGTCAGCGGCAGGTAAAAAAAAGCGCCCCCAAAAGGGGCGCTCTTCGACGCCTTAGATAATACCCTTGGCAGCAAGGAGGTCCATAGAATCGCTGACATTGTCGGGGATACCCACCTTACGCGCAGACAAGCCCATGGCCAAACCCAGCAACTGGGTGAAATAAATCACCTTGACGTTCGACTTGATGCCGAACTCGGTCTCCGCACGGACTTGATGCATTTCCAGGCCAGAGTGGCAGGTAGGACATTCTGTGGCAATAACCTCCGCACCGGCGTCTTCCGCGGCTTGAAGAATATTTAACACCAACTGGGTGGAGGTATCCGAATCAGATAACGTATGGGCACCACCACAGCACGCCGTTTTCAACGGAAAATCCACATTGACTGCACCAGCGGCGGACAATAAATCATCCATGAAATGTGGTGCATAACTCGACTCTGAACCCGGTCCCTGGTCTTTTTCCGGGAATATTTGTCGGGGACGAGTGTACATGCAGCCGTAGTAGTTGGCGATCTTCAGGCCATTCAAACTCTTTTTGACCCGGTTCTTGATGCCATCCGTGCCCAATTCTTCCATGAACCATTCGAGGGTATGCAAACTACGCACATCCCCTTCATAAACGGGGTCGCCGGATTTTACGGCGAGTTCCTGAACCGTCTTCATGGTCTCTTCGGAGGTGGCACATTCGTACTCGGTCTGCTTCAGGTTGCGATAGCAGCCGTTACACGGTGCCATCACTGTATCGCAGCCCTGCAGTTTGCTGGCAATGGCGAGGTTCCGCGCGGACATATACGTCTGCAACATGGGGTGAATGTTCTTCACCTCCATCGCGCCACAGCAGTTGTAGTCTTCGAGATTCTCCATTTCCAAGCCAAGCTCTTTCACCAAAACGCGGGTGGATTTGTCATAGGGTCCGCCGGACCCCTCCAGCGCACAGCCGGGATAATATGCAACCTTAGCCATGATGAGCAGCCTCCTTTTGTGCCTTCACGTACTCGGCGAGGACTTCACCGGTTTTACCCCAAGATTTGGTCTTCGGACGGAACACCGTATTCATACCCATTTTAGCCAACTGACCCAGGGGCATATGCTTGGCCAGACGCTTGCCGAATTCCACGATCCAAGCCTGCACCAGAGGCTGACCGGAACGTTTGAAGAACCCCACCATGACCTCAGTGTCTTCAATACGCCCAAACTGGATGCATTGATGCGTGAACTCTTCATCGAAATGTGTCGATGGCGTCTTAGGCGTCAAACCGTTATCTTCCATCCAATGCGCCGTCGCCTTCATCACCCCCTCAGGGCGGACATCCTTGGGGCAGATGTTCGTACATTTATTACATGAAACACACTGCCAGATGATATCCCTATCTTTCATCAACTCGGCTTTCAGGCCCAAACGAATCAGATAGATCCAGTAACGTGGATTAAAATCCACATTCTGCGCGTACATGGTGCAGGAATTGGTGCACGACCCGCACTGCCAGCAACGATGGACGTTCTCACCACCGCTGTAACTCTGGATGATTTCTTCGAAATGCTCTTCGTAGTCCGTCAGCGTACGCGGAGTAATCATGGTATTCCAGGAACCGGAAACATCCACCCCATCCACTACCAGATGATCATGCTGCAAAATTCGATCGGGATCGATCAGTGTTTTTTCATGAATAGCCATAGCCACTCCCATACCCTAAATTCGTTAATGAATGTCGCCCCTCTTAATACGAGAGCCACCCATCCGCCGGTGTACTTCTACACCCAGCAATTTACGGATCTGCTCCGTAAAGTCCGTTTGACCACCAAAATCTGAACGCAAAAAACCTTCTGCCATAGCCCGCACATATTGCGAGTACAAGTGAGCCAGAATGATGTCGACCACATAAGGCAGATCACGATACACTCCCAGCGCTGACAGCGCTTCCCGCATCCACTGACGCAAGCCCTCGAACATCTCCGGACTTTCGCCGAACGGGAAATGGGTCAGATAGTCGCCCCCACGGATGAACTCCCGTACCGCACCCGAAACCGTACCCTGGTCCCAGACCCAGCGCGTCATCAGTGGATATCGTTCAGGATCGCTGAAGTGCAACACCTCGGCCCCCATATCCCTGATAACCCGTTTCGCCTTTCCCGTAGCAGGCAGTGCCTCTTCAAAACGGATGGTGCGCTGCCTCAGGTCGCCATGGCCGCTCAACAGATCACGCATCATCTCTCCTATCCGTGCGGCCCCCTGCTCCTGTATGACCGGCCAGATTCTGCGCCTCACCGTAAACATCTGTTCAATGAGGTGTTCCATCTGCTCGTTCGTCAACGGCTGCTCGTCCTCCAGCAACAGTCGGCGAAAACTCGCCGTCTTCTCTGTCAGACGGCTGACCAAATCAGCAAGCCCCTGCTGCCCGTCGAAGGCCTCTTCGATCTCATAAAAAGACCTGTTGAGCACCCCTTTGTCCAACTCAATGGGCAACGGAGCGGGAACGATATGCTCTTCGTTCCCGACGTAGTGGTTCTCAACTGGCAACTTGCTGTTGTCCGTAGAGATCCGCCACCGCGCGCGAACCCGCCGCTTGCCCCTGTGCGATCGAGTCATCGATGGTTTCCGGGCCGGTGGCGGAACCACACACGTAAATACCCTTGCGGGTCGTGCCTTGATTGTTGGTATATTGCTCCGCACGATCAATAAATCCGTGCTTCTCAAGACCGATACCGAAAACTTTGGCGATTTCCGGATTCAACGCGTTGGGGTCCATGCCGATGGCATGCACGACAAGATCCATCGGAATGACGATCGGGCGCTTGACCAGGGTATCTTCGCCCTTGACCAGCAAACGGCCATCGGGAGATTTGGTCACCTCGGCGATACGAGCCTTGACGAACTTGGTCTTGTATTCTTCTTGGCTCTTCCAGTAGAACTTGTCTTCGTAGAGTCCGAAGGTACGAATATCCATGTAGTAGATGAACACATCCGTGCTCGGTGAAATTTCCTTGATCTCCATGGCGAGGTTGGTGGAAACCGTGCAGCAGATCTTGGAGCACCATTCACGGCCAATCTGGCGGTCACGCGAGCCCACACACAAAAGAATGGCCACACGTTCCGGAACCCGGCCATCCGAAGGACAGCGAATCTGGCCAGAACTGACCATCTGCTCCATCTGGGTGGTCGTGAGTACGTCCTCGTAGGTACCGAAACCCCATTCGGGCTTGTTGATGGAGTCGAAATGGGTGAATCCGGTGCCCAGCACAATGGCACCCGCCTCCACCTTGTCGCCATTGCTCAGGGTGGCCGTGAAGTTGCCGGCCTCGCCCGCCAACTGTGTCACCTTGGTAGACTTGTGGATGCTGATGTTGCCGTTGCCTTCCACACGACTCACCATACGACCAATGGCGTCTTTGGCCCATTCGCCGGAGGGCACCAGCTTGGCGTAGCCCGAGATGATGGGGGCGCCACCAAGTATGTCTTCCTTCTCGACAATGACCGCCTTCCTGCCCATCGAAGCGATGGTGGCAGCCGCCGTCAGACCCGATGGCCCCGCCCCTACGACTAAAACCGTATCTTGTGCACTCACTTGAACTTTCTCCTTAAGCGCCCGCTTTCATGTTGGCATTTTGGTTGGTAGCGAGTTCAGGGTTGTAGAGGTATTCCACGTTGCCCTGTTCCACCTGTTTGAGGTATTCCTGGAAGTTGGCTTTGGCCTGGTCCCAACG
>JAKACQ010000095.1:0-5486 GCA_021821285.1 Pseudomonadota bacterium
GGTTACGGTGCCACCGCTGTCTACCCCTACCTGAGCTATGCCATCATCCGCAGCCTGGCCGAGCGGCATGCCTTCAGCCAGCCGGTCACGCTCCTCAAGGCACTGGAAAACTACCGCAAGGGCATCGACAAAGGCCTCTACAAGATCCTCTCCAAAATGGGAATTTCCACCCTCGCCTCCTACCGCAGCACCCAGCTTTTTGAAGCGCTCGGTCTGGATCAGATGGTGGTGGAGCGCTGCTTCAAGGGGACGGTCAGCCGCATCAGCGGCGCATCGTTCAGTCAATTGGAAAATGACATCCGCCAGCAGGTCCGCGATGCATACATCCCCAGAAAGACGTTGCCATTAGGTGGTCTGCTCAAATATGTCCACGGCGGTGAATATCACGCCTACCACCCAGACGTCGTCCAGAGCCTGCAAACGGCGGCAAAATCAGGACGCTATACCGACTATCAG
Source organism: Pseudomonadota bacterium (assembly GCA_021821285.1). GTDB lineage: Bacteria > Pseudomonadota > Gammaproteobacteria > Acidithiobacillales > Acidithiobacillaceae > Acidithiobacillus. The sequence continues at coordinate 457 of JAKACQ010000095.1, forward strand.
GTGTTTTCCGGATTGGTGAATGAGCGCCCGGTCACCAACCTGCGCGATCTGCTGCAGTTGCACCCGGCAGCACAGCCCGTTCCGCTCAGTGAAGTCGAGCCCATCGAAGCGATTACCCGCCGTTTTGACACCGCTGCCATGTCCTTGGGCGCGCTCTCGCCAGAAGCCCACGAAGCCCTGGCCATCGCCATGAACACCATCGGCGGGCGTTCCAATTCCGGCGAAGGCGGCGAAGATCCGGCCCGTTACCACAACAACAAGATAAGCAAGATCAAGCAGATAGCCTCAGGCCGCTTTGGCGTGACACCAGAGTATGCGGTGAACGCTGAAGAGTTGCAGATCAAGGTGGCGCAGGGCGCCAAGCCCGGCGAAGGTGGTCAGTTACCGGGACATAAGGTCAGCGGCATCATCGCCCGCCTGCGCTACGCCAAGGAAGGTGTTGCCCTCATCAGCCCGCCGCCGCACCACGATATCTATTCTATCGAAGACTTGGCACAGCTCATTTTTGACCTGAAGCAGATTAATCCGCAAGCCTATGTCTCCGTCAAGCTGGTCTCCGAGGCCGGCGTCGGAACAATCGCCGCCGGGGTGGCCAAGGCCTATGCCGACCGCATCACCATCGCCGGTTATGACGGTGGCACCGGCGCCAGCCCGCTGAGTTCGGTCAAATATGCCGGTTCCCCGTGGGAACTGGGTCTGGCGGAAACTCAGGTCACCCTGCGCCGCAACCACTTGCGGCACCGGGTGCGCCTGCAGGCCGACGGCGGCTTCAAGACCGGACTGGATGTGATCAAAGGTGCCCTGCTGGGAGCGGAGAGTTTCGGTTTTGGCACTGCACCGATGATTGCGCTGGGTTGCAAGTATCTGCGCATCTGCCATCTCAACAACTGCGCCACCGGCATTGCCACGCAGGATGAAACCCTGCGCAAGCATTTCACCGGCCTCCCGGAAATGGTCATCAACTACTTCCGCTTCGTCGCTGAAGAAGCCCGCGGAATCATGGCGCAACTCGGCATCCGGCGCTTTGATGACTTGGTTGGTGCCAGCCAGATGCTGGAAATCGGTGGCGCGCAGACAGAAAAACAGGCCCATCTGAACCTGCGTCCACTGCTGGCCAATGCCGATCTGCGCGATGCCGACAGCAACATCCACACTCAGGATCGCAATCCGCCTTTCGACAAAGGCGAGCTTGCTGAGACCATGGTGAAGGACGCCCGACCTGCGTTGGACGAGCAAATCCCCACCCGTTTGCACTACCCGATCCACAATGTGAACCGCTCCATCGGCGCGCGTCTCGCCGGAGAAATCGCCCGTCGCTATGGCAATTCCGGCCTGCGGGAAGATGCGGTGCACGTCGAACTCCACGGAACGGCAGGTCAGTCTTTCGGCGCCTTCTGCGTACAGGGGATGACCCTGCATCTCCATGGCGATGCCAACGATTACGTGGGCAAGGCCATGAACGGCGGCACCATCGTCATTGCGCCGCCAGCGGGCGTTTCCTACGCCAGTCAGGACTCGGCCATTGTCGGCAACACCTGTTTGTACGGGGCCACTGGTGGACGTCTCTATGCGGCCGGGCGCGCCGGTGAGCGTTTTGCGGTGCGCAACTCCGGTGCCATCGCCGTAATTGAAGGCGCCGGGGATCACGCCTGCGAGTATATGACTGGCGGTCAGATCGTCATCCTCGGCACCGTCGGTGTGAACTTTGGCGCCGGCATGACCGGTGGTCTCGCCTTCGTCCGCGATCAGGCCCGCCGGTTCCCTGATCAGGTGAATGGTGAACTGGTGAATTATCACCGGATTGAAACCGAGTCCATGCGCGGTTACGAGGCACTGCTGCGGCGTCATATCGAGACGCACGTAGCAACCACCGGCAGCCAATATGCCGCCGGGCTGCTCAAGAACTGGACCCACTTTATCCGTGATGTCTGGCTGGTGGTGCCCAAAGCCGCCAAACTGGATGTCCTGCTCGAAGAAGCGAGTTGAGCAACCGCGTCACCCTGAGGAAAAAATCATGAGTTATTTTTCATTCATCGAAGACCCGCGGCAGGACCCCGAAAAGCTGGACGTGGAAGAACGCCGCGAGGCATTCAAGGAAATCTACAATAGCTTTGACCTGGACAGTGCCAAATTGCAGGCTGACCGTTGCCTGCATTGCGGCAACCCTTATTGTGAATGGAAATGCCCGGTGCACAACTACATTCCCAACTGGCTGCAACTCATCGTCGAGAATCGCCTTGAAGAAGCAGCGGATCTGTCCCATCGCACCAATACCCTGCCGGAAATCTGTGGCCGTATCTGCCCCCAGGACCGCCTTTGTGAGGGCGCCTGTACCCTCAACGATGGCTATGGCGCTGTCGCCATTGGCAACCTGGAAAGATTCATCACCGAGGAAGCCCTGGCTCGTGGCTGGCGGCCGGAAATGCCCGAGATTATCCCTAACGGCAAACGCGTTGCCGTGGTAGGGGCAGGCCCGGCTGGTCTCGGCTGTGCGGATATTCTCAATCGCGCCGGTACCGAGGTCGTCGTCTTTGACCGCTACCCGGCGGTCGGCGGCTTGCTCACCTTCGGCATCCCCTCTTTCAAACTGGAAAAAGAAGTCGTCGCCCGCCGCGCCGATCTGTTGCAGGAAATGGGCATTCGTTTTCAGCTTGATACGGAAGTCGGCAAGGACATTTCTCTGGCCAGGTTGTTGGAAGATTTTGACGCCGTATTTCTGGGAATGGGCACCTACACTGCCAAGACCGGCAACTTCCCCGGTGAAGACTTGCCCGGCGTCCTCAGGGCACTCTCCTATCTGATCGCCAACACGCGTCATCTGATGCGGTTGCCTGACCCAACCCTGCCCTATGTCAGCCTGTCCGGCAAGCGGGTCGTGGTGCTCGGGGGTGGCGATACCGCCATGGATTGTTTACGCACAGCTATCCGCCAGGGTGCCAGCAGAGTCACCTGCGCCTATCGCCGCGACGAAGAAAATATGCCCGGCTCGCGCCGGGAAGTCGCCAATGCCCGCGAAGAAGGCGTCAAATTCCTCTTCAATCGCCAACCCGTCGAGGTTATTGGTGATGCGACATCGGGCGCACGGGGTGTGCGCCTGGTCGAAACCAGACTGGGGGAGCCCGATGCCAGGGGTCGTCGTCATCCGGAAATTATCCCCGGCTCAGAGCAGGTGCTGGATGCCGATGTGGTCATCATCGCCTTCGGCTTTGATCCCTCTCCTGCGCCTTGGTTTGCAGAACATGGCATCACCGTGGATATCCGTGGGCGGATCAGTACCAACGAACAGTTCCAGACCAGTAACCTACGCATTTTTGCAGGGGGTGACATGCGGCGAGGTTCTGATCTGGTGGTCACGGCAGTGGATGAGGGGCGTCGTGCGGCGCAAGGCATCCTCGACTATCTGGGCGTATAAACGGTGTCCGCCACGCTGCAGAACGACAACTTCCTGCGCGCCTGCCTGTGCCAGCCGGTGGATCATGTCCCTATCTGGCTGATGCGCCAGGCCGGCCGTTATCTGCCGGAGTATCGCGCTACCCGCGCCCGTGCCGGGGATTTTCTCACCCTCTGCACCACGCCGGAACTGGCCTGTGAAGTGACGCTGCAGCCTATCGATCATTTTCCGCTGGATGCCGCCATCCTGTTCTCGGACATCCTGACCATTCCCTATGTCATGGGACTCGGACTGCAATTTCAGGAGGGCGAAGGTCCGGTATTCGGGCACCCCTTGCGCAACGCCGCGGACATCGACGCGCTGAGTCAGCCCGATCCGGAAACGGAGCTGCGCTTCGTGATGGATACAGTGCGGCTCATCCGCCGGGCGCTGAATGGACGGGTGCCTCTCATCGGCTTTGCCGGTAGTCCCTGGACCCTCGCCTGCTACATGATCGAAGGTCGCGGCAGCCGCGACTTCATCCATATCAAAGGGTTACTGTATAGCGATTCAGCACTATTGCATCGCCTTCTACGTCATCTGGCCGCATCGGTCACCCAATACCTCAACGCGCAGATTGCCGCTGGGGTGCAGGCAGTGATGATTTTTGATACCTGGGGTGGCGCCCTCAGCACCCAGGCTTATGCAGAGTTCTCGCTTGCGTATATGAGCGAGATCATCGCCGGTTTGAAGCGCGAAGCGGAAGGTCGCCAAGTACCAGTCCTGCTCTTTACCAAAGGCGGGGGTAACTGGCTGGAGGCAATGGCGGCGAGCGGCGCCGATGTGCTGGGTCTCGACTGGACAACCGAGTTAAGCGTCGCCCGTCGGCATCTGGGTGATGGCATAGCACTGCAGGGCAATATGGACCCCATCGCCCTCTATGGCAGCGCCAGCGCTGTCGCCGCAGAGGCAGAGCGTGTTCTGGCCAGCCATGGACCCGGGCCGGGCCACATCTTCAATCTCGGCCATGGCATCACCCCGCAAACCCCCATCGGCAACGTCGCCACCCTGGTGGAGAGCGTCCATAACTGGCGGCCAGCCTAACCTAACCCTCGTGACCATGCCGCCATGCCGCCCAGGCATCGCGGATAAGATGACGGCGCGCATCATGCAGGTAAGTCACCGAAGCTCCCTGCTCCATCCGCTGTAAGGCATCGGCGATGGCCATCTGAGCCATTGCAGCCAAATTCCTGCGCCCCAACTCTGGGGCCAGCGCGGGCAGGAATTCTACCCGCAACGTCAGCGGTGCCGCCGCCGCCAGTCTCCAGAGATGTCCGAACAGGCTATCTTCACCGATAAAGGGACAGAGGGGATCGGGTTGACCGGGGCGCAGCACATCTTCGTAACGCAAAGCCACCGGAATCGTCGACGCTACTGCCCCAGAGGCAATCTCAAAAGGCGCCGCAAAAAAGCTACCCACCCTTTTGCCATCGCTGGTGGTCCCTTCCGGAAAAAGGATGATGCTGGTGCCCGTTGCCAGAATCTCGCTGGCCTGACGCACCGTGCGCTGACTCGCACGGGCGTCACTGCGATCAATAAAAAGGGTCCCCAGCCACTCGCCCATAATCCCGAAAAAAGGCCAGGCACGCATTTCCTTCTT
>JAKACQ010000096.1:0-5349 GCA_021821285.1 Pseudomonadota bacterium
CGGGGGTGGTGACACCATTGCGGCGATTAACAAATTCAACATTAAAGACAAGGTCTCCTATATCAGTACGGGTGGCGGTGCCTTCCTGGAATTCCTCGAAGGCAAGACCCTGCCCGCCGTAGCCATGCTGGAAGAACGTGCGAAAGGAAAAAACACGTGATACGCCGGACGAAAATCGTCGCAACCCTGGGTCCTGCCAGTTCTGATGTGCAGGTCATCGATCGCCTGATCGAGGCCGGCGTCGATGTCGTTCGCCTTAATTTCTCTCACGGCACGGCAGAAGAGCATGTCCAGCGTGCCGAAATGGTGCGGGAAAGGGCGCGCGCCCATGGCCGTGCCATCGGTGTGTTAGCCGATTTGCAGGGGCCCAAAATTCGTGTCGGCAAGTTTGCCGAAGGCAAAATCCACCTCACGGCGGGCGAACCCTTTATCCTCGACACCACTTGCGCCCTCGGCGATCAGACGCGGGTGGGTGTGACCTATCCGCAACTGGTCGGGGATGTGGACCGGGGCGCGACCCTGCTGCTCAATGATGGCATGATTGTCCTCTGGGTCGAGAAGGTGCAGGGCACTGAAATCCACACCCGCGTCGTGCAGGGTGGCGAACTCTCCAACAGTAAGGGCATCAATCGGGCAGGGGGCGGTCTGACCGCGCCGGCGCTGACCGATAAGGATCGGGCCGATATCATCACGGCGGCGCGCCTGGAGGCCGACTATCTGGCGGTCTCGTTTCCGCGCAGCGCCGCCGATATGGAGGAAGCCCGCCGTCTCTTCCGGGAAGCGGGCGGACATGGGGCGATGGTCGCCAAAATCGAGCGAGCCGAGGCGGTAGAGGCTATTGAAGAAATTCTCGCGGTCTCCGAAGTCATCATGGTGGCGCGCGGCGATCTGGGCGTTGAAATCGGCGATGCTGCGGTGCCCCCCGTGCAGAAGCGGATTATCGCCCTGGCGCAAAAGTACAACCGCCTGACGATTACGGCGACACAGATGATGGAGTCCATGATCCATCAGCCGATTCCGACCCGCGCCGAGGTTTCCGACGTCGCCAATGCCGTGCTCGACGGCACCGATGCCGTGATGTTGTCTGCAGAAACGGCGAGCGGCGCATTCCCCGTGGAGGCCGTTGCGGCCATGGATCGAACTTGCCGCGAGGTCGAGCGGCAGGCACCCGTCAACAATACCTTACAGGTTATCGACCGGCCGCTGGAACGGATGGATGAGACCATCGCGGCCGCCGCCATTTTGGCCACCATGCGCTCCCCCATCGTCGCCATCGCGGCGTTTACCGAAAGCGGCTCCACCGCTTTATGGTTGTCCCGCGCCAATCCCCGGGTGCCGATCTACGCGTTAACCCCGCAGGTCTATACCCGGCGCAAGGTGACTCTGTTTCGCGGGGTACACCCCGTTAATTTTCCCCAGAGTCGCCATGATGATCCGGTGCAGGTCATGCGGGCGGCAGAAGACGAACTGCGACGACGCGGTGTCGTTCGCAACGGTGATCTGATCCTCATTACGATTGGCGAACCCATGGGTGCCTCCGGTGGTACCAACACCCTCAAGCTGGTGCGTGTCGGAGATGTTACGCACCGTGCTTAAATCTGTTTCTTTTGAGACCGTTACCGGGGCCGACTTGCAGTTTACGGGGTCCCTCTATACGATTACTCAATATCAATCAATTTTCATTCACGTTTAGGAGAAGCATTATGGCCCTAGTTTCCTTGCGCCAATTATTGGACCACGCCGCCGAACACAGCTACGGAATTCCTGCTTTCAACGTCAACAACCTGGAACAGGTGCGCGCGATCATGGAAGCCGCTGCCGCCGTTGACGCACCGGTTATCCTCCAGGCTTCTGCCGGCGCCCGCAAATATGCCGGCGAGTCCTTCCTCCGTCACCTGATTCTCGCCGCCATCGAAGAGTACCCGGACATCCCCGTCGTCCTCCATCAGGATCACGGCGCCAGTCCGACAGTCTGTATCCAGGCCATTCGCTCCGGCTTCTCCAGCGTAATGATGGACGGTTCGTTGCTGGAAGATGCCAAGACCCCGGCCAGCTATGACTACAATGCCACCGTCACCGCCAGAGTTGTGGAGATGTCCCATGCCGTCGGCGTGAGCGTTGAGGGTGAACTGGGTTGTCTCGGTTCCCTGGAGACCGGCATGGCGGGCGAAGAAGATGGTGTCGGCGCCGAAGGCTGCCTGACCCATGATCAGATGCTGACCGATCCCGAAGAGGCCGCACGTTTCGTGAAGGCCACCAAAGTAGACGCCCTGGCCATCGCCATTGGTACCAGCCACGGTGCTTACAAGTTTACCCGGCCACCTACCGGCAAGGTGCTGCGTATCGACCGGATCAAGGAGATTCATGCGCGGATTCCCGATACCCATCTGGTCATGCACGGCTCCAGCTCAGTGCCCCAGGATTGGCTGAAAATCATCCACGAGTTCGGTGGCGATATCGGCGAAACCTATGGCGTACCGGTAGAAGAAATCCAGGAAGGCATCAAGTACGGCGTACGTAAGGTCAACATTGATACCGACCTGCGTCTGGCCGCCACCGGCGCAGTGCGCCAGAGCCTGTATAAAAACCCCAAGAACTTCGACCCACGCAAGTTCCTGACCGCCTCTCTCGATGCCATGCGCGACATCTGCCATCAGCGCTTCGAGGCTTTTGGCAGCGCCGGGCAGGCCAGCAAGATCAAGGTCATCCCGCTGGATAGCATGTTCAAGCGCTACAGCAAGGGCGAACTCGACCCCCGCGTTACCAGCGTCTAAAACCCGCTATGGACCTGTTGACTGGCGAGAGCGCATGGCGCTCTCGCCCTGTTTTGGAGGCAAAATGACCCAGTTCAAGATTTCTCCCTCCATCCTTTCGGCGGATTTCGCCCGGCTGGGTGAAGAAGTGCGCGCTGTCGATGAAGCGGGTGCGGATTACATTCATGTGGACGTCATGGACAACCATTTCGTCCCCAATCTGACCATCGGACCGCTGGTGGCCGCCGCGATTAAGCCGCACACCAAAAAACCCCTGGATGTGCATCTCATGATCTCGCCGGTGGACGGCATTATCCCCGACTTTGCCAAGGCCGGCGCGGACATCATTACCGTGCATCCGGAGGGGACGTTGCATCTGGACCGGACCATCCAGTTGATCCACAGCCTGGGCTGCAAGGCGGGCGTCTCTCTCAATCCTTCCACACCCCTCGATGTGTTGGACTACGTACTGGAGAACCTCGACCTGGTGCTGGTGATGAGTGTCAATCCCGGCTTCGGCGGGCAGAGCTTTATTGAATACACCCTGCGCAAGATCGAAGCTATCCGTAAGCGCATTGATGCCACCGGCAAGGCCATCGAGCTGGAAGTGGATGGCGGCGTCAAGCTGGACAATGTGCGGCGCGTAGCCGATGCCGGCGCCGATGTCTTCGTGGCGGGCAGCGCCATCTACAACACGCCCGACTACGCCGCGACCATCGCCGCCTTCCGCAAAGCGCTGGCGGGCTGAACGATGGTGAAGCTGAACACCAAGCCATTTACAGCGCGCGTCGTCCTGCTGGATCTGGACGGCACGCTGGTTGATACCGCACCAGATCTTGCCGGTGCGGCCAACTATGTACTGCAAAAACTCGGGCTTGCTCCCGCCGAAATGCCGGTCATTCGTGGTTTTATCGGTAACGGCGTCCGTGAACTGATGCGCCGCGCGCTGGCCATTCACAGTGATCCCAGCGAAGGGGAACTGGATGCGGCCATGGTCGATTTCAGCCAGTACTACGGGGAGCATCTGCTGGACCACAGCGTGATCTACCCAGGGGTGCGCGGCACGCTGGAGGCCTTGCAGGCTCAGGGCCGGGAGCTGGTATGCATCACCAACAAGACCGCGGCCTTCACCGTGCCGCTGCTCCAGCGACTGGACCTGTACGATTTCTTCGGACTGGTCTTGTCCGGCGACAGCCTGCCGCGCAAGAAACCCGATCCATTACCCCTGACCCATACGGCTGAACACTTTCATCAGCCGGTGGGAAACTGCCTGCTGGTCGGCGATTCACGTAACGACACGCAGGCGGCACGGGCGGCGGGCATGCCCATTGCCTGCGTGACCTACGGTTATAACGGCGACGAGCCCGTCCATTGCCTGGAGCCCGACGCGATACTGGACAACATGAGCGAATTATTGGATATTCTGGCGTAGATTTGCGAGGAATCAGAGGCATCATGCGGAAAACACTGCGGTGGGAGAGACGATGGCGTTGCTGCTGAAAGGCAGTGACTTCTTTTCTATCGCTCTAACGAGGTGATCCGTGATTCCAAAAGCAACCTTCGAGGCTTTGGCGCGCCAGGGCTACAACCGCATACCCCTTTCCCGTGAGGTCATCGCCGACCTCGACACCCCCTTATCGGCCTATCTCAAACTGGTCGATGGTCCCTATGCCTATCTGCTGGAATCTGTGCAGGGCGGCGAAAAGTGGGGCCGTTATTCCATCATCGGTCTTCCGGCACAGCAGATATTGCGGGTCACCCAAGGCGTTGTCACTGTTCATGTGGACGGCGTCGAGACCGAGCAGGCGACCCCGGCGGACCCCATGGAATGGATCAGCGCCTTCCGCAAGCGCTTTCGTGTGGCACCACTGGAAAATGCCGATGAGCGCTTCAGCGGCGGCCTGGTGGGCTATTTTGGCTACGACATCGTCCGCAGCATCGAACCTCGCCTCGCCCGCAGCGCCCCCTTGCCCGACCCGCTGGATCTGCCGGAAATTCAGTTGCTGGTGGCCGACGAACTGCTGATCTTCGACAACCTGCGCGGGACCCTCCGTTTGCTGGTGCACGCCAACCCCGCCCAACCCGATGCCTGGGAGCGTGGCGCCGCCCGCCTGCAGCAGCTCCAGCAGCGGCTGCGCGAGTCGGCACTACCGCCCCCACCGCCGGTGAGCACCCGACACGTCCGCGAGGAGGATTTCACCGCCAGCTTCAGTCGTGAGGGGTATATGGCGGCAGTGCGCACCATCAAGGAATATATCGGCGCCGGGGACGTGATGCAGGTGGTGCCCTCCCAACGCCTGTCCACGCCGCTGACCGCGCACCCGCTGGATCTCTATCGCGCCCTGCGTGGCGTCAATCCCTCCCCCTACATGTTTTATGTGGATCTGGGTGACACCCATCTGGTGGGCTCGTCGCCGGAGATACTGGTGCGTGTCGAAGATGATCAGGTCACGGTGCGCCCTATCGCCGGCACCCGTCCGCGCGGCAAGACCCGCGCCGAAGACGAGGCGCTGGAGCAGGAACTCCTCGCCGACCCCAAGGAGCGCGCCGAACACCTCATGCTCATCGACCTGGCGCGCAACGATGTGGGGCGTAT
>JAKACQ010000097.1:0-5325 GCA_021821285.1 Pseudomonadota bacterium
GCTCCAGACGGTAGCGGATAAGGTCAGCAATGGTGCCAATTTTGAGGCCATGCTCCGCCGCATAGGGAAGCAGGTCGGGCAAACGCGCCATTTCGCCGTCGGTGTTGAGAATTTCGCAGATGACGCCAGCGGGTTTGCAGCCCGCCAGTCGGGCAAGGTCGACGGCCGCTTCCGTATGGCCAGCACGGACCAGGACACCGCCTGCTTCCGCCGTTAACGGAAAGATGTGTCCGGGCATTACAATATCCTCAGGACTCGCATCACCAGCGATGGCCGCCTGAATCGTCGCGGCACGGTCGGCAGCGGAAATACCCGTAGTGACGCCTCGGGCGGCTTCGATGGAAACAGTAAAAGCGGTGCCTAGGCTGGCCGTGTTATGATCCACCATCTGCGGGAGGCGCAATTGCTCGCAACGCTCACGGGTGAGGGGCAGGCACACCAGACCACGCGCCTGGGAGACCATGAAGTTGATGGCGGCGGGCGTCACAAACTCTGCCGCCATAATAAGGTCGCCTTCGTTTTCACGCCCCTCGTCATCCATCAGGATCACCATGCGCCCGGCGGCGATGTCGGCGATGATCTCCGCGGTAGGACTGATATTGGCACTGCTCATACGGGAAACCCTTTTGCGGCCAGCAAATCACGCGTAACTCTCGACTTTAACTCGGACCCGGGGTCTGTGGCTACCCAGCGTTCCAGGTAACGGGCGACAAGATCCACCTCCAGATTGACCGCCTGTCCGGAGCGCCATTGCGCGGCCGTCGTCTGCTCTAAAGTGTGGGGGATAAGATTAAGCATAAACAAGTCACCATGGAGCGCATTGACGGTCAAACTGATGCCGTCCACGCAGATGCTGCCCTTGGCGGCGATATAACGCAGCAGATCTGGCGGTGCGGCGATGGCAAACACCTGCGAACGTCCCGACACGCTCACTTCGCGAATATGTCCGACACCATCCACATGGCCAGCGACCAGATGCCCTCCCAGGCGATCGGCCAGACGCAAGGCTTTTTCCAGGTTGACTGGGCTGCCTGCCTTGAGACGCCCAAGAAGGGTTTTATCGAGGGTTTCGCGGGAGACATCGACAGCGAAAGTATCGCGCTGGAGTTCCACCACCGTCAGACAGGCGCCGGAAACCGCAATACTGTCACCCAACTGGACATCACTGAGATCAAGCTTCCCGGCGGCGACAGTCATCCGCAAGTCACCACCCTGTGGCTGCATCCCGCGAATCTGCCCCAAGCCCTGAATAATACCGGTAAACATCGCTTATCGCTCCTGCGGACGCAACGTCCACTTGATATCGTCGCCCAGTTGAGTGGTATTGATCACCGACCAGCGCGGCACCTCCGCGAGATTCGCATAGGGGCCGGTCGCGAGCACCGGTCGCGCATCCTGTCCGAGCAGCAGCGGTGCCACATAAAGCAGCCATTCGTCGACCAGTTCGGCTCTTAGTAAGGAAGCCGCGATACGTGGCCCCGCTTCTACCAGAATCTCATTCATTTCCCGCTGGGCGAGCATGGTCATCACTTCCTGCCAATCCAGCTCCCCTCCCGTTCCACAACAAGGCAGCAACTCCGCACCGGCGGCGCGCAGCGCCTCCCGAGCAGCGCTTGGAGCATCCGGATGGTGACAAATCCATACCGCGCCCGGCGTACTAAAAAGCGCCGCATCGGGGGAGGTACGCAAGTGGGTATCCAAAACGATTTTTACCGGATAGCGCTGCAGGGCCGCATCCAAACGTGGCGCCAGACGGGGATTATCGGTCAGCACCGTGCCGATACCGACCAGGATGGCACTGGCGCGCGCGCGCTCCAGTTGCACATCCGCGCGCGCCGCCTCCCCCGTCAGCCATTGGCTTTGCCCATTGGCGAGCGCCACCCGGCCATCCAGACTCATAGCCTGCTTGAGCCGCATCCAGGGACGGCCATGGCGCATCCGCTGCAAGAATCCGGGATTCAGAGCTTCCGCCACAGCCTCCAGACAACCCTCATCAACGACAACCCCGGCAGCGCGCAAATATTCCACGCCGCGCCCCGCCACCAAAGGATTGGGGTCGCGCATGGCGATCACGACCCGCGCCACGCCCGCTGCAATAAGCGCATCCGCACAGGGCGGGGTGCGGCCCTGATGGCTACAGGGCTCCAGGGTGACATAAGCGGTGGCACCACGCGCGGCATCGCCCGCTTCCGCAAGTGCGAACACTTCGGCATGCGGTTTACCGGCCTGTAAGTGGGCGCCCCGCCCGACGACGAATCCATCTTTGACCAGCACGGCCCCCACGTGCGGATTGGGATGTGTGCTGTAGAGTCCCAGTTCTGCTAGTACCAGTGCCTCCCCCATGAAGACAACATCCTGCTCAGTCGTCACGAGCCACGTCGGCTCCCTCGCCGGGGACCCCTCCCTCTTTCATGCGCGCGATTTCGGCGCTGAAGGCGTCGACATCTTCAAAGCGCCGATAGACCGAGGCAAAACGCACGTAGGCGACGGGGTCAAGGTCCCGCAAAGCCTCCATCACCAGTTCGCCGATGAGACGCGCCGGAACCTCCCGCTCACCGCGTACACGGATCCGCTGCTGGATCATCCGCACGGCGGCATCCACCCGCGCCGTCGCTACCGGCCGTTTGCTCAGCGCCCGAGTCAAGCCCCGCTGGAGTTTATCTTCGCTGAAGGATTCGCGTCGCCCATCGGTCTTGACGACCATGGGCAGGGCCAGCTCTGCCCGTTCAAAGGTGGTAAAGCGTTGCCCGCACTCCGGACATTCGCGCCGCCGCCGTACACTCCCGCCGTCGTCCGCAAGGCGAGAGTCCACCACGCGAGTGTCGGCATAGGCGCAAAACGGGCAGTGCACAGCTACCTAGCCGTATACCGGGAACTGCTGACAAAGGGCTTTCATGTCCGCCTGGACACGTTCAATGACCGCTGTATCACTGGTCGCATCCAGAACATCGGCAATGCCATTGCCCAGGCGATACATTTCAGTCTCGCCGAAGCCACGCGTCGTTGCTGCAGGCGTACCGATACGGATACCACTGGTGACCGCCGGCGGACGCGTGTCGAAGGGCACGGCATTTTTGTTGACCGTGATGTTGGCCTGCCCCAGCGCTTCTTCAGCCTCTTTACCCGTGACCTTCTCGCCCAGATTCAGCAGGAAAAGATGATTGTCGGTGCCACCCGAAACGGCACCATAACCCCGCTCGGTCAGCACGTTGCTCAGGGTTTGCGCATTGTGGATGACTTGCTGCTGATACACCTTGAACTCCGGCTGTAATGCTTCGCGGAAGGCAACGGCCTTGGCGGCGATGATATGCATCAGTGGCCCCCCCTGTAAACCGGGGAAAATCAGGGAGTTCACCTTCTTGGCATACTGTTCCCGACAGAGGATCAAACCACCGCGGGGTCCGCGCAAGGTTTTGTGGGTGGTGGTGGTGACAAAATCCGCATGGGGCACCGGACTGGGATGCAGACCCGCGGCTACGAGACCGGCGATGTGCGCCATGTCCACCAGCAGATAGGCGCCGATGCTGCGGGCAATCTCACCGATGCGGGCGAAGTCGATAACGCGTGAGTAAGCACTGGCACCCGCAACGATCATCTTCGGGCGTTCCTGCTCCGCCTGCTCCGCCATGGCGTCATAATCGATACGGCCATCTTCCGCGCGTACCCCATAAGCCGCAACCTGAAAAAGTTTACCGGACACGTTCACCTTGGCGCCGTGGGTCAGATGGCCACCGTGGGCCAAGCTCATACCCATGATCTTGTCGCCAGGCTGGAGCACGGAAAGATAGACCGCCTGGTTGGCCTGTGAACCGGAGTGGGCCTGGACGTTGGCATGTTCGGCGCCAAAAAGCTCCAGAGCACGGTCGATGGCCAACTGCTCGGCGATGTCTACATACTCGCAGCCACCGTAGTAGCGCTTGCCCGGGTAGCCTTCCGCATATTTATTGGTCAGCACCGAACCCTGCGCGACCATCACCATGGGACTGGCATAGTTTTCAGAGGCGATGAGTTCGACATGATCTTCCTGGCGCCGGGTTTCCTTGCGCATAGCGTCCCACAGTGCGGGATCGAAATCAGCAATGGTCAGGGTTTTGGAAAACATGGCCGAGCTCCTTAAAACTTGAGAAAAACAGAGGTAAACACTAATGGATGCGCGCGATCACAGCAAGGGTGAAAAATTGGCATGCGCCATGAATCTCTTTCATTCGACACTCGCGACCGGGTATTCCTTGGATCAGATCTTGATGCGTACCGGCTGTGGGTGGCCCTGTAAAACGAACTTCGGTACCGCCTTTTCTTTCTTGCCACGGCGTGGCCGCTGTTTGTCCGCGAAAATATCCTGATAGGCCACATAAATGACCGGCGGACCGAGCACCCAGACCACCAAGCCCAGCCACAACTGCGAGAAGGATGGCATCAATACATTGCTGACCAAAATAATTGCCCAGAGGGCAATGAGGGGATCGCGCAGTTCCGGTCGGAAAATCAGGGTCAGGGTGGTTTCCACCTCAGACTCCAGCCAGCCGTGTCCTTTGTGCAAAGCCAGGGCTATCCCGAAAAAAGCGGGTGAAAACCAGAAGTAAGGCATGAGCGCGAGGTCAGAAAATCGCTCGCCGAAGGCAAACCACCAACCCCAAAATCCCTGCCCCAATCCCGACCCATTATTCCAGGGCATCTGAATCCCCGCAAGGATCCCCCCCATAACGACCACATCCTGGCCAAATTCGAAAATCATGCCGAACACCGCGAACACCATGCCCCATAACACGGCCACATGCAGTGCGTGCCGGGTTTGCTGCGCGGTGTATTCTTCCCCCTCACCGTGCCCGGCGATACGCAAGCCGACCAGCAATCCAAGTGGTGCCAGCGCATCCATAAGCCAGCCCGGAAAAGGAATAGCGGCGAAGAGCATGGCCCCTGCGGCGAAGACAAGCCAAGGCTTGGGGCGCGCCGCCACCAACTCGGCACCCCCTTCTACCCAGGTCACCATCCGATCCAACCATTTCCAAGCCAAAGCGCTGCTCCCGGACTGAGGGCAAACGGACTGCGCACCACTCCGTGCCAGTCTCGAGACAATCTTTCGCCATTTTAGCCAAGAACATGCGCCATTACAAAAACCGGTTGGCCAGGCGTTCGTGCCACTATCTTCTTGTAGCCAGCGGCTGGCGCGATTAGACTCTTTGGGCTTTCCCTGCAAAATAAAGTGCGCAATGCCAGCAGAAATACCCGCTGATTCCGTAGGACTGGTAATCCCGCAGACCGTGACCTTTTCGGCACCTCTGGAACTGGAGTGTGGCCGCGACCTGCCCGGCTACACCCTCACCT
>JAKACQ010000098.1:0-5261 GCA_021821285.1 Pseudomonadota bacterium
TCACAAGCCCCATGACGAGGCAGTCGCGGTGATGATGGCGGTACATCAGCAGGGTAAGGGGTTATGCGGGATTTTTCCCTATGATCTGGCGGAAACCAAGGTCGCGCTGGTCACCGCTGATGCCCGGCAACACCAGCATCCACTGCGCTGTATCATGGAAAAGGAGTGAACCATGATCGATAAATCTCTGGAACAGTCCATCAATCAGGCCTTCCAGATGGCCCGCCAGTATGGACATGAATATGCATCCGTGGAACATCTCCTGCTTGCCCTTCTGGATAATCCTGACGGTATGGATGTGCTCAGCGCTTGCGGTGCCGATCGCACGCATCTGTCTGCGGAACTACAGAAGTTTCTGGAACGCAAAGTACCCGCCATGGGTCCTGCGGGAACGATCAACACCCAACCATCCGTAGGTTTTCAGCGGGTCATTCAGCGCGCCCTCTACCATGTGCAGTCGGCGGGTAAGGAAGCGGTTTCGGGGGCGAATGTCATTGTCGCCATCTTCGCCGAAAGGGAATCCCACGCCGTTTACTTCTTGCAGAAAGAACATGTGACAAGACTCGATGTGGTCAATTTTCTGGCGCATGGCACACGCAAGGATGAAGTCATGGATGAGGAAGAAGAGGAAGTCGAAGGCACCACAGAAAAGAAGGGAAACAGTAAGGACCCACTTACCGCCTATGCGCGCAATCTCAATGCCATGGCGCGGGCCGGACGGCTGGACCCGTTGATCGGACGCCAGGAGGAGTTGATCCGGGTTCTGCAGGTGCTGGCGCGGCGTCGAAAAAACAATCCCCTCTTCGTCGGTGAACCGGGGGTCGGGAAAACTGCCATCGTCGAGGGTCTTGCGCGCGCCATTGTCGCCGGCAAGGTGCCGGAGATGCTGGAAGATGCGACCATTTATGCCTTGGATTTGGGGGCATTGATCGCTGGGTCCCGCTATCGGGGTGACTTTGAAGAACGCCTGAAAGGGGTGCTGAAGGCACTGCGCAAGAAACCCAACAGCATCCTCTTCATTGACGAGATTCATACCCTGATCGGTGCCGGAGCAGCTTCGGGCGGCGCCATGGATGCCTCCAATCTGCTGAAGCCGGCTCTCGCTTCTGGTGAACTGAAGTGTATCGGGGCGACCACCTATCAGGAGTTCCGCCAGTATTTTGAGAAAGATCGCGCACTAACCCGCCGCTTCCAGAAAATTGACGTGCCGGAGCCCTCTCAGGAAGAGTCCGTGCAGATTTTGCGCGGACTGAAGGGGCAATTTGAGCAGCATCATGGCCTGCGTTATACCGACACAGCCCTGCGCGCGGCGGTAGAGCTTTCCGTCAAGCACATCCATGATCGCCATCTGCCCGACAAAGCCATTGATCTCATCGACGAGGTGGGCGCCGCGCAAGCGCTTTTGCCTGCATCCCGGCGCAAGAAGAGCATCGGCGTTCACGACATTGAAGAGATGGTCGCCCGGGTAGCCCGCATTCCGGGTAAGAGTGTCTCTACCGATGATCGTCAGGCGCTGAAGAATCTGGAGCGGGATCTGGGATTCGTCATCTACGGTCAGGAAAAGGCCATCCACGAACTCTCCGCAGCTATCAAAATGGCGCGGGCAGGCCTGCGCCACCACGAAAAGCCGGTGGGGAGTTTTCTCTTCTCCGGCCCGACCGGAGTGGGTAAGACCGAACTCAGCCGACAGTTGTCCAGCCTGCTCGGCATCCCACTGCTGCGCTTTGACATGAGTGAATACATGGAACGGCATACGGTGTCGCGGCTTATCGGTGCGCCGCCGGGATATGTCGGGCATGACCAGGCCGGGCAACTGACCGAAGCGGTGAGCCGTAATCCCCATGCGGTACTGTTACTGGATGAAATTGAGAAGGCCCACCCGGACATCTTCAACGTGCTCCTGCAGGTTATGGATCATGGCAAACTGACGGATGCCGGCGGACGCACGGTGGACTTCCGCAACGTGGTGCTCATTATGACCACCAATGCAGGCGCCGAGTCACGCGGCAAGGCGAATATTGGTTTCATGAACACCCCCCAGAGTGATGGCGGACAGGAAATGGAGACCATCCGCCGGGTCTTTGCGCCGGAATTCCGTAATCGCCTGGATGCCGTCGTGCCCTTCGCGCCCCTCTCCCGGGAGACGATACTGCATGTGGTGGACAAGTTCGTCATGGAACTGGACGAGCAGTTGCTGCTAAAGGGCTATAGCCTGGAAATCAGTGCCGAACTCCGGCAGTGGCTGGCGGATAAGGGCTACGATCCACAGATGGGGGCACGGCCGATGACACGGATGATTCAGGAACATCTGAAGAAGCCGCTGGCGGAACACATCCTCTTTAGCGACCTGCCCAAGGGCACACGGATTACGGCGCTGCTGGAGGACGGTGAGGTGAAGCTGGAAATACCGGAGCCGGTGCATCAAGACTGACGGACAAGACATCATTACATTTGACAACACTTATGCGCGCGATCTGGAGGGTTTTTACACTCCCTGGCAAGCCGCTGCGGCACCAGCACCCCGACTGCTGTTATTGAACCAGGCGCTGGCGGAGGAACTGGAGCTCGACAGTGCCACGTTGGACAGCGAACTGGGTGCCGCCATTTTTTCAGGAAATCAGGTCCCGGAAGGCGCGCGGCCTCTGGCTCAGGCCTATGCCGGTCATCAGTTCGGCCACTTCTCTCCGCAACTGGGTGACGGCCGCGCCCTCCTGCTCGGCGAACTGATCGATCGCCATGGTCGGCGCCGGGATATGCAACTGAAAGGCTCCGGTCGCACGCCCTTTTCGCGGGGCGGCGATGGCAAGGCGGCACTCGGGCCAGTGCTGCGCGAATATGTCATCGGCGAGGCCATGCATGCACTGGGCATACCCACAACTCGCGCGCTGGCCGCCGTCACGACAGGGGAAACCATCCATCGGGGAATGGGGCTCCCCGGCGCCATTCTCACCCGCATCGCCGCCAGCCATATTCGCGTCGGCACCTTTCAATTTTTTGCCGCGCGCAACGAAAGCAACCGAGTTAAACAGTTGGCCGACTACACCATTGCCCGCCACTACCCCGCCCTGAAAGGGACCAGTAATCCCTATCTTGGCCTCTTTGCCGCGGTGTCCGCCGCACAGGCTGCGCTCATCGCACGCTGGATGCTGGTCGGTTTCATTCACGGTGTGATGAACACGGACAACATAAGCATCGCCGGCGAGACCATCGATTACGGCCCCTGCGCCTTCATGGACAGCTATGACCCAGAGACCGTTTTCAGCTCTATCGATGCACAAGGTCGCTATGCCTACGCCCACCAACCGTTGATTGCACAATGGAATATCACCCGCTTCGCCGAAACCCTGATTGATCTGGTTCACCCCGACGCCGATGAGGCCGTGCGCCTACTGACCGAGCAGATCAACGATTTTCCTACGCTCTACACCCGCCACTGGCTCGATGGCATGCGCGCCAAGATGGGCCTGACTACGGCAGAGGATGACGATCTTGCGCTGGCGCAGGGCCTCCTGTCCGCGATGGAAGGCCAGGATGCCGACTATACACAGGTCTTCCGCGGTTTATCAGCGGCAGTGCGCGGCGATCCGGCGCAGGTCCGCGCCCACTTTGCCAACCCGGCGCCGTTTGATCTTTGGTTGGCACAATGGCAGGCCCGACTGGCGCACGAAAGCACCACAGCGGAGGCGCGCGCGGAGGCTATGGATCAGGTCAATCCGCTTTATATTCCACGCAACCACAAAGTCGAGGAAGCACTGGCCGCCGCTACGCAGGACCAGGACCTCACTCTGTTTAAAGCGCTACTCACCGTGCTGGAACAACCCTTCGCGGAGCGTCCGGGACTGGGGAGCTATACCCAGCCCGCCCCCGAGGATTTCGGGCCATTCAAAACCTTTTGCGGGACGTAGCGCTCACTGGGGCGCGGCCGCAGGTTACCATGCACATTCAAGGACAACGCGCTCCTGAATGCCATGTTAACGGCCATGCGCAAGCACCTCGGCCACGCGCGCCTGAAGCACCGGAATGAGTTCTTCCTCGAACCATGGATTGCGCTTCAGCCACAGATTATTACGCGGACTGGGATGCGGCAGCGGTATCCAGTTGGGCCAGTTTTTACGCCATGCATGAACCACCTCTGTCAGCGTTCCGGCCTCGGCGGGAAGGTGATAAGCCCGGGCATACTGGCCGATGACCAGGGTGAGTTGCAGATGCCGCAAATGCGGCAGTAATTCCCCATGCCAGGCACGAGCGCACTCTGGCCGCGGCGGCAAGTCTCCGGATGTTCCGGTGCCCGGGTAGCAGAATCCCATGGGCACGATCGCCACCTGTCGGGCATCATAGAATACCTCTCGGGAGATACCCAGCCAGGCACGAAGCCTATCGCCGCTGGCATCGTTGAAGGGAATGCCTGTTTCATGCACCTTTCTGCCCGGTGCTTGCGCAGCGATCAGAATGCGGGCGCACGAATCCATCTGCAGCACCGGACGCACACCATGCGGCAGGTGCCCGGCGCAAAGTTCGCAATGGCGAACACGGGTGAGTAGCGCGGCGAGAGGATCACAAGACGTTGTGAGATCGGGCATCTAAGATCTGACCGGGATTGGGGAAGTTCTCACAATCTTACCCCTCCCACACCACTGCGCATACGGCGGTTCAATGAACACATTCCTGTCATCCCGCGAGGAATGGCAGGCCCAAACTCCGCGATAAGCAACCGCTGGCGCCCAACGTCTGACATAACTAACGGGCGTAAGCGGTTTTATCACTTGCGCCCGTCTTGATGGATGGGTTAGCCCGCTCATTCATAGTGTGTCCACATACGCAGGACACGAACGGTTTTCTCTTTGGCAAAAACTTCGTACACGATACGGTGTTGAATATTGATGCGGCGCGAGTAAGCGCCAGCAAGATCTCCGACCAACTTCTCGAAGGATGGTGGATTCTGAAATGGCTCGTTGGCAAGCAACTCTTGCGCCTTTGGCTTGAGACCGCTTGCAGCAAGCTTTTTTGCATCTTTGCTTGCTTGGCATACACAACCGCTCAACTCACCACTTAAGCTCTTTTGCACTTTTTGCAAGGGGTTCAGCCATACCTTTTTTTATGGATTCGCGCATGCCGGGCACTGCTCGACGTCAACTACCTTGGTGAGTGTGGTCAGCCAAATTGATGGTTCTCTGGTCAACATATATGAGGGGCAGACGGCGGCATAAAAAAAGCCACGCAGCCCGATTTTGTGAGCGGGCGGCATGGCTCGGAGAGAGCGA
>JAKACQ010000099.1:0-5230 GCA_021821285.1 Pseudomonadota bacterium
TAGGACAAATCTACCGTGCCGCTAGTGCAGCGGTTTGCCCGCAGCAAACAGTAGTGCGATATCCGTATCCGCAAAACAATACACTGTATGGCAGTATTCACAGGTGACGATGACTGCACCTTCTGCGGCCAATGTCTCTTCCGCTTCCGCTTGCCCCAGTGACACCAGCATGCGTTCCACCCGCTCTTGGGAGCAGGAGCAGGAGAAGGTCAAAGGTTGCTCGGTATGCAAACGCACCGCTTTTCCCGGGAAAATCTCCGGAAGAAACTGCTCAGGCTGCGCCTTCAGCAGAGACTGATCCGAGCCGATGGCGATAAACTGGGTAGCCACCCGCCAATCCTCGGCACGGAGTACGCCGGGCAGTCGCTGTAAGAAATAGCCCCCGGCCTGTTGCGCCGCCACGTCTACCGCCAACCGGAAATAGGCGGGCGATTGCACCGACTCGGTAAAATAGGCATTCAGGGATGCCGCCAGCGTTTCCCGTAAGGCCACCAGACCCTGATAGCGATCCCGATCCATCCCCATATCCACGGTGATGGCGAGCAGCGCACCGGACAGATTCGAGAAATCCACCGTAACCCCCTCCTCCCAGCGACCGTAAGCCCGCATGCCACCCGTCGCCGTCATCTCCGCCACCAGCAGTTTCAACGGTCCCTTGCTCTGCGCCTGTATGATCAAGCGTTCATAGTTTTTCTGGGTGGTGGCCAACAACGCCAGGCCCACCAGCACCTCGCCCAAAAGTTTAGCCATGTTCTCCGGTCCGGAAAAATCCCGTAGTACCCGGGCGTAGATGCCGTCCAGGCGACAGCGTGCACCCCGCAAGGGCAGCGTCTCCCAATAAAAACTCTGCGAAAAATCAGTCATGCATTTCCTCAAATTCCAGGCCTTCCAGTCCCCGCCCCATCAGCGGCAGCAAAGCACGCTGGAGTTGTTTGAACAGACGGGGATCGTATGCTTCCTGCGTGGCAAGGAGTTCTTTCATATGCTGGCGCTCCGTCGGTTTGCCGAAACAGGCCGGACAATTTTCGTGAATCACCGGCAGGGCTTGCTCCGTGGCAAACTGGCGCGTTTGCCTTTCCCGGCAGTACACCAGGGGGCGGATCACCCGTAAATCGCCTTCCCGCACTCGGTAATGGGCCTTCATGGTGCGCAACTCGCCGTTATAAAACATGGACATGAGGAAGCTTTCGGCGAAATCGTCGAGATGTTGCCCCAGCGCCAGGACCTGATAGCCTTCGCGCCGTGCGCAACGATACAACGCACCCCGCCGCATCCGCGCACAAAAACTGCAATAAGAGGGCCGTAGCAGGTGTTTGTGTGCCCGCTCGTAAATATTCTGTCGCTCCAGAAAATATGGGATACCCAGCTCCCGCAGATAAGGTACCAGCGGCTGTGGGTCATAATCCGGGCTCATGGGGTCGACGGTGGCCACGCCCAATTCAAAGGGCACCGGGGATTGCCGCTGCATGGCCCGCAGCAGGTGCAGCAGGGTCAGCGAATCTTTTCCACCGGACAGGCCGAGCAGGATGCGATCCCCCGGCTGAATCATGCGGAAATCGGCAATCGCCCGGCCGATCCGGCGTTGTAAAAGCTTCGGCACGGGCAGCCGGGGCAGTGCCCTCACCATCTCAGCCTTCACGCATGGATTCCGTCGCGGCCAATTCTTCCAGTGTCACGACTGCCGCCCCCAGTTTGCCCACGACAATACCTGCTGCGCGGTTGGCCAACTCCACAGCGCGGTCCATCGCCCAGCCCGCCGCGAGTGCCGTCGCCAGGGTTGCGATGACCGTGTCTCCGGCACCGGTCACATCAAAGACTTCCCGGGCCTGAGCCGGGTGGTGATAGATGGCATCCTGCATAAAAAGGGTCATCCCTTCTTCGCCGCGTGTCACCAGCAGCGCTTCCAATTGCAGGGACTCCCGCCACTGTTCGCCCAGTGCGCGGAATTGCGCCTCATTCGCCCAGGTGCCCGCCACTGCCTGAAACTCGCTGAGATTGGGGGTAATAATGGTCGCACCCCGGTAGGGGCGATAATCCCTGCCCTTGGGATCAATCAGTACTGGAATACCCAGACTGCGCCCCAATGCCACCAGATGCTCCACTTCCCGCAAGGCGCCCTTGCCGTAATCGGACAGCAGCAGTGACTTGGCATTGATCAACAAGGCCGGTGCCTGCTGACGCAAGGCATCGCTGTGGGCTTGACTGGGCTGTGCTTCAAAATCCATGCGCAGGAGCTGTTGTTGGTGACCGATGACGCGCAACTTCACCGTCGTTGGACAGGCCTTATCAGGAATCAGCACAGCCTTGACCCCGGCCTCCGTCAGCAGTATACCCAAACGCTCACCCGCTCCGTCATCCCCGACCGGGGCCAGCAAAAGCGCATGCGCCCCCAAGGCCAGCACATTCAGGGCGACGTTGGCGGCACCGCCGGGACGTTCCTCTTCCCGCCGCACCTGCACCACCGGCACCGGCGCTTCCGGGGAGATACGTTCGACTTTGCCAAACCAGTAACGATCGAGCATCACATCGCCGATAATAGCTACCTGAGCCTGCGCCAAACTGTGCAAGTCCGTGGTCATATCAAGGGCGTCCAATAGCATGGTAAGTAAAACCTTCGGTACGCACAGTCGTCGGGTCGTAAATATTGCGCCCATCGACAATCAAGGACTGGCGGAGCAGGCTGCGCATCCGCGCAAAATCGGGGCTACGGAATTGCTGCCACTCGGTACAGATCACCAATGCATCGGCCCCTTCACAGGCCGCGTAGGGATCCAGACAGAGCTGTAACGCGCGCTGCTCACCATAAAGTCGCCGTGCCTCATCCATGGCCACCGGATCAAAAGCCTGCACATGCGCACCGCGCCGCCACAAAGCTTCCATGAGCACCCGGCTGGGAGCTTCGCGCATGTCATCGGTATTGGGTTTGAAAGCCAGGCCCCAAACGGC
This sequence comes from Pseudomonadota bacterium, assembly GCA_021821285.1. Taxonomy (GTDB): domain Bacteria; phylum Pseudomonadota; class Gammaproteobacteria; order Acidithiobacillales; family Acidithiobacillaceae; genus Acidithiobacillus. Next base: position 2,947 of record JAKACQ010000099.1, read on the forward strand.
AATGGTCTTGCCCGTAAGATCCTCGCCTAAAGCCTGCACGACTTTCTGCTCCAGGAGGCGCTTCTGGCGATTATTCACCTTCTCCACTGCAGCTAGGAGGGGCACATCAAAATCATGTTGCCGTGCACTATACTCCAGTGCCCGCACGTCCTTCGGAAAACAGGCCCCGCCATAGCCGCAACCCGGATAAATGAAGGCGTGGCCGATGCGGGGGTCGGCGCCGATGCCGCGTCGCACCTGTTCAATATCCGCCCCCATCCGCTCCGCCAAACCCGCCAACTCATTCATCAGCGAAATCCTGGTGGCGAGCATGACATTGGCCGCATATTTGGTGAGCTCCGCTGAGGGTGGGTCCATGACGATGAAACGGTCATGATTGCGGTTGAACGGCGCATAGAGGGTGCGCATCTGCTCCGCTGCCGCCCCGTTATCCGTGCCGATGATAATTCGGTCCGGCTTCATAAAGTCTGCCACCGCCGCGCCTTCTTTCAGAAACTCGGGATTGGCAATCACATCAAAGGCGATATCCGCCGCTCGCTTCTGCAAAGCCAGGGCAATTTGAGTGCGGACTTTTTGCGCCGTGCCTACCGGCACCGTGGATTTATTGATAACGATGGTCGGACGTTGCAAATATTTGCCAATATCGCCCGCCACTGCCAGCACATGGCGCAAATTGGCAGAGCCATCTTCATCGGGCGGCGTTCCCACAGCAATGAAGAGGAAATCCCCATGAATCACCCCCTCCGCAATATCCGTCGTGAAGCACAAGCGCCCGCTGGCAAGACCTCCCTGCACGATGGCGGGCAAATCAGGCTCGTGGATGGGTACCTCACCGGCCCGCAGTCGCACGACCTTGTCGGCATCCACATCCACACACAGTACCTGATTACCCATCTGCGCGAGACAGGCACCGGTGACCAGTCCCACATATCCGGTCCCCACCACGGTCACTTTCATCGCCTATCCCCCTGTTCCAGTACCACGACCGCCATGGCATAGCGGCGTTCATCGCTGATGGACAGCCAACTGCACACGCCATCGCCGAGCCCCTGTAAGAGCTGTTGCGCGCGGCCGCCCAGGACCAGTTGCGGACGCCCGGCCGGGTCGTGACCCACCTGCACATCCATCCAGCGCATCCCATCACTCATACCGCTACCCAGTGCCTTAAACGTCGCCTCCTTAGCCGCGAAACGCCGCGCCAGGAAAGCCGCACTGGCGGCAGCCTCCCTCGGCATTTCCGCGGCCTCCAAAGGCCCCAGCAGACGCTCGGCCAGATGTTCCCCGAAGCGGGTATGGAGACGGGCCATCCGCTCTACAGCGACAATATCGGTCCCCATACCCACAATCATCCACGCGCCTCAAGCATGAGCCGTTTCATATCCGCCACCGCCATCGCCATACCGACAAACAGTGCGTGGGCGATAATAGCATGGCCGATATTCAACTCCCGGATATGGGGAATCGCTGCTACCGCCCGCACATTGTGGTAATCCAGACCATGTCCAGCGTTCACCTGTAGACCGAGGCTATCGGCAAAGCTTACCGCACTGATGATCAGGCCCAGTTCTTCTGCACGGGCCGCCGCATCAGCGGCATTGGCATAACGGCCCGTATGCAGTTCGACCACGGGCGCTCCGGTTTCCATCGCCGCCTCCAACTGAAAGGGATCGGGGTCAATGAACAACGACACCCTGACCCTGGCAGCGGCCAGACGCTGACAGGCCTCTTTGATACGCGGCAACTGTCCGGCGACGTCCAGTCCGCCTTCGGTGGTCAGCTCCGCCCGGCGTTCCGGCACCAGACAGCAATCACTGGGAGCCAGGCGCTCTGCCACACGCAGAACGCCCTCTTCTACCGCCATTTCCAGGTTGAGGCGGGTACGCAGTGTCTGACTGAGAATTTCCACATCCCGTTCCAGGATATGCCGACGATCCTCACGCAGATGCGTGGTAATGGCATCGGCTCCGGCACGTTCCGCGACAAAGGCCGCTTCCACAGGGTCTGGATAACGGGTGCCGCGCGCCTGCCGCAACGTGGCCACGTGATCAATATTCACCCCCAACGCAATCATTCGCTGTGATCCTCTCTTCGTGTCGTCGACGTGGGCCGTGTTCTGCGCAAGTATGCCGCAAGGAGGCGGCGACTCTCCAGTGGGCGCCCATTCAGATGGACTTGTAACTCCTGCTCCAAGCAGCGCCGCAAAGAGGCACCCCAGCCTCCCGCATTTCGTGTCTGCATCGCCCCCCGCAACCAACCCAAAGCAGCCGCCTCCAAGGTCACCACC
>JAKACQ010000040.1:0-24519 GCA_021821285.1 Pseudomonadota bacterium
AGGATCAAACTCTCTCGTTCAATCCTTACTTAAAACAATACTGCTCAGGGTAATCACCAGTGCCTACGCACCAATCAATACCCCTAAGCCTAAACCCCACACATCTCCACTCGACTGGAAAAGAACATCCGGATCGCAGCCCGGTGCGGCTCGGTGCCGCGTCGTGAGGGCGCATTATACGCAGGCATCGAGGGGTGTCAACAGCAGCGCATCACCCGGCTTGTGATCGTACCAGTCCGGCCGGAACTCTCGCTCGCGCCGGCATCAAGCGGTTTGGGAGCCGGCCTGGCTGAGCAAGACCCGCGCAAAATGCCGCTTCCCCAACTGCAAAAGATACTCCGCGCCCAAGGCCAGGGTGATGGCGGGATCGGCCACCCGTTCGCCATTCACGCGCACCGCGCCCTCATGGATCTTGCGCATGGCTTCGCTGGTACTGGTCGCCAGTTGCGCCTGAACCAGGACCTGACTGAGGCGTGGTTCTTTCTGCATGCAGAGTGACCGCAAAGGCAGGTCGTCCGGGATCTCGTGGCGTTGAAAGCGGGCGAGAAAGGCCGCATGGGCTTGCTGCGCAGCGGCGGCGTCGTGAAAACGGCACACCAACTCGCCCGCCAGGTCCAGTTTGATATCGCGCGGGTTGCGCGCGCCACTGGACACCTCCGCCCGCAAGCGCGCCTGCTCCGCCACGCCTACCCGGGAAAGCAGCGCGTAGTAACGCCACATCAAGGTGTCCGAGATCGACATGATTTTGCCGAACATTTCCGCTGGGGGATCTTCGACGGCGATGAAATTGTCCAGGGATTTGGACATTTTTTGTACGCCATCCAGACCTTCGAGAATGGGCATGGTGAGCACCAACTGGGGTTTCTGGCCATACTCGCGTTGTAATTCGCGGCCTACCAGTAGATTGAAACGCTGGTCGGTACCACCCAGCTCCACGTCGGCCCTGATCACGACGGAATCGTAACCTTGCAGCAAGGGATACAGAAACTCGTGAATGGCGATGGGCTGATTGGCGGCGTAGCGCTTGCTGAAATCATCGCGCTCCAACATGCGCGCCACCGTGTAACGCGCGGCGATCTGGATCAACTCGTCCGGACGCAGGACACCCAGCCACGCGGAGTTAAACATCACCTCGGTACGCTCCGGATCGAGTATCTTGAACACCTGACGCTGATAAGTCGTGGCATTGGCCATCACCGCCTCGCGGCTGAGCGCCTTGCGCGTGACGTTCTTGCCGGTGGGGTCACCGATCATCGCGGTAAAGTCGCCGATCACGAAAAGCAGGTGATGACCGAGATCCTGAAACTGGCGCGCCTTATGGAGCAACACCGTATGCCCCAGGTGCAGATCCGGGGCGGTAGGGTCCATGCCCAGCTTGATCCGCAGGGGTCTGTGGTCGCTCTGTGCGGCGGCGAGGCGCCGTGGCATCTCGCCTTCAGGCAGAATATCGACGCTGCCAAGCGCGAGCTGTTCGTATGTGTCCTGATGTTTCGTCGTCATGAGAGAAACCAGAGAAGAAGGGAATGGGGTAGTTTAGCATCTGTGATGCTGACGCTGAACGCCGCGTTCCGCGGCGCGGACCTACCCGCCGGTCAACCGGCGCAGCAAGGGCACCTTGACCTGATCGAGCATCAGGGCATACAGCACCGTCACCAGCAGCAGGCAGACGACGATCATCGGAGGCAATGGCGCCATCAGCCAGCCCATGATCGCCAGACCGCTTACCATCAGTATATCGGCGAGGCTCGCCCACAGGAGAAAACGACCCGGGAGGGATCCCCAGAGAGGGCCGCGCTCTCGCACCAAAAAGACGTTGGCGAGCCCGGAAAACACCAGTCCCAGAAAATCCAGGGTCTGCAAGGCGCCTAACGGCAACCCCAGAATCCGGCCCGCTCCATACACCGCAAAAATGTAAATCAGCCAGGCCAGAGCCATCGCCAGCGAGGAAAACACCAAGGTACGAATGTTCCAGCGATCCGGTTTGGGCGAGGGGCGTACATGGTCCTCCGCCAGCGACATGGTCACAAAGTCATTGGCGAAGAGGAGTAAAAGGACTAGAAGGGGCGTGACGACAAAACGGTGAAAAAACAGAACACCCAGACTCAAAAACAGGGCCACCTGAAAAACCTTGATCATTTTGTTGAGGGTGTAGGTGAGCATGCGCTGATATACCCGTCGGCCGGTAATCACCGCATCCAGCACCCCTTGCAAACCGGGTGTGGTAAGCACGAGGCTGGCCGCGGCTTTGGCCACATCGGTGGCACTTTCTACGGCCACCCCCATTTCCGCCTGTTTGAGCGCGGGGGCATCGTTCACCCCATCGCCCGTCATACCGACGACCCGGCCTTTTTTCTGTAACCCTTGCACCAGATGGAATTTGTCGGCGGGAAAGACCCCGGCATACACCGCGCAATCCTCGCCCAGGGCGTTACGGTCGCAGACACGCCCCGCGATAGCCAATGTTGTGGCTACGCTCTTAGCCGTTTCGGGGCTATCGCCGGTGACCATGCGCACTCGCACGCCCAGGCCCTGCAAACGTTGAACGACTTCGGCGGCGTCCGGACGAACCGGATCGGCGAGGGCGAGCAAGCCCAGAAAGCGCGGGTGACCCTCAGGGCCCGCGGCGACGGCGAGCACTCGGGCGCCACCGCCGGCGAGCTGCGCGGTCATCGGCTCCCAGTCCGCGACACCACAGAGTTTGGCGATAATCTCAGGAGCGCCTTTGAGCGCACGCCAGACCGTGCCCCCTTCCGAAAAAACGCCCTCCGAACGCTTGGTGGCCGGATCAAAGGGTACGAACCGCTGACGTGCGGGCCCATGGGTGGGTTGAGTCGCCGTTTTTCGGAGGATCGCCAGATCGATGGGATCTTGGGTAGCGCTGTCACTCGCCATGGCCGCCATGTGAAGGAGGTGGATTTCTTCTATGCCAGGCCAAGCCTGCACTTGGCTGAGGTGAAGCCGGTTCTGCGTAAGGGTGCCTGTCTTGTCGCTGCAGAGATCGCTCATGGCGGCACTTTCTTCCACGGCGGCCAGGCGAGTCACCAACACACCGCGATGCGCCAGATGCAGAGAAGCGAGGGCGGTCGCCAGGGTGAACATCGCCGGTAGCGCCACCGGCACCGAGGCGACCAGCAGAATCAGGGCAAAGGGGAGTATTTCCGATAAGGGCATCTTGCTGGCCACGGCATAAATCAGGATCGCGGCGACCAAAACACCATCCATGATTACCAGATGGCGAACGATGGACAGGACCAACTCCTCTAAGTGGCTTTTGGCGCCGGCGCCGCGCACCAGTTCCGCGGTTTTGCCGAAATAACTTCTGGCGCCCGTAGCCGTGATCTCACCCGAGGCCTCGCCGCGGCGCACCACGGAGGCGGAATAGAGCGTATCGCCGACGGCCCGCTCCACGGGTACGGATTCTCCGGTCAGGGCTGACTGATCCACCAGAATTTCGCCCTCCCTGAGGCACAAATCGGCTGGCACCATGTCACCCACCCGCACATGCACCAGATCCCCGGGCACCAGCCCGGCGGCCGGGAGGCTCTGCCATTGTCCATCGCGGCACACCCGCGCCTGAATCCGTAAGCGTTCTTTCAGGAGCGCCAACGCGCTCCGCGCCTTACGCTCCTGGCCAAAACCGATCATTCCGTTAAAAATCAATACGACGGTGATAATGACCGCTTCTGGCCACTTGCCGAGCATGGCTTCCAGAACCAGTGTGATCTCCAGCATCCACGGCACGGGGGCCCAAAACTTGCCCAGAAGCAACACCCAGTTTCGGGGCTTTTCCTCGGCAACGGCATTGGGCCCGTACTGAGCAAGTCGCTGCCGCGCCTCGTCGTTGCTCAATCCCCCGCAAGCATTTTCCGACATGACTCGTCTATCCCGATATTTCGTATTCTGGCCGCAGTATAGAACCTTGCTACCGGCAAAGATTCCCCCACGGGCCATGCTGGTAGTACACTGAGCCGATTCTGTTGAATGACGAGGGCCGGCGATGATCCTGTTGACTCTGCTGAAGGGCAAATTACACCGAGTGCGGGTAACGGCCGTTGAACTGGAGTACGAGGGCTCCTGCGCCATCGACAGCGATCTGCTGGCGGCGGCGGGCATCCATCCCTATGAGCAGATACACCTCTATAACGTGAACAACGGGGACCGTTTCAGCACCTATGCCATCAGTGCGCCCGCCGGGTCGGGGACCATCTCCGTCAATGGCGCGGCGGCGCGCCGGGTAGCCTTGGGGGACGTGCTGATTATCGCCGCCTACGCGCAAGTCACCGAAGAGGCGGTAGCCCACTTTCTGCCGCAACTGGTATACGTGGACGAGTGCAATCGCATGACACGGCGCAGTCAGCGGATTGACGCCGCGCTCGTCTGACGACGGATCCGTTGCTGAGGGATTTTCCCCGCAACGCACGGCTCCTGATGGGTGCACGCGCCGCCCGCAGTGTAGGGCAGGGGGCGTTGGTGGCCGATTTCGCGCTTTACCTCCACGCCTTGCACTGGTCCGCGCTAGCCATTGGCATCCTCTACTCGCTCAGCTTGTTGGTAGGTGCCGCAGCCACCTTGCTGGTTGGTCCCCTTAGTGATCACTTCGGTGCCAAAGGCTTTCTACTAGGCTACGAGGGGGTTCAACTGGTGGCGGCGTCCATCGCGTTGAGCACGACGCAACCGATCTGGCTGGGCGGCGCGGCCATCCTGGGCGCTTTTGGCCGCGGTGCGAACGGCGGCGCCGGCCCCTTCGCGCCGGCGGAACAATCCTGGATCTCGCGGAGTGTCGTCGAGCCCCAATGGGCACCCATCTTTCACTTCAATACCAGCATCGGACTCTCCGGGATGGCGGCGGGTGCTTTGCTGGCGGCCTTACCCAGCGTCTTCGAGGGAATGTTGCCGGGGGCAGCGGCTTATCGGCCACTCTTCCTGATCGTGCTGATCGGTTCTGTGGTCTGTCTGCTGTTTTTGCGCGCCGCCGAGGCACTGCCCGCCGAGCGCGCGACCGAAGAGAAAAGTACGTCCGTGGAGGCGGCAACTGCGAAAACCCAGCAACCACTGTGGCGGCTCATGCTCACCTTTGGCAGTATCAATACGCTGAACGGTCTGGGAATCGGCATGGTGGGACCACTCATGGCGTACTGGTTTCACCTGCGTTTCGGTGTAGGACCGGCAGCCATCGGTGGCACCATGGCGATCGCCTTCGCCAGTGCCGCCTTCATGTCGCTGATCGGTCTGCGCCTCACCCGACGATTTGGTCTGGTCGGGACGGTCTTACGGATGCGCTTGTTGGGTCTGGCGTTGTTACTGGCTCTACCGTTCTCACCGTTTTTCTGGCTGGCGATGCTGATTTTTATCATCCGTGCGGCGTTGAATCAGGGAAATATCGGTTCTCGCCAGGCGCTTTTCCTCGGTCTGGTAGACAAAGACCGGCGGGGCTTGGCGGCGACCATCAACAGCCTGTCCATTCAGGCCCCGCGCGCCATTGGTCCAACTATCGCCGCGGCTTTTTTTCAGTGGGAAATGCTGGTCACCCCCTTCCTCATTGCGGGGGCGTTGCAAGGGGCATATCTGTATTTCTTTCAGCGATTTTTTAAGGGCATCGAGAAGAAAGCACGCTAAGACCCCGCTTTTTCACGGGGAGATCCGCGCGCCCCGCCATGAGCGGGAGAGCCTATTCCGACACGTCAGCGGGTGATGAGAAGCGCTTTCCTCACCCCCGCCCCCATGCCCGCTTACAGCTTCCCGTAGGAATGCAGCCCAGACAAGAACATATTCACGCCGATGAAACAAAAGGAAACCACGAAAAGGGAAGCGAAGGCCCACCAAGCCATGGTGCTCCCCCGCCAACCCTTGGTCGCGCGGGCATGGAGAAAACCGGCATAGTTCAACCAAACGATGAGCGCCCAAGTTTCCTTGGGGTCCCAAGACCAGAAACCGCCCCAGGCCCTGGCCGCCCAGACCGCGCCCAGAATCGTCGCCACCGTAAAAAACAAAAAGCCCAAAGCGATGGCTTTATACATCACGTCATCCATGATCTCCCCACTGGGCATCCCTCTGGACAGTATCTGGCCACCGCGCCGCCGTGAGCGTTCAGTGAGCAGATAGGCCAGGCCGATCAGGCTGGCGATGGTAAAGTTGGCGTAACCGACAAACATCATCGGCACGTGCAATTTCATCCAGAAGCTCTGCAGTGCCGGGATCAGCGGCTCAATCTGATCCATGTGCTGGGCGAAGGTCAGCCACAGCAGGAATCCCACCCCCACCGCCACCAGGGGCATGACGAAGGACCCCAGGGCCCGCACCTCATTGCGTTTTTCATAGTAGAGGTAGAACAGCGACGTCGACGCGCAGAACAAGACGAAAACTTCCCAAAGATTGCTCACGGGGATATGTCCCCAATCAGGATGTCCGATATAGGTCTCGCGCCAACGGACACCGAGCCCGATGAATCCCATGATCACACCCGCCCAGGTCAGACCAGCCGCCCAACGCCCCAGACGCTCACTGCGGGTAAACAGATAGAGCAGGTAAGCGGCTGTCGCCGTCAACAGCAATCCTGACATCCACAGGACCGCCGCATAGCCCTGCAAGACATCACGCAGCAGCAGATTGCTGTCTGTGGTCTGACCGATACTGTAGAGCCATACGGCGAACAGGGACGGCACAACCACGGCCGCCGTGGCCCACTGGATGGGCCGCCATGCCAATCCGGCGACCAAAAGCGCGCCATACCAGCAAGCCAGCACGACATACTGCCAGTAACCAAAAGTCGCCCCGTAGCGCGCGAGGATAACCGCCGCCGCCGCGCTGAGACCACCCACCCATATCCAGTCCCGCAACCCCCATTGTGCCCACCAGTGCGGTGCCGGGGGTATTTCCATCCAGTCTTCAACGCGCGTGTTAGCCATCTTCCCACCCCTTTTATATTCCGTATGAAAGCAGAATAAATATACCTAATGTCCACACTATACAACCCCAGTGGATCACCCTCGTGCCGAGCCGTTCGATGGCCGGCGCCCCCGCCGCGCGGCGGGGGTCACCGCGATTCAGCGGCGACAGAAAAGGCATTATATAATCATGCGCTTGAAAAAGCATCGCCGCCCCACCCGCAAAAAGCGGGATGACGCATCCTCGACCCGTGACATGCCCCGGTGCCCGCATTGCCAGACAGGGCGGGCGGCGACTATGCTTTACGCATGGACCATACCATCCCCAACATGTTTCGTTTTGCGCCGCTGCGGCGGGCGGCCTATCGCCTCAGCGTGACCCAGGCGGGACAACTGCCCGCCGATGACGGCGCCGAGGTAGCCATTGCCGGTCGCTCCAATGTGGGCAAGTCGTCCACCATCAACACGCTCACCGAGCGGCGGACGCTGGCGCGGGTGAGCCGCACGCCCGGCCGCACTCAGGCCATCAATGTCTTTGACCTGGGTCCCGGGCAACGTCTGGTGGACCTGCCCGGCTACGGTTATGCCAAAGTGCCCGAGGCGCTGCGCCGCTCCTGGGGTCCGCTGCTGGAACAATATCTGCGGCAACGCGGCAGCCTGCGTGGGCTGATCCTGGTGATGGATATCCGCCACCCCTATGGTCCCCATGATGCGGATCTCATGGCCTTCGCGGCAGGCTGCGGACGACCGGTGCACATCCTGTTGAACAAGGCGGACAAATTAAGCCGTGGCGCCGCGATCCGGGAAATGGCCCGCCTGCGCCGGATGCCCGAATTGCAAGGGATGGCCATGCAGCTCTTTTCCGCGCAGTCGGGGCTCGGTCTCGATGAACTGCATCACCGTGTGGCAAACTGGCTGGAACCGGCGGCCGGAAAAGAAACCCCGACACCTGCCGGGGTCAATAACGAGTCCTCAAAGGGAGGGGAGGACCCATGACCCGGCCAGGGAGGGAGGGGCCGGATCCAGACAACCCACGGGCCATCTGCGGAGTTGGAGTGGGGCGTGCCTAAAAAGTTCAGCGAGCGCCGTCCCTGGCATGTGTTGCAGCCAGACTGGCGTGTCCGCTGGCGGAGCCGCAAACAACGCTGGGCGAGCATCCTGCACCTTGCGGACTGGTATCCGCAGTTTCCCATCGCCGCCGCCGTGGGTTTTCTCGGGCTATTCAACCTGCTCCCGGCGCTGGAGCACCTCCTTGGCTTGAGCTATGTGGGCAGACTGGCGGATGTTTCGCACAGTTTCGTGCTCGACGCCTTCCGCGGCGTTCCCCAGGGGGCCGCCGGAGTCGTCATCCTGATCATGTCCCTGGGCTTGCTCTTTCGCTCGCGCTTTGCCTGGGCCATCGTCCTGATCATGGCGTCGGCCATCCTCGTCTTCGGGATTTATCGCCATCCACATCAGATTTCCGTGCTGCTTTACTACAATGCGGCGCTGGTCTTTTTTTTATGGGTATTCCGTGAGCGATTCGACCGCAGCAGTCTGGCGACGGGCACGCTGTTTGCGTTGGTCGGCGCCATCATGGTGATGAGTTACGGCGTGTTCGGCGCATACATTCTGGGCGACGCCTTTAAACCCGCTATCCACAGCCTCTCATCGGCGCTCTACTTTTCGGTGGTGACCATGTCTACCGTAGGTTATGGCGACATCCTGCCCGTAACCGACGAGTCGCGGCTCTTCGTGGTATCTTTGATCATCCTGGGAATAACGGTGTTCGCCACCTCCCTCTCTGCCATCGTGGTCCCGGCCGTCAATAATCGCCTGCAATCGGCCCTACAAGGAGAGAAAAAACGCATGATCCGAAAAGACCATTACATTATCGCGGGCGACACCCCGCTGGCGCGCAACAGCTATCGCGAACTCAAGGGCCGTAATCTGCCGGTGGTGGTCATCATGGGGCACCAGCCCGACGACCCGATCTATTCGCCGGAAGAACTGATTATCGGTGACTCCAGCGATACGGATGTACTCCGTAGCGCCGGGGCCGAACAAGCCGTGGCCGTGCTCGCCCTGCGTGCCGATGACTCCGAGAACGCTTTTGTGGTGCTGGCCGTCAAGGAAATGGAAGGACAAGCGAAGACCGTGGCCGCTGTCAATGACAGCAAAAACCTGGGTCGCGTCCGCCGGGTGCAACCGGATATGATCATCGCCCCCCAGGTCTTGGGTGGAGAGTTGCTGGCCATGGCCCTCAGCGGCGAACAACTGGACAGCGATGCGGTGATGAAAATGTTCCGTTTCAGCAGCGCTGGTACGGAAACCGGCGAGAAGAAAGGTTGATCTCAACCATGGGCCTCATCCCAGTTTTTGCCGACACCCAAGCCCACCAGCAATGGCACGGCCAGTTCCGCCACTCCCTCCATGTGTTCCCGTAACGCCGATTGGGCGGCTTCCAGCCCCGCTTCCGGCACTTCCAGAATCAATTCGTCGTGGACCTGCAGAATCATCCGGCCCCGTTCCGGGGCCTCCTGTAACCACGCATCGACGGCGATCATCGCCCTCTTGATCAAATCCGCCGCCGTGCCCTGCATGGGCGCGTTGATGGCGGCACGCTCGGCATAATTACGACGCGCCGGGTTACTGGAACGAATTTCCGGCACATAGAGACGGCGACCAAAAAGGGTTTCCACATACCCCTGCGTTTTGGCCAGAGCGCGGGTCCGCTCCATGTAAGCGAGAACGCCAGGGTAGCGCTCAAAATAGCGATCCATATATCGCCGCGCGGTGGCCTGATCGATGCCCAGTTGCTGGGACAGTCCGTAGGGGGTCTGCCCATAAATCAGGCCGAAATTGATGGCCTTGGCCGCGCGGCGAGCGGCACCGTCCACCGCTTCCGGCGCCAGATTGAACACTTCGGCGGCGGTCGCCGCGTGGATGTCCTGTCTCTCGGCAAAGGCCTGCAACAAACGCGCATCCCTCGAAAGATGGGCCATGATGCGGAGTTCAATCTGCGAATAGTCGGCGCTGACCAACCAGTATCCCGGCTCGGCGACAAAGGCCTGACGAATACGCCGCCCCTGTTCGCTGCGCACCGGGATGTTCTGCAGATTCGGGTCACTGGACGCCAGCCGCCCGGTCGCCGCCACCGCCTGTTGGAAATGCGTATGGACCCGGCCCGTGCCGGGGTGGATCATCTGCGGCAATGCATCGGCATAAGTGTTTTTGAGCTTGGCCATGCTCCGATAATCGAGAATCCAGCGCGGCAGAGGGGCATGCACAGCCAACTGGGCGAGAACCCCCTCGCTGGTCGAAGGCTGACCGCCGGGTGTCGTCTTCAGCACCGGCAGACGCATCTTGTCGAAAAGAATCTCCTGAATCTGCTTGGGTGAGTTCAGGTTGAAGGTCTGTCCAGCCGCGTTGAAGGCCTTCTGTTCAGCGTTTGCCATCTCCGTCGCCAGCTCCGCGCTGAGGGTTTCAAGCTGGCCGCGGTCGACCTTGACGCCAGCCGTCTCCATCCGTGCCAGCACCAGCACCAGCGGCATTTCGATCTCCGTCAGCACCCGTCGCAAACCGGCTTCAGCAGCGCATCGCGGCCACAAGTGCGCATCCAGCCGCAAACAGACATCGGCATCTTCCGCCGCGTAGGGCAACGCCTCCGCCACCGGCACGTCGGCAAAGCTGCGGGCCGACTTGCCCTTGCCGGCGACCTCTTCATAGCGGATATTCTGATGCTGCAGATAACGCTCGGCGAGGCTGTCGAGATCGTGGCCGTTGCGGCTGCTGTCCAGCACATAGCTTTCCAACAGGGTATCGCGCAGCAGACCCATGGGCTGGATGCCCTGCGCCCAGAACACCCGCCAGTCGAATTTGGCATTCTGAGCGATCTTCGCGGCCCGCGGGTCTTCCAGCCAAGGGCGCAACGCAGCGAGCACGGTGTCTCGATCCAGTTGCGGACTGCCGTCGCGATGCCCCAGGGGGATGTATATCGCCTGATGGCTCCCCTCCGCCTGCCAGGCGCAGGATATGCCCACCAGTTCGGCGCGCAGCGGGTCGAGATCGGTGGTTTCCGTATCCAAGGCGACCAGCGTCGCCCGTTTCAAATCCACCAACAGGGCTTCCAGCGCCGGCACCGTGGTAATAGCGCGGTAACCGCCGCGATCTATCGCGCCACTCCCGGGCGACGGCGCGGCATCCGTATCGGCGGCAGGCAGATCCTTGAGCCAGGCATGGAAGCCCAGCCGCTGCGCCAGTCGACGCAATGTTGCCGCATCAACCGGGCGCCGCCGATAGTCGGCATCGGGCAACGCGACATCGCAGCGGATGGTCGCCAGCGCGCGGCTCCGCGGTAAAAAATCCACCGCCGCGCGCAACGCCTCGCCAACCTTGCCGCCGATCTCGTTGGCATGCGCCAGAATGCCCGTCAGATCGCCATATTGCGCTAGCCACTTGGCGGCTGTTTTCGCCCCGACCCCAGGCACGCCGGGGATATTGTCCGCCTTATCTCCAGTGAGGGCGAGAAGGTCCGCGATGCGCTCCGGGGCGACACCGAAACGGGCCTCGACCTCGGTCACGTCCGTTGAAATCCCCTTCATGGTGTCGATCAGCAGCACCCGCGCGTTCACCAGTTGCGTCATGTCCTTGTCACCGGTGATGATGAGTACCGACTGATCGGCCGGCGCCTGTCGTGCGAGGGTACCGATGACATCGTCCGCCTCCACCCCCGGCGCAATGATCAGCGGTAACCCCATCGCCGTGATCCATGCGTGGAGCAGGGGAACCTGCACCCGCAACTCCTCCGGCATGGGTGGCCGTTGCGCCTTGTATTCCGCATAGATCTCATCGCGGAAAGTGCCACCGGGAGCATCGAAAACCACGATGATCTCGTCACTGGGATGATCCTTCTGCAGACGGCGAAGCATGTTGGCAACACCATAAATAGCTCCCGTAGGCAGGTTGTCGGGCGCGCGCAGGTCGGGCAATGCATGAAAGGCGCGGTAGAGAAAACTGGAAGCATCGACAAGAATACGGGGGTCTTGGGACATGATCTGGGACTTCTCGGCGAATTTCCGCCATAATACGGAAAACTGGGGTTATTGGCACGGGAATAACGGATGCGGGCACATCTTGAGGAAGAAAGACTACGCGACGGTGGCGAAGGGAGACTCACCCGTGAGGCCTGGAAGATTTTCCAGATCATGGCCGAGTTCGTGCGCGGTTATGAAAAGCTCGCCTCCGTTGAACCTTGCGTCAGCATTTTCGGATCGGCCCGGCTGGACGCTGGGCATCCCTGGTACCAAAAGGCCCAGGAAATCGCCGAAAAACTCTCCAACGCCGGTTTTTCCGTGATCAGCGGCGGTGGCCCGGGGGTCATGGAGGCCGCCAACAAGGGCGCTTTTCGTGGCACTGGCTACAGCATCGGACTCAACATCGAATTACCCCATGAACAGCACACCAACCCTTATCAGGATATCTCCCTTTCCTTCGAACACTTCTATTCCCGCAAGGTCATGTTCATGAAATATGCGGCCGCCTACGTGGTGATGCCGGGCGGTTTCGGGACACTGGACGAACTGGCGGAATGCCTGACGCTGGTCCAGACCGGCAAGACCCGCAAAATGCCCATCATCCTGGTGGAGTCGGGTTTTTGGAAAGGGCTGATCGACTGGTGGCGGGACTCCCTGCTTGCGGCGGGGACCATCCATCCGGAAGACCTGGATCTCATCACCCTAATCGACGACACCGACGAAGTGGTGTCGGCCATTTTCAACCACTATGAGAAGCGCGGTTTTGCACCGTCCGCCGCGGAGACAGAGGCCCTTCTCAACCTTTAGGGGCCCCAGGGAGAGTTATCATGATGTCCACACGTATCTTCGCCCTCGTTGCCGGTAGTTGTTTCGCGCTGGGCACCGGCGTTTCCGCGCTGGCCGCGGACAGCCTCCAGAAACTACACCTGCCTACATTGGCCCCTGAAGCCAAAACCGGCCCCAAGGCCCAGATCAAGGCCCCGAAGGGTTCGCACATCGAGGAGTACAAGGTCGACGGCAAGGTGTACATGGTTAAGGTCATCCCTCCCAAACCCTTTCCGCCCTATTATCTGGTGGACAAGGGAGGCACCGGGCGCTTCACCGAGGTCCCACAGACGGCGGCTGAACACCTCAGCGTGCCCCATTGGGTTATTTTCCGCTGGTAGTCTGCCCTCCTTCCTGAGCCCCCACCCCTGAGCGAAAACGTCGTTATCATGTCCGTTTACACTAATGTCAGCGACCGCGAACTCGCGCAATTTCTCAGGGATTATGAACTCGGTGACGCCCGTGCGCTGACCGGTATCCCTGCCGGAGTAGAAAACAGCAATTATTTCCTGGATACCGACAAGGGCCGTTTCGTATTGACCCTTTTCGAACGCCTGCCGCGTAACAAGATCCCCTATTTCCTCGCCCTCACCGAATGGCTCAGTCTGCGTGGCATTCCTTGTCCGCGCCCCATGCATACCATGGCAGGAAACAGCCTCGGCACCCTTTGCGGCAAACCTGCCGCCATCGTCCAGCGCCTGAGTGGCGGCTCCATTGAAGGACGGGCGCCGTCCATCACCGAAATCAGCGCCCTTGGGGAGTTGCTGGCGCGGATGCATCTGGCCGGGGAGGATTTCCCCGAACGGCACCCCAACCCTGCGGGTTTCGACTGGTGGCAGGAGACGGCCAGACATCTGGTGCCACACTTGAGCCCGGAAGACAACACGATCATTGCTGAAGAACTGGCATATCAGCGAACCGCGCGCAGGACCCCGCTCCCCGGCGGGGTCGTCCATGCCGACCTCTTTCCCGACAATGTCCTGTTCGAAGACGGCCGGATTTCCGGCGCCATCGACTTTTACTACGCCGGGGATGATGCCTGGCTCTACGATCTGGCGGTGGTGGCCAACTCCTGGTGTTCGGTGGCCGATGGTCGCTTTGATCAAACCTTGGTCCGTGGGTTATGGCATGCCTACGTGACCGCCCGCCCCTTGCAGGCGGGCGAGGAAGATCTGTGGTTTCCGCTGCTGCGCGCCGCCGCCCTCCGCTTCTGGCTCCTGCGTCTGGACGCCATGCACTTTCGCCGCCCCGGCACCATCACCCAGTGCAAAGATCCGGAGGAATACCGGCGGATTCTCCTCCGGCGTCGGGAAATGCTTTAACCACCGAGGACTATTTCAGCGAAAAGCCGTTGTTCTGTGGCGCGCTTTCCAGAATATACCCGTGACTTTTCCGTCGAACGACGCGCTCCTCGCCCATGGGCACTGGGGCACGAGAATGGCCAGCCCGTCGAGCGGACGTTTGCGGTAATGCCGAGTCACCGCTGAGGCTTACCACCGGGCGCAAGCGCTCCAGCACTTTGGGGCCGATGCCGCGGACACGGGCGAGATCATCCACACTCTTGAAAGGCCCATGCGCCTGCCGGTACTGCAGCACCGCCTGCGCCTTGGCCGGGCCGATGCCCGGCAACGCATCCAGTGCCGCGGCATCGGCCGTATTGATATTCACCGTCGCCCAGACCGCAGGAGCGAACAGCAGGAACAGCAAGCACAAAAATCCCCGTAATCCCGTTTTCATCACGCCCCACTCCTGTGTCATGATCCTACCCGCACTTCTCAACAACCGCTCAGGGCAAACGCTCCAAAGCCACCACCCCCAGCGCCAGCCACTTGCTTCCCGAGCCAAACTGCACCTGAATCCGACCCTGGCGGCCACCCGCCGCATAATCCAGCACCACCCCCTCGCCAAAGACCGGGTGCTGGAGGCGTGAGCCCAGCGGAAAGGGCATCTCCAGTGCCGGCGCGCGCAGCGGCATGGCGGGGCGGCTGATCCGCGCGCGCGGCCGCAGTTCCTGCAGGATCTCCCGCGGAATCTCCCGCAAAAAACGGGAGGGCAGGGTCATTCTTTCACTACCATGGAGGCGACGACTTTCCGCATGGCTGACGACCAGCAAACGCATGGCGCGGGTCATGCCGACGTAGCAAAGGCGTCGCTCCTCGGCCAAACCTTGGGGGTCTTCCAGAGAACGCTGGTGGGGGAACAGTCCCTCTTCCAGACCCACCAGAAACACCAGCGGGAACTCCAGCCCCTTGGCGCTGTGCAGGCTCATCAACTGCACACCATCCTCCCAGGCATCCCCGGCGCCGTCTCCCGCCTCCAGCGCGGCATGGGTCAGAAACTCCGAGAGCATGTTCCCTGGTTGCGGTGCCAGGTCCCCCAGATGGGGGTCGGCGGACCAATCCTGGGCATAGCTGCGCGCGGCATTGATCAACTCGTCCAGATTCTCCAGACGACCCTCGGCACGATCGCCCTCGCGGCCGTGCCATTCGCGCAAGCCGGTACGGGTCAGTACCGTTTCCACCCGCTCTCCGAGATCCGCCTCTGCCGTCCGCGCCGCCAAATCCTCCACCAGATCGAGGAAGGTGTTGATTTTCGGTTGATTCAGTTCCCCCGCCGCCTGCCAGAGCGAGAGGCCGCGCGCGCGCGCCAGATTCCGCAGGCGTTCGGCACTGACCGCGCCGATGCCGCGCGCAGGCACATTCACCACCCGCTCAAAGGAGGCATCGTCATGGCGATTGGCGGTGAGGCGCAGGTAGGCCAGCGTGTCCTTGATCTCCGCGCGCTCGAAGAAACGCAGGCCGCCATAGACCCGATAGGGCATGCCTTCGCGCACCAACGCTTCTTCAAAAGCCCGCGACTGGGCGTTGGAACGGTAAAGGATGGCGCACTCGGAACGGCGACCACCAGCTTCCAGCCATTGCTGAATGCGTCCCACCACATAGCGCGCCTCATCCACCTCGTTGTAGGCGGTATAGAGTTGAATCGCCTCACCGCCCGGCTCCGCCGTCCACAGGGTTTTGCCGAGACGATCGGGGTTGTAAGCGATGACCGCGTTGGCGGCTTGCAGGATGGGTGCGGTCGAACGGTAGTTCTGCTCCAGCCGCACCACCTGTGCCCCGGCAAAGTCTTCTCCGAAGCGCAGCAGATTCTCCACCCGCGCACCGCGCCAGGCATAAATGGACTGGTCATCATCGCCGACCACGAAAATCTGCCCGTGCCGCGCCAGCCCCTTCAGCCAGGCATATTGCACCGTATTGGTGTCCTGAAACTCGTCCACCAGAATGTGCTGGAAACGGCGCTGATAATGATCGAGGATTTCCGGCGATTCCCAGAGACGCAGGGCATAGAGCAACAGATCGCCGAAGTCCACCAACCCGGAGCGCTTTTTGGCCGCTTCATAGGCGCTGTAGATGGGAATGAAGGGCGCCGCTGCCGGGCCTTCATATTGTTGCACCTGTTCCGGTCCCCAGCCTTCGTCTTTCCAGCGGCCGATACGTCCGGCCATGGCCCGCGGCGGCCACTGCTTCTCATCCATCTGCGCTTCACGCATGATCCGCCGCACCAGACGCTGGCTATCGTCCGCGTCCAGGACCTGAAAGTCCGCGGGCAAACCCAGCGCCGCGTGCTGCACGCGCAGCAGGCGGTGGGCAATGCCGTGAAAGGTCCCCATCCACAGGGCCCGCAAACTCATGGCGACCATACCATCCAGGCGCTCGCGCATGGCACGCGCCGCCTTGTTGGTGAAAGTCACCGCCAGAATCTCACCGGGATGCGCCCCCCCCTCCAGCAAATGCGCAATACGGCTAGTCAGCACGCGCGTTTTACCGGAGCCCGCCCCCGCCAGCACCAGCGCAGGGCCCGGCGGCAGGGTTACCGCCTCCATCTGGCGGGGATTGAGAACAGACCATTCAGACACGGCAACTCCTCGCTTGAAAATACGGCATAATGACCGCACTGTGAAAGCAGACTTGCAGCCGGGCCGCTGTCTGCTATAATCAATGATAGGGAGGACGAATTGGAATACAAGGACTACTACAAAATTCTGGGGATCGAACGCAACGCCGATGCCGACACGATCAAGGCGTCTTATCGCAAAATGGCGCGCAAATATCACCCTGACGTGAGCAAGGAAAAGGATGCGGAAGACCGTTTCAAGGATCTTCAGGAGGCCTATGAAGTGCTCAAAGATCCAGAGAAGCGCGCCGCCTATGACCAGTTGGGCAGCAACTGGCGCGCCGGACAGGAATTCCGGCCACCGCCCGGCTGGGGACAACCAGCGGGTGGAGGGGGCTTTGGCGGGGCCGGACCGGATTTTGGCAGGGGATTCAGCGACTTTTTCGAGTCCATATTCCGTCAACAACAGGGCGGCGGCTTTCGTGGCAGTGGAGGAGGTGGATTCCACAGTCAGGGTGAGGACAGCGAGGCCACCATCCGCGTCAGCCTGGAGGACGCTGCCCACGGCGCCCAACGCGAGATCAGCCTGGAAGTGCCCACCATAGGTCCCGATGGGCGTATGCGCCGGGAGGCGCGGCGCCTGACCGTCAAAATTCCCAAAGGCATCCGCGAAGGGCAGCGGCTGCGTATGGCCGGGCAGGGTGCGCCGGGCATGGGGGGAGGGGCCAATGGCGACCTATACCTGCACATCCAATTCCAGCCGCATCCCAAGTTTCGGGTAGAGGGCGGCGATCTGTATCACGACCTGCACATCACGCCCTGGGAAGCGGTGCTGGGCGCCAGCGTCGAAGTGCCCACCCTGGATGACGAGGTGCGCATGAAGATTCCGGCAGGCAGCACCAGCGGACAAAAGCTGCGGCTCAGCCAGAAAGGATTGCCGGGCTCCGGCGGCAAGGCCCCCGGGAACCTGTACGCGGTGATCCAGGTCGTCGTCCCCCAAAAAATCAGCGCGCCGGAAAAAGCCCTGTGGAACCAACTGGCGGAGATATCCGACTTCCATCCCCGCCGCTGACCAGAAGAGAGAGGAGAATGCCCCATGGTTTCACCACTGACCACCGTCATCGAAGCGGAATTGCTGGAAGAGGGCGCCTTCTGCTTCGATTTCCCGCACTTTTGCACCTTGCTCCACTGCGGTGAGGGCGAAGCCATGCAATTGGTGCGCTACGGTGTCATCCACCCCGAAGGCAGCGGCCCGCAGCACTGGCGCTTCCGCAGCCTCGATCTCTACCGCGCCCGCCTCAGCCGCCGCCTCAGCCGCGATCTGGAGATCGACATGGCGGGTGCGGCGCTGGCGGTGGACTTGCTGGAGCGGTTACGGGGGTGACCACCCGCCGGGAGAAATCGATGATTCAGGCGGCCTCCCGTCAAACACGATGGATTTTTGACTCCCCCTTTCCACAGCTTGCGCCACGGCGACGAATCAAGCGAAGCCGCCGTGGTTACCCCTCAACGAGGTCCCGGATGCTCAAAAATCGCGCTCAACCTTGAACGCATTGATGATGACATCCGCCATCTGATTACGGGCTCCGTGCACCACCGCGTCCAGGACATCACTCTCCGTCCAACCGTGGGTAAGCGCCATCTCCACATCTTCCCGCGTCAACAGCGATGGTGTCTGCACGGCCTTGAGCACCAGCAGGAGCATCGCCTTGTCCCGGTCGCTCAAGGGCGCCGCCCCGGGATCTTGCTTGGTGGCCGCCACCGCTTCGGGGCTTTGACCAAGATGGTTGATCAGCATGGCCTCATTGAAACCCACGCAGTAATCGCATTGATTGGCCTGAGAAATCAACATGCGGATAGTGGCGAGCAACGCCGCGCCGAGGCGGGGGTGATGACGGTAGTATTGGATGCCCTCCCACTGTTGGGCGAGAATCTCCGGGCTCGATCCGTAAACTTGCACGACGGCGGGAACCCGTCCAAAAGCCCCTTCAATTTCCTGATACAACTCGGCGGTCCTGCCGGAGGAAGCCTCCGGCGTAATGATTTGCAAGATAGTCATAAATCTCTCCAATGGGCGTTCATGCGCGAGATTGCGCATACAGACTAGTCGGTATGCAATATCTTTGCAAGGGGCTCCGGCCGAAATACCGGGGTCCTACACGCCGGTCAAAGCGGACGCATCCCGTATCCCTCTCCGGATCTCCGCGGCATGGGTCAGCAAAATCAGATGTGTACCCGACGCCAGCGGATGATATCGCGATACCGGCAGGTGCGCGGCCATCGCCAAACCGATCTGCGGGTTGATCACCTGATCCTGGGCGCCCTGCCAGACATGCACCGGCACCCGGATATCCTCCAGACGGAAGGGCCAGGGACCGTTGAGTATCGCCAAATCATCGGCCATCCCCTCTGTTCCTTGCCGCAACGCCTCCCGCAAATCGGCGCACAAATTCGTCAGAACGTCCGGTGCCGCCAGCAGGGACTGGTCACCGGCGCTCATTTTTGCCGCCAGCCGCGCCACGAAACGTTCCGGCTCCTGGCGCGCCGCGCCCACGCCCAGGCGCAACAACATCCTGAAGAGCCACGGCGTCCCGCGGATCAGGGTAAAGAGGACATGATCCTGCCGCCGCAAAGCAGACCATATTTCCGGGATATCTAACGGCCCCAAACCGCTCACCAGGTGCGCGCAGCGCACCCGCTCCGGCATGGCGTGGGCGCAGGCCAGCGCGTAAGGGCCGCCGCCGGAGAAACCCAACACATGGAAGGCGTCAAGCCCCAGACGGTTTACCAGGGCTTCACTCGTCGCCGCCACTTCGGCCAGGGTCAATCCTGGCTGCCGATCCGACTCTCCGTAACCCGGCCGGTCAAAGGCAATCCAGCGCAGACCATCCCGCAAGACCGCGGGCAACCATTCCAGTTGCCGGCGGGAGCCGGGAGTACCGTGAAAAAACAGCACCGGCAGGCGCTCGTTCGAGTCACCGATCGCCGCATAGGAGACAACCCGGCCTGAATCCAACATTAACGACTGTTTCATCTTTCACTCTGGGTGTTGTGGATCCGCATCCGGAGACAGGGCCGCGGCCCCTGCGCTGGCCCGCATGGTCTTCACCGCCCTCCCCAGCCCTTCCTGAAAGAGATGGCTATGCCCATGCAACTGACCGAGCAGCCGATGGAGTTCCTCGCGCGTCCCGCTTTGCCGTATCTGGAGAATTTTCCGGCCCAGGATATGCACTGTTTCATGCTCGGCCAGCAGGGTCTCCACCTCGGGCAAGTCCGACGCATGGGTGCGCAACCAGCTCGTGACCGGGCAGGTCGCCAGTCCCGCATGCTCGTAAAAGCCGTGACTTGTCGCGGACTCTTCCGCCGCACGCACCCATCCCAAATGCTGATACAGGGCCAGTAGCGGCGTGTCCGCATCCCCGGCGCCGAGGACAAAGGTGTGCACGAAATCCGCCACCATGTCCGTTTCCAGCGGCCTGGAAATGGCATAACCCTGAAGATAATGAACCGCCATTTCGCGCAAGAGTGCGATATGGGCTTCGGTCTCGACCCCTTCCACGGTAATGAGGACGTCCATGCCCAAACCCAGGTTGACCAGACTTTCCACAAAAACCAGGTCCTGAGGGTTGTTCGACAGCTCGCGGATGAATCCCTGATCGATCTTGATCTCGTCGATGGGCAGATTTTTGAGCCGCAAGAGAGAGGCATAGGTACTTCCCACGTCATCCAAGGCGACTTTGATGCCCGCGCTGCGCAACCGTTGGAGATGCCCCAAGGCGACGATCTGTTCGAGGATCTCCCCGATCTCCATCACTTCCAGCACCAGGGACTCCGGGGGTATCCCCGGATAATGGGTCAGCATGCTCAACACGGTATCAGCAAATCCGGGTTGGTCGAGCTCTTCCGGGGTCACATTGATGCTGAGAAAGAGATCCAGACCCATGTCCCGCCACTGTGCGAGTTGCCGCAATCCCGTCTGCAGCACGAAACGCCCCAGTGCCTGACGTTCCCGCACCCCCAGGGCGGAAAGGAATTGATCGGGAGAGATCTCCCGGTCCTCCCGGCGCCAGCGGGTCAGAGCCTCGAGGCCCACCACGCGATCCGTCGCCAAGGCCACCAAGGGCTGGTAACATAACGTCACCCCCCCGGTTGACAGGGCCTGCAGGAAATCCTGGCGCAATACTTCATCGCCCATGCTGATGCTGCAAAGATCCGGGTGATAGAATTGGACCCAGCTTTCACCTGCCCGGCCAGCGCACGCCTTGGCCGCATACATGGCCTGATCCGCGTGCCGCAGAAGCAAGTCAGCACCCCCCTCATCGAAAGGGTAGAGCGTCAGCCCCAGGCTCGCCCGGATGCTGACTGTGTCCCCTTTGATATTGAAGGGCCGCGCAATCACGGCCTGGAGACGGGACAGGATCTGATCCAGTGCATCCATGTCGCGCAGTCCTTCCAGCAGCAGCACAAACTCGTCACCACCCAGGCGCGCCACGGTATCCGTCCGGCGCACCGCATCTTGCAATCGATGCGCCACTTCTTTCAGCAGATCGTCACCGACAGCGTGCCCATAGGTGTCGTTGATCGGTTTGAAATCGTCGATATCGAGAAAACCCACGGCCAGGAGGCGCTCCTGGCGGTCGGAACGCGCCAGCGCTTGATCGAAAATCCGTCGCAAACCCTCGCGATTAGGCAGATCGGTCAGGAAGTCGTGCGTGGCCTGCGTGGTCAAAATATGCTGCTGGTCGTGCAGACGCATCTCCCGCACCAGCATGCGTAAAATGCTCACGCCGAAAATCAGGATGCCCAAAATGAAACCGATCGCCAGGGGTAAGCGGGCCTTTTCCTTGTGCCACCATACCCGCTCCACCAGGGCCGATGACCAGTGTGCCTCCACCGTCCAGGGATATCCCGGCACCGCCACGCGCACCTGGTCTTCTGCGGCAACGGCCCGCAGGGGGCCAGTCAGGGGGGTGAAATGCCCCCGTCTGACGGTGAACAGGGGGGCATCATGCGCTCCGAGCACATGCAAGGGAAAGGCCGAGGGAATGCTCAGGGGCTCGAGGTTCGCCAAATCCACCAGACTTCTGACCGAAAACGTGTGGCCTCCTTGGTCACCGGGCGCCACATACACCAAAGGAACCATCCAGGCGTGTGTCCCGGAATCAAGATATGGCGGCCCGATCCTCCGGTGGGGATGGCCGGGTAGAGGCGTAAAATCCGCTGGCGCCGCCTTGGGACGAGTGGATTTCGTGGTCGTGGACCAGAGGAGGTGATTCCCGCGGGCATTGAGAATCTGGATGGCGACGACACCCGGATGTAGCGTTCGGATGATTTGTATTTGCTCCAGGGTCTCCACGGAGGGCAAATGCGTGCCCGTATTCAAGGGCAGAAGTGCGTTGCTGATGTAAAAGAGGTCGGCAAAACGGGTGTTCAGGTCGGCAGAGATTTGCTGGGCCGCAATCTGTGCCGCCATCTTCGCACGCAATCGGATGTCCTCTGAGAGGGTGTGATACAGGTGCTGGGACCGGTAGATGGCCAGCAGCATGACGAATCCCGCCAGTAGCGCGAACACCACACCGATCGACCAGAGCTTCCGGTATTTCGCAGGGGTTGACCGCACCGGCGCCGGGATAGCGGGGTCATCCGTGGCGGCATCCATCTGCGGCCCCCCTTCAGGCTTGCGGCCTCAAACCGCAAGCCTGAAGCCGCGGAAACTTCGCACGACATCGTTTCAAGATATTCCTCCCGTAAAATGCGTACACGAACACGTTTGTGTTCAGGCACATTGCGCCCTGATTACGCCGCAATGTACGTTTATGGCCATATAGTACATTTTTCAGGCCGGTGTGCGCTTTCCGGAATTTTCGTTTGCGGGGTGGGATCGACTTTCCTCCGCCGCGGTCCCGTCAGTAGTGGTAGGCCACGCCGAAGATACCGCGCACCGCATTGACATGTATGGATCTAGAGCCGGTTCCCATTCGACCGGAAGCCGAATAGTTGTCGTAGTCCACTCCGACAAAGCCGCTCCATGACGAGTCAAAGCGGTAGTCTGCCTTTGTGCCGACCTGCAGCACATTTGCGCCCGGCGCGTTCGTGGAAATGCCCCCGAGGTATCCGATATGCCCACTGACGGTAATCCGGCTGGTCGGAGCGATAGCACCATACACACCTCCGCCGAGGGCATTGTTCACATAGGCTGCCGACTGACCCTTCACCCATAAGGTGAACTGTGCACACTGGTAGCCAATGTAAGGACCAACGATCGCGTTCCGGGCAATCCGAAAACCCTTGCCGAATCGCGCATTAAATTGTAGAGAATGCCCGCGCACATGAGTAGGACTGGGGCCTCCCGCCACTTTAACCCCGGTAGGGGTGTAGATGGTGTACGTACCGCCACTGAGGACCGGCCCTACACCATAGTCAAATCCCAGATGAGCGAACCACCATTCGGAGTTGGCGCCGTTGAAGGCGACCCCAACACCCGTGGTGGTATTGCCACCGGACGCGATGATCGAACCGTAGGAATTACCGGCTATAACACGGGACGGTGTGCCGACGATCTGCCCATAAACGCCCAGACTATTCAGTCCGTCGCGCAGTATGTTGGCGTTTGCCCCAAGCGGAATAAACAGTGCGGCAGCGAAGATAACACGTTTCATTGTTTTTACTCTCCAGGTGATTGCGGGACGAAAGAGCTCAGGTTAAACGAGACGCTCGTTTATAATGATTATGCAGACCAACCGGGCTGAGTTTCAGGTTTGAGATGCGTACCTACTTGGTCTGACGCAAGCGAGATCCGGACGTCACGCTTCAAATCGTCGCATGAAGCAGATCCTGTGATAGTACGATGCAAGGATCATAGTAAAATATGTCCGGCATGTCACCCATGGGCGGCGGTGGATTAGCGCGTACCGTATCATACGCGCGTGCAATGCCGTTTGTTTGTGACTCCTTTACGTTGGCCTCCAAACCGTTGCGCCCATGCTGATCAGCGTCGCGGGAGGGGACAACACCGAATCAGTGCCCGCAAAATCTCCGGGCGGGTCTCTGCAAACGGGGCAGGGTAACGGATCGGCCTTCAGGCTACACGGTGTTTGGTGGCGCCGCGGGCGGGCAAACGTCAATGGGATCGCGCAGATACTGCGATATGTCTGGCAGACTCTCCAGGGCGGTGACCAACTCCGGCCAAGGCAACGCCCAAATGTCGGGGAAGAATCGTTCGCCCTCACGGATAACCGGATAGGCGAGGTTTTCTTGCCCGGGGGTGAACTCACAGTGAATACCCGGCTTCGTGTTGCCGCGCGCGTCGCAACGATACCAGCCGAGGCCGTCCAGCCAGACCGCCTCGAAACCATGGGTGCAATACGAAGCGTGATCACCCCCGAAGATCAGTCGCTGATAGCAGAACCCCGATGGAATCTGGTGGGCACGCCACAAGGCTACCAAGAGGTGGCTCTTCGCAGTGCATAAGCCGGTGCCGATGCGCAGCACATCGGACGCCTTACAAGCAACCTCCTCACGATGGAAGTCAATACTGTGTTCGATATGATCACGCACCCAATCAAAGCAGTTTTTGGCCGTTAGCAAGGGCGTACGACCGGACAAGGAGGCCGCCAGGCTCTGAATTTGCGGATGGTGGAAATCAACGACTTCCGTGTCCATGAGAAAGTCCGCTACAGGCGGATGATATTGGCTCATATGTACTCCTTCACGCCTAGTCGGCGGTGTTTCGTCAAAAAGCGGCGATTGCTATTGCCAGATATAACCATTGCATATTCAAAGAGCGCAGTAGACTGGGTAAAAGCCATAGGTGACGTCAGGGAAAAGAATGGGCCGCTCGTGCTTCAACAGCGCGTGAAACGCATGCGCCAAAACCTCGTCTGAGCCATTTCCAAGGAAAA
>JAKACQ010000006.1:0-86454 GCA_021821285.1 Pseudomonadota bacterium
ATCACCCCCACCCGATCTAACTCTTTGCGACTCATCGTCAGATTCCCCTCCACCCACACGCCCCCTTCCACACAAAGGGGACATTTTAGAATTGTTCAGAGGGGACATTACTGCTTTGGGCTAACAGCCGGTTATTTGGTCTTGCCTCGGTAGGGCAGACCTCTTATGATAAGTCACTGTAGCTTTGCCGGGATGGCGGAACTGGTAGACGCGCCGGACTCAAAATCCGGTGGTGGTGACATCGTGTCGGTTCGAGTCCGACTCTCGGTACCAAACAAAGCGAAAAATCCCGGTTCTGCCGGGATTTTTTGTAACCATTTTTCCCGTTTCTGTGATGGCGCAAGGGGGTAGCATGGCGATGCAACGACGATTGGCAGGGTTGGCGATGGTGGGTGCGGTAGCGACGCTGCCGCTTGGCGGGTGCGTGGCGCTCCTTGCCGCCGGGGCTGGCGGCGGGGCGGTGGCCTATGTGGAAAATGGCGGGGTCGCCAATTTCTACGCGTACTACCCGACCTCGATGCGCCGGGTCAGTGCCGCGTCCCGGGCGGTGTTCGCGGAAATGGGCATTCGTTACAACGGGGAAATCCGCAAGAGTCCTTCGAAGTCTCTCCTGGAAGGAACGACCGCGGATGGAAAGACGGTCAAAGTGACGTTGACCTCCATGGCGACGGATGTGACCAAGACGAATATCCGCATCGGCACTTTTGGTGACAAGCCGCTATCCTTGCAGTTCCAGAAACTCCTCTCGCAGCGTTTGGGGATGAGTGCCAGCGCCGTGGCTCCCGCGGGGGTAGCGGCGCCTCCGGGCAATCCCCCCCAAGCGACCGAACAGCAGCAGCCGGGACAACAAACCATTCCACTCCAGTAACGCCTGGGGAGGTTGAGCGGCGCGCTGTGCTTCCACATTCCAAAAGTGTATACCGCTGTCGTGTTCAAGGGGCGTTCATGCGGCATCGCGGGCCACCGCCTGGATCTGCCACGGGAAATGCGATGGGGTAAACCGTCATGAAAGCTTCATAAAATTGTCACATTGATTTGCTATGGTAGCCCCTTCTTTAGAAGAGGGGTTACCTAATGAACCTGCAATATCTCATTCATCTCGCCAATTACTCCGATGGCGTTCTCTACGTGCTTGGCGTTTTACTGCTGGTCGAATTGGCGGTGATGGTGGATCGCTTCTGGTACCTGCGGCGCACTATTTTACGCGGGCTGGTGTTCGTACAGGATCTGGGCAGACATGGCCGCCTGGATCGCGACACCCTGGATCATATGGCCAATGACGCGGGCGATCTGCCTGAGGCCGCCCTCTTGCGCATGGCTGCCGCTCATCACGGTCAGGTCAAAGGCGAAGCCCTCACGAGCCGTTTGGAAGAAAGTGTGTTGGTGCTGGCGCCGCAGCTGGATCGCCGTTTGTGGTTGCTGGATACCATCATTACCCTCGCCCCGCTCCTGGGTCTGTTCGGTACGATCATCGGTATGTTTCACGCCTTCTCGGTGCTTGCCGCCCCGGGGCACGCGCCCGCGGCAGTCACCGGTGGTGTGGCTGACGCGCTGGTCGCCACGGCAAGCGGCCTGTTTATCGCCATGCTCGGTCTGGTGGCCTTCAATGCCTTCAACAATCAGGTACGACAGATTCTCCTCCAACTGGATTCCGTCAAGACCATGCTGCTCAACCGCATGGACGGCCAGCCGATGTTCACACCGGACAACCATGACCAGCAGCGCAGCGGAGTGTTGTCAGTGGCGAGGGCGAGTTGATGGCGCGCCGTTATTTCGCGCAGAAAAAGGGGCGGGTGGAGATTATCCCCATGATCGATATCATGCTCTTCCTGCTGGTGTTTTTTATCATGATTACCTTGCAGATGATCCCGGATAAGGGGTTGAATTTGCAACTCCCCACCGCCAGTCAGGCGCAGCAGCTCCCACGTCCGCACTACACGATCAACATCGATAAGGATGGATCGGTGCAGGTGAAGGGTCGCCACTACGATCTAGCCGGTCTGCAGAAAATGCTTGCCAGTGATGGTGATCCCGGTAAGACGCAGATCACCATCGCTGCGGACAAGGGCGTACCCTTCCAGGATTTCATCCATGTGATGGATCGTTGTCAGAGGGCAGGGGTGAGCGATATCGGGATCGCGGCGAAGCGCGGCACCGGGTAGGAGGTATGACATCCCGTTTCCTCTCGAACCGCTCAGCGTAAAAACATCGAAATGCGCACTTTGTCCCCATCATCAGTATAGGATGTCCAAAAGCATATACGTATTTATGGGCAATCATTGAGTGAGGATGTTTTCTGTGGAGCCACAAAATCGTCGCCAGTTTTTGAAACAATTGGGATCAGGGAGCGGTGTGGTTTTCGCCACACCGTACCTGACGGGGGTTGCACGTGCCGCAGGAGTCAGCGCGGAGAATTTGCTACGTCAGAAGATCGAGCATGTGGTGGTAATCTTCCAGGAGAACCGCAGTTTTGATCATTACTTTGGTATGTTTCAGCCCAAAAATGGCCGGCGGGTCGTCAATCTTCTGAATGTGCAAGGGCAGTTGGATCCACGTTTCATCGGCTTGCAGAAAAATCCCGCCGGGATTGCTTATGATAGTTTGCCGCTGCCATTGGACGTGCCGGGTTTCAGCACGGTGCAGTTGCCCAATCAACCCTTCCACATGGCCCCTTACATCCCCGCCAAGGGCAATGTGCATTGGGATCCCAGGCATCGCTTTTTCCGCATGATGGCGGAAATCCACAACGGCAAAATGGACCGTTTTGTGGCCCTGGCAGGCGGCAGCAAGAGACATCTCTCGCGGGACGAGTTCAAAAAGATGAGCGCGGAGCGGATGGCCTTTGACCTGGCGCGTCCTAGCGGACCGGTGCTGGGGTATTATACCGGCGCGGATTTGCCGTTCTATCACCGAGTTGCCCACCAGTACACACTCTTCGATCACTTCTTTCAGGCTATGAGCGGCGGCAGCACCGGCAACGCGCTTTATTTGGCGGCGGCGCGCTCATGTGTAAATCCCGGTGCCCCCAGAGATGCCTGCGCGCCATTCGATCCGAAAGTGGCCGGCCTGGAACATGCCTTCTTTGATTTGCCTTACAACCACGAGCGAACTCTGGTCAACGACCTGCCGCCGGTGCAGGGACCGACCAACGCCGACGATGTCAAGGCGCTGGAGATCGCTCCGCCCCCCGAAGCGCAAACCTATGACAACATCGGCGACCGTCTGGACGGCGCCAAAGTGTCCTGGGCCTGGTATAACGAAAACTGGAATCAGGTAAAGCCCTGGGCGCTCAAGACCGCCTTTGGTCCCGGGGACGGTTCCGCAGTGATCGATACCGGTCAATTGTATGTGGCCCACCATAATCCCTTTCAGTACTACCCACGCTGGCCGGAATATGTGAAAGCGGGTCATCTGCGCGACAGCGACGATTTTCTGGCGGATGCCCATAGCGGCAAGCTGCCCGGGGTTTCGTTCATCAAGGCCAGTGCCGCCCATGATGAACATCCGGCGAACTGCGCGCCCGCTTATGGCATGGAATGGGTGGAGCAGCTGGTGCGCGCGGTCGCTGAAGGCCCGGCCTGGGGTAAGACGGCCATCTTCATTACCTATGATGAAGGCGGTGGTTTCTGGGACTCCCTGCCCCCTAAAATCGTGGACGCCTACGGATTCGGAACCCGTATTCCGGCTTTGCTCATCAGTCCCTGGGCCCGTCAGAGATTGGTGGACCATCACCTGGCGAGTACGGCCAGCATCCTCAAATTCATCGAAATCCGTTTTGGTCTGCAGGCCCTCAACCATCGTGACCACGATGCCTACGACATGATGGCGGCCTTCGACTGGGATCAGAAAGTCCAGGGTTTCAGTCTCTGATCGGTCAACTGGGCCGCGCCAACGCCTTCTCCATGGCGAGAAGGCGGAGTCCGGCGACCTTGGGTATGCCATATCGACTATCCTTCGGGAAAGGCCGGGCGGTACCGGTAAAGTGATAGCCGCGCCGCCGATAATAAGCGGCCAGTTCAGGACGCTGTTTGATGATCCACAGGCGCATACGCCGGGCTTGCCAGGTGTTTCGCGCATACTCCTCCGCGGTATGTAACAACGCATTGGCCACGCCCTGGTTTTGCCAGGCCGGGGTAACCGCAAGCATTCCGCATTCGGCTACTTCTGCTTCGGCCCATTGTAGATGACAGCAGGCGATCATTTCCTCTGTATTGCCAAGGACCAGAAAACCACTATTCGGTCTGGTTACCAATTCGTTGAGCATCGCCAGGTCACAACGCTGACCGCTCAACAAATCCGCTTCTGTCGTCCATCCATCCTTGGCGGTTTCACCGCGATACACGCTGTTGATGAGCGTGCAAAGGGCGGTCATTTCCGTTTCTTGTGCCATGTGGCAAGAATACAACGATCTTGAAGGTGCCATCCTGATTTCCTTGTATGGTGATCCTGTTATTGTCCGTGACGCTTCAAAAAAACCGATTTTGTCAAAAATTTGTCATTAAAAATTCATAATAATGTCACATTGTGTCGTTATAATGCCGCTCTGCTATAGAGGATTTGTGACAATTTTCTCCTGATGAGGATATGATTATGGTACATCGCCACACTCTGCGCGCCGCAGTAATCATGGCACTCTGTGCCTTCCCCATTCTCGCACACGCCAAGGTGACGGCGCCTGCCGTCAGCGGTGCCGAAACTGCTGCAAGCACCCCTGCCGGTGGTAATGCTCCGGTGACCATCGGCGAGGTGGAGAAAGAGGCGCCGCCGGAGCGTGGCACTGGCTCCCTGAGCAGAGAGATGGTGAAGCGCGCCAATTCTAATGCAAACTTTCAGAGTGTGTTACGCAATATTCCGGGCTTTACCGTAATCAGTACTGGACCTGGCAACCTTACCACCAGTGATCACACCTTTACCTACCAGGGTTTCAACAGCGATCAGATTGGCGTGAATCTGGATGGCGTACCTCTGATCAACACTTTTCGCGGCGGTACGAACGGTCAGGGTGATGACCACGCCCTTACACCCATTGGCATGGGCCAGTTTTCTGGAGTTTCGGTTTATAGCGGTGCCAATACCCCCTCTGAAACAGGCATCAATGCATTGGGCGCGACGCTGAATTATAAACCGCGCATGCCCACTTCAGAATTCTACACCGAGATTTCGGGTAGTGGTGGATTTTATTCCGGTGGTGTCGGTGATAGCGCTTCCGGTGGGTTCAGTGTCAATTCAGGCACTTTGCCATATGTGGGCACCAGGCTGTATGCCAACTATTATTACAGCCCTTTCCACAGCTTTATCAATCACGTTTTTTCCATCAACAATAACTACTACTTTGCGGCGCTGCAGCCCTATAACCATGGCATGTCTCAGCTCTCACTGATCACGATCTACAACCATGAGATCGCCCAACAGCCATCAACTGTGCCCTTGCCTTTGCTACAGAAATATGGTCGAAGCTTTCAGTGGGCTCCCAATATTTGGAATAATCATACAACGACGAGTTCGTACACCTCCATTCTGGGTTGGAAGTCCATTCTGAACCGTTATATGTTAGCCAAGGCCAAATTTTTTATAACTCAGAACAGCAACGACCGCACAGCCTACGCCAACGCGGCTTATGAAGGTGGGTATGATGGTTATCCATTGCCAACCGCATTAAAAAGCTATGCCAACCCCAGTACGACAGGCCGGCCCAGCAATACCTATAACCCGACCGCATTATTTGGAAGTAGTTACAATGGTACGCAGTATCAACGCTATATCGATAATTTCGGTAATGCGGGATTGATGCCGTCACTGATCTTTCTCCTGCCGGGGAATACCCTCACGCTTGGTGGGTTGTATATGTTCAGTAAAGACCATTCGGCGGAGTACTGGTACGGTGCGCCGGCTGTACCGATGATCGATGGCTATAATGGCGCGTGGGATGAGCATGACACTCGTAGTTATGGAGATGTCTTTCTGCAGGATCGCATCAGCGTGTTCAAGCATCGTCTGATTGTCACTCCTGGGGTTAAATATTATCTGGTCGATACGACGTGCAATGATACTGCAGGATACTATTACAAGTACGGAGGTAGTGTCAGCAATACCTTCAACTACTGGGAGCCATCTTTCGGGGCGAGTTTCCTAGCCACCAGGAATGCGGATTTTTACTTTCATTATGGCCGGGTCTATAAAGTGCCTAACATCAGCGCCTATTATGCCGTCATAGGCACCACGCCAACCCCTGGATCAATGCTGGTCAAACCGGAGTATGTGGATAGTATCGATACGGGAGTCCGCTACAATTTCGGTATATTAAAAACATCTCTGGCGTATTTTAGACGTATTTTCAGCAATAAATTCGGTTATTTCTATGATAACCAGACGGGACAGACCTTTCAGTATAATGTTGGTAGCGCCCTGTATCAGGGGGTTACTGCTTCCATGGACGCCAAACTGTCCGATAGCGTGAATGCGTTCATCAACTATAGTCTGACGGATGCCAAATATACGTCAAACTTTGATGCCGCCGATGGCGCCTCCGTCAGCAATGGGGAGTATGTCGGTGAGGTTCCCATGTACAACCTCAACTTTGGTCTGGGTTATCGCTATGCCGGGTTCAGTGCACGGGTTACCGATCATGTGGTCGGCTCTCAGTACATCAACACCAATAAGGGAGCGCCCGCGGGAGTTTCCTTGCATCCCTATAACATCACCAATCTTCATCTGGATTATGCGTGGCGGCCGGGTGATGTGAGTGTGAAAAAAGTGACTATCGACTTGTATGTGGATAATGTTTTCAACGCCAACTACATTCCGTATGAATATCAACAGTTGCGGAGTGCAAAATATGGCGGAAACTTCATTACGGCGCAGGCGGGCGCGCCGACTTTCGTGGGTGCCAGCATGGCGGCCAAGTTCTAAAGCTGGATGAGTGTAAGCGCTTCCTGCGAATGTTGTGGATGGAGCACAATATCAGGCAGCGCTACCCCGTGCGCGCGCAAGATCGGAATAACCATCCCTTAACCACAACTCCGGCAGCGCCTCCAAAATTTCCCGCACCAGTGCCGGTCCCCGGAAAACCAGCCCGCTATAGATCTGCAGCAGGCTGGCTCCCGCCCGGATCTTGGCATAGGCATCCGCCGCGCCGAGGATGCCACCAACGCCGATGATGGGTATCCGCCCCTGGGTTGCCCGATAGAGTTGGGCAATGACGGCAGTGGACCGATCCCGCAATGGCGCTCCACTCAGTCCCCCGCTTTCGGAGAGTTCGGGTTGGGAGACCGGGCGTTCTATAGTGGTATTGGTGGCGATGAAGCCATCCACCAGCGGTTCCGTGCCGTGGGCCAGGGCGCTGATTAGCTGGATATCCGTGCCCTGCAGGTCCGGAGCGATCTTCAGCAGCAGGGGCAGGGATGGGCGCTGTTGCTGTGCGGCCAGACGCTGGTTGGTTGCATCCAGAGCGCTGAGCAACTTCCCTAACGCCTCCTCCCGCTGTAGCAGGCGCAAACCCGGCGTATTGGGCGAACTGACATTGACGCTCAGATAGTCCCCATAGGGGAAAAGGATCTCCAGCGCGGCGATGTAGTCGTCCTGGGCCCGTTCCAGCGGGGTATCCTTGTTCTTGCCGAGATTGATGCCGATGGGGATCGGATGGTGGGGTAGGGCCGCCAGCCGCCGGGCCACGGCCGTGGCGCCCTCGCCGGGAAAGCCCATGCGGTTGATGACGGCCTGCGACGCCGGATAACGAAAGATCCGTGGCCGCGGATTGCCCGGCTGCGCGCGCGGGGTCACGGTGCCGATCTCGATGAAGCCGAAACCCAGAGCCGGGAGGGCGGCGGCGGCGCGGGCATCCTTGTCATAGCCCGCGGCCAAGCCGACCGGGTTGGGAAAGTGCAGACCCCAAAGGTCTTGTGCGAGTCGCGGGTCGGAAACAGCATAGTGCTTGGCGAGATGTGCCATGCTGCGTGGCATGTGCCCAAGCGCTTCCAGCGCGGTGATGCTCAGGGTGTGCGCGCGCTCCGGGTCCAGCGCAAAAAGCAGGGGGCGGAACAGATCGTAGCTCATGCCCAATCTTTCGGTGTGAGGAAGTCCGCTTTGAGACGTGCTTCGGCGCTGTCCGCCTTGTCCTGCCTGTCGTAGACCCATGCGGCTAGAGGGGGCAAAGACATGAGGATGCTTTCTGTGCGCCCCCCGGATTGCAAGCCGAAAAGGGTGCCGCGGTCATAGATGAGATTGAATTCGACGTAGCGTCCCCGGCGCAAAAGCTGGAATTGTCGTTCGCGCTCGCCGTAAGGCGTGTCCCGCCGTCGGGCGGCGATCGGCAGATAACTGTCGAGAAAACAATTGGCCACCTCTTCCCAGAAAGCTTGCAGGAGATCCGCATCGCCATTGAGATCGTCGAAGAAGATGCCGCCGACGCCGCGCATTTCCTGACGGTGCTTGATGGTGAAATAGTCATCGCACCAGACTTTGAAGCGCGGATAAAAGCTGGGATCATGCCGATCGCAGGCCGCCTTGAGGGTACGGTGGAAATGTTTGGCATCTTCCACGAAACCATAGCTGGGGGTGAGGTCGGCGCCGCCACCGAACCACCATACCGGTCCTGCCGAGAAAAAGCGGTAGTTCATATGAACGATGGGGACATAGGGGTTACGCGGATGCAGCACCAATGAAACGCCGATGGCGGAGAAGGTCTGACCGGCCAGTTCGGGACGGTGGGCGGTCGCCGAGGGGGGTAACTGATCGCCGTTGACCTTGGAGAAGTTGACCCCGCCCTTTTCAATGAGGGCGCCATCCGCCATCACCCGGGTACGACCGCCACCGCCGCCTGGCCTTTCCCAGTGATCTTCGCGGAATTTTGCCGCGCCGTCCGCCGCTTCCAAGGCGTCGCAGATACGATCCTGTAAGTCGCGGAGAAAGGTTTCTATTTCGTCTAAGGATGGCTGTTGCATGTTTCACTCCCGTAAGATCCGGCCACTGCGGGCATCGACGATGCGGCTGGGACGGCGTCGGCCTCCCAGCCGGGCTGGCAGTACCCACAGGGAGCGGCCAAAGTAGCGGTACACAGTACGCAGATCCCGGGCTGGCCGCTGACCCGCCGGATTGGCGCTGGTAGAGACAATAGCGTCGCCCAGGGCGCGGGACAGCACGGCGATGGCCGGATGGGTGCTGACGCGCACGGCAATGCCCTCATGGTGTCCGCGTATCCAGAATGGGGCTTTGGGCGCGGCGGGGCACACCAGCGTCGTGCCAGGCCAGAATCTTGTCAACAGTTCCGCATCGATATCTTGGGCAGACCAGTAACGCCGGGTTTCCGCCGTTCGCCCGGCGGCGAGCAGGACCCCTTTTTTCTGCGGTCGTCCCTTCAGGGACAGAATCCGGCGCAAGGCACGGCGCTGGCGCGGGGCACAACCCAATCCCCAGACGCCCTCCGTAGGATAGGCGATGATTCCGCCGCGCCGTAGACGCGCTACCCCCTGGCGAATGTCCTGACGGCGTGGATAGCGCGGTAGCATCAGCCGAAAACCCGCTCAGGTCCGGTGCAGGCCGCGGTGACCGATGTCTCGCCGATGCTGCAGGCCGGGCCAGTGGATATCGGCGACAGCGGCATAAGCCCGCTGTTGCGCCATCGCCAGACTGTCTCCCAGCGCCGTGACACCAAGCACCCGGCCCCCCGCCGTGATGATCGTGTCGTCGCGTGTCGCGGTGCCGGCATGAAAAATTTTGACGGCATCCCCGTGCGCGGCGCTCAGACCGAGGATCGGGTCATCGGCACGCGGGTGCTCGGGATAACCGGCCGCCGCCAGCACCACACAGAGGGCGGTACGGCTATCCCAGCCGAGCGTCTTGGGCAGCGGATCGCCGCGGGCCGCGGTGAGTAGCAGGGTATAAAGATCGGAACGTAACCGCATCATTAACGGTTGTGTCTCCGGATCGCCCAACCGGCAATTGAACTCCAGCACTTTGACTCCGGCGGGTCCGATCATCAGGCCCGCATAGAGAAAACCGCGGTAGGGCGTGCGATCCGCCATCAAACCCTGTGCCGCGGGGCGCATCACTTCACGCAGCACGCGCTCGCTTGTGGCGGTGTCGAGGATGGGGGTCGGGGAATAGGCACCCATGCCGCCGGTATTGGGACCCCGATCGCCGTCCAGCAGGCGCTTGTGGTCCTGCGATCCGGCCAGTGGCAGGACCTGGCCATCCGCCACTATGGCGATGAAGCTGGCTTCTTCACCCTCCAGGAATTCTTCGATGACAATGGGGCCCCATTGGAGAAAGCGATGCACGGCGGCCTCCGCTTCCGCACGCTCCACAGCCACGACGACCCCTTTGCCTGCCGCCAGACCATCGGCCTTGATCACCACGGGCAACGGATGAGCGCGCAGGTAGTCCAGTGCCGGGCCGCGCTCCGTAAAATGCCCGTAACGGGCGGTCGGGATGCCATGCCGCTTCATGAAGTCCTTGGCGTGCGCCTTGCTCCCTTCCAGCATGGCGCCCGCGGCGTTAGGGCCGAATACCGGGATGCCGGCTCGGCGCAGGGCGTCACCCACTCCGGCCACCAATGGGGCTTCTGGACCGATAACCACCAGCGCGACGCCCAACGCATGAGCAGCGGCCACCACCTGATCCGCATCCGTCGGTGTGAGTGCCAGATTGTGGACTTTGGCTTCCGCCGCGGTGCCGGGATTGCCGGGCACGCAGTACACTTCCGCCACTTCTGCCGACTGCGCCAGCTTCCAGGCGATGGCGTGTTCGCGACCGCCACCCCCGAGGACCATGATCTTGGCATCCATCGGTATCCCTTCCTCAACCATGCCGGAAATGGCGCACGCCGGTGAAGATCATGGCGATGCCGTGTTCGTTGGCGCTGGCGATGACCTCTGCGTCGCGAATGGAGCCACCGGGCTGGATGATCGCCTTTACACCCGCGGCTGCGGCCGCATCGACGCCATCGCGGAAGGGAAAGAAAGCGTCGGAAGCCAATGCCGCGCCGTGCAAATCGAAGCCCAGATCCAGGGCCTTGGCCGCGCCGCATTTGGCGGCGTCCACTCGGCTCATCTGTCCCGCGCCGATGCCAATGGTCTGGCCTTCGCGGCCATAGACGATGGCGTTGGAACGCACATACTTACCGACCCGCCAGACAAAGGCCAGGTCGCGGGACTCCTGTGCCGTCGGTGCGCGTTCGGAGACCACCTTCCAGTCCGTTTCCGCTTCCATGGCTTGGTCAAAGTCTTGCACCAGCAGGCCGCCGCGCACGCGTTTGTAATCCCAGCCGCCGCGCCGCCAGGCGCGGCCGTCATCGAAGGCGAGCACTCGCAGGTTTTTCTTTTTGGCCAGAATGGACCGGGCATCGGGCGAAATGGCGGGCGCCAGTACCATCTCGACGAATTGGCCGCTCATGAGTTCGGCGGTCTGTGCATCCAGTGGCCGGTTACAGGCGAGGATGCCGCCAAAGGCGGATACCGGATCGCCCGCCCACGCGCGCTGATAGGCGCTGAGTAGATCCGGCCCCACGGCCACACCGCAAGGATTGCCGTGCTTCACCACGCAACAGGCGGGTTCGGCAAATTCCATCACCAGCGCAACGGCGGCATCACCGTCCCCGATATTGTTGTAAGACAATGCCTTGCCTTGCCACTGACGGGCGTCCGCCAATCCACCGCCGCTGCCGTCGCGGTAGAAGGCTGCGGTTTGATGGGGATTTTCGCCGTAGCGCAGGTCCTGGACTTTCTCAAATTGCAGGGACAGCGTCTGTGGGTAGGCCGTCCGGTTGCCATCGGGACCCAGGCTGGAGAGATAATTGGCAATGGCACCGTCATACCGCGCCGTGTGGGCGAAGACCTTGGTGGCCAGACGGAAGCGGGTATTGGCACCGACGCCGCCATGGCTTTTTTCCATCTCCTGCAGCACGGTCGTATAGTCGTCGGGATCGACGAGGACCGTGACCCCTTCCCAGTTTTTGGCGCCCGCGCGCAGCAGGGTTGGACCACCAATGTCGATGTGCTCGATAGCCTCTTCCAGATTGCAACCGGCGCGGGCGATGGTCTCCGCGAAGGGGTACAGATTGACGCAGAGGAGATCGATCGCGGGAATGCCGTGTTCGGCCATTTGCCGGATATGGTCGCTGTTGTCCCGTTTCGCCAGCAGGCCCCCGTGAATCTTGGGATGCAGGGTTTTGAGGCGGCCTTCCAGCAATTCGGGGAACCCGGTGTAGTCACGGACTTCCTGCACCGCAACACCGTCAGCCATCAACGCCTTGGCTGTGCCCCCGGTAGAAAGTATTTCCACCCCGAAGTCCCGCAGCCGCCGGGCAAATTCTACCACCCCCCGCTTGTCGGAAACGCTGATGAGCGCCCTGGTGATTTCTCCCATAAATCCCGCCATCCCTGAAAAAGTTGCCGTTTAGACCAGCCCGCTTGATCTACCTAAAATAAAAAAGGCACGATCAGGAGACCTGTCGTACCCAAACCTCCTGATGGAGGGAGCGTTCTGATTTCCCGATGACGCTGGTACAGCAGCAACGAGAAAGTCTGTATTGTAAGAGAGCCGCCGCCGCTATGCAAGCACGATCGCCGGTGGTGTTGACAATTCCGGCAACCACTCCGTGAATGGGCCGGGTGGCTGGACGGGGCACGGGGTAGACTGTCATCCTTAAGACAAATGATAATATAATGATACACGATGGTCGTATTTATTCGAAGACCCACACTGATCTCGCTTACGGTGCGCCATCACCACTTTCAGAGGAGCTCGCGATGTCACAGCTGCTGTATGACGACGGAACCCATAAGTGTATTGCCTTCACCGACCTGGTGGAAGGTGAGGGGATTCAGGCCAACCAGTTTCTCATCGTTCATGATGGGGAAGGGATGCTGCTCGATCCTGGCGGTAACCTGACCTATAAGAACTTGCTGGCGGAGATGGCGAGCTATTTCCTTCCGGCGCATCTGGACTTCGTGTTTGCCTCTCACGAGGACCCGGATATTGTGGCCTCGGCCAACGGTTGGTTGCTGATTACCGACGCGAAGATTCTCATCGCTCAGGAATGGACCCGGTTCTTGCCGCATTTTTGCTCTAAAGGCATGACCGCGGGGCGCGTGATCGGCATCCCGCCGCAGGGCATGGCAGTCCGTCTGGCAGGGCAGGAACTCTGCATCGTGCCCGCCCATTACATGCATGCGGTGGGTAATTTCCAGGTATACGATCCGGTGAGCAAAATACTCTTCTCCGGGGACCTGGGCGCTAATCTGGTCAGTGGACATGATGCGTCCCGGGTGATCGAAGGTGCGGAAGCGTTTCATATCCACCGTGTGGCATCAAGTATGGATGACTTTCACCGCCGTTACATGGGTGGCCAGAAGGTCTGCAGACTGTGGAGCAATATGGTGCGAGATATGGAGATAGAATGGATCGTGCCGCAGCACGGCGCCTCTTTTAGAGGCCGGGACACCGTCACGGCCTTCCTCGACTGGTTCGCGGGACTGGAGTCTGGCCCCGACCTTCTGACACAAAGTGATTTTCAGTTCCCCATTCCCGAAATTCCGGAAAGGGGTGCCACATGAGTCCGGAACAGTTTGAGGATTTCGTCGCGCGATTACGTGCCTTATCACCACAGATACAGGGCGCCATGCTGATTTCCGCCGAGGGCGCCGTGCTTCACCAAGAGGGCGAAGCGGTGGCGGACCGGACGCTCATCGGCATTGCGGGGGCTGCCGTCGTGCGCCTGGCCGGGCACATCGGCGCGGGCCTCGCCGCGTGTCCGCTCCAGGAGATTACCCTATGTTGTGATCCTCATGCAGCCCTCTTTTTGCCCATGGGCGAGGAGACGCTCATGATGATCGTCATGTCTGTGGAAGCGGATACGCGGCCTTTGGCACTGGCGATCCGCGCCTGCTTGAATGGACAAGCGGTGTTTGCGGAGGCTTCCCGGTAAAATAAAAAGCTGGATCAAGCTGATGGCGGGTCGTTCTTAACGGAGTGCTGCGTCGCCGATAAGCGTTCCATGACCGCCTCGGGTTGGGACTCTATCTCCAGAAAATTCGCGTCGATATCGGCCAGCATCTGGTCGTAACTGGCTTCGCTCAGCAGGCCCTCTGCGCGCGCGTCGAGAATCTTCTGCTTTTCCTTGAGGAGCAGATGCCGGTACAACCGGGAGAAGTCGCGCTGAAGTATATGTGTGTCATCGCGTGTACCCAACCCGGCCAGTTTCTTTTCGGCCGCTTCCTGCTCCTGCTGGTAATATGTGGCCAGTACATCCAGCGCGCGTCCATTCCGCAGCCCGCCCTGGCGCAGTCGTCCGATCTCATGGCTCCCGGTTTGCGCAAGGATGACGCGCATCCGCTGCATTTCAACCTCCTGAGAACCCTGGCCACGGCCCAGTACCTTGAGGGCGCTCGCCAGCGGAGAAATGCTCAGTCCCTGGATCAGGATGGTCAACAAAACGACACCAAACACCAGGTTGATCAGCAAGGTGCGATAAGGAAAATCATAGGGGAGACTCAAGGCCAGCACCATGGACAATGCCCCGCGAATACCGCCCCACACCAGCACGAAATTCCAGGTCGCGGGTATTCGGCCCCGTGTGCGGCTCAGCAATCCGCTCATGCCATAAATGACCGCGGCCCGGGCGATGGTGACCGCCACATAGGCCGCCAGGATGAGGGGCCAGATGCTGAGCAGGCCGGGCAGGTGGATGGTGAAACCGACGAGCAAAAAGATGAGTGAGTTCAGGGCAAAGCCGATATATTCCCAGAAGGTGTTTACCGCCATTTTGACGGATGCGGTCATACCCCTTTTCGCCCCGTAATTGCCGCAGATCAGTCCGGCGACAACGGTACTGATGACGCCGGAATAGCCGAGTTGCATCGCGGTCAGAAAACTGCCGTAGGCCGCCAGGATGGTGATGGTGATTTCGACCATGCCATCATGGACGCGCTTGATCACTTCGGAGCTCAACCAGCCGATCACCATGCCCGCCAGCGCGCCACCACCGACCACGGCGAAAAACTGAATGGCCAGCGCCGGGACGGATATCGCCTTGCCTTCCGCCAGTGTCAGAAACAGGGTGAAGAAGACAATAGCGGTCCCATCGTTGAGCAGGCTTTCACTTTCCACCATGAATGTCAGACGGGATGGCGCCTGCAGTTTGCGAAATATGGACACCACGGAAATCGGATCGGTGGCGGCCACGGCGGCACCGAACACCAGGGCGACACTGACAGGCATGATCACCCGGGATAAATCGGGCAGGTACCGACTGCTCCAGAGCAATACGAAGGCGGTCACGACCATCGATAGGAGCACCCCCGGCACCGCCAGACTAAATATGGCCAGACGGTCACGCCA
Organism: Pseudomonadota bacterium; assembly: GCA_021821285.1. GTDB lineage: Bacteria > Pseudomonadota > Gammaproteobacteria > Acidithiobacillales > Acidithiobacillaceae > Acidithiobacillus. The sequence goes on from JAKACQ010000006.1 coordinate 15,334, forward strand.
CATGGCGCTGGAGGAGAGGTGGTAAGCGGATTCGAAAATCAGACCGGGCAGGAAGAGGGTAAATACCAGATCATGGGTCAACACCGGGGCTTGAAACAAATGCACGGCTCCCAATACCAAGCCGCCCAGTACCAGCGCGACGGTATAGGGTATGTGAAAGCGATTCGCCAATACGGAGAGCAGGGACGCTATCACAAAGAGCAAGAGTATGACGGTTTCTGGAATCATGAGGTTCTCTGCCGCGGGACTAAAAAATGCTTTTCAGCGCGTCGATGGCGCTGCTCAGCCGTCCGCATGTTTTTGGGCCAAAAAACTGATGCCGTCGAGCACCTGATAGAAATCCCGGGCATAGTAATCCGGAGCCACGTCATTATAGGATTTGCTGCCCTGGTTGGAGTCAACGAAGAGGGTTTTCATGCCCGCCTGCTGGGCACCATAGATATCCCGGTACATGTCGTTACCGACGTAAATGGCTTCAGGGGGCGCGACTTCCAGTTGTTCCGCAGCCATGGCAAAGAGCCGGGAATCGGGTTTGCGATAACCGTGGTCGCCGGAAATGATGCGTACGTCAAAATATTTTTTGATGCCCATTGCGCGCATTTCCGGCAGCGCGAAGCAGCGTTGCGCATCGGAGATGATGGCCAGCCGATATGTTTCCTGCAGACTTTTCAGGGTGCGCTTAACCCCCTCGTAGCGCTCCAGGCGCGTGCGGGAAATGCCACGGTGCAGGCGCGCCAGCTCCTTGGCCAGATCCCCGCGCCTTTTGACCGGCTTGCTGTTTTCCTGCACCAGCAGTGTATGCCAGATCGCTTCCACGTCGATCTCCGGATATCTCTCCGGGGACTGACGTTTCCCTTCTTTCAGGATGGCGAAGTAGCGTTCACGAAGCTCCCTCCGATTCATGAACACTCGGTGGTACGTGAGATAATGCGAGATTCCGCGATAAATTTCCTCCAGTTCTTCATTGGTTTCTATATTGATCAGGGTGCCATAGAGATCGAAACAGACGGCGCGTATGGACATGATCCTATCTCCGTAAGATGTGGGTGGCTTCGTGGACCAGAGATTGGCTGTAACGCCAATCAAGCCAGGAATTACGGGCGATGCGCAGCAGCGTCATGCCCATATAGAAAGGGATACGTTCGGTGATCGCCGTGAAAGCGGCGTGGCGATCCGGGAAATGGGTGCTGTATTCCCAGAGGAAGTGACCGATAAATGGTTCCGCATGTTCACCATGATGGGTCGTGCGTATGAAATGATGTTTGATTTCTCCGGCGATCATGCCCAGATCGTAAGCACGATCGGTCGCCTTCATCCGCTCCAGATCGATGGCGATGGTGCGATGGTGCGGTGCAAAGAGAAAGTTGGCGGGTGTGGCATCGCCATGGATCAGCACTTGCCGGTCCGACCACATGCTACCCGTCTGCCGCCAGTGTTCACGATAGGTATAGATTTCGTGCGTTTGATGTGCAGAAATCCGGTGGCGTCGCTGCAGCCGGGCCATGATTTTGTCGAAATAAGAAAAGTTGGCGTCAAAACATACGGTTTCCGATTGTACGGTCCAGTTATGCAGCTTGGCAAGGAAGTATGCGAGATCGGTTAAGCGGGCATACAATGCATCGGCGTCATGATGTCGAATGCTCTCGGCGATGACGTTGGACAGCGACTGTCCTGCACAATATTCTTCCACCAGCAGACTGTTCATTTCCCGCGCGATACCCAATGGCTGTGGAATATACAGTCGCTGACTGTTGAAACCAAGATGACGTAGACAGTGCATATTCTGCCATTCATGATGCGCCCGTTCCCAGGCCTGCCGAGGGTCTTCGTCCATCTTGCCGAAAAATTTTCCAATGACCCTCTGCCGGGAGTGCGTTTCCTCATACAGAAAGACCTCGTTAGAGGCCGGAAACTGGAAGACCCGGAATTGATGCGGGCGGTATTCTGCGAAAAAATGCGGGAATATCCGCTCCTTCAGATAATCGTAGAGGGGATCGTGGGGCTGCAGGCGACCGAGGTATTTCATGTTAAACCCTGCTGCCGCGATGTCATGAATCTGCGGGAGGTGGGGACCGCAGCGTCGGGCGCAACCGTATACCGATGATTTTCCAGCCGGGTTCCGCCTTGCTCAGCAAGGGCGCAATATTTTGCAGAATTTGTCGCTCCAGTGCGGCCTTGGCCGCGGCGGAGGTGGTGATGCGGGCCAGATCCGGAAATGCCATGAAGGGATTGGCAATGCGCGCATCAAGCTGGTCTTGATTGGCCTGGAGGCCTTTCCAGGGCCCCCCTCCTCGCAGGATCGCTACCGGGTGGATGGTCAGCGCCTGGGTCTTCCCCGTATGATCGGTGAGGGTCACCCCGTAAGATCCCAGAGCAAACTGGCGCTGCGTCAGCGCTGGTTGAGACGGGGGCACGGGTGCGCTGACCGGGCGGGGATGAACGGGCAGATTGAGGGCGATGGTCACGGCGGCGGTGGCGAGCAGGGCGGCCACGGCACCGAAGGCCACCCATCGGCGACGGTCGGATGTGGTTTTTTTCTTTTTGTGTGCGGCCAATCCCTGTTTCTCCGAGCCCAGTTTTTCCGTTGTATCATGGACGGGGCAGCAAGGACAAACGCACGGTTGCGCCCCACCTGAGCACTGCGGTCAGCAAGGCTCTGTTCAACCGCCGTGGCGGAATTCAGGGTAAATCAGCATCCCGCCATCCACCGCGAGGGTGGTGCCGGTAATGTAACTGGCCAGATCGCTGGCGAGAAAGGCCGCCACGTTGCCAATCTCTTCGGGCTTGCCGAGACGGCCCATGGAGATTTTCTCATCCAGGTCTTTGAGAGACCGGGGGTCACTCCAGACCGGCTGATTGATGGGGGTCTGGATGGCGCCAGGGGCGATAGCCACTACCCGGATGCCCTTATCCGCCGTTTCCTGAGCGAGGGTCTTGGTGAACATGGACAAACCCGCCTTAGCGCTGGTATAGGCGCTGTAGCCTTCCCAGGGAATAAACTCATGCACAGAGGTGATATTGATGATCACCCCGCGTTTGGCTTTCTCCATGCGCGGAATGGCGGCACGGGCGCAGTAGTAGGGACCCATGAGATCGACGGCGAGGATCTTTTCCCAGACCTGCGCATCATCCGCGCCGACCCTGGCGCGCGGGCCATCCATGCCGGCATTGTTGACGAGAATGTCCAGGCCGCCGAAGGCGGATTCGATGGCCTGCAGCAGTTTCTCCACGGCCGCCGGATCCGCCACATCGGCCTGAAAAGCCTGCGCCTTACCGCCCTGCTTCCGGATGGCGGCGACCACCGCCTCGGCTTCGTCCAGACCTTTCCGGTAGTGCACCGCCACCTGCGCCCCGGCGGTGGCCAGCGTCTCGGCAATGGCACGCCCGAGGCCGCCGCTGCCACCGGTGACCAACGCTCGCCGGCCCTGCAAGTCCAGATTGATCATGCGTCACCTCCGATGATATCGATATGAAAATCCTCGCCCTGCCAGTCGCCGCTGTCCCGCCAGCGGAGGGTGAATTGCAGGTTTTCACCCGCGGACCAGTTGCGCCCTGACAGGGTGGCGACATGGCCGAGGCCCCAGTCTTCGGAGTCAAGGTCCTGCACCGACTGCCAGCCATTCATGCCCCAGTGCACCGTAAAGGGCGCTTGCAGTAAAATACGCAATTCCTGTCCGGCGAAGATCTGACGCGGTCGTTGCCGCAGGCGCCATAAACGATAGCCAATCTCTGGCCGTTTGCCCTGATAGCGCTTCCAGGTGGCCGCCGGGCGGTCGACGGGCGCGCCTTTGACCATGCTGTGACAAAGCTTGACGAATTCGCTGTGCGCCCAGACCAGGGGCATGGCCGAGCCGCTGGGGTGACCGGGGAAAAGGCCTTTCCCGGGAATGGGATTCGTGTCCCAGATCTGTTCGGGGAGGAGACCGCCCTGACCGGTCATGGCGGCCATGGCGTTGATGTAAGGCAAGGCATCCTCGCCGACGGCGAGCGCGTAATGCCCCCGCTCACCCACCAGCAAGGGCCAGCCGCGCCCGATACCGGTGCCATCGAAAGGGCTGCCGTCGGCGTGCTCACCGTAGCCATCTCCGTTGTAGCGGTGCCAGACCGGACCGCTGGGGGTATCGGTCTTCAGGAGTCCATCCATGACCTTGACCGACGCCACGATACGTGGATCGTCGGCACTGCGCAGTCCGTAGCGCACCAGTTGCAGGAAATCGTTGGCCACCTGTTCACTGGCGGGCAGGTGGGGGTCGTGGGCGCGATTTTTGATGAGCACCCACTCATTGTTGGCGCCATCCTGCACCAGGACATCCGCGGGGGTGATGCGCACATAGTAGCCGGGCACCTGGAAGCGTTCCGCAAGGTCCGTGCCCTGCACGAAGGTCCACTCCTCCAGTCGGGCATTCCAATAATCGGCCAGCATCAGGGCGCAGTCGCTGGCCTTGCCGCCGAGAAAATCGGCGCCTTCCACCAGCGCGGCAATGGCGATGGCAAGGGTGAAGAGATTCACGCCGCCATCCTCTTCCCAGCGATCCTGCCCGGTGACCGGTCCTTCGTGGACGATGAAGTGCAGGGCGCGAGAGATCATGTCGATGACGGCGATTTCCTCCAAGGCGTCGGCCTGGCGCAGCGCGGCGGCCAATAGTACCGGGAATCCCGTTTCATCGAGCTGCACCCCCTGCCAGAACGCTTTGCCGCCCAGCCACTGGTTCTGTAACCAGTGACCGTCGGCCTGTTGCGTGCTGATGAGGTACGTCAGGACTTGCCGCGCTTCGGCGACGGCTCCGAGGGCGAGCAGTGCACCGGCACCTTCCACCAGATCCCGGGACCAGACCAGATGATAGCCGCCGCGACTCTCACTCGCCTCACCCCAGGGCACCGAGAGACTGGCGACCAGGGCGCCGGGAAAGGTACGGTCTTCATGGACCTTGAGGATATTGGCGGAGCGGGCGTATAGGGTTTGAGCCACGATCGGCAGTTTGCGGGCGAAACCGCGTGGGGTCGGATGGCGTTTGTGCCAGGCATGCCAGCCGGCGCTGTAGTCCGCCGCGCGGCTTTGAAAACCTGCCGCCAGGGAGGACCAGGCCTTGGTGGCGGCGGCTTCCTTGCTGGTTCCCAGGCCCGCGGCCAGCGTACCCTGTCGCGGCAGTCGACCCGCCAGGGCGACTTCACCCGGCCCGGCTTCCTGGTATTCCCACTGCATTCGTCCATTCTGGTGAAAGTCCTGCCAGAGATCGCTGGCACCGACTTCCCCCACCGAGCGGCGTTCCAGCACCGGATAGCCATCCGCATCGCGACAAATGAGCGCCAGTCCGAAAGGTCCCTGTTCCGCCCAGAGTACCGGCCGACCTTCCCAGTCGCTTACCCAGGCGCGGTTGTTTTCGGCATCTTCACCCAGGCGGGCGGAGCAGAGCAGATAAGGCCGCAGGGCGTTGTCGCCCTCTAATTGGAAATCCAGCAAGAGCACATCGCGCTCAGGGTCGGCGCAGACCTTCAGCGTAAACTCGAATCGATTGTGATGATGACGGAGGATGGGGAGGGGAACGTGTGGATCGTCCAGTTCCAGTTGCGGCTCTGGTAGGGTCTTCAACTCCTGCCAGAAGCCCTGATCATCGGCGACGATAAAGCCGAGGTCGCGAATCTGCGGAATGTCGATGCGCGGATAAAAAACTTCGGTGACAATGCCGCCGCCAATGGTGAACCAGAGCTTTCCGCTCCCAAGCGCCGTGCCGACGCAGGATTTCCGCGCGGTGGACCAGACGGGGTGACGCCAGATGGCACTGGGTGCCTTGCCGACCTGTTTCATGATTACTCCCGAGGCGGTGGCCGCACTTGAACCTAGAGGGTAGTATAAAATGAGAGGAATTCAACAGGGGGTTCGATGGGTGGCTTTGTCTATGCTTGACCGGGGATCATCGCCGATGGATCTTGTGCCCACCATTGGATTCTGTCTCGGCCATGCGCTTTGGCACAGTACAGCGCTTTGTCCGCGCGTTCCAGCAGTTGCGATACCTGACGGTCATCGGGATATGCCACTATGGCTCCGATACTCACTGAAATTCGTACAGGATCAAATGGATCAATGTGGAACAGATGTTCACGCACTGTCGTAAGAATCCGCATCGCTATTTCCTGGGCCATATCCCGATGGGTATCATTGAGTATGAGGAGGAATTCTTCGCCGCCGAGTCTACCCAGGCGGTCTACGGCACGTAATTGAGCGGTGACGATCTCACAAAATTTTTTGAGCACTTTGTCACCAGAAAGATGTCCGAATTCGTCATTGATCTTTTTGAAGTGGTCGAGATCCAAAATAAAAATAGTCAAATGCTGATGATGTCGTTGAAAACGGGCAAGACTTTGTTCCAGATCTTCCAGGATGCTGCGCCGGTTGGCAATGCCTGTCAGCTCGTCGGAGGTGGCACGTCGCTCCAGTTCACGCTCCAAATCCCGGCGTGAGGTGATGTCTCGCCATATCCCTTCGACACCGGCATAATTGCCTTCCTCGTCATATAGGACGGTACTGCTGATGGAAATATCTATGATCTTTCCGTCCTTACGTTGCATTTGGCCGGGAAAGTCACGGACATATCCTTGATTCTTTATCGCGGCGACCAGCATGTCACGATCCTCGACATTGGGATAAAAGGCCGCGGCGGGCAGACCGATAATTTCTTCAGCGCTGTAACCCAAGATATTGATCACGGAAGGGCAGACATAACGCGTAATACCTTCCGCATCGGTGCGATAAAAGACATCCTGCATCGTATTCATCATACGCCGAAATTGCTCATCACTTTCTCGCAGACGTGTTTCCATAGCGCTGCGTTCAGTCATGTCCATGAAGGTCGCGATCAGTCCGATCTTATCTTCGACCGGAAAGCTGCTGCTCATCATCGCCACCACCAGCAGGCGATGTGTGCAGGTGTAGACCCGAAATTCCGTGGGCGGATTGGTTACCTGCCCGCGTTCGGCGCGCCGAACGCGGGCCAGTATGCGCTGTTGATCGAGGGGATAGATGAATTCGTGGATGGAATGGCCGACCAGATCCGCGGGTGATGAAGCTTCCAGTAAATCGAGCGCCGCCGGATTGGCATAAATGATCTGGTCGGTCACAGAAATGACCACGCTCACCGGTAGCTTTTCCAGCATGCCATGATCGGTAATATCCAACGCGCGCATCCTTCAATGAGAATTTTTCGGTATTCCCGGTGTATCGCCCCGCACGATCCCTCCAGCACGAGCTTATGATGTTTTCTGTATTACGCGGTAACCATCTCCTCACAATGGTCATCCCGGGCAACGGGCCCGGTAAAGTGTTATACGGGTCACGAATCCGTGTTTTCTCAGAACAGGCTCTTGATAGTGTTGATCAGTGTATCGCCAAGACTCTCCCCGGCACCGCTTTCGGTGGAAGCCGTCGGCGCGGTCACGGGGGGGTATCCAGCCAGATAATCGCTGACTCCGATGACATTGCTGCCACCACTGATGGTAGGTCCGGTCACGGAAGGGGGGCGGAAGAAGCCGGTGGCTGGACTGCCGGCCATGGCCGTTCGCATGTAATGAATCCAGATGGGCAGTGCCTCCCGTGCACCAGCGGCCCAGCGGCCCATGGTCCGGTTGTCGTCATAACCCACCCACACGCTGGTGGTGATGTGTGGACTGAACCCATTGAACCAGGCATTGTTTTCATGATTGGTCGTGCCTGTCTTGCCCGCGATGTCATTGCGTCCGAGGCTTTGTGCCGCCACCCCGGTGCCGATCTTGACCACCTGCTGCATCATTTCGGTCAACAGATAAGCGACGCCCGGCGGAACGACGGTTTGTTGCGGAGGCGGCGCATAGCCCAGCGGACAGTTCATCAGTGAGATCTGTGTCCCGCGGCTGTTGATGATTTTGGTGATCAGATAGGGCTTGGGCAAAAAGCCGCCGCTGGAGAAGACCGCGTACGCGCGGGCCAGTTGCAGGGGCGTATAGTCCCCGGCGCCGAGGACCATGGAAGGCACTTGCGGTATCTGGGAGGCTGGAAAGCCAAAACGCTGCACATACTGCGCCGCATACGGAATGCCGATATCCATGAGGATGCGCACGCTCGGCACGTTGTGGGAGTAAGCCAGATTCGACCACACCGGGATCGGTGTGTTGGAAAACTGGTTGCTGTAGTTGGTCGGGGTATAGACCTGTCCGGTGGGCAGAGTGATGGATAGGGGCGTATCCGGAATCGGGGTTTGCGGGGTCATGTAGGTGCTTTTACCTGAGGCGAGCAGCGCCGGGGCATCCATGGCCGCCGCATAGACAAAGGGTTTAAATCCCGAACCGGGTTGCCGGTAGGCAAACACGGCGCGATCGAAATGACTCAGTTCATAGCTGAAGCCGCCGACCAGTGCGTGAATGGCTCCGGTGTGACTGTCCAGGCTGACCAGGGCTCCCTGCACGCGGGGAATTTGTGTGAGCTGCCAACCCGCGTTCTTGCCCGCGGAGGACCAGACGTTGGTCCCCCACTCATGGCCCGCGCCCGCCGTGACCGCATGCACGTAAGGGCGTAGCCAGATCAGATCACCACCGTGCAGCACCGCATCCACAGTACGCGGTTCGGGGGCCCCTACGCGGGGACGCGCCCAACGCACGTCCGGCAAGGTCAGGGTGACATTCTGCTGGCCCTCCAGCGAAACGGTGGCGTTTTTGGCGTTCGCACGGATGACCACGCCCCACTTGAGATTGGCGGGATCATGGGGGGGGAGCACGTCGGGCCGCTTGCCCGCGAGTGCCGCCTGCAACGCGCTTCCGGTGAGTTGCGCGATGGGTCCCCGATAACTTTTGGAGACCATGCTGGTGAGGCCCATGGAGTAGTTCTCCAATCCTATGGATACGGCTTCATCCGCAGCCTGTTGGTTCCGTGGCAGGATGGTGGTGTAGACCTTGAGTCCGGAGCGGTAGGTGAAATCGCTGCCGAATTGCTGGCTCAACCAGTTGGCTACCCAGTTGGTCACATAGGGTGCGCTGTTGGTGGCCGCCGCGTGGTATCGCGAGAGAATCGGTTCCGCATTGGCCTTGGCCTCTTCGTCCGCAGAAATATAACCGCGCTTTTCCATACGACTGAGGACGTAGGCCCGCCGTTTTTTGGCGAGCCCCGGATTGACTACCGGGTTCAGGAAGGAGGGCGCCGGCGGTAGCCCGGCGATGGTTGCCATTTCGCCCAAGGTAAGCTGATCGACATTTTTTCCGTAATAGGTACGGGCCGCTGCCTGCACCCCATAGGCCCCTTGTCCAAGATAGATTTTGTTCAGGTACAACTCCAGGATCTGCGTATGGGTGAAATGACCTGCCAACTTGTAGGCCAGGAGGATTTCCGCGACCTTGCGGGAAATGGTCTTCTGCGGGGTCAGATAGAAGTTGCGCGCTACTTGCTCAGGGATCGTACTGGCCCCCTGCACGGGGGCCATATGAATGAGGTCCACCACGGCCGCCCGCAGGATGCCCGGAAAGCTGACCGGGTAGTAGAGGAAATTGTCGCTGTAGAAGCGCGAATTCTCGGCGGCGATGAAGGCATCCTGCAACTGGACCGGGATCTGGTCGATGGGCAGCGCGTAGCGCATTTGCGGGCCGACTTCCTGGAGTAGGGCGCCGTTGGCGGCGTAGATGCGCAGAGGCTCATCAGGGTGCCATTCCTTGAGTTCATGGACGGGCGGTAAGGTCTGCCAGATCCGGTAGACGTAAATGCCGGCGCCGATCCCGATATTGATCAGGATCAACAGCAAAATCAGAAGAATCCAGCGCCCATAATGGGGACGCCGGGGGCGCTGGGGTTGTTTGGAGCGCGCGCGCGGAACGTGAGCTTGGGCCATACGATGCTTTTCCGTGTCAAGAGTGTTTCGCAAAGGGCACCCGTAATTTGCGCTTTGCGAAATACCCCCTTCCGGGTCGTTACATTGCGATGGGGCCGATGGCGCAATATTATAGCACCATGAATCTCAAGAGTCGCTTTGCGCCTAGCCCCACCGGTTTCCTGCATCTTGGCAATGCCCGCACGGCGCTTTTCGCCTGGCTGGCAGCGCGCGGTACGCAGGGGTGTTTCGTACTCCGCCTGGAAGATACGGATCAGGAGCGTTCCACCGCGCTCTATGAACGCGCCCTGCTGGAAGACCTGCGCTGGCTCGGACTCGACTGGGATGAGGGACCGGATCATGGAGGTGGACATGGCCCGTACCGGCAGATGGAGCGCCAATCCATTTATGGCGGCTACTTCGCCCGCTTGCAGACCGCCGGGCGGGCCTATCCCTGCTACTGCAGCGCCGATGAACTCGCGGCGGAGCGCGCCGTGCAGCGTGGCGCCGGAAAACCACCGCGGTACAGCGGGCGTTGCCGGCATCTCGATGCCGGGGCGCGGGCGCAGCGAGAGGCCGCGGGACTCCGGCCCACACTGCGCTTCCGGGTGCCCGATCACGGCACCGTGGTGGTGCCGGATCTGGTCTGGGGTGAGCGCCACTATGCGCTAGCCGACCTGGGGGATTTTGTCATCCGCCGCAGTGATGGCAGTCCGGCGTTTTTCTTCGCCAATGCGGTGGACGATGCGCTCATGGAGGTGAACCTGGTACTGCGCGGGGAAGATCACCTCAGCAACACGCCCCGGCAAATCCTGGTGTTGCAAGCGCTGGATTTACCCGTCCCGGCCTATGGCCATCTACCCCTGTTGCTGGGGGCGGACGGTCAACCCTTGTCCAAGCGGTATGGGGCCATCAGTTTGCGCGATTTGCAGCATCACGGCTATTTGCCGGCGGCGATACGCAACTATCTGGCGCGTCTCGGCCACCACTACACCGCGACGGGTTTTCTGAACCGCGCGGCGCTGGCTCAGGGGTTTTCCCTCACGCAGATCAGTCGGGCACCTGGTCATTTCGACCTGGAGCAACTGCGGTATTGGCAGCGCGAGGCTTTACAATCGCTGGACGATGCCGCCATCTGGACCTGGCTCACTCCCTGGCTGCGCGACAAGGTGCCGATGGGTCAGGAGATCGCTTTTGTGGCGGCGGTGCGTGCCAACATGGTCCTCCCTGCCGATGCGCTGGACTGGGCCGAACGCTGTTTCGCCGCCCCCCTGGCCGACGCCGAGGCGATCCGGACCATCGCCGCCGCGCCCCAGGGTTTCTGGCCCGCAGCGCAGGCAACGCTGCGGGCCGCCGGCGGAGACTATCGGCTCTGGACCAAGACCCTGCAGAAGGAAAGCGGTCAACGCGGCAAGGCCTTGTTCATGCCCCTGCGTGCCGCGCTCACCGGGCTGACCCATGGCCCGGAACTGGCGGTGCTGCTTCCTCTGATCGGCGAGGCGCGCGCGCAGGCGCGTCTGCATGCCGCCGCCCAACTTACCTGAGTTATGTGTCGAGGTCGAATATGACTGTTTCCCCTGCCCCCGGAACTGCGCCGGCCGCTCTACCGGTGCTGACCCTCTACGACACGTTGCGCCGCCGCAAAACACCGCTGGAAGTGCTGCACCCCGGTCATGTGGGGATCTACGTCTGCGGGATGACCGTATACGATTTCTGCCACCTCGGTCACGCCCGGGTGATGGTCACCTTCGATATGGTGGTGCGCTATCTGCGCAATTGTGGTTACCGGGTGACCTATGTGCGCAATATCACCGATATCGACGATAAGATCATTCGTCGAGCGCTGGAGCGTGGCGAATCGACCCAATCCCTCACCGGACGCTTCATCGACGCGATGCACGAGGATGAGGCGGCCCTGCTCTGCCAGCGCCCTGATCTGGAGCCGCGGGCGACCGCGCATGTGGGTGCCATGCAAACCCTGATCGCTGCGCTTATTGCCAAGGGACACGCCTATCCGGCGGTCAATGGCGATGTGTATTACGCGGTGCGGAGCTTTCCCGGATATGGTCGACTTTCCGGTAAGTCCATTGACGATCTGGCGGTGGGGGCGCGGGTCGATGTGGACGAGGATAAACGGGATCCCCTGGATTTCGCTTTGTGGAAGGCCGCCAAGCCCGGCGAACCCTCCTGGGCCTCTCCCTGGGGCGAAGGACGGCCGGGCTGGCATATCGAATGCTCGGCCATGTCGGCCGATGCCTTGGGCTGTGCTTTCGATATTCATGGGGGTGGTGCCGATCTGCAGTTTCCCCACCACGAAAATGAAATCGCCCAGTCTCAGGGTGCCGACTGCGCGTTCGCGCACTACTGGATGCACAATGGCTTCGTCCGCATCAATGACGAAAAGATGTCCAAGTCGTTGAATAATTTTTTCACGGTGCGGGAACTATTACCGTATTATCCCGGCGAGGTGCTGCGTTTTTTTATTCTCACCAGCCATTACCGCAGTCCCCTCAACTACGCCGAGGAGGCCCTGGAACAGGCCAAGGCGGGGTTGACCCGGTTGTACACCGCCTTGCGGGGTATGCCCAAGCCGCGGATCGTACCGGAGTTGGGGGCCGAGTGGCGCGCGCGTTTCCATGCGGCGATGCGGGATGATTTCCACACGCCCACGGCCATCGCCGTACTTTTTGATATCGCCCGCGAGATCAATCGGCTACGAGACGAGGGCAGCGAGGTGGCGGCGCCTCTCGCGACGGTGTTGCGCGAGCTGGCCGGTGTGCTCGGACTGTTGCAGCAGAATGCGGAAGATTTTCTCCGGGGCGACGAAAAAGACGCCGCCTGGATCGACGAACGTATCGTTGCGCGCACGGCAGCGCGGCAGGCCCGGGATTTTGCAGGTGCCGATAGGATCCGGCTGGAACTGACCGCGGCGGGGATCATTCTCGAAGATGGTCCGGGCGGCACGACGTGGCGTCGCGAGTGAACGGCTTTGGGCAATCCATTGGCCGTGCCGTGACGACGTCACGCACCCGCGTTCAGGGCATGCGGTGGCGTTCTAATCTTCGTCCAGCGAAAAGGGCCGCTGCGCAGCGTCGGACGGGGCGATAGACAAGGATTCCTGGCGGCCCGGCGCCGCCGCCCCTTCCACAGCCAGCAGATCGCCTTGCACGGGTTCCTGGGCCGGATCCTGAAGCACCTCCCGCACCGGCGGGTTTCCTGGTTCCCGCGCCGCATCGTTTTCGACGGCGGAGCCCGCGCCGCGCCCCAATGCCGCAGCGGGGATCAGCATCTGATGCCAGTCGGTCGCGGCGGGTACCGTGCCGGGATAGACGAGTGCTTCCGCGGCATCTGTGGACTCTGGCGATGGCTCCTCTTTTGGGAATCCATCGGGTGCGCGGCCCTCTTCGGGCTCCGCGGACGTTGCGGCGGCGCTGTCCTCTCCACCTTGCGGAGCGCGTCTGGCCCGGGCCCGACGCCCGCCACGGCGACGGCGACGGCCGCTGCGGCTCTCGCCGCCGTCCTCCGGACTGTCGGTGATGGTCCCGGTGACCGGTTCCGCGGTCTCCGGCCCCTCGGCGCTACCGGTTTCCGCCAGGAAGGTGGCGGCGTCAACGGGCTCATAGCGGGACACCAGCGCCCGCACCAGTCGAGCCAGAATACCCTCCTCCGGCGGAGTGGCCTTGGCGGGAGCTTTGACCTTCGGATGGATCGACGCTGGTGGTGTGCGCAGCGGTGGTAGCACTTCCGGCGGTGGTGCCGCCGTCAGTGGGCTCAGCGCGGCGGACTCGCTCTGCGAACGGCTGGGACGTGAGGGCAGAGGGACATGCTCGCCACCGGAAGCGGATGCGGTCCGGGCACTTCCACCGTCCTGGCGTGTCCGCTGTATCTGGTAATGCGGCGTGACCATCTCTGGCGTGGGAATGATCAGGATGCGGGTATCGGTCTTGGCCTCCAGTTCCAGAATCGGGCGGCGTTTTTCATTGAGGAGGTACACGGCCACATCCACGGGCACCTGGCACTGCACCTCAGCCGCTCCCGCTTTCATGCACTCTTCATGCAGCAGGCGCAGGACATGCATGCTGGTGGCCTCGCAGCCGCGAATCTGGCCGGTACCGCTACAGCGTGGGCAGGGCTCGTAGGAGGCCTCTTCCAGGCTGGCACCGAGCCGTTGCCGCGACATTTCCATGAGTCCGAAGCGGGAGATACGCCCCAACTGTACCCGTGCCCGGTCCAGCTTGAGCGCTTCCTTGAGTTTGTTCTCCACTTCACGCTGATGTTTGGGAGACTCCATATCGATGAAATCCACCACGATCAGTCCGCCGATGTCACGCAGGCGAATCTGTCGCGCGATTTCTTCCGCCGCCTCCAGGTTGGTCTGGAAGGCGGTTTCGGCAATATCCTGTCCCTTGGTCGCCCGCCCCGAGTTCACGTCCACGGCCACCAGGGCCTCGGTGTGGTCGATGACGATCGCACCCCCCGCTTCCAGACGTACTTCCCGGCTGAAGGCGGACTCGATCTGTTGCTCGATCTGGTAGCGGGAAAACAGCGGAGTGTCGTTGTTGTAGTATTTCAGGCGATGCACCATTTTCGGCATCATGGAGCCCATGAACTGCACGGCGGCGTTGTAGGCCCCTTCTTCGTCGATCAGGATTTCCCCGAAATCTTCGGAAAAGTGGTCACGCAAGGCGCGTACCACGACATTGCCTTCCTGGTAGATCAGGAAGGGGGCGGCGCGTGGCGCCGCGGTATTCACGATGGCCTGCCAGATTTGCTTGAGATATTCGAGATCGCGCTGCAGCGCTTCCAGGTCTTGACCGATGCCCGCCGTGCGGGCGATGACGCCCATGTTCTCGGGAATGTCCAGGATTTGCAAGTGCTGGCGGATCTGAGTGCGATCCTCGCCCTCGATGCGCCGGGAGACGCCGCCGGCACGCGGGTTGTTGGGCATGAGCACTAGGTAACGTCCGGCCAGGCTGACGAAGGTGGTGAGCGCCGCGCCTTTGCTGGAGCGTTCTTCCTTGTCTACCTGAACGATGATTTCCTGGCCTTCCCGCACCAAATCCTGAATGCGTTTGCGGCCTGTTTCCTGCTGCAGGAAATATTCCCGGGCAATTTCCTTCAGGGGCAGGAAACCATGCCGTTCGGCGCCGTAGTCCACGAAGGCGGCTTCGAGACTAGGCTCGACGCGGGTGATGCGGCCCTTGTAAATATTGCTTTTTTTCTGTTCCCGATAAGCGCGTTCAATGTCCAGGTCGAGGAGCTTCTGACCATCTACCAAGGCCACCCGCAGCTCCTCTGCATGAGTGGCGTTAATCAACATCCGTTTCATAAGTTCTTCTTTCTCCGGCGCTCAACCCGCAAGCCCGAGGGGCTCGTCAGGGAGCGCAACGTTTGTAATTGGGACCGGCGGGGGTTGCCCGGCGGTGCTGAAATTGGGTCCCGCTCCGAGAAGCGCAGCATCCCAAGTCGAAATATATGTCATAAAAGTATAGAATCGCAAACGGAAAGCGCAGGGGGTGAGGTCAGTCATGGCAGAAAATGGGGTGCGGCAATGGCGCGTGACCGGCGCGGAAGCGGGACAACGGCTGGATAATTTCCTGCTGCGGGTGATGAAAGGTGTGCCGCGCTCCCATATCTACAAAATCTTGCGCAGCGGCGAGGTTCGGGTGAACAAAGGGCGGACACGGCCTCACTACCATCTGACCGAGGGCGACATATTGCGTCTGCCGCCGGTACGGGTGGCCGCCCCCAGCGACTCTGCCGTGCTTCCCGCCCACCTGCATCACCAATTGGAAGCCGCCATCCTGTATGAGGACGGCCATCTGCTGGTGCTGGACAAACCCAGCGGACTGGCGGTGCATGGAGGTTCCGGCCTGAGTTGGGGCGCCATCGAGGCGCTGCGCCAGTTGCGGCCCGATGCCCGTGAATTGGAACTGGCGCACCGTCTGGACCGCGACACTTCCGGTTGCCTGATCCTCAGCAAGAAGCGTTCGGCGTTGCGGGCTCTCCATGAAGCCTTGCGAGAAGGGCGCATGGAGAAGCGTTATCTCGCGCTAGCGGCCGGCGACTGGCAGGGGAAGACGCGTTCCGTGCGTCTGGCCCTGCGCAAGAATACGTTGCAGTCTGGCGAGCGCATGGTGCGGGTGGACTCCGTGGACGGCAAGGCGGCGCATACCCGTTTTTTGCCGCTGGAGCGTTTCCCCGGCGCGGTTCTGCTGCAAGCCGATCTGGACACCGGCCGTACCCACCAGATTCGTGTCCACCTCCAAGCCATCGGTCATCCGGTGGCGGGTGACGAAAAATATGGCGACCCCGCCTTCAACCAGCGTCTGCGCGCATGGGGTTTGCGGCGACTCTTTTTGCACGCGGCCCTGATTGCCTTCCGCCACCCCCAGGATGGGGAACCTCTGCGTATCGAAGCGCCGCTGCCCGCCGATCTGCGAGCGGTGCTTACCCGCCTGCGCACGGAATCTGCGTGACGGTCGCACTCGCCCCGGTTTTTAGAGGGGTTCGACGGCGCCTTCCAGGAAGGGCCCCAATGCGCTGGCTTCTTCCGCGTTGGAAAAGAGGAAGGAAAATCCCAATAGTGAAAAGCCGTTGACGGGAACGCGCACCTCATCCCCATCATGGCCGTCCTGAGTGGCCAGTGCCGATCTGCGGAGTTCGGCTTTTCCCCGCCACCGGGTCAGGTCGGATTTCAGCAAAATAATCTCGCCTCGCTCGTGCAACTGAACGCTCAGGCCGTCATCGTGATAGGCCGCCACGGACATCCCGCCCAGGAAGCCCCCATAGCTCACATCCATGACATGTCCAAATATGGGATCGCCATGGGTGGGATTGTTCCAGAAGGCCGTCATGTTGAGGGTCAGGCCGAAGCGTTCATGTTTCCGGCCTCTGCGAATCCATAGTTCAGTGGGGTAATTGATCTGAATATTCCGCCCTTCCATCTGCACGATGGTGGACAGGAAGCCCAGTGAGCATGTCTTGCCGTAATGGACACTTAGAATCTTTTCGCCCGTTTGAGCGGGCGAATCCTGGGCATCGCGGCCCTGCAGGGCCAACACCATGGTGTTGGGATTCAGATGCTTGACCTGGGCTTCAGCGGCCAGTGCAACGGACTCCCTGAACAGGGTGACTTGGCGTGCACGGGCTTTGAGTCCGATCAGCAGGTCAGGGATCTCCTCCTGGGGCACTTTGGACCAAGAGAGGAAGAGTTCTTGAGAACGCTCATAAAGAGGTTTGGCAGTCATGTGGTTGTCCCCCCGTCTATCTGTCTCAGTGTACCACAACCGGCGGTGATGCCACGTGCCGTCATGGACGCTCGTCGACGCCGTTATCAGCGTGTCGATCTTGCCCGTCTCGCGAACAAACCGCCCTGCTTTGGTCAGTCGTTCCGGCGGACCCGGATGCTCTGAAAGTGGCGGTAGGTCACCTGTCCGGGGCCGCCGCCCGGTTTGCGGTGGACGTGGCGGATTTCCGTCCAGTCCACCTCCCCGCTGATGGCGCGGGATTGACTCTGTTGCAGGGCGATGCGTGCCGCCGCGGCCATCACCGCTTCGGGCACGACGGTTTGACGGTTTTCCCGGCGCAGCACCACATGGCTGCCCCCCAAATCCTGAATGTGAAACCACAGGTCCCAAGGTTTGGCGGCGCGGAAAGTCAGGTGATCGTTTTCTTTCGCATTTTTCCCCCAGAGGAGCGTAAAGCCTCCGATCACCTGGTGGTTGAAGCCGGTGTCGTCCGGCGTTCCCTTCTTCGTGGCTTTGACGGGTGTCGGGTCCGCGGCGGTGGGCGATCCTGTCGTCGACCCGATCGGTCCATCCTCCGTGACCGCCGTAAGCTGTTGCAGCAACTGTCCCGCTTCTTGCAGACGGAGGGCGATTTCGCGTCGCGCGCGTTGACTGCGTTGTGCTTGCCGCATATATCCCTGCGCCTGCCGGTGTAAGGATATACCCGGCGTCACGGGAATGGTCAGCGTCGCACCCGTTGCGCTGGTGTGGTCCGGAGCGCTGATGTGGAGGGTGGACGGCATCGCGTCGGGCAGAGCGAAGAGGGCGAATGCCTGGGCGCGATATACTTCCGGATCCTCCCAGCGCGCCATGTCTTGACGCATCTTCCGGATGCGTTGTTGCAGGCGTTCCCGCTGGCGGGCGAGGATGCGTTCCTGGGCGGAGGGTTGTGGAAGGATCGCGGGTGGCACAAAGCGCAGCGCTTCCTGCGCCGAAATCTCCCGCATCGGCCCCTGGTCGGGCAGAGGCAGGGGATAGACGACGGGATGGTCCGTGTCCACCGCGTGCCGCCACCACGGCGCGCAAGGTTCCAGACGCCGCGACCAAGCCTCCCGCATGGCCTCTTGATCCGCCCCACTCTGGGGACGATACCGGGGGGCGACGCGGCGCAGCCAGGCGGCGGTATTCGGTAAAGGCTGGGCGAAGGGCAGGCTGCCTTCCGGTGGCGCATACACGACACCGGGCAGAAAGCGCGGCGCGGCCTTGCCGTCGAGACGGTCCCAGCGCCAGGCCCAGCGGATATGTTGCGTCTCATCCAGCAGGGCGATATTGCCGCGCCCGCCAAAGCATTCGGCAATCAGGCTGATCTGGTCCACCCGCTTGCTGATATGGACGCGGCTGCAATCCATACGCACGATGCGATCCGCCCAGGGCACACGGATGCGCTGTATGCGAAAGCCGGAAAAGCGCTGATGGAGCGGACTGCTCCAGGTGGTCAGGGCGCCCGATTTTGGGAATGCGGTATCCCGCCAGAGCCCCAGAGGGGCGCGCTGCACGATCAACGCAATATGTGCTTTGGCCGTATGCAGATACAGCCCGCCCGGCGCGTCGCTGATGCCCTGGATGACTTGCTGTGCGAGCTGGTGGTCCAGGCACTGGGCAGCGGCGGCAAGCTGCAAGGTGTCCATTTGCTGAACCTAAGCCCCGCGCACCGGCAACATCTTCATGCCTCCTGGCGCGCCTCTGCCCTGACCTGCACATCCGTTACCGCGCCCAGCCGGTGCAGCACCTCCACCAGTGCCGTCAACGCGACCGACGGTTTTTGTTGGCTGGCATCCAAGACGCATTCCGCATGTTCCGGGGTCTCGTAGGGGTCGTCCACCCCCGTAAAGCCGGTGATCTCGCCGCGCATGGCCTTGGCGTAAAGGCCCTTGGGATCCCGCGCGGCGCAGACTTCCAGGGGTGTGGAGACATATACTTCGATGAAGAGGCCGCCCGCTTCCTCCACCAGACGGCGCGCATCGGCGCGGGCCTGACGGTAGGGCGAAATGGCGGCGACCACGGCAATGCCGCCGTGACGGGCTACCAGACTGGCGACGAAACCGATGCGGCGGATATTCTCGTCGCGGTCTTCGCGGCTGAAACTCAGTCCTTTGGATAGAAAACGCCGCACCACATCGCCATCCAGCAGGGTCACGGCGCGTTCGTCCCCCGCCTCCAGATGGCGGGCCAACATCCCGGCCAGGGTGCTCTTGCCGCTGGCGGACAGGCCGGTAAACCAGATGACCAGACCGCGCCGGTCCGCACCGCGATAGGCTTGGCGCAATATCCGGATGACTTCCGGCGGGGAGAACCATTCGGGGATGTCTTCCCGACTGGCCAGCCGCCGCCGCAACTCGGTGCCGGAAATGCCCGCCAGGGCCTCGCCGTTGGCCTCTTCCACCGGCACATAACGGCGCCGGGTTTGGGAATACGCATACTCGGGCAGGAAAATGCCGGTGATGCCCATCTCGCTGGCGTGCCGGGCAAACAGCTCCTGCGCCGCGAAGGCCGGGTAGAGCAGACCGCCCGCCGCCGCGCCCGGGTCGGCATGGCCGCGCCCGATGATGAAATGGGTGGCCCCATAGTTGCGGCGAATCAGCGCGTGCCACAGCGCCTCCCGCGGGCCGGCCATGCGCATGGCCAGGGGCAGGGGCGAGAGCAGGGCGGTCGCCTGGGGATAATGGCCCAGCACCGCACGATACACCCGCATGCGGTAGGACGCCTCCACATCGCCGGGCTTGGTGGGGCCGATGGCCGGGTGCAGCAGTAGCCGCGCGCCCGCCCCGGCCTGTTCCAGTCCCGCCCGGGTCACGGCGATGTGAGCGTGATGGAGGGGGTTGCGGGTCTGAAAGGCGACTACCGGATGTGTTTCGCTCCAGTGCCTTTGCAGCATGGCCGGGGTCTGATACTCGGGCGGAAATTCGACGGCCGCGGCGCGGGTCAGGGTGTCCGCATCCCAGGCCGACACGCGCCCCGCCACGTAGTAAGGGCCGCGCGCCAGCAATTCGGCCACACCCGGATGGCTGGGGTCGGTCGTGCCATAGACCGCCGCAGCCTCCAGCCGTTTATCCGGACGATAGCAGGCGCTGACGGTAACGGACCCGAGGGGGGTGCCATCACTGCGTTCCAATCGCAAAGTATCCCCTGCCGTCAAAGACGGGCCGAGCGTCTCGCTGACGTCGAGCACCACGGGAATGGGCCAGAGCGCGCCATTACCCAGACGCATGTCCCGCAGCACGGACTGCCAGTCCGCCGCATCCAGGTAACCCTCCAGGGGAGCAAAAGCGCCGGTCAGCAGCAGCTCCAGATCGCAGCGCTGGCGCGCCGTCAGGACATGAATAGGCGGAATGGGCATGGACCGGTCCTTACGTGGAGAGTGGAAAGAGCGGCAGGTGCGCCAGGGCGATCACCTCCGACCACTGGGCTGCGTCGCCTTCGGTGCAGATGGCGGCGACGGCGGCAATCTCCGCCCCAGCCTGTGCCATGAGGGCGCGCATGGCCGCCAAAGTAGAGCCGGTGCTCACCACGTCATCCACCAGCACCACCAGTTTACCGTTGATCACCGCGCGATCTTTGGCATCCAGATACAGGATCTGGGGCTTGCCGGTGGTGATGGACAGGGTTTCGGTGGACAGGGCCTCGCCCATGTAGGACTTGTAGTGCTTGCGCAGGACGATATAGGGGCGACCACTGTGCACCGACAGGGCGTAGGCGAGGGGAATGCTCTTGGCCTCCGCGGTGACGATGGCATCGTAGGAGATGTGCGCCATGCGCCCGTTCAACGCGTGGGCCGCGGCTTCCGTCAGTTCCGTATCGCCGAGGATGTTGAGGACGGCGATGGCCAGGTCCGGCTGTACCTTGACGAGGGGAAGGTGGCGCTGCACGCCATTGATGTTGAGGGGGTAGGTGTTGCTGTGGCGGTCAGGGTGGGTCATGGATGCTCCTTATTACGCGCATTTTGCCACAGGGGGCGGGGGGGTGGGTAGCTTGGGAGGCGGGGCATCTTCCAAGGTATAGCGGCTTGGTGGTGCAGAATCACGGTTTTGTTGTGTAATGCTATGGACCATTGTAGATTCCACGATCGAAGTGTGTACTAACGATGCGATAGGCAGCAGGTGCTTTGGGGGGGTCAAATGGCTGTATATGCTTGTTGTGAGCCGCCAGTAAAAAATTTAGGCGACGTGGATGGTGTGGTATGTATGCTGCCTAAATTACGTTCGCGGGCGCTGTGCGCCCGCGAACGGGGCGCGAGTGTCGAACATCGGGGCGTTGGGCGCACAGCGCCCGCGAACCCCTCGTTCGAGCGGACACCGCTACGCGGCTTCGCCCGGGTGAGCCTCCGTGCACTTCGTGCCCTCCGGCCGCACGCGGGTGCCGCACAACTCGCGCCCCGTTAGTCTTTTTGGCAGCAACCTAGCAATCTGCTATCTTTGCCGCATGAAAGTAAATGAAATCTTGGCAATGCTAAAAGCTGACGGTTGATATCTCGCTACAACGCGAGGCAGCCATCGCCAATTCAAGCATCCCGCCAAGAGTAGTCGCGTCACAGTACCGGTAAACCAAACGATGATTTAGCACCCGGCACGTTGAACAGCATATTTAAACAGGCTCAGTTGAAGGACTAACCTATGCGCTACGCAATCGTTGTAGAAAAAGCAGAAAACAATTATTCAGCCTACGTTCCAGATTTGCCTGGATGCGTCGCTACCGGATCTACTGTCGAAGAAACCGAGCGTGAAATGCGAGAGGCAATCGAATTTCACATCGAGGGGCTTGTCGAAGATGGTTTGCCCGTCCCACAACCGGAAAGTATCGTTGAGTACCTTGAAGTCACTGTCTAAACCCTGCGCTCAAGCGGGACTGCCGCAAAAGCGCGGCAGTCCCTTAGCGCCCCGTCCGGCGTCGGAGACCGGTGTAGTGTCATGAGATTAGAATGCAATTTGTGCGTCATTCGAGAGTGGCAGCCCAGCGATGAGGCGGCCCTGATTGCCGTTGCCAACAATCGGAACGTTTGGCGAAATCTCCATCATTGTTTTCCGCATCCCTATACTCAAGCCGACGCCGGCTTTTGGTTTTCTTTGCTCGCGGCCATGCCCGAACCTACGCACTGGGCTATCGAGGTGAATGGTGTCGCCGTCGGCGGCATTGGCATGGATATTGGAGAGGGTATCTTCGCTAAGTCCGGTCAATTCGGCTACTGGCTCGGCGAACAATACTGGGGGCGTGGCATCGTGTCAGAGGCCGTGCGCGCAACATCCCAATACGCTCTCAGCCATTTTGGCTTGGCACGCTTGGAAGCGCCAGTATTTGCGTGGAATCCTGCCTCCATGCGGGTGCTCGAAAAGGCAGGCTTCGTGCGCGAGGGGGTTCTGCGCAATAGCGTGCTTAAGGAAGGTCAGTTGATCGACCAAGTTCTTTATGCGCTCGTCCAATAGTCCTCTGTCAACGGCGATTGTTGGGATGCACTGTGTGTGTAAATCCGGCGGTAGCGCAGAAAGTGACGTGCCTTAATCCCGGGAGGTCTCCACGATAGTGGGCAGGCGACAGGCCACAAAATGGCAGGCACCTACCGCCAACAACCGGTCAAGCGTGTGGGAATCCCCTATCCCGATGGGGGGTTCCTTGACTTCCCCTCATGCTTCAATACACTGTATGTATGATTAAGTTCGAGTGGGATTCAGCCAAGGCTGTAGCAAACCTCAAGAAGCACGGGATTTCCTTCGAGGAAGCCCAGTCGGCTTTCTACGATGAGTTTGCCGTCCAGTTCTTCGACGATGACCACTCGTCGGATGAAGAACGCTTTCTACTGCTGGGCATCTGCACGGAAGCAAGGTTATTGCTCGTGTGCCACTGTGAGCGGGATGCAGGCAACACCGTACGCATCATTTCCGCTCGCAAGGCTACCAAGCGCGAAAGCACGTTTTACGGAGGTAAAAAGCCATGAAAGCCGAATATGACCTATCCAAAATGAAATCGCGCAGGAACCCCTACGCTTCGAAGCTCAAGAAGCCTGTTACCATGCGCCTCTCTGAAGACGTGGTTGCTTATTTCAAGGAGATGGCGACTGATGCAGGGGTTCCTTACCAGAGCCTCATCAACCTCTACCTCCGTGACTGTGTTACTCAGCATCGTCAGGTGCAAATTGTATGGCACGGAAAGCCCTGAGGATGGCATACACATTTGCGGTGAGACGCATGACCCATAAAAAAACCGGCCCCGAAGGGCCGGCTTTCTGACGCTACAGACGTCGGGGGGTAAGGCTTAGAAGCCGCCCATGCCACCCATGCCGCCCATGCCACCACCCATGTCGCCCATGTCGCCGCCGGACTTGTCGTCTTTCTTCGGCAGTTCGGTGATCATGGCTTCCGTGGTGATCATCAGGCCGGCAATACTGGAGGCCTTCTGCAACGCGGTACGGGTGACCTTGGTCGGGTCGATGACGCCCATCTCGAACATGTCGCCATATTCGCCGGAGGCGGCGTTGTAGCCATAGCCGGCTTTGCCGTCCACGACCTGGTTCAGCACCACGCTGCCTTCGCCGCCGGCATTGGCGACGATCTGACGGAGGGGCTCTTCAATGGCACGACGGATGATGGCGACGCCCATGTCCTGATCGTGGTTGCCGGTTTTGAAGCCTTCCAGCGCATGCCGGGCACGGACCAGCGCCACGCCGCCGCCGGGGACGATGCCTTCTTCCACCGCCGCGCGGGTGGCATGCAGGGCGTCTTCGACGCGGGCCTTCTTTTCCTTCATTTCCATCTCGGAACCCGCACCCACTTTGATGACGGCAACACCACCGGCCAGCTTGGCCACGCGCTCCTGGAGCTTCTCGCGATCGTAGTCGGAGCTGGCGTCTTCCATCTGACGGCGGATCTGCTCGACACGGGCCTTGATCTCGCTCTGCTGGCCACCGCCATCGATCATGGTGGTGTTTTCCTTGTCGATGATTACTTTCTTGGCCTGGCCGAGGTCGGCGAGGGTGGTGCTTTCCAGCTTCATGCCGATTTCTTCGGAAACCACGCGGCCGCCGGTCAGAATGGCCATGTCTTCGAGCATCGCCTTGCGACGGTCACCGAAACCAGGGGCTTTGACCGCGGCCACCTTGATGATGCCGCGCATGGTGTTGACGACCAAAGTGGCCAACGCTTCGCCTTCGACATCTTCGGCCACGATCAGCAGCGGACGGCTGGATTTGGCCACCTGCTCCAGGATGGGCAGCATGTCGCGGATGGAGGAGATTTTCTTGTCGTGCAGGAGGATGTAAGGGTTCTCCAGTTCGGCCACCATCTTGTCCTGGTTGTTGACGAAGTAGGGGGACAGATAGCCACGGTCGAACTGCATGCCTTCGACGACGTCCAGCTCGTTGGCGAGACCGGAACCCTCTTCGACGGTAATGACGCCTTCATTGCCGACCTTCTCCATGGCTTCGGCAATGATCTTGCCGATGGAGTCATCGGAGTTGGCGGAAATGGTGCCTACCTGGGCCACTTCTTTCTGCGTCTTACAGGGCTTGGACTGTTTCTTCAATTCTTCGACGATGACGGCGACGGATTTATCGATACCGCGCTTCAGATCCATGGGGTTCATACCGGCGATGACCGACTTGAGGCCTTCGCGGATGATGGCCTGAGCCAGCACGGTGGCGGTGGTGGTGCCGTCACCGGCTTCGTCGGAAGCCTGGGAGGCGACTTCTTTTACCATCTGCGCGCCCATGTTTTCGAACTTGTCGATCAGTTCGATTTCCTTGGCGACGGAAACACCATCCTTGGTGATGGTGGGGGCGCCGAAAGACTTGTCGAGCACCACATTGCGGCCCTTGGGACCGAGGGTGACCTTTACAGCATCGGCGAGTATGTTGACGCCGCGCAGCATTTTTTCACGGGCGTGTTCAGCAAAGGCTACTTGTTTAGCTGGCATGGATGCACCTCATCGTTAATGAATTGGGAAATATTTAGATTTAGGGGTTCAGCATCGACTCACTTGTCGACAACGGCCATCACGTCATCTTCACGCATGACGAGCAGTTCCTCGCCTTCCACCTTGATCTCGGTGCCGGCGTATTTGGCGAAGAGGACACGATCACCGGCCTTGAGATCCAAGGGGCGAACCTTGCCGTCTTCCAGAATTTTGCCATGGCCCACGGCAACGACCTCACCCTGCACGGGTTTTTCTTTGGCGGTGTCGGGGATGATGATCCCGCCCGCGGTCTTCTGCTCTTCTTCCAGGCGACGGATGACAACACGATCATGCAAAGGACGCAGTTTCATTGAGCATTTCCTCGTTTTAACAGGTTAGTGGATGGACCCATCCTGGGTGCTGTTAGCAGTCGCACCCATCGAGTGCTAATGATAGGCGCTGAGAAAGCGATGTCAAGGGGGAATCTCGATGGGCGCCGGGGTCAGGAAATGCGGGTCCAGAGGGCATGCAGGCTGCGCAGGAGGACGGTGTCGGCCCCCTGCAGGCGGTGGTTGATACCCGGCAGCGGACGAATGGCCAGTTGTGGCGCATGGGCGCGGGCGGCAAACTGGTAGCTCGAGGACAGGGGCACCGCCTCGTCCGCGCTGCCGTGCAGAATTTCCACGGGGCCATGCAGGCACGGCGGGAAGCGCAGCAAGTCATGGTTCCAGCTATCCGTTACCAGATCGAACCGCATCCTCAGCGTACCGAGTCCGTAGGTGTCTTCCCAGCAGCGCAGATTGTTGTCCCGCCAGGCGCGTTGTTCGTCGACGGGCAGGCGCTGGAAGATTTCCTGGATGAAGTTGTAGGCGGGAGCGATCAGCAGCAGCGCGCGGATGCGCTCCGGCCAGCGGGCGGCGGCGATGGTCCCCAGCCAGCCGCCCATGCTGGAGCCCACCAGTAACACCGGACGCTCTCCCAGCATCTGCAGGATCAATTGCAGATCCGCCAGATAGCGCGATAGCGTCAGGGCTTCGAAGAGGCCGTCCGAACGCCCCACGCCACGCGGATCGAAACGCACCCAGGACCAGCCCTGGGTCTGGGCGTAACGGGCGAGATGTTGCGATTTGGAGCCTTCCATGTGGGCGGCAAAACCGGGCAAGAAGAGACCCACGGGATCGGTATGGGTTTCATGCATGAGTCCGGCGATGCGTTCGCCGCCGGGGTGGACCAGGGTAAAGGGTCTTTCCGCGGAGGGGGACACTGGCTGCTCCATCAAAGGGGAAAAACCGGGGCTGCGATCGCCTACGGCTGTAAGGGATACTAGTCAAAAGGCGGGGATGTTGACAAGCGGCCTTCCGGGCGGTTGGAAAAAAGATGGGCGGAGCCTTCAAGGACCGCCCAAAACCACCAAAGGAGGAAGAAACATGCGCTCGCAACCATCACAGCTGCTTGCAAGGGATTAGAGAGTGGGCGCGGTGGAAAGTTCCACGCGACTGTGATTTCTTTTTGCGACCGCGTATTCTCAGCGCTGTGGCGCGGTTCTTGCTCTCCTCATGGAACGAACGAACCGCGGAGAGGGTCTCCATGGTGATGCGGAATGGTGAGGAGCGATGCGGGTTATGAGAGACGGGGCAGGGCGTAGGACCATTTGGGCCAGAAATGCGCTGACGTGGAGTGCCGTTTGTGGTTTTCTGCTGTGGTTCTGGCTACCCTGGGCGTCCGCCAATTCGTTTCTGACGCCCGATCAGGCCTTTCACTTTGAAGCGAGCGTGCCCCGCCACGACCAACTGCAACTGCGCTGGGATGTGGCACCGGGATACCACCTGTATCGGGATCGGATTAAATTCTCCGTGTCTCCCGCAAGTGTCGTTCTTGGTCACTATACCCTGCCTGAAGGGGTGATGCTGGACGATCCCGCTTTCGGCAAGGTGCGGGTGCTGGAGGGGAAAAATGTCCTCACGGTGCCATTTACAGTCCATGGGCCAGCCCCGGCCTTTCTGGTGTTGAAGAGTACTTATCAGGGTTGTGCGAATGCGGGAGTCTGTTATCCGGAACAGGTCAAAACGGTCAGGCTGGCGTTAGATCCGCAGACCGCGGCGCCTTCCGTTCCGCCCGCCGCGCCGCCTCCCGGCGGCGGCGCGCCCTCGGGCACCGCCAGTCCGACCAGCAACGCGGGGGTCTTGGCGGGCGCGTTGCAGGATCGTTTCTGGCTGACTTTGGGGCTGTTTTTTCTTTCCGGGTTAGGGCTGGCGTTCACTCCGTGTGTCTTCCCCATGATCCCCATTCTGTCGGCCTTGATCGTCGGTCAGGCGGCGGGGCATGGTCACCGGCGCTCGCGGGCCTTTGGACTCTCGAGCGCCTATGTTCTGGGCATGTCGCTGACCTATACTATCGCCGGGGTGCTCGCGGCGGTGACGGGTGCCTATATGCAGGCGGCCTTTCAGAACCCCTGGGTGTTGGGCGCTTTTGCGCTGCTCTTCGTGCTGCTGGCCTTGTCCATGTTCGATTTTTATGCGCTGCAAATGCCGAGCGCCATCCAAAGCCGTCTGGCCGGCGTGGGGCGAGGCGGGCATCTGTTCAGCAGCTTCATTATGGGCGCGCTCTCGGCGTTGATTGTCGGGCCTTGTGTGGCCGCTCCCTTGGCGGGGGGACTGCTTTTTATTTCGCAGACGGGGGATGTCTTCCTGGGCGGTCTGTCGCTGTTTGTCCTGAGCCTGGGGATGGGATTGCCTCTGCTGATCATTGGCACCGTGGGCGGGCATCTGCTGCCGCGGGCGGGTGCGTGGATGGACGCGGTCAAGACGGTCTTTGGCGTGTTGATGCTGGGGGTGGCCATCTGGCTGCTGTCGCGTGTTCTGCCCGGACCGGTCACGCTTGCCTTGTGGGCCGCGTTGGCGGTGATCAGCGCCCTTTATCTCGGCGCACTGGATGCGATCTCCGCGGAGACTTCGGGTTGGCGCCGTTTCTGGAAAGGGTTCGGTGTGCTGGTGCTGGCCTATGGGTTGGCCATGGGCGCGGGGGCGCTGGGCGGTGCCGCTGATCCGCTGAAACCCTTGGCACCCTTCACCGCGTCCAGAACGGTGGGCGTGCAGACCCCCGATGCGGCCTTGCGTTTTTCCGTGGTGAAAACCCCGGAGGCGTTGCAGGCCGCGCTGGAACAGGCCAAAGGCCAGCCGGTATTGGTGGATTATTGGGCCAGTTGGTGTGTGGAGTGTGTGCGCATGGATAAGGTCACCTTCGCCAACCCGCGGGTCGAAGCCGCTTTACAGGGATGGAGGCTGATCCGCGTGGACGTGACGCAGAATGATGCCGTCAGCCGTGCCTTGTTGAAGCGTTACCATCTGGTCGGACCCCCCGCCTTCGTGGCCGTGAACGCCGGTGGCAAAACGGTGGCGCAACAGGAAGGCTATTTGGGGCCGGAAGCCTTTTTGCGGTGGTTGTCGGCGGCGTAAGGGTGCTTCCGCGGAGCATGACATGGAGTGGTTCAGTGTCCCGCCGCCTGTTGCACCGCTCCACCCCGCAACACATAGAGTGTCCCACAATAAGGACAGCGCGCCTCTCCCGCCGTTTCAATCTTGAGGAAGACGCGGGGATGTCCGTTCCAGCGGCTCATGCCGGGCATGGGACAGTAGAGGGGGAGGTCCTTGGCCGTCACCTCGGTATAATTTTTGTCGCAGCAGGGTATTTTTTCGGTCATGGTTTCAGTCTACGTGATGCAGCCATTCCGGGTGGTCGTCGTGGCGGCCGGCCACCGTGTCGAAGTAGCGGCTTTGCAGCATTTCGGTAACCGGGCCACGGCGACCCGCGCCGATGATCCGGTTGTCGATCTCGCGGATGGGTGTGACTTCGGCGGCGGTGCCGGTAAAGAAGGCTTCGTCGGCGATGTAGAACTCATCCCGGGTCAGCGGCTTCTCGACGATGGGGAGACCGGCGTCGCGGGCGAAACTCAGGATGGTGTCGCGGGTGATGCCTTCGAGGGCGCTGGTCAGGGTCGGGGTATAGAGTATTCCGTCGCGGACCATGAAAATGTTTTCCCCGGAACCTTCGGCGACATAGCCTTCACGATCCAGCAACAAGGCTTCGTCATAGCCGCAGGCGGAGGCTTCACGCTGGGCGAGCATGGAGTTCATGTAGTTGCCGGTGGCCTTGGCCTTGCACAGATGTATGTTGACATGATGCCGGCTGAAGGAACTGACCTTGACGCGGATGCCCCTTTCCAGGGCCTCCTGACCCAGGTAGCTGCCCCAGCTCCAGGCGGCGATCAGGGCGTGAACCTTGAGGCCTTTGGCCGACAGACCCATGCCTTCCGCACCGTAGAAGAGAAGGGGACGGATGTAGGCGGATTCCAAGCGGTTGACGCGGATGACTTCCTTGGTGGCCTCATTGATCTCGTTCTGGGTAAAGGGGACCTCCATCTG
This sequence comes from Pseudomonadota bacterium, assembly GCA_021821285.1. Lineage (GTDB taxonomy): Bacteria > Pseudomonadota > Gammaproteobacteria > Acidithiobacillales > Acidithiobacillaceae > Acidithiobacillus. The sequence continues at coordinate 44,746 of JAKACQ010000006.1, forward strand.
CAGGATCTTGGCGCTGTTGAAGAGCCGTTTGGTGTGTTCCGGCAGACGGAAGATAGCGGCGCCCTGAGGGGTGGCATAGGCGCGTTCGCCCTCAAAACAACCCATGCCATAGTGCAGGCTATGGGTCAGTCCATGGACGGTGGCCTCCCGCCAGGGGACCATTTTGCCGTCAAACCAGATAAAACCGTCGCGTTCCGCCATGGACATCATCACATCTCCTTAATCGGTATAACTGCCAATGAGTGTTCGCCACATTTCCCGCACCGCGCGGGCCGTATCCTGCAACGCATTCTGACGCGGGGCCTCCGTGACGGGAACGTCGTTGTCTTGCAGGTTCAACCAACGCCGGCATTCCTCCCGGCGATACAGTTGCCAGGCATGCAAAAGGGCATCGGCTTGCGCCTTGTCCCAGACCCCCGCTTCCGTCAGCGCGGTGATTCCCGCAGCGGTGCCCGTGCCCTCGCAGAGGACCGGCTGCTGTGAGCAAGCCCCTAGCATAGCAAATTGCACGAGAAACTCGATATCTGTGAGGCCGCCGGGACTGAGTTTGAGGTGAAAGACGTCTTGGGGAATGATTTTGGCCTGGGACATGCGTTGACGCATGTGTCGGACATCGGCTGCCAGTTGTGCCGGATCGCGCGGCTGACGGAGGATTTCCGCGCGCAAGGCGGTAAAACGCGCGCCGAGAGTCCTGTCGCCCGCCACCCAGCGGGCGCGGGTGAGGGCCTGATGTTCCCAGGTCCAGGCGGACTCGCGCTGATAGCGGCCGAACGCATCCAGCGTGGTGACCAGAGGACCGGATTGCCCGCTGGGACGCAGGCGCATGTCGATCTGATACAGCGATCCGGCGCGGGTGAGGGTGCTGAGGATGTGGATGAGCCGCTGCCCCAGCCGCGCAAACCAGGTGGGGGCCGGGAGAGGCGTGGAGCCGTCACTTTCGGCGTCGATGAAGGCATCGTAGAGATAGACCAGATCGAGATCGGAGGCGAAACCCATTTCCCGCCCGCCCAGCTTGCCGAAGGCGATGACCGTGAAAGGAGCGGCTTGACCATCCGTGCCGCGGACCTCGCCGTGGCGGCGCTGCATCTCGGCCTTGGCCCAGGCCAGCGCGGTTTGCAGGGTGAGTTGGGCGAGGTCGCTGAGTGGGGGGAGCAGGCCGTCCACGGAGAGGTCGCCGGTCCAGAAGGCGGTGGCAAGGCGGATCATTTCGGCGTTCTTGAAACGGCGCAGGGCATCCATGCGTTCCTCCATGTCCTCCGCCAACTGCAGTTGTGCGGCGAGGACTTGCGGCCACTGCGTGGGGTCGACGGCGGGATCACCGATGAGGTCATCCAAGAGCATGGGGAAGCGGGCCAGTCTCTGCGCCAGCCAGGGGCTGTGCAGCAGTTGCGCGATGCGGACGAGGTGGGGCGGATTCTCCGCGAGCAGGGCGAGGTAGTTGGCACGTCCAAGAATAGCCTCGATGAGGGTCAGGAAACGCTGCAGCAGGGTGTCCGCGGATGGTTGAGCGGAGCACAAATCGAGTATGCGGGGGAGCAAACGGTGCAAACGGTGCTGTCCCTCCGTGGAGAGTCGGCTGGCCACATCGCGGCTATGCGCGAAGCGCCAGAGGCGGGTCCATGCGGCTGGCGGGTCGGCGAAACCGCGGAGCAGATCGGTGGGCACCGTTTCCAAAACACCCGTCTGGGCGCTTTGCCAGAGCCTTTGACCGTTGCTGTCCGCTGGCCTGGCCCCCACATCCTGGGTGGTCAGCAGGATGCGCCGGAAGATGGCGTGCACTTGCGCGCGGAGGCTGTCCAGGGTATCGCGCAGTGCCGATACCTCGGCGAAGCCCATGCTGCAGGCGAGGCGGCGCCATTCCTGTGCGGTGTGCGGCAATTGCTGGGTCTGCTGATCGTCGACCATCTGCAGGCAATGCTCGGTGTCGCGCAAAACGAGATAGGCGCGGCGCAGCAGGTCGGTATCGGCGGTGGGCAGGAGTTTGGCGTGCGCGATGGCGGCGATGGTGTCCAGGGTGTTCGCGCTGCGCAGGGCGGGTTGGCGGCCACCATGGATGATCTGCAGGGATTGGCAGATGAACTCGATTTCGCGAATGCCGCCGCGGCCTTTCTTGATGTCGTTATGGCGGCCACCCTGTTCCGTATCCATGCGGATTTTCACTTCGCGCAGTTCGGTGAGCGCGGTGTAGTCCAGATAACGCCGGTAGACGAACGGCCGCAGCGTGTCGAGAAGGGACCGGCCAAAGGCGAGGTCGCCCGCCACGGGGCGCGCCTTGATGAAGGCATAGCGTTCCCAGCCGCGGCCGTGGACCTGATAATATTGCTCCATGGCGGCGGCGGAGATGCAGAGGGGGCCGGCATCCCCGAAGGGGCGCAGGCGCATGTCGACGCGGAAACAGAAGCCGTCGGCGGTACGCTGGTCGAGGGCCCGAATCAACCAACGGCCCAGGCGCTGGAAATATTCACCGTTGTCGAGCGGGATGGGGCCATCGCTCTCGCCTTCTTCACCGAAGCAGAAGATGAGATCGATGTCGGAGGAGAGGTTCAGTTCGCGTCCACCCAGCTTGCCCATACCGAGGACGGTGAAGGGCACCTCTTGACCCGCCTCATTACGGGGAATCCCGTGGCGCCGGCGCAGGGTTTCCGTGCCATGGTCGAGGGCCTGTTGCAGGCAGACTTCAGCCAATTCACTCAAGGCGGCGACGGTATACGGATAGTGTTCCGCGGATTGACGGTCCTGCCAGATGATTTCCGTCATGCGGGCATTACGGTATTGGCGGAGCGCGGCGAGGAAGGCGTCGCTGGAAAGTGCGTGGATGTCGCCCAGTACGCTGCGCTTCCCGCGCGCGAGACCCGGCAACCGGTGGGGGTGCTGCTGCAGGAGCCGGCGCGTGAAAGGGCTGGCGCAGGCAATATGTACCCAGTGTTTCGCAAAAGGCGCCCCCTGGGCGCGGAGTTCGGCCTGGGCTTCGGCGGTGAGGGCGGCCCAGGTGGCGGCGAGCGATCCGCCGATGGTTTCCGCATCTACAGGTAACTGGTGGATGGCCTGCAGGATCTCTGTGGGCAGCTCAGATTCCGACATGCTGCGCTCCTTGCGGTGGTTGCCTCTGGCGGTTACGAGTGAGTGTAACTTATCCAGTGCCGGGTCGTATAAGACGGCGATGGTCTTCCTGTGCTAGGATTTTGCCGGATGCCGGCCGGGTTGGGCGGGTTTCATGGCAAGGCGGTTCGCAGAGATCACCAGAGCAGGGAGCACAGTTACATTACTTCATGGTGTTTACCGGTATTGACCGGACGGGTTGGCTGATGTCCTTGGCCTTCAAGGGAAACGTGTCGTGCCGCGTTTGCGCGTGATTTTCGCTGTTTTCCGCCGGGTCGGTGGATGGTCGCTGGCCATCGTGCCGACCGTACTGGTGTTGCTGGCGGTGGCTTTCTATCTCCTCCTGGTGCCTCGTTTGGATGGATTGCGTCCTTATGTCACTCAGTCCTTATCGCACGCTTTGCGGGCGCCGGTGCGGATGGAAGGAATGCATCTGGGTTGGGACTGGGGACCGTCTCTGGAACTGGCCGCCCTGCGGGTGGGTACGCCAGCACATCCGGAACTGGTGTTACAGGGAGTGCATCTGCGCCTCTTCGCCTTGCCCCTGCTGTGGGGAAGGCTGGTCGCACGGGATTTTCGCGTGGCACGGGGGGAGGTGTCGGTCACACCGGCGGCGGAAGGTGGCTGGCGGGTGGCCGGACAGACGCTGGGACGAGCCAAGGTGGCGCTGCCCCTGAATCTGGATTGGGCGCAGGTGGATGTCCGGCACTTCGTTCTGCAATGGCGGTCCCAGCCGCATGCCACCCCCGTTCCGCTGCATGTGCGCTGGCAGAGCAGCGGCGGTTTGCGTCCGCACATGCGGGCGCGGTTACGTTGGTCCCCCCAGGGTGTATTGCGCTATACGGGTGCGGTACGCGGTATCTTTACTGCACCGGGACGCTCCTCGGGCAGTGGTCACTGGGTGGCGCAGGGGTTGCCCCTGGCCTGGTTGCACCGTGTTGATCCGCGCTTGCCGGCGCTGAGGGGCAGCCTGGATAGCCATGGACGTTTACAGTGGTGGTACGGTCTGCCGCGTGTCGCGGTCGGGCGCTTCACCATGCACGCGCCCGAGTGGGATGGTGCGCGGTGGACGCAACTCCAGGGTCGTCTGGATTGGCGTGGAACGGGATCTTCCGGGATCTTGCGGCTCGCGGACGTGCGGGGGGTGGCGGCCCGTCCACTGGCTGTAAGCCTGGGGTTGAACTGGGGGCAGCGCCTGCGCTGGCAGATACGATCACCGCGTCTCCCGGCCGTCCTGCTGCGGAGCCTGCCAGCGCAGGCGTTGCCCGAGCGGCTTCGTTGGATACCTGGGCAAACGTGGCGGGGGACCCTCCGGAATCTGCACTTCCGTTGGCGGAGTGCGGGAAACCAGCCGGCGGTGTGGCGGTTGCAGACTAGGCTTCAAGGCATCGGTGTTTCACCCCATGGTCCATGGCTGGGGATGCGGGGCCTCAGCGGCGATCTCGTGCTACGCCCGGACGATCTGCGCTTGCATCTGGCCAGTCCCCGGCTGATTCTGGATTGGCCGCAGCGTTTCGCCGCGCCCCTGAATCTGCAGGGCGTGTCGGCACAGATCCACGCCCAAAAAATCGGTGCCGACTGGTCTCTCCAGGCCAATCAGATTTCGTTGCAGGGGCCGGACCATGTCCGCGCAACCTTGGCCGTGCGGGGTCGGCAAATGCGGCTACAAGCGCAACTTGCCGGCATGCCCGCGACCACCCTCGCTGATTTCGTGCCACAGACAGGGATCAAGCCGGCCCTGCGACACTGGTTGCTTCAGGCTTTTCAGGCGGGAACCCTGCACCGTGCGCAACTCGACTGGCGAGGATCGTGGCAGCACCTTCCGCGTGATGTGCCAGGCGAACACTTCTCCCTGGACGCGGATTTCCGCGGGGTGACGCTGCGTTATGCGCCACGCTGGCCAGTGGCTACGCGGGTAAATGCGCAATTGCTCTGGACAGGGCGGAGACTTTCCGTTCGTAGCCGCGAGGGCGACATTCTCGGCGTGCCGGTAGCCTCCGCCAGTGCCGAGATCGACGCGCCCTTTGCGCAACATACCTCGCCTCTCCAGGTCAAACTGGAGACCCCGGTACCACTGGACAAGCTGCTGCCCTTTTTGCGGAAAACACCGGTGTTACGGGGCAAGGCCATGGCGAAGGCGCCTCTGCGCCTGTCCGGCCAGGGACAACTGCACCTGGCCCTGAGTATCCCCCTCGGGGGTGAAAAGACCCAGGTGACGGGTAATCTCGTCCTGAATCGGGCCGGCATCGGCTGGAACGCCTGGCAAGCGACGAATGTGCGGGGGCCGCTCCATTTCCAACGGGATGAGATTCGGGCCAGCACGCTGAAAGGTGTTTTTGCCGGTGGCCCCCTGCAGGTGAGTTTGCAGGCCGGTCATTTGGAAACACAACCGCGCCTGGCGGTGGCGTTGCAGGGAGATGTGCAGGCTGCGGAACTGCCGGTAGTGGAGCGCTGGCGCGCCGCGCTGAGCGGTATGGCGCCGTATCAGGGAAGCGCCACCCTGTGGAACGGCGTTCTGCATTTCGAGGCGAATGCCGACCTGCGACACGTCCACAGCGCGTTGCCCGCGCCCTTGGGATGGGCGCCAGGCCAGAGCGTCAACCTGAACGTGCAGGGTCAAGGCGATCTTGCACACAGCCTGCAAGTGGATTTCAGGCTGCCCCCGGGGTCCGGTGTCCTGGCGTGGCGCCGGGAGGGCTCGGCTTGGCGCTGGCAGGCCGGAGCCGTCCGTCTGGGGGGAGGGGTTCCTCCATTGTTACCGCGTAACGGATTCACCATCCAAGGGAGCGGGAATACACTCCCGATGGCCCGGTGGCTGACCCTGTTGAAAGGGGATCATCAGGGCCCTGGAGCGTGGCCGGACATCCGTTTCGACCTGCGCTGGCAACACCTGCTTTTTCTGGCGCAGAGCTGGCCGGATGTGCGGATGCACGGCATGTTGGCGGCGCGGAAACTACACATGCGACTGACCAGCCCGCAGTTGGCGGGCGTCTTGCGCTATCAACGCGCGATGTCACCGGAGAATCCCGCCCGCTTACGCCTGGATATCCAGAAATTGCGTATCGCCGCGCCGTCACCGGGCGTGTCATCCGCTCCGGTCCTCTCGCAAGTGTTGGGGGGGGCGGGAGGTGATCCGCTGATACTGGGGACCCGCGTCGCGCAACTCGATTGGCATGGACATCAGGTGCATGACGTTCTGCTGGAAGGTGTGCGATCGGCCACCGGCTGGGATTTCCCCACGCTCAAGGGCGACTGGGCGGGCAGTCGATGGCATCTCAAGGGGACCTGGCAGGGTGCCGGGGCGGGACGATCGACCTTTCAGGGGAGCGTACGCAGCAGGAACATCGCCCCGGCGCTGCATGATATCGGTATGGACAGCCTGGAATACGGCCGTGCCGACTATCGGGGTGTGTTGTCCTGGCCCGGCGCGCCCTGGGATTTTTCGCCGAGGCATCTCGGCGGACGTGTACAATCGACCCTGTGGCGGGGCCGCCTCGGGAAACTCGGCACAGATATCTCCTGGCTGGTTTTTCTGAACCCCACCACGTTGCTTGAGGATCTCCTCACCTTTGACTACCGTCCGCTTTTTGGCAGTGGATTGTTCTTTTCCAAACTTTCCGCCGACGTCCAGTTCCGGGACGGGCTGGCCCATACCCGCGATCTGCTGCTCCAGTCCAGCGCATTGGAGATGCGCGGCAGTGGTGACGCCAACTTGGTGGATCGCACCCTGAATATGGCGCTGCGGGTCTATCCTCTCCAAAGCATGGATTTGCTGCTCGGACATTTTCCGGTGTTGGGCCGCGTCTTCTTCGGAAAATCAGGCAAGGTGCTAGAATTGAACTATCGGGTAGAGGGCTCTTGGAAGCATCCTATGGTGCGCCAGGTCAGCATGCCCGCTGGGACCGGGGAGGGCTGATGAGCATGAAAACCCAAGTGGCCGTGGTGCAGATGGTGTCCTCGGATGTGCTGGCGGAGAACCTCGCCCGTGCCGGGTCCCTGCTGGGACAGGCGGCGGCGGAGGGCGCACGTCTGGCGCTTTTGCCGGAAAATTTTGCCTTGATGGGACGCGACGAAAAAGCCAAGCTGACGATCATGGAGGCAGAGGGGGACGGACCGATCCAGTCCTGGTTGGCGGCGCAGGCGCGGCGTCATGACCTGTGGTTGGTGGGCGGGAGCATTCCTCTGGCTGCTCCGGATGGGCGTTGTTACGCCGCTTGTCTGGTCTTCGACCCGAAGGGCCAGTGCCAGGCGCGTTATGACAAGGTACACCTCTTCGATGTCGATCTGGCGGGCGGCGAGAGCTACCGTGAATCCCGCACCATCGCCCCGGGCGGCATGCCGGTGAGCGTGGCCACCCCGTGGGGCCGGCTCGGCCTCTCCATTTGCTATGACCTGCGTTTCCCGGAACTGTACCGCCGCTATGCGGGGGCGGAATTGCTGGCCGTCCCCAGTGCCTTCACCCAGCAGACGGGCGAAGCGCACTGGGAATGTCTGTTGCGGGCCCGGGCTATCGAGAATCAGGCCTATGTGCTTGCCGCGGACCAGGGGGGGCGGCACCAGAACGGCCGCCGGACCTTCGGCCACAGCATGGTCATCGATCCCTGGGGCCAGGTGCTGGCCCGCTTGGACCAGGGGGAGGGGATCGCACTGGCCCAGATCGACATGGCCTTCCTGCAGCGCTGCCGCAGCAGTTTACCCGCCCTGCAACATCGCCGTTAACCGTTCGACGGCATTACCACGCGATATACGCGTAACCCTTCTGTTGCAGGACGATGAGATCCACCGCCCCGCTAAAGACCGGTTTCGCCTCGGAAATCAGATGGGTTTCGTCGATATGGACGGTCTTCATGGTCTGTTCGCAGGCGTTGAAGACCACGCCATACATGGACAGGCTTTGCACCTGTTCCATGATGAATTTTCCATAGTGCTTCCGGTTCTTCTCCGGCTTGACCAACAACCAGATGCCGGGTCCGAAACATGCTACGACGATGTCCGCGTCATTATTGAAATGTTGCAGGATCACGGCGGCGCTGTGCAGGATGTCGCGGATATAGGCTGGGTCGGATTTGTTGAGCTGGAAAACCACCTTGTTTTTGGTCGGGGCCATCATACCCTCCGCCGTGCTCGGACCGGCGATGGCCAGCGCACCGATACCAGCCACAGTAGCGAGGCCGCCCATGAACCGGCGGCGGGAATGGTTTTTGGCTTGAGCCATGCTATCCTCCTGGACTTTGACGGGTTGTGGAAACTCCCTCGATCTTAGCAAAATTTGCGCCGATGCGGGGTGGGGTCTATGAGGAGAGGACGAGTGAATGATAAACCGGCGTTTTTCGGAGATCGCGCATGAAGCAGTTTAACCGCGAATTCTTCCGTGACCTGTGGCGGATAACCAAGCCCTACTGGTGGCATTCCGAGGAACGCTGGGTGGCGCGTGGGGCTTTCGCCCTCATCCTCCTCCTTAATCTGTTCATGGTCTTCATTTCCTACCGTATTACCGAATGGTACGCCGTATTCTGGAACGCCCTGCAGCATTTCGCGGTGGACTCCGCTTGGCATCAGATGCTGATTTTTTTGGGGCTGGCCACGCTTTATGTGGTGGCTGGCGTTTCCCAGATTTTTTTCACCCAGATGTTGGAGATTCGCTGGCGACGCTGGCTGACGCGACATTATCTGGATGCCTGGCTGGCCAAGGGGACTTTCTACCATATGCAGGTTCTGGGTGATGGCACCGATAACCCGGATCAGCGTATCAGTGAGGATTTGGCCAGCTTCACCAGCCAGACCCTGGGTATCGTCATCGGCCTGCTGAGTTCCGTGACCACCCTTGCCGCCTTCATCTTCATGCTTTGGGAATTGTCGGCAATGGTCACCATTCCTTGGCAGGGCAGTCTCTACACGATTCCGGGCTATCTGGTCTGGGCGGCGGTCATCTATGCGGTCTTCGGAACCATTCTGACGGCGCTCATCGGGCGGCCGCTGATCAATCTGAACTTTAATCAGGAGCGCTATCAAGCGGATTTCCGTTTCAGCATGATGCGGTTGCGTGAGAACAGCGAGAGTATCGCCCTGTACGGCGGTGAGACCGAAGAACGCCATCATTTCCTGCAGCGATTCGCCGAAGTCTACGCGAATTACTGGCGGATCATCTGGCGATCCATGCGCCTGAACTGGTGGGTGTCGGGTTATGGCCAGGCGGCCATCATCTTCCCGCTGGTGGTGAGCCTGCCGGCGTACTTTGTCAACAAAGCCATAGGAATAGGCGGGTTACAGCAGATCATGTCGGCCTTTTCCCAGGTGCAGGGCGCATTGTCCTTTATCGTCAGCAGTTATAGCAGCCTCGCCAATTGGCATGCCGTCGTCGACCGTCTCCGTTTCTTTGAGCAGTCCATGGATGAGGTGCGTGTCATCCGCGAAACGCACTATCAGATCGAACGCAAGGATGGCCCGCGGCTTATCGTGCGAGACCTCAATGTGCGCCTGCCGGATGGTCGGGAGTTGATTCATCGGTTGGAGCTGGACATGCGTCGCGGAGAGCGTCTGCTGATCATGGGACCATCAGGGGGGGGTAAGAGCACGCTGGTGCGCGCCTTGGCCGGTATCTGGCCTTTTGGCGAAGGGGTGGTGGAAATGCCGGATGGGGATCGTCCGCTCTTTTTGCCGCAGAAGCCTTATCTGCCCTTGGGCACGCTCCGCGATACGCTGGTGTACCCGTTTGGTGTGCCGGATGTCAGTGATGCCGGACTGCAGGGAGTGCTGCATTTGGTCGGTATGGGGGCGCTGGCGGACAAACTGGAGGACGCGCGTTTGTGGTCTCATGTGCTGTCCCTGGGTGAGCAGCAGCGTTTGGCCTTTGCCCGTATTCTACTGCAGAAACCGCAGTGGGTGTTTCTGGACGAGGCTACTTCATCGCTGGATGAGCCGGCCGAGGATGCGCTTTACGGCACGTTGACCGAAGCGCTGCCCGATACGGCCATCATCAGTGTCGGCCACCGTTCCAGTCTGTTTCAGCATCATCAGCAGTGTTTGCGTTTGCAAGGGGGCGGGCGCTGGCAGATGGAGACCATTGCCCATGCGGTCTCGGGAAACCATCAGCCAGCGTCCGTCTGATGATCCGGATCGGGGCACGTTCCCCGTTTGTTTGTGTCTATGCCCAATGAGAGAGGAGACCCGATATGGCGATGACGGCTAAGGATTTACCGGTGGGTGGGGCGATGCCGGCGTTTTGTTTACCCCATGGGGGCTGGTCGGAACAGTGGTGCAGCGCCCAGGCGCTGGGCAAGCCTTTGCTGGTGCTCTTTATCTGTAACCACTGCCCCTACGTGTTGCATATCAGCAAGCGCCTGGGTGAACTCACCACCCTGTGGCAGCAGCAGGGGTTGAAGGTTGTGGGTATCAATGCCAACGATCCGGTAACCTACCCCGACGACGCCCCCGAGAAGATGCCTGCGGAGGCCCAACGCGCCGGCTATCATTTTCCCTATCTTTTCGATGCGGATCAGCAGGTGACCAAAGCGTTTAACGCGGTCTGTACGCCGGATATCTTTCTCTTCGATGGTGCCGGTAAACTCTTCTATCACGGGCAGTTCGACGACAGCCGCCCCAAAAATGCGCTGCCGGTGACCGGCGCCGACTTGGCGGCAGCCGTGGCGGGTGTGATGGCGGGTGCCGAACCGCCGATGAAGGTTTTGCCTTGTATGGGATGCAGCATCAAATGGCGGCCGGGCAATGCGCCGGAGGATGGGATATGAGTGCAGCGCAACGCTGCGCGGTGGTGACCGGCGCCTCTTCCGGCATCGGCGCCGCGACCGCGCGGGTGCTGGCGGCACAGGGATATCGCGTCATTCTCGGTGCGCGCCGGTTGGAGCGTTTGCAGGCATTGGCTGCGGAAGTGGGGGGCGTGGCGGCCCCCCTGGACGTGACGGACACCGGCAGTATCGCCGCATTCGCCGCGCATTTGCCGGCCGGGATAGACATACTGGTCAATAACGCCGGGGGCGCGCTGGGCTTGGAACCGCTCGCGGAAATGGACGAGACACACTGGAGTGGGATGTGGCAGAGCAACGTCCTTGGCCTCGTGCGCGTGAGCAAGGCGCTATATCCGCACTTGCTGCGGGCCCCCACAGGACTGGGCCACGTCGTGAATATTGGCAGTGTCGCCGCCCACGAAACCTATGCGGGCGGCGGCGGTTACACGGCCTGTAAACATGCGGTAAAGGCCATTTCCGAGACGATGCGGGTGGAGTGGTTGGGCCAGCCGTTGCGGGTGACCGAGGTCGATCCGGGTCTCGTGGAGACGGAATTCAGTCTGGTGCGTTTTGCCGGAGACGCCGAGCGTGCGGCAGCGGTGTATGCGGGTATGGAACCTCTGACCGCCATGGATGTGGCGGATGCCATCCTCTGGGCGGTTACCCGGCCTGCGCATGTCAACATCGACGAAATCATCATCAAGCCCCGGGATCAGGCGCGGGTGGGTATGGTCCACCGGCACTGATGCCGGTGAGCGAAGGATGGAAGCGACGTGACCCCTCAGGAAGAAACGCGGCGTATCGGGCAGGTCCTGCTGCAGCGAGGATTTATTTCACCAGAGCAGTTGGAGCGCGCCGTCATGCGGCAAAGCGTTGATGGGGAGCGCCTGGGTAAATTGCTCATCGCCGACGGTCTGGTGGGTGAGCGGGATCTGGCCTATACCCTCAGTCATCAGGCGCGTCTGCGGCACGAGGATCGGCGCGCCAAAAGCGCGCGAATGCTGGGCGGCATAGTGGAAAAACTCCGCGCCGACTTAGACAAGCAGGTTTTGGAGTTGCTCAAAGAGTGGCAGCAGCGTGTGCCCCGTATCCCCGACCGGGAGGGAGGCGGAGAGCGGAAGCGCCGGGAGGCCGCGTTGCGTCAGTCCATGGACTTTCCGCGGGCTCTGGCCATCGCGCAGGAGGCCGTTGAGACCGCCAAACGCAAGGGTGACCTTGGCCGTCTGCGACGCTGGTTGAGTGTCTTGCAGCAAGTGGAGAAGGATTTTGTGGTTTTTCGACAGGCCCTGGCGGGTGCCTCGCTGTATCCGGCGCAGGAGTGGGCGGCCCGTTGGCAGCTTTTGCAGGATTGTGGCAGGGACGTGCAACGCGCGGCGGTCTGATGTTCACGCACCGGCAGGCGCCGTGTCCCCAGGGTCGAGGCGCCTAAAATTAGTGGAAGATGGTATGCAAAAAACCACCGGCCGACTGTTGCCGTTTTGCTACAGCATTCGACAGATGCTGGTTTTGCCGTTGCCGGCGCAAGCGCAGCAATCGCTTCTGCAATTCACGCTTGATGCGTTGCCGCTCGTGGCCCGCCATGAAGGAAGTATAGGTGGGGAAGCTGCGCACCCGGCGCAATGCAGCCAGAAGATTCGCGGTGCTGTCCATATCGGTCTCCGGTGTTTTGAGGAATATGGCAAGAGTAAGCAAAGCGCGTGCCAAAAAAATAATGGTCGTGAAAACAACCATCGGGAAGCGATGCCTGTCTCGGTGAGACCGAATTTGTCGTATTTGAGCGACAATTCTCCGTACCGCTGGCGAGATGTCATGAATTGTTGGGGGGGCCACCGTTTCCCCGGTCAATGGCGCCGGAACGCGTCGAGGACGAGCAGTACGGCGCCGATGCTGATGGCGCTGTCAGCGATGTTGAAGTAGGGCCAATAGAGGCTGCCCCAATGGGCGCCGATGAAATCCACCACATAACCGAGACGGATGCGGTCAATGAGGTTGCCGACGGCGCCGCCCAGAATGAGGGCGAGCGACAGGGCGGTCCAGGTGGAACCCGGCTTGAGGCGCCGCAAGATGGCGACGATGACCACCCCCACCAGGAACGCGACGCCGATGAGCAGCCAGCGTTGCCAGCCTCCGGCCCCGGCCAGGAAGCTGAAGGCGGCGCCGGTATTGTGGACGAGACGAAAATTGAGCAATCCGGGGATGACGACGATTCCTTGCCCCACCCGCCAGATATGGCTCAACCAGAGTTTGACGCCCTGATCCAGCAGAATCACTCCGAGCGACAGCCATAAATAACGTAGCATCAGCAGCACTCCCGCGTTTCGCCGGGCAGGGTGAGATTTTTGACGCAGCGCCCGCAAATCTCCGGATGCGCGGGATGCGCCCCGACGTCGGGACGGCGATGCCAGCAACGCACGCACTTTCGGGCATCGCTGCTGGCGGCCTGAATGACAATGCCGGGGAAGGCCTCATCGCATCCTTCCGGACGCTCCGCGTAGGGGCGCAGGATGCAGTCCGAACTGAGCAGGAGAAAGCGGAGTTCTTCCGCGCGCGGGGCGAGAAAATTCTGCCAGTCGTTGTCGGCGTACAAGGTGATTCGCGCGTCCAGGCCAGAACCGATCCTTTTTTCCTGGCGCAGGGGTTCGAGGGCCGCGTTCACGGCATCGCGCAATTGGCCTAGCCGTCCCCAGTGCGTCATGAGCGCGTCGCTGTCAGCGGGCGGTGCGATTTCTGGATATTGCGCGAAAAAGACGCTGGGTGCCGTCCGTCCGCCCATCTCGGTCCAGATCTCCTCGGCGGTAAAGCTGAGGATGGGCGCCATCCACACGACCATCGCCTCGAGCATCTGCCGGAGCACGGTTTGCGCCGAGCGTCGCGCCCGTGAAGCCTGGGGGGTGGTATAGAGGCGATCCTTGAGGACATCCAGGTAGAGGCCGCCCAACTCCACCGAGCAAAAGTGATGCAAGCGTTGTTGCACACGGAGGAACTGGTACTCCGCGTAGTCCGCGCGGATCTCCTCCTGCAGCAGGGCCGTGCGTGCCAGCATCCACCGATCCATTTCCAGCAATTCCGCGGTGGACAGGGCATCGCTGGCAGGGTTGAAATCATTCGTGTTGCCCAGCATGTAACGTGCCGTATTACGGATCCGGCGGTAACCGTCACCGAGTTGTTTGAGGATGGCTTCGGAGATGGGGATTTCGCCGCGATAATCCTCCGAGGCCACCCACAGGCGCAGGAGGTCCGCGCCATGGCGATCGATGATTGTCTGCGGCGCTATGACGTTGCCGATCGATTTGCTCATCTTGCGGCCTTCGCCATCGACGGTGAAGCCATGGGTGAGCACCGCCTTGTAGGGCGCCCGCCCGCGACTGGCCACGGACTCCAGCAGGGAAGACTGGAACCAGCCGCGGTGTTGATCGGAACCTTCCAGATAAAGATCCGCCGGACTGTGTAGTTCCGGCCTTTGCTCCAGCACGAAGGCGTGCGTGCAGCCAGAGTCGAACCAGACATCGAGGATGTCCGTGACCTTGTGGAAATGGTCATGGCCGCACGCGCCGCAGCGGGCGTTGGCGGGCAGGAAATCCTGGTCGGGCTGGTTGAACCAGGCATCCACCCCGCCCGCCTCCACCGCCTGCGCGATGCGCTCGAAGGTGTCGGCGTCGCGCAGGGGCTCACCACACTGGGCACAGGAGAAGAGCGCGACGGGTACGCCCCAGGCGCGTTGCCGGGAAATGCACCAGTCCGGCCGTTGCGCGATCATGCCCGCAATGCGTTCCTTGCCCCATTCCGGAATCCAGCGGGTCGCGTCGATGGCCTCTGTGGCCCGTTGACGCAGATGATGATTGCTCATGCTAATGAACCACTGCGGTGTGGCGCGGAAGAGCAGGGGGGTCTTATGACGCCAACAGTGGGGATAGCTGTGGCGAATTTTCTCGACGTGGAGCAGGACCCCGCGTTCGCGCAGCAGGGCGGGCACTTGCTCATCGGCTTCCTGTACGGTGATGCCGCCCAAGCCCAAAGGCAGATCGTCCTTCAGGCGGCCACTGCCGAGCAGAGGGCTGTCCACTGGCAGACGATAATGGCGGGCCGCCTCATAATCATCCACGCCATGGGCGGGAGCGGTATGCACGCAGCCGGTGCCGGCTTCCAGGGTGACATGTTGACCGAGAATGACCGGCACCCGGCGCTCCAGGAAGGGGTGCTGGAGCAGCAGCCCTTCCAGTGCCGCTCCGGGAAATTCGGCGAGGGTGGCCTCCTCAGGGTGCCCGTAGCGGGCGAGCGCCGTTTCCGCCAGTGCCGCGGCGAGAATCAGGTGGCGATGACCCGCCCGCAGCAGGCGGTAGGTGTACTCGGGGTGCAGGGCAACGGCCTGATTCGCTGGCAGGGTCCATGGTGTCGTGGTCCAGATTACCACTTCGGCGGCCACCGTGGTGGTGAGTCCCAGGCGCTGACGGAGGTCCGCGGGGTTCGCCACCGCAAAGGCGACATCCATGGATGGACTCGTGCGATCCTGATACTCGACCTCCGCTTCGGCCAGAGCGCTGCCGCAATCCACGCACCAGTGCACCGGCTTGGCGCCGCGCACCACCTGGCCATTGACGGTCAGGCGGCCCAGTTCACGGAGGATATTCGCCTCGGCCTGAAAGTGCATCGTCAGATAGGGCTTGTCCCAGTCCCCGAGGAGACCGAGACGCTCAAAATCCTGCCGCTGAGCGATGATTTGTCCTTCGGCATAGGTGCGGCAAGCATTCCGAAAAGCCTGGGCGCTGACCCGCTCGCCGGGTCGCCCCAGTTCCTTTTCCACCTGAATCTCGATGGGCAGGCCATGGCAGTCCCAGCCCGGTACATAGGGCACCCGATAGCCTTCGCTCAACTTGCTCTTGTTGATGATGTCCTTGAGCACTTTGTTGACGGCATGGCCAATGTGAATCTTTCCGTTGGCATAGGGTGGGCCATCGTGCAGGATGAACACAGGGCATTCCGCGCGGGCTTTCTGCAACGCGCCGTAGAGATCATGCTCTTGCCAGTGCGCGAGGATGGCGGGCTCGCGTTCCGGCAGCTTGCCCTGCATGGGGAAATCGGTCCTGGGAAGGTGAAGGGTCTGCTTGTAGTCCATGATTATTCAGCATCCTGGGGGTGTTCGGCGAAAAATTTTCGGGTGTTTGCGACGTCGCGATCAATGGCGGCCTTGAGCGCATCCAGGTTCGCATATTTTTCTTCATCCCGCAGCTTATGGCGCAACTCTACGGATACCCTCTGTCCGTAGAGATCGGGGCTGCCATCGAGACAGTGCGCCTCCAGGACGGGTTGCCTGCCGCCCACGGTAGGGCGCAGGCCGATACTGATCGCCGCAAGCCAGATCCCCCGCGCACTCGAGAGGCGTCCCGCAAAAATCCCCTGTACCGGCACCGGGCGGCGATTCAGTGAAATGTTTGCGGTCGGAAAACCCAGTGTGCGACCGAGATGGTCGCCATGCACGACGCGTCCGCAGAGCGCATAGGGGCGTCCCAGCCAGGTCTCTGCCCGCACCAGGTCGCCGCGCTGCAAAAAGGCGCGAATCCCGGTGCTGCTCACGCGCTCCCCATCTATCAGAAAGGGCGCCTGCTCCTGCACGCTATAGCCATAGCGTTCCCCATAGTGGCGGAGCATGTCGAGATCGCCGCGACGTTCGGCTCCAAAGCGAAAATCGTGGCCGACACTGAGCAGGGCGGTACGAAGCTGCCGCACCAGTATCCGGGCGATGAAGTCCTCGGCGGGCAGCCTGGCCAGCGATTGGTTGAAAGGCAGACAATGTATCCTCCGCACCCCCGCCTGGCGCAGGGCCACCACTTTTTCACGCAGGCTGCTCAGTCGGGGCGGCGCATCCGTCCCCAGAAAAAACTCGCGGGGCAGCGGCTCGAAGGTGAGTACCGTCGTCGGCAGGCCGCTCCGCCGCAGGGTGTTCAGCAGCGCCTGATGACCCCGGTGCACTCCGTCGAAATTGCCAATGGTGACGGCCTGTGGCGCGTCGGCGGGGCAGCGGCTGCGACGATGGAGGATGGGGGAGGAATGCATGCGCTTCGATCGGTCCGGATTCGCAAAAACGCCGACATCTTAGCGTAAAAATGCGGATTACCCTAGATTGCGCCACAGTGCATCATTCTTTACGGCGCCTTTCCTTCGTCGGAGGCGGCCCAGCCGGGCTGGCGCTCCCGCAATATCTCCGGCAAAGGACGCCGTTGGCCAAAGCCTTGGGTATAGCCATGGTAAAAGCCGAGCGCCATTTCCGGGTAGCGCCAGCAGAGATAGCCGTCGCCGGTATCGAAATCCAGCAGCCACAGTCCGGAAACCACCACCCCCAGCCGTTCCATCTTGTTGATCCAGCGCTGGACGATGGCTTCATAGCGTTTTTCCTGCTGACTCAGGGCTTCATGGTGGTGCATGCGGGCTTGCATGGATTCCAGTACGGGGGCCAGCGCGTCATGGGCCTGTGCCGTGATGAAACGGATCAGGGGCAAGAGCATCTCGGCCTCGTGCAGGGTAAAAATCCTGACTTTACCGGGCCGCTGAATGGCGAAGATCGCATCACCGTGTCCGTGCGGTCCGTCGGGCTCAGCCACGAGACGGCCCCCGTCGATAGAGCGCGCGCAGTTCATGAATGTCCAGCCACCAGGCACCGGTCAAGTACACCGTGGCGGCGAGGAGCACCAGGCCCAGCACGTGCACCAGCCGCGCCCAAAACGACAGCGATAGCCAGAAGGCCGTATCGCCCCGCAACGAGAGCAGGATCATGCCCATGATCACGGCTAATCCGGCGGATTTGAGCAGAAGCGCCGGCCAGCCGGGCTGCGGCTGATAGAGCCCGTCGCGGCGCAAGCGCTGCCAGAGCAAAAGGGTGTTGACCAGTGCGGCGCTGCTTGTCGCGAGGGCCAAGCCCAGTTGTTGCAGCGGCCACGCCAGCATAAGACTGATACCCATGTTGACCGCGATGCTGATCATGCCGAAACGCACCGGCGTACGGGTATTTTGGTGGGCATAAAAGGCCGGTGCGAGCACCCGTGCCGCGATGATCGGCAAGATGCCGAGGCCGTAGCCCATCAGGCTGAGGGCGCTTTGCCGGGCATCCTCCGCCGTATAGGCGCCATAACGGAACAGGCTGATCAGTAAGGGTTGGGCCAGGATGAGCAGGCCAACGGTGGCGGGCAGGCCGATGAGCCACGTGAGACGCAACGCCCAGTCCAGAGTGTTCGGGAATTGCGGTGAGCGTTCCGCGGCCTGCCGGGAGAGCAGCGGTAGTACCACGGTTCCCAGCGCCACTCCAAAGACGCCCAGGGGAAACTCCACCAGACGATCGGAATAATACAGATAAGACACCACGTTCGCCCCCACCAAGGAAGCGAGAATGGTGTTTAGAAACAGATTGATCTGTGCTACGGACGCGCCAAAGGCCGCGGGTCCCATGAGTCGCAGCACTTTGTTCACGCCGGGATCGCGGCGGCGCAGGCGGGGCCAGTGCAGATGCCCGACCCGCTTCAGCGCCGGCAGTTGAAAACAGAGCTGCACCACCCCGCCGATAAACACGCCCCAGGCCACGGCGAGGGCGGGTTGGTGCAGATGCGGCGCCCAGAAGAGAGCGGCCGCGATGATGCTGAGATTCAGGAAAACCGGGGTGAAGGCGGGCACGGTAAAATGCCCGTAGGTATTGAGTACGCCGCCCGCCAGCGCCACCAGCGAGATAAAGAAGAGGTAGGGGAAGGTGATACGCAGCAATTCCACGGTGAGGTGAAACTTGTCCGGATTGTCCACGAAACCGGGCGCGATGGCATAGACCACGGCGCTCGCCCCCAGTATGCCGACGAGGGTGACGACCGCCAGGGTAAGGGCCAGCCAGCCCGCCACGTCCGCGACAAAAGTTCTGGTTTCCTCGACGGAACGGGTGACCCGATACTCGCCCAGCACCGGGACGAATGACTGAGAAAACGCCCCCTCACCGAACATGCGCCGGAATAAGTTCGGGACCCGGAAGGCGACGAAAAACGCATCGGCCATTTCGCCCGCCCCGAAGAGCCGCGCCAGTATCACGTCGCGGGCAAAGCCCAGCAACCGCGACACCATGGTATTGCTGCCCACCTTGAGCACGCTGCGCAGAGGATGGTGGATGGTCACAGCGCGACAACCGTCAAATGGAGAGGAGGGTTCATCGTGCTGATTCTGGCACGCTGTCCGGGCAGCGCCAAGAGCGCATCGCCGCATTCCGCGAAACAGCGATATTTCACCCGGTGGTTTGGGGTTGCTTGGTTTGGATCATCTCCTGCATAAGTTCCGCAAGCCCCTCCTCCAGAGTGACTTGCGGTTTCCCCAGGCGTTTAATCATCGCCCCATTTTGCGCGACCGAGTGGCGGATATCGCCGGGAATATTGGGTGTGTGACTCAGTACGATTGCGCTTCCGAGGATCCGTGTCATGACCTCCGTCAGTTGTCGGATCGTGATAGCCTGCCCCCCGGCGATATTGAGTACCCCGACGTAATCACTCGACAATGCGGCAACATTCGCCCGCGCGACATCGCGGACATGAATGAAATCCCGTTCCTGCAAGCCATCGCCACGCACTGTCAGAGACCGGCCCGCGAGAAGCATATGGATAAACTTGGTAATTACCCCGCTGTAGGGGGAGGTGAGATCCTGTCGGGGACCGTAAACATTGAAGTAACGCAGCCCAAGCTGCGATGTGCCGTGCAGGCGGGTATAGAGGGATGCGTATTGTTCATTGGTGACTTTCTCCAACCCATAGGGAGAAATGGGACTGAGCGGATGGGTCTCTTTGATCGGTAGTTCGATGGGTTCGCCATATACGGCTGCGGATGACGCATAAACCAGACGCGCACCGACCTTGTGCGCGGCATCTAGAATGGTCAGAAATCCCAAAATATTCTGTTGGCAGGACTGAATGGGATTATCGACGCTTTTTTGTACAGACACCTGCGCTGCGAGATGGAGCACATGATTGACGCCTTCGGTGGCGATCTGCACGGTTTTTCGGTCGAGGATATCACCATGAATGAGCTGCAGCCGGCTGCTCCTGGGTAAGTTGCCCCGGCTTCCTGAGGAAAGGTTATCCAGTACACGCACTTGACAACCGGATTCGAGTAATAGATCCACGGTATGCGAGCCAATAAACCCGGCGCCGCCCGTGATAAGAATTGGTGCAGATCCAAGATTGGATGCCATCATTCAGGTACCTCTTGGACTTTTTTAATGGTGTTCATAAATGTTAACTGTAATCATTTTTCATAAAGGTTTCATATTCTATTTCTGCGAAATCACGGTCCAGTAGTCCCAGGCCGATCATGTCGGTGATGAGAAGAGAGAACATAAACCCTGCTCCATACAAAAATGGTCCTATCCAAAGAGTCAGTCCAGTGAGTATCACGTTTCCTATTAAAAAAGCACTGACGAGAGAAAATATTCTTCCACGTCGATCGAGGTAAAAATAAACATTAAGAATGCTCATAAGCAAAAGTTGCAGACTGGCTCCGATAATGTCAAATTCAAATATTCTGACATAGTCTTGAGAATATCCCAGAGTGGTTAAAATTTGCGCCGAGAAGGCGATGCCCAAAAGGACTACCGCGCCTTGGACTTTGGCGATATCCAGAAATCCGCGTCGTGCAGCCTCGATCATGGCCTGTTTGGCAAGGGTGATTTCCGCATAAACGGCCCCATCGCGAATGGCGCCATAGAAGTTGTCGTAAGCCTCGACAAAGTCCGTTTCCAGCCGCATGAGAAAAACCGCAAGCCCTGGAACGATGAGAAGATAAGAGAGAAAAATAGGAACATCATACACGGGGGACGCCCGCAGCGGACCAATAATGGGACCACTGGTATCCGGATAAAACCAAAACATGATTTTGTCTGCCCAGATACCCAGGTTAAAAATAAAGCCGATAGGTACGAGTGACCAAAATAGTTTTCGATGACGGAATAATGCAGGAGACAAATCCGCTGGCCCCGGATATTGGAGGATCACTAACGCACCCAGAGACAGGAGCAGGAGCGATTGCCCAATATCAAAAGCCAGCAGGTATCCGTCAAGACCGTAATGCCGTAGTAGGATGCCGGTACCAACCACGCTTGCGTAGGCGATAAAATAGGAAATCAGTAGTCCTTTATAGTTTTTTATACTGCTGGCCATAATGGTCAGTATCCAGATATTGCAAAGCTCCACGAAGCCGGTCTCCATGAGAATGAGATAACTCTCATGCACATTTTTGAAAAATAATATACCAACGATTGACGCGAATAGTGTGGCCACTAGGGTGGTAAGCGTCAGCATGGTCATCAGCACACCGATAATCAGCGTCTGGTGGCGCGCAAAAAGAATATCAGCCATGAATCGCGTAAAGATCAACTGACCAAACCCCGTAAGAATCAGAGAAAAAGCAATCAAGTAGGTGACGGATACCTGAAATTGAATGACTGGCAGATGATTGGAGGTCATGGTGAAGGAAAGAACGCCCATCAGTAAAACCCCGACAATGGATAATATCCATGGCCCGGAGGCAATCACTCCCGCATAAGCGTACCCTTGAAGCAGGTCGAAATAACTGTCATGACGTAGAATTTTGCGCAGTTCGAAGCCTATTCCTGCCATGTCTTGTCCTTTCCCTTCAGTCCGTACAGCGTCTGATACGCGGCGAACATGTGATTTTCCTGGTAGAATCGTTCGACGCGCGCGATCGCGGCGGAACTCATCTCTGTCCAGATCTCACGATGATACAGTACCTTTTCAATGGAGACCGCCAGCGCATTCGGATTGGCGATTGCGACAACCTCTCCTGCCGCACCTATGTTCCGGTCCTCAGGTGATTTGCCCAGAATCAGTTCACGGCATGAGCCGACATCCGTGGCGATGACGGGTATGCCGGCGGCAAAGCTTTCGAGCACCGCGAGAGGTAAACTTTCGCTGATCGAGCTCAGGACGCTCAGACGGATACCGCGAAGGATCTCCACGGTGGACCGGTAACCAAGAAACTGCACTTGTGTGTCTAATCGCAGGTGTCGGATGAGTAATTGACACTCCCGGAAATACTCTGGATCTTCTTCTTCGGGGCCGACGATCCAAGCGCGTATGTCGGGATCGCGATCGGTCAGCAGTCTGACGGCACGAATGTAAGTTTTGATGTCCTTGATGGGTACGACACGACCGATGAAGGCGATAATGTTTCCGGTATCAGAAAATGCATGACGGGCGGGGGAGAAAGTGGAAACGGAAACGCCATTGGGGATCGTGGAAAGCTTGGCGAGTGGGGCGCCGTCCTTGATTTGCAGATCGCGCGCGCCGGCGTATAGGCTGACGATATGATGGGCCTCCTGGTAGGCGACTCGCGCTAAAATCTCAAAAAAGCGAATCCAGAGATCTCGGATGTGGCCGACGGTATCTCCTCTTCCAAGAAATCGGCCTTTATCGTGGATCCATTGTGCAAGCATAAGATCGATACGCCTTTCTTTGGTATAAATACCATGCTCGGAAACAATCAAAGTTCCCTTCTGACTATGTGCGAGCAAAGCACCCAAGTAACCGGAATAACCCGTGGATGCGCTATGATAAATCTTTGCGATTGGCGCATTGTCAACAATCCTTTTCAGTAACCATAGTGGAGAGTGCATCCCGCGTAGTGTCCAGAAGTAATCGATGAAGGCGGGTTTGTTCTCGATGGCTTGGTAGGATTCCAGGAAGAAGTCCCAGATGGCGCGGTTGTGCATAAACTGTTTTTCAGTGGTACCCATGCCATCGATAAGATTTTGTATGTCTATGCCGGATGCCTCCGACAGGGAATCCTGCCGGAAACTCGCATGGGCGGCGCGGATTCTCTCTATGTCGGGCGCCGCGTGCGATGGCTGCCGGGGAGCGCGCATATATTGCGCGTCATACAGAAAGTGCTCCTCGTAGTGCAGCACGTTATCCGCTATGACGTATTTTTTGCCGTCATAATCATTGCGGGCGCTGCCCAGAAAGATCACCCCAAAGCGTAGGTTTGGAAAACCATGTAAAAGTCGATTCACCCATGAAGAAACACCGCCTTGCACATAGGGGTAAGTTCCTTCGAGGAGCAACAGTACATCGAGGGGCCTGGACGATGGATCGTTTTTCATTTATGGGCATCCTGCCAGAACAGGGCACTGGCCCCATAGCGTGGTGAAAGGCGGAGTGCCCCGAGGCGATTAAATATAGTGCTCACTTCAGTAAACTCACCTTGCCGGTATCGCGTTATCGCGAGATATGGGGCAATAACAATTTCCGGAATCCCCTTTTTTTGCGCCAACAGAAAGAGCGCGGCAGCGAATTGGAGTTGCCCCCATTCCAGAGCGCGCAAACCGTGCAGAAAAGTCATTGACGCGCTGCCATACTCGGATGGGGTGCCGGGGTCCACAGGAGAGATGTTTTTCTGGGCAGAAAACGTGCTTACTCCGATCTCCTGCGATTGCTGATGGGCAATATTCCACTCGATCCAAGCTTGGTGTTCAAGCAGGGTTTGGCGGACGGTGGGATTGTTGTTTTCTTTCAGCCGGTTTTCCAGGTTGATCAGCAGCATGGTGTTTTTATGTTCGCGTAGATCTAGCGCGCTATAGGCCAGTAGACGGACCTCCTCCGCTGGGTCGCTGAGTGCGCTGCGCAACAACCGGTATTGCTCACTGTACTGAGCTTCCGTAATTTGAGATATGGCATGGATGCGTTCGCTGTCATTGATCGAAAAACGTAAACGTGCCGGTATGCTGCCCATCGCGGTACCCGAAAATTCCAACGGTAGCTCACCAAGATATTCTGGAATAACCACCGCCTGGGTGGCGGATCGTATTATCCTATGCTCTACTATTCTAAAATATAGGGCATAAATAATGGCAATAACTGGGCCGAAAAATGGAATAAAAACACTGGGAAAAATCGTGATCATTATGACAAAATAATTCTGTCTTTTCTCATGTCGTGGATATAGGATGAAAGCAATTAAGGATCCAGTAAGGAGGTATATGATATAAGGTATGGAATACAAAACATCAAAGTGCAAGCTCATGGGACACGCTCTGCTGACAGGATCGTGTGGAGAAGCGCGGCCGGACTTTGACCGCCAACGGTGTAATCATGGATGGAGGTACAGTGTGTCTGCCAACTTTCACCAAAGCGATCGTTCATTTCCAGGCTCACCCGTGCCATATGACCGTCAATGCTTGCCGCACCGGAGAAGGGCAGCAGGAAGATGATCCGTACCGATTTCTCCGTAGTGTATCGCCATACGATATCGAGACCCCGGCGCAACGTGCAGAGATGTCTGGAGAGTGACTCTGAGTGTTCATCGGGATGGAGTGTGTAAACCAGGAGCGTGCTCTTTACCTGGTACTGCTTATTTAATTCTGCCAACACGGTGAGTTCCACTGCGAAATCATCCGGACAGTCCGGCCATTCGCGAAGGATATCCAGACCCTTTTCTATAGCCATATTGTGGTTACAGAAATAACGAAAGATGACCCCTATGACTCGAATATTATCTTCGTTCAAAGAGAAAAATGATATGTCCGATACGGCAAGTATGATCTCATGGCCATGCTGAACATTGTCGAAGAGATAGATCGCTAGGTAATGTCTCATTTGTGCGGGATCCAAATCGACCAGCGAACGACTTTCCTGATGTTCGATCGCGCTTAGGTACACGGGGTCTGTGGGTTGGAACGGCCCCAGATCGCCAAACCTCGCCACTTCTAGTGGCGTGCGATGATGGCTTTTCACATAGATTCCGGCGGACTGTACACCGCAGGTCTGGTTGAGCAGATACAGAAACTGGTCACCGAGATCCTTGGTAAGCGTACCACCGGAAACGATGGCGCTTTGTTTAAGCTCCTGCAGCGCGGAGCGCAGAGAAATTGGTTTATAAATCAGGTTTTGTTCCAGTCGCTCTTGCGAAATGCGTGCAACATATAAATCGTCTGTCAGTCGCGCCATTCGTTCTTCGAGAACCTCTGAACGTGCTTCGCTGCGGCGCCGGCGGGAAGTCCAGACATCCGAATATTCTCCGCATATCAGGGTAAGGAGGATCAGGCCGGTAAATGCCGGAAGCCATTCTGTGGAAGGCTCTGGCCTCCAGAAGAGGCTGGTCATGAGCGTCAGCACCGCAAGCAATCCCGGAGTGACCCCATAGCGCAGTGCCACCAGTGTCGGCGCGAGCCATAGCCAAGGAAACGACTCATCGAGAAAAAGCGGATTCCGCGAGTGCCACACGAACGACAGGGCCAGTGCCATCATAGGAATGGCAACCGCCTCTATCCAAGGCATCCAGTGTCGGCGCGTGGTCATCATCGATCGAGCGCGCGGTCTATGAGACGACTTATAATCCGCTGCGCCAGATTACTGGTGCTGGCCTGCGAGAGACCACCCCCACTGGCGTTGGCGACACCGCGCCATATGATTTTGTTACTGTGTACATCCACAATCCAGAGAGTCATGCTTACGGCGGCTTTGGCGTTGATGCCTGCCCGATAATTCCATTCGTCCACGGAACCGCTGAGCGCATAATTTGCTCCTGTGCGGTGTGCGTTGCGCAGAGCTGCTGCATAGCGTTTTTTCCAGTTTCCGCCCAACAGTTCCTGGGTGCGCGTGTCATTGGGCAGGTTGCCAATGACGGTTTCGCCATCGGCCTGGAGAACCGCGGCCGCCATGGATGCCGCACGATCATTGGCCATGGGAGTTTCGGTGTTGTTGGCGAAGGGCAGCACGCTCCAGGAGGCCTGTTTATCCAATTTGGGGTGTTTGGCACTTTTGATGTCCAGATTAGCGCACCCGACTAGCATTAAAACCAAGGGAATCGACAGCAGCAGCTTTTTCATATCAGGCCCTCTCTATGGCGAGAAATAATAGGTGTAACTTAAATGGACTTCCCGTTGATTCAGTGCAAGCGCGTTACCACCTTGTCCTTGACTGTAAGACAGGCTCAGTTCATCGGGCCCCCATAGGGGGGTATGCATACCGGCGCTGAATAGATATTGGAAGCCGAATAGTGTGTTATTGTATACGCTGACGGCTAGATAGGGCGTCCAGCGAAAGTTTAAGGCGGGTTCCGCCGAGCCTAGGGAAAAGTGGAAACCATAGTCTGCGTAACTACCCGCCAGCACATTGGAAACGTCACGGCCGGTTGGGAGCAAAATCTGAGCAAGCAGACCCGTCACGTTCGCGGCGCGATGTATATCGTACATATTGGCAAACGGCCCAAGCGCATAACCCCAGCTTCCCCAGTGATGATGCCAGGTTACGGAAATGCCGCCAAAACGACTGGTACCTACGGGTGTACCATCCTGTCCTTCGTACCGTGTCCAGCCCGCATAAAGACTTTCAGACCAGTCCGCATGGTTGTGATCGATCTGTATTTGCGCGTCATTTTTCATGCCCGCAACGGCCAGGGCAGGACTTTGGGTGGCACGCCGATGAAGGTCTAATCTGCCGTGGATACTGAGTCCGTCACCTAGGGCGTATTCTCCGGAGAAGTCTCCGGTGAGGAAATGACGCATTGCGTCACGCTGGCCCGCGTATGCCTGAACCCGCCACAAAGGATTTTTCAGAAAAAAGCCGGTTTCCGCCGATTGCTCTCTGGCCGGGATGCCCGTCAGGAACGATGCGGTGTCAGCGGTTTGCCAGTGATAGGCGCTTCGTAAGAGAAGTCCCCAGTTTGGCCCAATAAACAGCTTCCCATGGAGGGTGGTGGCATAACGTTGTAATCCACTGAAAGAGAGCCAACGGGTTCCCAAGGCAACGGCACTGGCATTGTGGGACACCACCTCCAGATATTGCTGGCGTAAGTGTTGATCTCGCGGATTATCCTGCAAACGCTGAAAAGCCCAGTATTGTGCCCGGGCATAATCTCCAAGCATGACATAGGCCCTGATCAGGTCATGGGGGGATAACCTGTGCGGGTGCGCCACCAGTGTGGCCAGCGCATCGAGATCATGGTTCCGCAGGGCGAGACTGAGACGGACCCAGTCGGGTACGGGTTGGGGGTCGGTCCGCATGAGCGCCCGGGCGAGATCCCAGTGTCCTTGGGCCATGCTCCAGGAAATGGCAGGGAGATAGTCGCCCTTCCGAGCGGCGGCCAGCATAACGCGCAGCGTGCCGTTCCCACCCGTTGGCGCGGCCGCGAGGGCGCGAGCGAGCAGATGGAGGTGTTGCGTCATATCAACGGCGACCTGACGTCGCAGGCTCCACGCCCTTCCGCGCAAATCGTTGTCACTCAGAATATCAGCCTGGTTCAAGATGGCATCGGGACCGCTGGCCTTCTCCTTCTGCAGATAAAGCGCGAGTTGCGGACGATGCATAACCTGAGCGGCGTTGATGAGCGCGTTGCGGAGATTGCCCGGATGGTCAAGGTCGCCGATCAATAGCGCCCGTAGGAGCGCCTCGTCTTTTTGGTCGATCAGCAACCAGATCAAATCGGCTTGAATGGCCGTATCTCCCGGACGGATGTCCAGGGCCTGAGCATAGTAGGCTAATGCTCTGGGTAAATCTTTTCGCGCTATGGCCAGTTGGGCCTCGGCGATCCAATAAGCCGGATGCCGCCTTAGGCTTAAAGGGTCCCCACGGGGAATCGCTTTCAGTAGCCTGGCGAGCGCGCGCCAATGCGCCTGGTTGGCGGCCAGAGAAATACTTTCAAAAAAGAAGAGGGGTGACCGGAATTGGCGCCAGCCCTGCCGGGCTATGGCGAAGGCCGCTTGCGGCTTGCTGTTCTGGGTAAGCATGATCAGGCGCTGCACATCATATCGGTTCGCCGCGCCCAAGAGGTACAGCCGTTTTTCCGCAGCCAGTGTGGCCTTATGTTCGTTCAGCGTCCACGCCAGCACCGCGTAAAGACGCCAGAAGTCCACATCGCCCAGTGTGGCCTTAGGCTCGGCGGCCTGCATGGCCGCCATCGCTGCTGAAAATTGTCCTTTCATGGCGAGCAATTGGGCTTCTCTCAGCGCGGTGGCTGGCATGGATCCATATATTCGGGCGGACTGTTGCAGTGCGGCAAGGCTTTGCCCGATCCGGCCCATCTGATAAGTCAGGTAGGCTTTTTGCTCGAGTAGAAAGTGGCTCTGGCGGTGGCGCAAGGCGGCGTTGATGTCAGCCACCGCTTTATTCGGCTGACCCAGTTCGCCATAGGCAAAGATCAGCGTTTTCCAGTCCGCATCGCTCAGGGTTCCATCGCGCGCGGCTGGGGACAGCATCCCGACGATGACATCCGGGCGCGCCAGGGCGACGGCCAGGGTGACGGTAGCGGCTTGCGCGGTCGCGTCCCCGTGGGCTGCCAGCCAGCGCCATTGACGAAGCTCCTCCTCGCGCTGGCCGAGCCAGGCCGCCACCCGGATGAGCCGCTTCCGCCAGTGGGGACTGTCCGGGTTCTTGTGCACCGCGGTCCATGCCACGCGATAGGCATTCTCAAGCTGGTGACTCTGCAAAAAGGCCTGATAAGCGAGATCATAGAGTTTTGCGTGATAGGCGCCGGGAAAGGGCTCTACGGCGAGAGGGGGGTGATACCAGCTCGGCGAGCTGCCCCCTTGATCCAGATAAGACAAGCCCCTTCCACTCTTGAGACTTCGCTGCAGATTTGCGGCAAAAGCATTACCAATCTCATTACGCGCCCGATGCGCCCGCAACCATCCCGCGGCATCTTTCGACACACTGCCTGGAGCATCCCACCAGTCGGTAGCAAAGCTGAGGAGGGGCAGCAGACTGCTGAATAGGAGTGTGGCCACACCATATATCTTCAGGAGTTTCATGGAGAAACCGTTCCGCCGGACAACGCGGAGAATAAAATGTTCGCCGCGATCTTCGGTTCATCCGCCGCCATGGCCAATGAAGCCATACGCAGCACGATATTTCGTTCCTTGGCCAGTTGCGGCAACTGGCGTAACGTGTTTTGACCCCGCTTTAATGCGGCCTTGGCCCCCGCCGCACTTTCAATGAGATTCAGCCCGGTTAGAAAAAAATGACTTTGTCGCGCGGGATCTTTCTCGACGGGCGCCAGTGTGAGATAGATCATTCCGGCCTTCGCACCCTCTCCAGCGGCGGCCAGCGTGCTGGCCGCCTGTTGGCGAAAATAGAGGGCCTGTTCAGGGTGCGATCGCGCCGCCGCCTCCCAGGCGTCCGCCGATAATTGGAGATCGCCCAGTGCGGCGGAACGGGTGGCGATAGTCTGCCATTCCTGCGCCGTCCAGCCGCCCAGAGAAACGATGTCCTGGGTGCGCCGTCGCAGGGCCTTCCATGCCGCGATCCGCGCCGCGCTCCCTGTGGGCAGGCTCATGGTTTGTTCCCAGTGGAATTGCCAGGACAGCCAGCGCACCCGCCGGAAGATGGCGCTCCGAGAATCTTTCAACAGTGGCGCCAACTGTGCCTGAGCGGCGGCAAACTGACCGCTGTCAGCGAGTATCTGTGCGGTTTGCAGTCGCGGTGACAGGGTTACGGCCACTGTGGTGTTCCGGCCTTGCGGCCGCCAGCCGTAATGGATGGCAACCGCCAAGGCGAGGGTGCAGACCACGACAAAGAACAGCAGCAATGGTAGCGGTCCAGCCAGTCGTGGCGATTCAATACGGTTATGATTTGTCACAACGGACACGCAGGTTCGCATTTTGGTTGGCCACCCTGATATCCCCCAGGGCACTCGCCACGATGCTCTTGCCATTGACAGTGGTGGTGCAGCCCTGGGCATTTTTGAGTTGTATCCGGATGGGTACGTATCCTTTAAGCCGCGCCGTGAAACCGCGGCCCATCGGGTCAAACCCAACGATGGGCGCATTGGCGCTCTCTATATAAGCCTGATCGCCAGTCCCCGGAGCCAATGATAGATAGGCCGATCCCCGCCCATCCAAATGTACGTACCAATTACCATTGGGACTCCTGTTGTAACCCGCCACGCCAGAGCTGGCGGCGATATTGGGTCTACCGAGCGCCGGGGGCATACGCATTTCGCGCAAGGCATCGGCATCGCCGATCCAGAAGCCATCCGCCTGACGCGCCACATGGAGGGTGAAGAAATTAAGCGCGATGCGCGCGTAGTCGTCGACGTAAACCGGCGTAATGGGTTGCCGCAACACCCATGCGTACACTTTTTCCAGCGCCGCGAGCGAAGCCAGCTTGGTTGCGGTGTACCAGTGGGTGTATATATCGATGGGTTTTAGCCGGTGCGGCGTATTGGTCATCTCGAAGGTCTGGATGACGTTCTCATAGCCCCAGAATGGGCCGAGCCACTGGTTGGTGAAATAATCTTCATTGGCATCCGGCGCGAATACTTGCAGGTACGGCCCCCGATGAATACCAATCGGAGGCACTGCGGTAACGCTGGGGTCTTTTTTGCTGATGTAACTAGGCGCGCCATTGATGTTCATCAGTCCGGCCTCATAAGCCAAACTTACCACCTGGGCATCGGGTTCACAGTCCCCCGACCACTGGTCAATCACTACCTTTTTATCCGGGGGCGCCAGGTGTTTGTTGATCCATTTCGCGGCGCCCACCGCTTCCATGTAGGGGCTGAAGTGATAGCCGGGCACAGGCAGATTGATGTCCGGATAGTCTTTACCGGCCTCCAGAGCCGGCCAGTCGAAGGGGTGGGACCACATGTGCGAGCCGATTTCGGTATAGGGTAACTTGAATATCGCCCGGGCGATTTTAACCCCGAGTGGCGCCATCGCCGGGTAAAGCCCTCGGTCACCGGGCAGGAGATCGCCGACAATGATGGATCCGGTGACAGGCAGCCTATAGCGCTCCAGGATTCTGTGCATATAGACCTCCCCCGCAATATGATAGGGAGGGAAGTCGGCACGGCTCACGAAACCGTCACCGTCGATATGAGCCATGAATAAGCGTCGGCCACTTTCGGTAGTCGTGTCCGGAACGGGCATTTGCGGAAGCCGCAAAGCCTCGCGATAAAGCGCGAAGGGGTCCACCAGCCAGCGGCTATCTTGATTAGGCAGGGTTTCCAAAACGTAAGGCGCCAGAATGTAACCCCCCCAGGGGGTAATGGCGGCAGCGTCCTCGGTGGCGCCATCACCGGTAAGTGACAGCCATACCCGGCTGTTCGCGGGCGCCCGCAAGCCGACAAAATCACGCGCACGCGCCCGGATGGGCATTTCGTAGCCAAGGTATGGAGATTGGTGCTGGATCTGTACATTGGCCGGTAGTGTGTCGCCGGGTGTGGCCATATCAAAGCCCCTGTACAGGGTGTCGTTACCGCTGGTCGCAAAGTTTCCGACGAACAGCACGGGAATTCCCGCGGCACGGCATTTTTGCAGCCACTGATGGTAAGCACGCAGATTTTTGACCGGTTCACCGTCACTCCAGACGATTACGCCCGCAAACTCACCGGCATGCGGCGCGGGGGGCACCGGCTTGCTGAAGGGCCGCAGGTCGGGTATGTAACCCAAATATTCCAGAGGCATAACCCCTGCGCTGAAAGCGGAACTATCCTCTTCTTTCTGGCCGCGGTCGTAAAGCATCAAGACGTGGCGCGGCATGGGTTCCCGCAGCCCGGCGCCGACGGCTGTCAGATCGCTGTTGGTGACATAAGGGATAAATCCCAGATGTGTTATCTTTTGCGCCGCTTTCCACCAGTCGGCGCGCCCTATCCTGATGGGTAGATAATCGATGACGATGACCGGAGTGCCAGCAGCCTTGACCCTGTCCAGCTCCTTCAGAAGCGCTTCACGGGTGTCTTTCTTCACCGGCTGATATTGCCGAGTGGCCTGATCCCATGCATTGAAGAGTGATTCGGCCGCGACTGCGACAATATCTTTTCTGACCTTCGGGAACACGGAAAAGCCGCGATTGGTGATGAGTTGCGCCGCGGGGTGTGCCGTTTTCAACGCCTTGATGAAAGCGATCAATCCAAGACGTTGTGCACTCAGAGCCCCCGGGGTCTTGCTGACCAGTTCGTAGGCGTCCAGGGTATCCAGAAAAAAGGCGTGATACCCCTTTTGCCAGACGGGGTCGACCACATTGTGGAGCAGGTAAGCGCGGCATCTGGCGTCGCCCAGATTGATGATTTTTCCACCCCAATGGGAGTCCGTACCCATACTACAGTTGCTGGGCAGATCGTGATAGGCATCGTTGCCGGGAACCGTTTCTCCGACGCTGATGTAAGCGAAAGGAGTCTGATGACTCTTGAACGTGCCGGGTAGCCGCTCAGGTCCGGGGTTGACAACCACCCAGTCGAAATCCTGAAAACCGGAAGGGAGCGGACCGTTGCCATAATAAAAACCCACCGACGGATTGGCGAAAGCTGTGGCGATACCCATGAATATACCCAACAATATTAGTTGTATACGAAAAAACCTAGGCATCGCGTTTCTCCTTACCGGGTCGCCATCAAGGTTCAGGTCGCTCCAAAGTTTTTCTTGTTAAGCCGTGAATCACGCGCCAGCGCCAGTCACGCGGGTTGCCGACGCGACGGATATATAGTCGATAACCGGATGCTGTGCCATGCGCCTCCTTCATGGTGAATACCCAATGATGATGGAAGTCCTGCCCGGCGGCGCAATATTGGTATTTGCTATAGCTTATGAAAAGAATCATAAATACTGATTAGTGTTTATGATTATGCCGCACTATAGTCTGACGATCGCTACAGACGTAGCGATTGCGCCGGGGTGCCGGCGTCGGGCAACTGCATGGAGGTGGCAAATGGCCGTTAAGACCTATAACGCGGGTGTGAAGGAATACCGGAACACCTATTGGGAACCGGATTACGACGTCAAGGATACCGATATCCTGGCCGTGTTCAAGATTACTCCCCAGGCGGGTGTGGATCGTGAGGAAGCCGCTGCCGCGGTCGCCGCCGAATCCTCCACCGGCACCTGGACCACGGTGTGGACCGATCTCCTCACCGATCTCGACTACTACAAGGGACGTGCGTATAAGATCGAGGACGTTCCCGGGGATGACACCTGTTTCTATGCGTTCATCGCCTATCCCATCGACCTGTTCGAGGAAGGTTCCGTGGTCAACGTCTTCACTTCGCTGGTCGGCAACGTGTTCGGCTTCAAGGCCGTGCGCGCCTTGCGTCTGGAAGACGTGCGTTTCCCGATCGCGTACGTCAAGACCTGCGGTGGCCCACCCCACGGCATTCAGGTCGAGCGCGACATCATGAACAAGTATGGTCGTCCGCTGCTGGGCTGCACCATCAAGCCCAAGCTGGGGCTGTCGGCCAAAAATTACGGTCGCGCCTGCTATGAGGGATTGCGTGGCGGCCTGGATTTCACCAAGGACGACGAAAACGTCAACAGCCAGCCCTTCATGCGCTGGAAGCAGCGTTTCGATTTCGTCATGGAAGCGATCGAGAAGGCGGAACGGGAGACGGGCGAGCGCAAGGGGCATTACCTGAACGTCACCGCGCCGACCCCGGAAGAGATGTACAAGCGCGCGGAATACGCCAAGGAAATCGGCGCGCCCATCATCATGCACGATTATATCACCGGCGGTTTCTGCGCCAATACGGGTCTGGCCAACTGGTGCCGCGATAATGGCCTGTTGTTGCACATCCACCGCGCCATGCACGCGGTGCTCGACCGTAACCCGCACCACGGTATCCACTTCCGTGTGCTGACCAAGATCCTCCGCCTGTCCGGCGGCGACCACCTGCACTCCGGTACGGTGGTGGGCAAGCTCGAAGGCGACCGCGAGGCGACCCTGGGCTGGATCGACATCATGCGGGATAAATTCATCAAGGAAGACCGCAGCCGCGGCATCTTCTTCGACCAGGACTGGGGCTCCATGCCGGGCGTCATGCCGGTCGCTTCCGGGGGTATTCACGTCTGGCACATGCCGGCGCTGGTCACCATCTTTGGGGATGACTCGGTGTTGCAGTTCGGCGGTGGCACGCTGGGCCATCCCTGGGGCAACGCGGCGGGTGCCGCGGCCAACCGTGTCGCGCTGGAAGCCTGCGTGGAAGCCCGCAATCGCGGCGTCCCCGTCGAGAAGGAAGGCAAGGCGATCCTCACCGAGGCGGCCAAGCACTCCCCCGAACTCAAGATCGCCATGGAAACCTGGAAAGAGATCAAGTTCGAGTTCGATACGGTCGACAAGCTGGATGTCTCCCACAAGTAAGCACGTTTATCGTGTACCCCGGCGGGGATGCCTTGATCTCCGCTCCGGCGGGCACGTCATGCCTAGGAGCTTTTTATGAGTGAAGTGCAGGATTACCAATCCCGTCTCTCCGACCCGGCGAGCCGGAAGTTCGAGACCTTGTCCTATCTGCCCGCCCTGACCGCGGCGCAAATCCGTCACCAGGTCGAATACATCGTCTCCAAGGGCTGGAACCCGGCTATTGAGCACACCGAGCCGGAGAATGCCTTTGATCACTACTGGTATATGTGGAAGCTGCCCATGTTCGGTGAAACCGACGTGGACCGCATCTTGAAAGAGGCGGAGGCTTGTCACAAGGCCAATCCCCATAACCACGTCCGTCTGGTCGGTTATGACAACTACAAGCAATCCCAGGGCGCCGCTCTGGTGGTTTATCGGGGCAAGACGGTATAAATCCCGTGCCGTATCCGCAAGGCGCCTCGCGCCGGGCGGGTGCGGCGCTTGTCGAGAACCTTCCCTGCCAACCCTTCGGGTGGCCGATAGCGTGAATGCTCCCGTCAAGTGCCGCATTTCCCTGTCCAAGAATATTTGTCCGAGGAGAATCATCTCATGAGCGACCAGTTGGCCGAATATCGTATCCAGAAAGAACCCTACTACCGCGCTACCGGTGACGAAGTGGAGTTGTATGACGCCGCCTACGGCGTGCGCATGCCGATGATGCTCAAGGGCCCCACGGGTTGCGGCAAGACCCGCTTCGTGGAATACATGGCCTATAAGTTGGATAAGCCGTTGATTACGGTGGCCTGCAATGAAGATATGACCGCCTCCGACCTGGTCGGGCGTTTCCTGCTCGATCCGCAAGGGACCCGCTGGCAGGATGGTCCGTTGACCATGGCGGCGCGTTTGGGTGCCATTTGCTATCTGGACGAAGTCGTAGAGGCCCGTCAGGACACCACCGTGGTCATCCATCCGCTGACCGATAATCGCCGGGTACTGCCGTTGGAAAAGAAGGGCGAACTCGTGCAGGCCCATCCCGATTTCCAACTGGTGATCTCGTATAATCCGGGCTATCAGAGTCTCATGAAGGATCTGAAGCAATCCACCAAGCAGCGTTTCGGCGCCCTGGACTTCAACTACCCCGATCACGAGATAGAGACGGAAATCGTCTCTCACGAGACCGGCGTCAGCAAGGACGTCGCCAGCAAGCTGGTATCCATCGCCGAGCGTGCCCGTAATCTGAAGGGACATGGTCTGGATGAGGGCATCTCCACCCGTATGCTGGTTTACGCGGGCTCGCTGATCAGCAAGGGTGTCGAAGCGAAAGCCGCCTGCCGGGTGACGCTGGTGCGTCCGATCACGGACGACCCCGACATGCGCGACGCGCTGGATGCGGCGGTGACCACTTATTTCTGAGTGCTCACGTTCGCCCTGCAGTGGAGAGGTCGTAGCGATCCCGGAGGACGCATGAAACGTCTGGAAGATTATGCGGAACTGCTGGAAGCCTTTGGTGAAGACAGTCAGGCTGTTCTGCAGAGTAACTGGCAGGAGGCGGCCCGGGTTTTCAGCCCCTTGGGCCTGGACCAATACCTGGATGGCGCCATGGGAATGCGCTCTCTGGGGAAGGGTGACGGACTGGTGAGCAGTTACCTCGATTCGGCGCCGCAGGTCGCTCGCGAGGTGGGCGAGGACGCGGTCTGGGAACTGGTGAGCGCCGTCATGAAAATGGCGTCCAAGACCAGTGGCGCGGTGCTGGAGGCGGTCGTGTCCACCAGCCCGACGGCGGCCAACCGTCTGGCCGATCTGGAACTCTTCAAAAGTTACCTCGGTATGCTGGACCGCCTGCTGGCCCAGGTGCCCCGCGCGGTGCGGCCGATGCTGGAACATATCGATCAGCTCTTCGGTTATCTGACCCTGGGGGGGCTGCGCCGCTGGGCGTTGTGGGGCGCGCACGCGCACCGCACGGATTTCGAGGCGCAGATCGCCTACTTTTCCCTGAAAAGTCCGGAAGCGCTGGCCATGCTCCAGCAGGAGCGTAAAGGGACCCTCTTCGTCGACATCCAGCGACGTCTGCGGATGTATTTGCGGGCCTTGTGGGGGCGGGATTTCTTTTTGCGCCCCACCAGCGGCGACTTTGAAGACCGCGAAGGTTACCGGCCCTTCATCGAAGGCATCTTCATCCATATCCCCGATGCCTATGACGACTGGGAAGGCATCGATGGCATGACCCGCTATCGCGCCGTCGCCGCCCACGCGGCAGCGCACGTCGCTTACCTGCCGAGGGCTATTTCCGCGGAGGCGCTCAATCCCGAGCAGATGGCGGTCATCGGTCTGCTGGAAGACGCCCGGGTCGAGGCGCTGGCGATGCGCGCCTTTCCGGGGATTCGGGCCATCTGGCTACCTTTTCACACGGCCATCGCGGGGCCGGTGGCCAGCCTCGGTCACCTGTTCTCCCGCTTGGCGCGCGCGATGATCGATCCGGCTTATCAGGATGACCACCCGTGGGTGCGGGAAGGGCGGCAAGCCTTTCTGGAGGCCGAGGAGCGCTGGGAAGACCCGCAACTCTCCTGGGATTTGGGCGTGCGTCTCGCGCACAGCTTGCGGAAAGAGGGGATACCTTTCCATGCCCGCACGGATATCCCGGACATCCCCTATCGGGATGACAACCGCTATATCTGGGAGTTTGAAGAGGTGGACTGGGAAAATGAAGCGACGATCCTCCCCGGCGCCCAGGTGCGGAAATACGTCAACGTCATGGAAATGGTCAATGAGGTGGATACCGAATTGGCCGGTGACGACGCCCAGGAGGTCTGGGTGCTGCAATCCGAGCTTTTCCCCTATGAGGATATGGGACTGAGTTACAACCAGATGGAAGGCAAGGAGCCGGTTTCCGACCCCTACCACTATCCGGAGTGGGATTATCAGATTCAGACCAGTCGCCCCCACTGGGCAACGGTGCTGGAGCGTCGCCCCAGGGTCGGCGACAGGAGCATCGTGCGTGAGGTGCTGGACAAGTACAAACCGGTCTCCAGCCGCCTCAAATACCTGATCGAGGCTTTGCAGCCGCAAGGGGTGCAGCGGCTGCGCAAACAGGAAGATGGCGATGAGATCGATCTGGAGGCGGCGGTGCGCGCTCTGGTCGACATCCGCATGGGACTGGCCCCGGACACCCGCATCCACCTGCGCAATCTGCGTAAGGTGCGTGACCTGGGTGTGCTGGTATTGATGGATTTATCGGAATCCACCAACGACACGGTCTATGGTTCGGAAGATACGGTTCTCCAGCTCACCCGGGATGCGACATCGTTGCTCGCGGATGCCATGCACCGTATCGGCGATCCCTTTGCCATCCATGGTTTCCATTCCGACGGGCGGCATGACGTGGCTTACTACCGCTTCAAAGACTTCGACGAGGCGTATGGCGATGTGGCCATGGGCCGTATCGCCGGCATGACGGGCAAGCTCTCCACCCGCATGGGGGCGGCGCTGCGCCACGCGGGACACTATCTTCGCCAGCAGCGGCAGAGCAAGAAGCTGCTGCTGGTCATCACCGATGGTGAGCCGGCGGATATCGATGTGCGGGATCCCCAGTATCTGCGTTACGATGCCAAACGGGCGGTGGAGGAATTGGGGCGGGATGGTGTGATCACCTACTGCCTGAGTCTGGACCCGCACGCGGACGAATATGTGTCGCGGATCTTCGGGGCGCGCAACTATCAGGTGATCGATCATGTGGAACGCTTGCCGGAACGTCTGCCCATGCTGTATGCGGGGTTGACCCAGTAGCGTGGGGACGGACCCCGGCGGACGCACGCCAACCGCGGGGAGACCCCGCTCTACCGCCGGGCGGGATACCGAATGCGACCTCCCGCCGCTGACTTGGCCGGGCGCTCCCGGGACGGCCTGCGCTCAGGGCCTGGCGTCCCCCCGCTCGCGGCCGCCGCGCGCAAGGTTCGGCGCTGAGGCCTTCACCAGGGCACGCGCACGCTGCTGCATGGTGGGTTCAATGGAGCACACGGGCCGCCGATGATAGCGTGCATATAACCGCTCCCAATCGCGGCGCGCCTCGGCGGGTTTGCCCCGCGCCAAGGCCAGCATCCCGAAGCCGTCATCGTTCCAGCCGCAGTCGCCAAGCACCTCTTCCGGCCAGCGTTGCATATAGGCGTCGCGCATGATTTTTCTGCCCAATTCGGCGAGATCCTCCGCAACCCCCGACGCCCGCGCCTGCGCTTTCCACACATCCCACTCGAACAGTAGTTCCTGAGTCGTTACCATGTGACACACTCCCGCAGTTATGCTGTATGGCCTGGTTTGTCCAGTCGGTGATAGGGGTCGGCGGCCCCTTTTTTTACGCAGCTCTTTAGGTTTAGTTCGGGAGATCGGCGGTGTCAAGGAAGCGGTTTGGCGCGACGGCTTCGCGCCCCTGCGCAGAGGTCGCCGGATGACCGGCCTTATGCTAAATTGGCCGGATGGCGCCTGCGATCCCCGCAGGGCGGTGCGGGCTTGGGAGCAAACAACATGATACGCAGTATGACCGGGTTTGCGCGCGGCGAGAGTCATGGTCCTTGGGGAGGACTGACCTGGGAGCTGCGTACGGTGAATCATCGTTTTCTGGAGCTTGGACTGCGCTTGCCGGAGGGCATGGGGGCCTTGGAGACGCCGGTGCGCGCCCGCATCCAGAAACTGCTGACGCGCGGGCGGGTCGATGCGTGGTTGCGCTTTCAGCCGTCGGCGGGCGGGTCGTTGCGTCTGAATACGGCTCTGGCCATGGACTTGCGCGGGCTCTACACGGAGTTGGCGGATATGTGGGAGGTGCCGGACTCGGCGTTCAATGCGCTGGAAGCCCTGCGCTGGCCGGGGATGGTGCAGGTTGCGGGCAGCGATATGGAAACGCTGGAGACGGAGGTGCTCCGGTTGCTGGATCAGGCGCTGGCCGAACTGCAGGCCGCCCGGGAGCGGGAGGGCGCTGCCCTGGCGCAACACCTCCTGGCTCGACTGGACGCCATCGCCGGGCAGACCGGTGCGGTACGCGCCCAACTGCCCGCGCTGGAAGCCGCGCTGCGCGAGCGGTTGCAGGCGCGTCTGCAGGACCTGGCGCTGCAGGTGGACGCGGCGCGCTGGGAGCAGGAACTGTTGTTCTATCTGCAGCGCCAGGATGTGGCGGAAGAGCTGGATCGGCTGGATACCCACCTGACGGAGTTGCGACAGATCTTGCGGCGTCGGGAAGCGGTGGGCCGGCGTCTCGACTTTCTGATCCAGGAACTCAATCGAGAGGCGAATACTCTGGCCTCCAAGGCCGCTGACAGTCAGATCACCCTCGCGGCCGTGGAGTTGAAGGTGCTGATCGAACAGATGCGGGAGCAGGCGCAGAATGTGGAATAGTCTCTTGCGTGCGGATCGCACCGGGAAGCCGTCATGAGCGGCGGGGGCGAGCACGGTGTCCTGTGGGTGATCTCGGCGCCGAGCGGGGCGGGCAAAACCAGCCTGGCGCGGGCGCTGGTCCAGACGACTCCGCAACTGCGCACCTCGGTGTCCTACACGACGCGCCCGCCACGGCCCGGTGAAACGGAAGGGGAGGATTACCACTTCGTCGGCATGGAAACCTTCTCCGCGATGGCGGAGCGGGGCGAATTTCTGGAATACGCGCGGGTCCACGGCAACGGCTATGGCACCAGCGAAGCGTGGGTCAAGAACCAGTTGTTTGCCGGAATCGACTGTCTGCTGGAGATCGATTGGCAAGGTGCGCGGCAGGTGCGGGAACGTTTGCGGGGGCAGATGATCAGTATCTTTATCCTGCCCCCTTCGGTAGCGGCGCTGGAGACGCGCCTGCGTGGTCGTGGTCAGGATACGGAGGCGGTGATCGAAAGGCGGCTGGCGGCGGCGCGTGAGGAGTTGTTGCATTATGATGAGTTTGATTATTTGGTGGTGAATGACCATTTTGAAGATGCGCTGAGCGATTTGCAGAGCATCGTTCATGCGGAGCATCTCCGGTGTGGTCATCAGCAGCACGCACAGCATGAGCGGTTACGAGGTCTTTTGGGTATTGGCTAGTCTGATGGATAAGGTGAAAACACGATGGCACGAGTAACGGTGGAAGATTGTCTGGGTCATGTGGATAATCGTTTCGAATTGACCTTGGTGGCGGCGCGGCGCGCGCGGCAACTGGCTTCCGGCGCGATTCCGGAAGTGGAGCCGGGGCGCGATAAAAATACGGTGATCGCATTGCGCGAGGTGGCGGCGGGCAAGGTGGGCCGCACGATTCTCGATCAGCAAATGCCGCCGCCGTTGCCGAACTTCCCCGGTGCGATCCACCGGGAAACGGCTGGAGCTGAGGATGTCGCTGGCGAGTGAAAGCGAACTAGGCGCGCTCGTGCCTCAGTTGCCTCTGGGATCGGAGGTTGGTGAGGTGCTGCGCCTGCCGCCGGTGTCTCCGGCGCTGGAGGACCCTTGCGCGCCATTGCGGGCCCTGCTGCAGCAGTACATGAGCCCCGCCGAGGTGGAGCGCGCGCACGAGGCGTATGCGTTGGCGGCCAGTGCGCATGAAGAGCAGTTCAGACGCAGTGGCGAGCCCTACATTCACCACCCCGTGGCGGTGGCCTGCATTCTGGCCGAACTGCAACTGGATATCTTCACTATTCAGGCGGCGCTGCTCCACGATGTCATCGAAGACTGCAACATCAGCAAGGAAACGCTGGTGGAGCGTTTCGGGTCGGAAGTGGCGGAGATGGTGGACGGAGTCAGTAAACTCGGTCAGGTGCGCTTTGAGACCCGCGAAGAGGCGCAGGCGGAGAATTTCCGCAAGATGTTCCTGGCCATGTCGCGCGATATCCGGGTGGTGCTGATCAAGCTGGCCGACCGTTTGCACAACATGCGCACCATGGGCGTGATGAAACCGGAGAAACGGCGGCGCATTTCCCGGGAGACGCTGGATATCTACGCCCCCATCGCCCAACGTCTGGGGATTCACGCCATCCGCATCGAGCTGGAGGAGATGGCCTTCTCCCATCTGTATCCGAAGCGCTGGCATACCCTCAATGAGGCGGTAAAGGCGGCGCGGGGCAACCGCAAGGAGGCCGTCCAGAAGATCGAGCACGCCCTGGAGGATCGCCTCCGCCAGGAAGGCTTCGCCGCGCAGGTCAGCGGGCGTGAGAAGCATGTCTACAGCATCTATCGCAAGATGCAGAAGAAAGGCATGTCTTTCGGCGATATCCACGATTTGCACGCCTTTCGGATCATCGTCGCCGACGTGGATACCTGTTACCGCGTTCTCGGCATCATTCACAGCCTGTACCGGCCGATTCCGGGGCGATTCAAGGATTATATCGCCATCCCCAAATCCAACGGTTACCAATCCTTGCATACGGTGCTGCTCGGTCCTTTCGGGCACCCTGTCGAAGTCCAGATCCGCACGGAGGACATGCACCGGGTGGCCGAGGCGGGAGTGGCGGCCCATTGGCTCTACAAGACGGGCACCAATAACGCGCATGCCGAAGTCCAGGCGCGCGCCTGGTTGCAGCGTTTACTGGAACTTCAGATGCAGGGCGGAGATTCCCAGGAGTTTCTGGAGAGCGTCAAGCTCGATCTCTTTCCCGACGAAGTCTATGTCTTCACCCCCAAAGGCAAGATTCTCAGCCTGCCGCGCGGAGCGACGGCGGTGGACTTTGCCTATGCCGTGCATACGGATGTGGGGGATCAGGCCGTGGCGGCCAAGGTCAACGACATCTACGTGCCTTTGCGCAGCCTCCTGAATAATGGGGACAAGGTGGAGATTATCATGGCGGCCTCGGCGCACCCGCAGC